>JBGUUB010000044.1:0-20269 GCA_045133355.1 Acutalibacteraceae bacterium
ACGGAAAACTTTCCTGTTGATTTTAAAAGTATATCTTCCGACAGAACTTCGTTTGAAATGAGGAATGCAGGAGTTTCATCAATTAAGATTAATACCAATAATACAAAATCACAGCGATTTGTATTTGCGTCAAATCAATTAGCTGTACCTAGAACAACAAGCACAAAATATTTATATTTAACCGATAGCTTTGGTTCTAACAAAGGTTCAAAAGTTGAATATTGCGGGCCGGTAGGAAAATATGACGGAGGGAACGGTTTTTTATTTAATACATCAGCAAGTTCTGCAAATGTTAGTATAATCGGTGCCAAAATTGAATTAATCAGGACAAAAAACGGTTTCATAACATCTTTATTGGGTTTAACTGTTCTTAGAACAAGCAGAACTACTCTTATGTATTCAGGCTTAAGTAATGTTTTCGATGCCACAGAAGACTTTAGAAATGAGGAAATTAAATTCTTTTCTTTTTCAAGTAATAATAGTTATTATTTCGGCAACGGAACAGAAATTACTCTTGAAGAATTTTCGTGATGTAAATTTTTTTAAAACTTACTCCGGATTTTTATCACCTGATTTTATTGCAGCTAATGCCCTTTTCGGTTGACAATATATGATTTATGTGGTAAAATCTTAAGTATGAGATGATTGTTACTGTGGTATAATAGCGTGTATTTTTACAAGCTTAATAAGGAGTAGGGGGAGTATATATGTTTGTTGCTTTTTATAACTGTACTGATAGAGTCTATAATTCTGCCCTTAATAAGCTGAATATACAAACGGCAAAACCGTTGTAATAAATAAAACCGATACAGGTGAAGCCTTTATCGGTTTTAAATTATGCTTAAAATGAGTGGTGATTCATATGTATAAGCAATGCGTAAAAAGATGCATAGATATAATACTCTCCCTTGCAGGTCTTATATTAGCTTCTTGGCTGTATTTGATAATTATTATAGCAATAGTAATTGACGACCCCGGTCCTGTGTTCTTTTCACAAAAACGGGTTGGTAAGAATGAAAAAATTTTTAAATTATACAAATTTCGCTCGATGAAAATGACTACTCCGCACGATACGCCTACCCATATGTTAGAAAATCCCGAACAGTACATAACAAGGGTCGGCAGATTTTTGCGAAAAAGCTCGCTCGATGAAATACCGCAGCTTTGGAATATTCTAAAGGGTGATATGAGCGTCATTGGGCCGAGACCCGCCCTTTGGAATCAAGATGATTTAATTGAAGAACGGGACAAATACGGGGCAAACGATGTTAGACCCGGCTTGTCCGGCTGGGCGCAGATTTGCGGAAGAGATGAGCTTGAAATCGAGGATAAAGCAAGGTTAGACGGCGAATATATTGAAAAAATGAGCTTTTTGTTTGATTGCCGTTGCTTTTTCGGTACTGCTATCGGTGCTTTGAGAGGCGACGGAGTAGTCGAGGGCGGAACGGGCGAGTTGAAAAAGGAAACCGTTGAAATTGGCAGAAAATAAAGGAGCTAACAATGCCGCTTAAATTAATGTATATAACCAATAGGACTGAAGTCGCTGAAATAGCAGACGAGACGGGCGTTGACAGAATTTTTATTGACCTTGAATACATTGGCAAAGAAGACAGACAGCAAGGCTTGGATACCGTAAAATCGCATCATACGGTTTCGGATATTATAAAAATTAAAAAGGTTCTTAAAAATGCCGAGCTTATGGTCAGAGTAAATCCCATGCACGAAAAAACTTCGGAATTTTCGGGCTCGGATTATGAAATTAATTCTGTAATAGAAGCAGGCGCTGACCTTGTTATGCTTCCGATGTACCGTTCTGTTGCCGAAATAGAAAAGTTCTTGAAAATGGTGGGTGGCAGAGTTAAAACTCAACTGCTTGCCGAAACTCCGGAGGCTTGCGGTATTATGAAAGAAACTGTCAGTTTTCCCGAGGTTGATGAAATTCATATAGGCTTAAACGACCTTCACCTTGCATATCAAAAAAAATTTATGTTTGAGCTGTTGGCGGACGGAACTGTTGATAAAATATGCGATGATATTAAGAAAAGCCAAAAGCCTTTCGGCTTTGGGGGAATTGCAAGAATCGGATACGGTACATTACCCGCAGAATACATAATTAAGGAGCATTACCGAATAGGCTCTACGCGTGCTATTCTTTCAAGAAGCTTTTGCAACGCAAATAAAATTGAAAACGCATATGAAATTAAGGATATTTTTGAAAAAGAAATACTGAGGATAAGAAATACTGAAAAAGAAATTTCAAATTTAAGTTTACAGGAGCTTGAAGAAAACAGGCGCGAAGTCATAAGACTTACAAATGAAATAGTAAAAACAATGTGAGGATGCATATGAATGAAACCGCCGATTAAAATATGTGCGTTAACAACAATATCAAAAACAATGGATTGGTTTATTGTTGACTCTATGAGGAATTTAGCCCAAAACGGTTATGAGGTCACCCTTATCTGTGATATGGAGGACGGATTCAAAGACAGAAACAGCGACTATGCAACCTGTGTAAGTAT
The DNA here is from genome assembly GCA_045133355.1 of Acutalibacteraceae bacterium. GTDB lineage: Bacteria > Bacillota > Clostridia > Oscillospirales > Acutalibacteraceae > UBA737. Next base: position 2,523 of record JBGUUB010000044.1, read on the forward strand.
TTCTATGAGCCGCGGAGCAAGCCTTAAGGATTTGCTTACGGTGCCCTTTAAGCTTATAAAGATATTTAAGAATAATAAGTTTGATTTGATATATTACACCTCACCTAATGTATCGCTTTATGCTTCTATAGCGGGTTTTTTAGCAGGTATTAAAACGCGTGTTTACAGTCAGTGCGGGCTGCGCTATGTCTCTTTTACGGGAGTTAAGCGGAAGATTTTTCGGTTGGTCGAGAAAATCACCTGTAAATTTTCAACTGCCGTCAGGGCGCAGAGTCCTATGAATATGCAATTTGCTATTGATGAAAAGCTTTGCTCTAAAGAGAAAATTTCTGTTGTGGGTATAGGCGGAACGATTGGGGTTGATTTAAAGGAGTGTGATTCATTCAACCGTAATGAAGCACGCTTAGAACTGAGAAATAAATACAATATTCCTCAAGACGGCTTTGTCTTCGGTTATGTGGGGAGAATTAATGCCGATAAGGGCATTAATGAGCTGATAGAGGCGTTTTGCGAGCTTCAAAAGAAGTATGACAATATCTATCTTTCTTTAGTGGGAATGATTGATGACGCAAATCCGATAAGCGAGGATAATATGAGTACAGCTCAGAATAATTCCCATATTATTTTAACAGGGAATGTCCCTGCCGATCAGGTTTACCGTTATATGTCTGTGTTTGATGTTTTAACCCACCCTACATACAGAGAGGGGTTCGGTAAGGTTTTACAGGAGGCTATGGGTATGAGCCTGCCGATAATTACTACCAATGTGCCGGGACCTTCTGAGGTGGTTGAAAACGGGGTTTCAGGTATACTGGCTAAAGTAAAAGATTCCCGCGATTTGGCGGAAAAAATGGAGCTTATGCTTAACAACGCCGATTTAAGAGAAAGCGTTGCGGCCGAGGGTAGAAAAAGAGCCGAAAAGTATTTTGACCGCCCGATTATGCTTAACAATATATTGTGCGATCTTAACGATATTATGGGCGTTGAAAATAAGGAGAGGATTGAATATGCGGTTTAGTATAATCCTGCCGATATATAATGTTGAAAAATATCTTAAGGAATGTGTTAACAGCATTTTAAAGCAAACATTCAGTGATTATGAAATCATTTTGGTTGATGACGGCTCAAGAGACGGCAGTCCCGAACTGTGTGATAAGCTTGCACAGACAGACAGGCGAATCCGTGTTTTACATAAAAAGAACGGCGGCTTGTCAGACGCAAGAAACGCAGGTACAAATATCGCCAAAGGAGATTATATAGTTTATATTGACAGCGATGATTTTATAGTCAGAAATGATTTTCTTGAAAAAATATCTGCAAAAGCAGATTTATCTCCCGATTTAATTTTTTATAAATATCAAAAATATTATGACGACAATAAAACCTTTGGCGAGTGTTCGTACTCATATAAAGACGCTGTCGGCAAGGTGACATATGCAGATAAGATCACAGCATTAGTCAAGGGGGACGCTTTTTACGGAATGGCTTGGATTAAAGCTATTAAAAGAGAGATTATTACGGAGAATAATATCTCCTTTGAAGTTGGTCTTTTAGGTGAGGATATGGAATGGAACTACCATATTATATTCAATTCTAAAAGTATTGAGTTTATCGATGAACCGTTTATTGCATACAGACAGAGGGCGGGTTCCATAACCTCAACTCATAAGCTGAAAAATCTTACGGATTTTATATATGTACTTGAGAAATGGTCTTCCCGAATTAAAGGCGATACCCCTGACGAAGATTTGAAAGTAGCTCTTTTGGGTTCGCTTGCTAAATATTACAGCAATCTGCTTGTTGTATATGCACGATTAAAAGACTTGGATAAGAAAAAGTATAAAAGCCGTATTATAGAGCTTGATTGGCTGCTCAAATACGGTATGAGCAAAAGACCGCAAGCGATTGCAAAAATTTACCGTATTTTCGGGTTTAATTTAACGGTTTCGGCTTTGAAAATTTTAGATAAAATTAAGCATTAATGAGGAAGTTAAATGGAACAAGAAAAACTCCCTAAGGTTTTGTCAATATCTCTGAGCACTTGGAGAAGCGACAGCGGAATACATACACAGACCGACCTTTTTAAATATTATGACCCCGAACGGGTAGCGCAGATTTATACTAAATCAGATTTGCCCGACACCCCTGTATGTAACAGCTTTTTCCGCATTTCCGAAAATGAAGTGATAAGAAGCGTATACACAAGAAAAGCCGTCGGATGCAGGGTGGAAAACGGCGCTTCGGCAGATTCAAACACTCAAAAAGCAATTGAGGCGGAAAAAGCATTATACACAAAGGCTCACAAAAAGAAATCATGGCTTATGACTTTGGCAAGGGAATTAGTCTGGTCCCTCGGAAAATGGAAAACAAAGGCTTTAGATGATTTTATTCGTGAAGAAAATCCCGATGTGTATTTTGTACCTATTTATCCCGTCTGCTATATGGGATGGATACAGTTATACATAATAAAAAAGTTTCCTAAACCCTATGTTTGCTATCTTGCCGACGATAACTATACATATAAGCTCTGCGGCAATAACCCGCTCGCACTTTTACACCGTTTTATACTAAGAAAAACGGTTAAGAAATTGGCGGTTAATTGCAACGAGATGTTTACCATAACAAAAACCGAGGCAGAGGAAACCGACCGCTGCTTCGGAACGCACAGCGTTGTTTTAACCAAAGGAATTAACTTTGAGGGCAGGGAGTACGAAGAAAGGAAGATTTCAAGCCCCATTAAAATGGTTTATACAGGCAATCTGCTTATCGGCAGGGCAAACTCGCTTGTGAAAATTTCAAAAGCGATGGCAAATATAAACAAATACGGCGAAAAGGTAGTTTTCGATATTTATTCTACAACGGTATTAGACGAAAAGACAATGAATTATCTTAACTCAAACGGCTGTCACTTTAAAGGGGCTGTTCCTAAAAGCGAGGTTGACGCAATTCAGCAATCGGCTGATATTGTAGTGTTTGCGGAATCGCTCGAAAAAAATCATAGGTTTGACGCCAGACTCTCATTTTCCACAAAGCTTACCGATTATTTAAAAAACGGCAAATGCATTTTTGCCATCGGCGATAAAACGATAGCGCCGATAATTTATTTACGGGATAACGACTGCGCAGTTATCGCAAACGAGTATGATGAAATTGAAAACCGGCTGACAGAGCTTATCAGCAATCCGACATTGATAAGCGAATATTCAAAAAAAGCGTTTGATACCGGCAAGAAAAATCATAACGAAGAAGATATTAAGAAAGTTTTTGTCGATACCTTTATCAGTGCGTATAAAAAGGATTTGAAATGAACGGTTTTAATTTTGAAAAAGAAAAAAGCAAATCTATTAAGGCCTTAACCGAAAACGGTCTTGACGGTTTGCAGGCTGAAATTGTTGCGGATTGCTTTGTAACCGCCGATTTATACGGAGTGACAAGCCACGGCTGTGCCGTTTTGCCTGCCCATATTGAAAGGCTTAAGAGAGGCGGATATAACCTTAATCCTGAGTTTAAGATACTTCGCGAAACGCCCTCCTTTGCCGTGATTGACGGTGATAACGCAATAGGCCCTGTTTCGGCGGATTACTGTATGGATTATGCAGTCCGAAAAGCAAAGGAAAACGGGGTTTTTACCGTTTTCAGCCGAAATAACAACACCTTCGGTCCCGCATTTTACTATTCGCTTAAAGTTGCAGAAAAAGGTTTGATCGCTTTTATCTGTTCAAACAGTCCCGCACAGATGGCGCCTGTCGGCGGAAAGGAAAAAATGCTCGGAACAAATCCGTTTTCGGTGGTTATCCCTATACCCGACAGCGACCCTATCATAGTAGATATGGCAACCAGCGTTGTTGCAAAGTCAAAATTTAAGGAATACAAGGCGGCAAATAAGCCTCTTCCCGACGGTTGGGCGCTTGATAAAAACGGAAAACCCACAAACGACCCCGACGAGGGAATACAGGGCTTAGTTCAGCCTATGGCAGGCTTTAAGGGGTATTCAATATCAATGCTTATAGATATTATGTCAGGTGTTTTGTCGGGAGCGGCTTTTTTAAATAAGGTCGGTCGCTTTTATGATGATGATAACAACAGTATGAATGTCGGGTTTTACATAACGGCATTTTCGCCTGAAATCATTTGCGGAGAAGAATACGGCGTTAGAATAAAAGAATTTGCGTATTCGATTAAAAATTCCGCCCCCACAGAAGGACAGTCGGTTTGTATGCCCGGAGATGACAGGATTAACAATAAAAAGGAATATTATCAATGAGAAATAGAATTACAATATTTAATGATTTTAACCACGGTTAATTTGATTTTATCAAAAAAATCAAATTCAAGATAGGATGGAAAACAATTTATGCGGATATTGCAAATTAATGCAGTTTATAAAACTAAGAGTACGGGCCGTATAGTAATGGAAATGCATAAGTATTTTCAGTCTAAAGGTATTGAAAGCTATGTAGCTTATGCAACCGAAAATACCGATATATCAAACGATCCCAATGTCTTCAGAATCGGAAATACGCTTGACCACAAGCTTCACGCTTTAGCGTATCGGATTGACAAAATGCAGGGCTGTCATTCGACATTGGCCACACGCTCGCTTCTAAAAAAAATCGCTGAGCTTAAACCTGACATTGTTCTTACCCATAATCTTCATTCTAATTATCTTAATGTACCCATACTTTTAACAGGTCTTAAACAAATGAATATCAATGTTGTTTTAGACCTGCACGACTGCTGGTTTATGACAGGCGGTTGCTACCATTACACGGCAAGCGGGTGCGATAAATGGCTGACAGGCTGCCGTCAATGCGGTAAATTCGGAAAAGCGGCTGAGAAAAAGTATAAAATTAATTGTGATGTTTTAGATTATGTCCATACTACGGTTATAGCTACTTCAAAATGGATTGAAGGGGAAGCAAAAAGGTCTCTGCTTTCAGAAAGAGCGGACATACGAATGATATATGACTGGATAGACGCTGAAACTTTTTATCCAAGAAACGGTGCGAATATAAGACAAAAATACGGAATAGGAAGCAGGACAATGATTCTTGGTGTTTCGGTCGGCTGGAGTCCCGATAAGGGACAGTCTGAAATGATGAAGATTGCTAAAGAAATACCTGAAGCCGCGGTGGTGCTGGTCGGAAATCAGCCGAAAAGCGCCGAATATCCGCCAAATGTTATTACTGTTGCGTTTACGGACAGCAAGGAGGAATTGGCGGAGCTATACAGTGCGGCAGATGTATTTTTCAATCCTTCAAAACAGGAAACCTTCGGGCTTGTTTCGGGCGAGGCGCTTGCTTGCGGAACGCCTTTGGTTGTGTATAATACCACGGCTTGCCCAGAATTTGTGACCGAATATACGGGCGTGGTAATGGAAAAAAGCTCAGATGTAACCGATGCGGTAAAGGCTATGCTTGAAAAAAATAATAAATACGGAAGAGATTTTGTAAGGCTTAAGTGCCGCGAATTTGTCGAACTGAATTTTAATATGGAAAATAATATAAATAAGTATATAGAATTATTTGATGAAATTTGTAATGCTGAGTAATTCACGCAAATTTAAGTACATTGCAGAGGAGCAATTATGGGGATATTGATATTCGGAATAGCAATTTTATTGCTTTTATCCAAAGAAATATTTTTTAAGAACGATTCACAAAAAGCAAATCGGGATTTTTTGATATTTGCAGGAATTCTTTTAGTTGCTTTTTTCGGGTGCAGAAACGCGACAATTAATCAGGGAAGCGATTTAAACAATTATTACCGATTGTTTGAAAGGGCTATAAAATCCGATTCCGTCAGGTCATTTTTAAATACCGAAGTTATGGAAGAAGGATATGTATTACTTAATTGGCTTATTGCAAGGGTGATTAAATGGCCGCAGTTTATAATCTTTTTTCAGGCGGCGTTTTGTATCGGCGTTACTTTAAGGTTTATTTATAAATATTCTGAGGATGTTTTGCTGTCGGTTTTAGGATTTATGTCATTTGGCTTGATGCAGTTTTACTTAACCGGCTTCAGGCAGAGCTTTGCAATAGCAATATGCTTAATTGCTTTGGAGTATGCGTTTAAAAAGAAATTCATCGCCTTTATTGTTAGCGTTTTTATAGCCGCTTCAATTCATCAAACGGCAATAGTGTTTATACCTGTTTATTGGATTGTGAAAATAGGCTTAACCAAGCTTTACGCTTTGTTGGACTTGATTGCAATATTAGTTTTATCGCAGGGAGTACCGCGTATAATTTCACTCGGAAATGAAGTTTTTGATAAGGAATATCAAGGCGCTTTCGGAGGCAATCGTTTGGGCGGAATTATCAATGTTTTAGTAGGCCTTACGATAGTTGTAGTAATGTTTTATCAGTCGGATAGATATAAAAAACCCAATAATACAGAAAAAAGTGTCGATAATTTAAGTCAACCTTTGAACGGATTTTTTCACCTAACGGCTATCGGAACGGGAATTTATGCGCTTAGATATCAGGCGCTGGTGTTAGAAAGAATCAGTCTTTATTTTACTCCGAGTCTTTTAATTCTATTGCCTCATATTATTGACAATTCCTTTACTGAAGAAAGTAAAAAAATACTAAAGCCGCTATTTGTCATTGCAATGGTGTTTTTGGCTTGGTGGCGTCTGCACAATTTCGGTTACGAGGTGTTTTGGTAAGCTATGAATCTGATATTTGTAACGAATATGTTGAATCATCATCAGTACGCTTTATGCGAGGCTTTTGGTGAGCATTTTGACGATTTTAAGCTTGTTACCACGCAAAAAACTACCGGAATCGGTTATCAAACCGCGCAGGACGCAGAATTCGTTTGGCATTATGAGAATTCCGAAAACCGCGAACATATTAAAGAGTTGATACTTAACGCAGATATAGTTATTTTCGGAGCGTGTCCCAATGAATTGATTGAAATGCGAATGAAAGAAAATAAGCTTTCTTTTCTTTATTCTGAGCGTTTTTTCAAAAAAGGCGTATGGCGAAGATTTATTCCGAAAACGCGCAAAGCCGTAGATGAGCGTATAGCACGCTATAAAAACAATGAAATGTATGTTCTTTGCGCAAGCGCCTATTTGCCGTATGACCTGAAATTAATGGGTTTTCCTATGGAGAAATGCTTTAAGTGGGGGTACTTTCCCGAAACAAATAAATATGATGCTGATGCGCTGATAAATAACAAATCAGGCGGCAAAATTAAGCTTCTATGGGTCGGACGAATGCTTGACTGGAAGCATCCTGACGACGCGGTAAAGATAGCCGAAAAATTAAATAAATCAGGTGTTGATTTTGAACTTAACCTTGTAGGTGACGGCGTACTTAGGGAAGGCTTAGAAGCTATGGTAAATGATAAAGGACTAAGCGATTGCGTTAACTTATTAGGCTCAAAGACTACCGAAGAAGTACGGCGTTATATGGAGGAGGCGTCAATATTCCTTTTTACAAGCGACCGTAATGAGGGCTGGGGCGCTGTTTTAAACGAGGCTATGAACAGCGGCTGTGCCGTAGTCGCAAGCCATGCGATAGGCTCTGTCCCGTTTTTAGTTGACGACGGAAAAAACGGCTTGATATACCGCGGCGGCAACATAGAAGACCTATATAAAAAGGTTAAATATTTAATTGATAATAAGGAAAAAACCGCTGAGCTTGGCAAAAACGCTTACATAACGCTTGCCTGTTTGTGGAATGCCAAAACCGCCGCCGAAAGGTTTAAACAACTCGTACAGGTAATCAACGCGGGAGGGGCAGACGATTTGTTTAATGACGGCCCTTGCTCTAAGGCAAAGGTTTTAAAAGACGATTGGAGAAGGTAATGAAAAAGATTTTTTTGTGCGGTAATACGGGAAGTGTTAACAGAGGCTGTGAGGCTATCGTCAGATCAACGGCAAAAATTCTCCCCGTAAGGGGCGGAGATATATTTTTAGCAACATTTTCACCTGGGCAGGATATTTCTATGGTTCGGGAAACAGGAATTAATGTTATACCTTATGCTAATTATCCAACAACTGTTCATCGATATCTGTGCGCCTTGACTCGAAAGGTCTTTAAAAAATCCGTTGCAGGGCAGAGTATTCTTCAAAAACCGTTATTTTCAAGAATAGACAAGAATGATATTTGCCTAAATATCGGCGGAGATACATATTGCTACGGCCGTCCGATACCAAGCATAGCACTTAACAGATTCACAAAGAAAAACAGCATTAAAAATATTCTTTGGTGCTGCTCTATTGAAGAAGAAAATATAAAAGGCGAAATCCTTGAAGACTTAAACAGCTACGAGTATATATTTGCAAGGGAAAAGCTCACATATGAGGCTTTAATTAATGCGGGACTCGATAAAAACCGTGTTACTAAAGTATGCGATCCGGCTTTTTTCCTCAATAAGAGCAAGGTTGATTTGCCGACAGGTTTTAAAAAAGAAAATACTGTAGGAATAAATGTAAGTGAAATGACTGTAAACGAGGATAATCCTCACGCATACACTAATGTTATTACACTTATAAGACATATACTCGATAACACGGATATGTCCGTCTGTCTGATTCCGCATGTTTACAGTATAAAAAATAACAGGAACGATTATCCTATACTCAAAAAGATTTACAACGAGATAAACAGCGAAAGAGTTTCTATAGTAGATAAAGAATACAACTGCGAACAGCTGAAATATATTATTTCAAATTGCCGCTTTTTTGTGGGAGCTAGAACACACGCCACGATTGCCGCCTACTCAAGCGGCGTGCCCACATTGGTAATAGGATATTCGGTAAAATCAAAGGGAATAGCAACCGATTTGTTTGGAACTTATGACGGATATGTTATACCTTATACGGAACTTACCGAAAAGAATGAGCTTGTAAAAGCATTTAAAGGAATTGTGGAAAAAGAAAGTGAAATTCGCGCACGCCTTCATTCATTTTTACCGGAATATAGACAACAGCTTTCTGATGCCGTTGCAAAGTACATATCGGGAAAAAACGATACGGAAAAGCCGTTTGATATTTGCTGTAAGGAAATTTGTTCGGGCTGTTCTGCCTGTGCGAACATATGCCCTGTTAATGCTATATCTATGAAACCCGACAGCGAGGGCTTTGAATATCCTGAAATTGATTTTAACATTTGCGTAAGTTGCGGAAAGTGCAGAAATATTTGCCCTGTTGCAAATAAGTATAAGGATACGGAACAGATACCGAAGGTATATGCCGCTGTAAATAATAACGAAGAAACTCGATTAAATAGTTCTTCGGGCGGGCTTTTCACCGCATTGGCGGAAAAGGTAATTGAGGACTGCGGCGTTGTTTTCGGCGCGGGTTTTGGGGAGCATTTAAAGGTTGTACATAAAATGTGCGGCGATAAAAACGGTCTTTTGGAGCTTCGCGGCAGTAAATATGTTCAAAGCGAAATCGGCAATACATACCGCGAGGCAAAAGAACAGCTTGAAGCAGGTAAAAAGGTGCTGTTTGTAGGAACGCCCTGTCAGATAGGCGGTTTATTGGCATATCTCGGCAAGGAATATGAAAATTTAATTACTGCCGACTTTATATGCCACGGCGTACCGTCTCCTAAGGTTTGGGAAAAGTATGTGGAATTTCGCGAAGCGAAAGCTGCGTCGAAGACGCAGAGAACATTTTTCAGACATAAAAAATATGGCTGGAAAATGTACTCCGTGCAATTCGAATTTTCAAATTGCACGGAGTACATACAAGTCCTTACAAAGGACTTGTATATGCGAGGATTCCTCGCGCACCTTTATTTAAGACCTGCGTGCGGTGTGTGCTCTTTCAAACAAATCGGTCGGCAAAGCGATATTACTTTGGCGGATTTTTGGGGAATTGAGAAAACAAAATCGAGGTTTAACGATAATAAGGGCACTTCGCTTGTTATGGTTCATTCGGCAAAGGGAGAAGAAATATTTACTTCCTTGAGCGATAAGGTTTCCTTTGAAAAATCGGATTATGATTTTGCAACGGCAGATAATCCGTCATACTTAAGGTCTGCACATCATTCACTTTTCAGAGAGGAATTTTTCAAATCGCTCGACAATAATTCCATAGAAAAATTGGTTGATAGATATTGCGGAGACAGCATTGTCTCAAAAATACGCAGAAAAGTTGCGCGTATGACGAAAATAAGAAAGTAGAGTAAGTATAAATGAAGAAAGTATCTATATTATCTCCTTGTTATAATGTGGCTAAATATCTTCCGAAATATCTTGATTCTATAATTGCCCAAAACTATTCGCCGATAGAGCTGATTCTGGTAAACGATGGTTCTACCGACAATACCGCTGAGGTCATAGACAGTTATAGGGATAGGCTTACTGAAAATAATATCGAATTAAAATACATTTTCAAGGAAAACGGCGGTCAGGCTTCGGCTGTAGCACTCGGTATCAAGGAAGTTACGGGTGAATACTTAATTTGGCCCGATCCTGACGATTTTCTGCTCCCTGAAAGTATAATAAAAAGGGCTAAATATCTTGACGAGCACCCAAACTGCGGAATAGTCCGAAGCAACGGATATGTTTATAATGAGAATGATCTTACTAAGAGCATAGCGCCGATTTCAAAGATGAATAGAACTACTTATATGGAGGATTTTGTTAGTTTTTATGTGCCGTGGTGTCCGGGGTGTTATATGGTCAGAATGTCCTGCTTTGACAAAGCAAACCCCGAACGAAAAATTCCGATAAGTAGTGCGGGACAAAATATACAAATGCTTTTGCCAATGGTATTTTATTATCCGTGCCGTTATTTGGATGAATATTTATTCGGCTATGTAATTCACCCTAACAGTCATTCACATTCGATTAATACTTATGAAAAGAACAAAGGACATTTAAAAACACTAAAAAGCTTAGTTGAGGATACGCTTGAAGTAATAAATGATGACACATCAAAGTATTTAAATTTAAACAGAAAGTTTTTCAGAACTTCATTCTACCGTAATGCTTGGAATTTCGGAGAGAGGACGGAAATGCAAAACTTTGAATCGGAGTTGCGTGAAAATAATGAATTTAATATAGAACACCTTATTATGAAGCACCTAAAAAAAACAACCTTTTCCGACCTTGCGATTAGGTTAATCATAAAAATGAAACGAGGAAAAAAACTATGAATAATGATTGCACATTGCTTGTTTCAAGCTATGACGGCGGCGAAGACCTCTGGGAAGGCTTTTTTACCTGCCTTTTTGCCGAGTGGCCTGATTTTGATATGCCTATTATTCTTAATACCGAAAGCAAAAGCTACTCATTTCACGGTAGAAAAATTGAAACCTTTAATTTGTATAATGAAGGGCAAAAAGTTAGTTGGTCAAGACGGCTTTTAGAACATTTAAAAAGAATAAATACAGAGTATGTTCTTTTCTTTTTAGATGATTTTTGGCTTGACGCGCCTGTTGATACAGAACATTTTAATAAATGCTTAAATTGGATGCGCGAAAACAAAGATATAGCTAATATTTCTTTCCAAAGGACTCACGGTGAGAACATTAAGGATAACCGTCTTGAACGCTTTGAAAGAAGACCGAAAAAAGCGGAATATAAATTAAACTGTCAGGCCGCACTTTGGCGCAGAGAACGGTTGATTGAGTATATTAGACCACACGAAAATCCATGGGAATTTGAAAAATACGGTTCTATGCGCGCGTCACGATACCCGGATGCTTTTTATACTTTGATTGACGGGGCTCCGAAAGTATTTTCTTATGATATGGGCGGAGTGCTTTATAAAGGAAGATGGCATAAAGATTCGTTTTTACCTTTGTTTAATAAGTACAATTTAAATATCGATACTTCCAAAAGAGGTTTTCATGAAGATTGGCTTGCCGCAGGAACTCCGCGTAAGCGAAACCTATGGCGCGGGATAAAAAACAGAATCAATATTATCAGATCGCTGATTTAACGAGGATATTATGAAAGCCAAAAGAAGTATATACAATCTTATTGCTGCGCTTGTGTCACAAGGAGTAATAATGATCTTGGGATTTATTATTCCAAAATTAACCTTGACAAATTACGGTTCTGAAACTAATGGATATATGACGATGGTAAGTCAGGTGTATGCATATATTGGGCTTTTAGAAGCAGGACTGTCTACAGCGGTTGTCCAGGCTTTATATGCTCCGGTTGCAAGCAACAATAAAGAAGAAATCTCTTCGGTAATAAATGCCGCGCAAAAATATTATATGAAAATTGCGCGTTACTACGCGATTGCGGTTTTGACATCTTCGATAATTGTGCCATTATTTATTAATACATCACTTAGCAAGATTGAAATGAGTATTTATTTTTTGCTATTCGGTGTTTCTAATGTAATTAATTTCTGCTTTACAGCCGCAATGCGACCTTTATTGTTGGCAGAGGGTAAAAATTATGTAAACAGTAATATCACATTGGTATTTCATATAAGTTCACAAATGGCTAAAATTGTTTTATTGATGTGTGGAACAAATATCGTCATTTTGCAATTGGTTTACGCAATTATAAATATAATGCAAATAGGAGTATATTATTTTTACTTCAAAAGGACATATAAATGGATCAATAAAAAAATATCGCCTAACAATAAGGCAATTAAACAGCGAAATGCGTTTTTTTGGCAACAAATCAGTAATTTAATATTCTCATGCACCGATATTATGCTTTTATCGTTTTTCTGCGATTTAAAAGTTGCAAGTGTGTATACTGTTTATATGTTGGTTTTTAATTCACTGAGTACCGTTATGTCGACAATAACAGGCAGCACGCAGTTTATACTTGGTCAGGAGTATAATTCCAATCGTGAGAGATATGTTAAAGTTCACAGGATTTATGAAAGCATTATTGTAACCATTGCATTTTCTCTTTTTTCAGTTGCAGTGTTGCTGACAATTCCTTTTATAAAAATATATACCAGTTCAGTAACAGATATCAATTATATTGATTATTTATTACCAATTTTATTTTGTGTAAACGGATTATTGGCAACATGTAAAGGTACTTCGTTATGCCTGATTAATTTTTCTTTTCACGCAAAACAAACTATGAACAGAACTTTTTTGGAGGCAGGATTAAACCTTGCGATATCTGTTGTTCTGGTTTCGAAATTGGGTATAAGAGGAGTATTAATCGGCACAGGAGTGGCGTTAACATATAGGCTAATAGACACATTATTATATGCCAATCATGTGATTTTAAAAACATCTATTATGCCAACGGCAAAATTGTATACTGTTAATTTTGTTATGTTTGCTATTATTGTTTATATCTCTATGATAAATGATATAGTAATAAATAGTTGGGGAAAATTTATAGTAGCGGGTTTATTTTGCTCTATTATCTGCGGAACAGTATATTTATTTATAAATATTATTATAAATATTAAACTGTATAAGGAAGTATTTGGAATTTTAATTAGAAAATTGAAAGGAAGAAAAAACAATGAGTGAATTTACAGGGAAAACTTTACTTATAACCGGTGGTACAGGTTCATTTGGCAACGCGGTGCTTAACCGATTTTTAAAAACGGATATAGGAGAAATACGAGTTTTTTCAAGGGATGAGAAAAAGCAGGACGATATGCGGCACGAATTTCAGGCGAAAATGCCCGAGGTTGCAGATAAAATCAAGTTCTTTATCGGCGATGTAAGGGATCTTGCGAGCGTAAAAAACGCTATGCACGGGGTAGATTACATATTCCACGCGGCGGCTTTAAAGCAGGTGCCGTCCTGCGAATTCTTTCCTATGGAAGCAGTTAAAACTAATGTAATAGGTACGGATAATGTACTTACTGCAGCGATTGACGAAGGGGTAAAGGCTGTAATATGCTTATCTACAGATAAGGCAGCTTATCCTGTTAATGCTATGGGTGTTACAAAGGCTTTAGAAGAAAGAGTGGCTGTTGCAAAATCAAGAACAACGGATAAAACTAAAATTTGCTGTACCCGTTATGGCAATGTAATGTGTTCCCGTGGCTCGGTAATTCCGCTTTGGATAGAGCAGATAAGAAGCGGTAAGCCGATAACCATTACAGACGGCTCTATGACACGGTTTATTATGTCGCTTGATGAAGCGGTAGACCTTGTTCTATTCGCGTTTGAACACGGTGAGAGCGGAGATATTCTTGTTCAAAAGGCGCCGGCCTGTGATATAAGAACACAGGCAGAGGCGGTTTGCGAGCTGTTCGGTGGCGATAAAAACAGCATTAAAACAATAGGCATACGCCACGGCGAAAAAATGTACGAAACCTTGCTTACCAACGAGGAATGTGCAAACGCGGTCGATATGGGTAATTTTTACCGTGTCCCTGCGGACAAGCGCGGACTTAATTACGATAAGTATTTTAATAAGGGCGATGAAAACCGTAATCCGCTTACGGAATTTAATTCAAACAATACCGAGCTTTTGAATGTGGAGCAGGTAAAAGAAAAGCTTTTGTCTTTGCAATATATTCGTGACGAATTAAATAAACAGAAGGAAAGATGAGGAAATTCAAACTATGCCGACTCTTGAACAAAGGGTTTTAATAGAGCTTTTAGCCGGAGAAATAAGCGGAAAGTCAGAACTTTGCGAAGAAGAACTTAAATCCGTAGACTGGGCAGAAGTGCTTAAAGAATCAAAAGCTCAGGCGGTAGCGCTTATGGCGGCTGAGGCGGTTGTCAAGTACCGCGATTACATCCCGAACTATTCCGACTTTGAAAATATTGCCGCCGCAGCTCATACACTAAATGTCCGTACCGCGTTTGAAGAGCAACAGCTGAATAATATTATGGGAGACCGCCCGTTTTTGATTTTAAAGGGAATGGCGGCGGCTTCGTATTACCCTAAGCCAAGGGAACGCAGTCTCGGCGATATAGATTTTTTGATTGACCCGTCACACAGAGAAGAAATTGAAGAAATGCTAAGCAAAAACGGTTATCGGAATTGGAATAAAGACCATATTTGCCATGTGGTTTTCAAAAAGGGCGACGCGCATCTTGAAATGCACTTTGAAATTGCGGGAATTCCTTACGGCAAGGCAGGGGAGATAATCCGAGAATTTATGACTGACGCCGTTAAACACTCCGTAACCGCCGAATTTGACGGCTGGAGCTTTCCTGTTCCCGAAGATATTTATCACGGGCTAATAATTCTTCTTCATATGCAGCATCATATGTTGGGAGAGGGTCTGGGACTCCGCCATATATGCGACTGGGCGTGCTATCTTCAAAAAACGCAAGATAAGCTTTTTTGGAATGAGTTGCTCGATTTGTTCCGAAAAATCGGTATTTTGACATACGCCAAGGTCATTTCTAAAATTTCCGCACTTTACTTTCATATAAACTGTCCGGAATGGGCGAAGTCTGCCGATGAAGAGCTTTGCAGAGAGGTAATGAAAGATATATTGACAGGCGGAAATTTCGGCAGAAAGGATAATGTTCGGGCAAAAAGCGGTATGATGATTTCCGAGCACGGAAAGAGCGGAACAAGCCGCGGCAAGCTTTCAAATCTTTTTTGGACTCTGCATCACTCAACGGCGGCAATGTTTCCTGTAGTAAAAAAATGTCCGCTGTTATATCCAATTTTGGATTCCTACCGCGCGCTGCTTTATCTTGTAAGAACGGCAAAAGGTGAGAGAAGCTCGCTTATAAAGCTTATACCTATGGCAAATCAGCGAAAAAGTTTGTATGACAGGCTACATCTATTTGAAACAGATAACAATGGAAAGTGATTATAATGAATGTACTAATAACAGGTGCGAATGGCTTTGTGGGGAAAAACCTTACCGAAGCGCTTAAGAATATAAGAGACGGTAAGGATAGAACCCGTCCTGATTTAAAAATTGAGGAAATTTATCTTTATGATATTGATTCTTCTAAGGAGGAATTGGATACTGCCTGTGAAAAAGCGGATTTTGTCTTTAATTTAGCGGGCGTAAACCGACCTAAGGATAGTTCCGAATTTATTAAGGGCAATTTCGGCTTTGCGGAGGAGCTGCTTGACACCCTAAAAAGGTACAACAATAAATGCCCCGTAATGCTTGCAAGCTCTGTTCAGGCGACACTTATCGGCAGGTATGACAGCGACTATGGCAGAAGCAAAAAAGCAGGGGAGGAGCTGTTCTTTAATTACTCCGCCGAAACGGGCGCAAGGGTGCTTGTTTACCGCTTTCCCAACCTTTTCGGCAAGTGGTGCAGACCCAATTACAACAGCGCGGTTGCGACCTTTTGCTACAATACCGCAAACGATTTGCCGATTACGGTAAACGACCGCTCGACCGAATTGGAACTCCTTTACATAGACGATTTAATCACGGAAATGCTTGACGCCCTCGAAAATAAAGAGCATCATTGCGAATTTGACGGGGTAGAAACCGTGCTTTGCACGAACGGAAAATACTGCGCCGCGCCGGTTACTCACAAAGTAACCCTCGGAGAAATAGCGGATTTGCTTGAAAGCTTTAAAGCACAGCCCGAAACCCTTTTAATTCCCGAAATTCCCGAAAATTCCTTTGCAAAAAAACTTTATTCGACCTATCTTTCCTATCTGCCCAAAGAAAAGGTGAGGTTTCCGCTTAAAATGAATGTGGATAACAGGGGCTCTTTTACCGAGCTTTTAAAGACCGAAAACTGCGGTCAGATTTCGGTAAATATCTCAAAACCCGGTATCACAAAGGGTCAGCATTGGCATAACTCAAAGTGGGAGTTCTTTATAGTCGTTTCGGGTCACGGACTTATTGAAGAACGCAAAATCGGTAGCGATGAGGTACTGCGCTTTGAGGTCAGCGGCGAAGAAATAAAAGCGGTGCATATGCTCCCGGGATATACCCATAATATTATAAATCTATCCGAAACCGAAAATTTGGTGACGGTTATGTGGGCGAATGAGCAGTTCAACCCGAATAATCCCGACACATTTTACGAGGAAGTGTAACAATGCAAATTAAAACCGATTACAGCGATATAAAATTTAAGGATAACGGCAAGCTAAAGCTGTTAATTATAGTAGGAACAAGACCCGAAATTATACGCCTTGCGGAGGTTATAAACAAGTGCCGTAAATACTTTGACTGTATTTTAGCACACACTGGTCAGAACTATGACTATAATCTTAACGGAGTGTTTTTTAAGGACTTGAAATTAGAAAACCCCGAGGTATATATGGATGCTGTCGGAGATGATTTGGGGGCTACCGTCGGCAATATTATTAATTGTTCGTATAAGCTAATGAACCAAATTAAGCCCGACGCTCTGCTGATTTTAGGGGACACCAACTCCTGCCTCTCGGCAATAGCGGCAAAGCGACTGCATATCCCGATTTTCCATATGGAGGCGGGCAACCGCTGTAAGGACGAGTGTCTGCCCGAGGAAACCAACCGCCGAATAGTTGATATTATTTCGGATGTTAATATGGCGTACTCCGAACACGCGCGGCGATACCTTGCCGAGTGCGGACTGCCAAAGGAACGCACATATGTTACAGGCTCGCCTATGGCTGAAGTATTACACGAAAACTTAGCCGAGATAGAGGCAAGCGATATTCACAAAAAATTAGGCTTGCAAAAGGGTAAATATATTCTGCTGTCTGCCCACAGAGAGGAAAATATAGATACCGAGAAAAACTTTTTGTCTTTATTTGCCGCAATTAATAAAATGGCAGAAAAGTACAATATGCCGATACTTTATTCCTGCCACCCGCGCTCTAAAAAGCGGCTGGAAGAAAGCGTTTTTGAGCTTGATAAGCGGGTTATTCGCCACGAACCCCTCGGCTTCCACGATTACAAC
>JBGUUB010000045.1:0-2217 GCA_045133355.1 Acutalibacteraceae bacterium
GGAAGGAAGTTAGCGCAACAATATTCAAACTCAATTTTAAAATATTTACTCTAAACATCCCAAATGAAAAAGTACACGGTTGAGCCGTGTACTTTTTATTATGTTTAACTAGGACCACGGCGCCTTTACACACTTACACACTTTACACACTAACACGGTAGCCATTTTTCGTATTTTTTTCGTTTGTTTTCAAAAAAGAAACTAGGATTCAACTAGGATTCAACTTTTAACTAGGATTCACGCCAACTAGGACTCAACTAGGACCCAGGCGCGGCATTAACTAGGACCCAGGCGCAGCGGGCGGCGCTTCCTGGCTTTGCTGCTGGTGATCCGCTTCCTGGCTTTGCTGCTGGGTTGCTTCCTGGCTTCCCGCTTCCTGGCTTTGCTGCTGGTGATCCGCTTCCTGGCTTTGCTGCTGGTGATCCGCTTCCTGGCTTTGCTGCTGGGTTGCTTCCTGGCTTTGCTGCTGGATCGTTTGCCATATTAAAAAATTATATTCAATATAATAAGTGTTATATTGAATATAACGGACGCCCCCAGGCGTCCCGGCGGTAATGGCCCGCACTATATCCGCTATCAATCCGCGCCGCGCTATTTGCTGGGCGTTTACGGGCTTTTAAAGGCTGCCGGCTATCATCTATCTACCGGCTAAAAATAAGGCCCTTAAAACGCCTTAAAATAGCACGCTTTTAAATCGCTTGAGTAGCGGTCCCGGAACGCCGCGCGCACGTTCCCAGGGTTGCCGCGGGTTGCTGCCGGTGATCCTTTAATTGAAACACAAAAAAAGCAGCGGGTTATTTTTTCCCGCTGCTAAACAGTGCCACCATAAAGCAATAAATAAAATATAATAGGCGCACGTTATCACGCCCCCGCATGTTGCGCTTTGATATGGTTGTTATATTCCTTTTCTACGTCCCCAGGGAAGCGAACCGGAACGATCACCGCGCGCCCGCGTTCGCTTTCAATTAATACGGGACGATGTGGACCATACGTATACCAGCGCGCCCCGTCGCCCATGATTTGCATGATCATTTTACAGTAGTCCGCATTTAAAAATACCAGGGAATCACTTGGACCATATGGTAAGGCAATATATTTATTTTTATCATTGCCAGGTTGCCAGGTGTTCGCGATGTCGTCCGGCGTTACCGTCACGCGTTCGCCGTTTGCTGCTTCCGGGATAAATTGTTCTACGCACGGGTATGTCCCGTGGTTGTTCCCGTGATCCTCAATCAGATCCGTGTGATAGGCTTTAGATAAGGCCAGCGCCCAAAAACTATCCGTCATGTATTGAATGTCGTTTTCAGTGTGGCTATATCCTAACACGGGGCGCGTTTTAGCTGCTTTTTTCAGTTCTTTTTTAGCGGCTTTGATCCCTGTTAAAAATTTATTTCCGATCATGTCTTTAGTGTTTAACTCTTTTAGATTTGCTTCTAATAGCGCGCGAATCGTTTCAATTTCCCCCGCGTTTAATAAGTTTAATAAATTCATTGTCTCACGTTTATTCATGCTTTATTCATCCTTTCCGATAGTCGATAGTTTTTATATTTATCAGCAGCGGGACGGGTCCCGCTGCTTTGTTGTTTAATGGTGTAAAAATAGAAAGTCGTCGCCGTCGTTTAGTTCGATAATGGTTAATCCGTCAAATTCAAAGTCGCGCATGATCGCATCCGTATCAATGTACCAGCGTAGATGTTCCGGCACGCCATCTAAATAGCAAATTTCATCTAGATAGTTTTCGAACGCGTCTAGCTTTCCGTGGCCGCTGATGAAATAGCCGCGATCGTCTAACACCTCAAATGCACTTTCAAAGTCGTTCGCGTATCCATAATTAATCAGTTGGGCCGCTGCTTCCATGTCCAATTCATCACGTTTTGTTTCTAGTTCTACCATTTGTTTCATTGCGTCTATGCTTGCCGGTAATTCCACGCCATACGCCGAAAAGTAAGTACATCCCGTTTCGTCGTCCGGATATTGTTCTGTATAATCCTCATGCCACGCGATCGCTTCCGTTACATCCTCAAAGTAAAACACGCTTTGTTCTTCCGTGTAATCCTTAGTGTAGTTAATGAATTCAATTTGCATTTTTATTCCCTCTTTCCGCTTTCCGCTAGTTAAATTTATTTACACTTTTATTATACTACATAAACTAAATTTTTATTCAACTTAAATTCAACTTTTTGTCTACATCTTTCGACGTTATCCGCAGCGGGACGT
>JBGUUB010000046.1:0-2430 GCA_045133355.1 Acutalibacteraceae bacterium
CGATTTCCGTTAAATTAGTTTTTCGCTTTCGTTAGTGTGTAACTCACACTTTCTTTCACGTATTGATCGTATAACTGATCGTGTTTTAGCGCGTCGCTATCAATGACTTTGCGGACGCTCTTTTTCAACTGATAACCGCCGTATTTAACGATGGTCGTCTGCTCGTCGATGTCGTGCATTAAGAGGTTTTTAACCCCTTTTTTCAAGTGGTCGATGCGCTTTTCAAGTTGCGCTAACCCACTTTGCTGCTTTAAGGTTTCCGCTTGGTGCTCTAAATGATGTAATTCCTGGATCAATTCATCCGTGTCGTGGTCGTACTCCGGGTGCGTGGTTCTTAAAATCTCTAAATATTCCGCGTCCTTAACTTCATCAAACGCGGGTGACACTCCTGTTTCCACATAGGCATCATACCATTCATTGACAATCTCCATCAATTCTTCAATCGTATATAAGAAGCCGTCGTATGGAATTTGAGTGGTTTTAGTATTGAATGTCCAAAAGGTTGTGTTATCATCCGTGACGTTGAAACGTTCCGGGTGATTATAGTCGTCCGGTTCTAACACCGTACACGTTAAGATGACGTCCTCGATGCCCTCTAAGTACGCATAAAGCAGCACTTGGCATAAGTAGTAATACGGGACGTGATCCACCCAATCTTCCGCGCGTTTGGTGGTTTTAATCTCCACGATGTAGCGGGTTTGTCCTTTCGCATTTAGGATTTTAGCATCCCACATTCCACCGAACCGTTGGTGGTTCGGATAAAAGTCGTATTTGACTTCCTCGTAGCGGCGACCGTAAAATTCTTCCGGCGACACCGTGCGCGGGCTAATCTCACGCTTCACCCAATCAATGACTTTAGGTTCAATGATCTGTCCGGCTTCCGTGTAGATGTTTCCCTCAAACGGGGGTTGCGCGACTTTCGTAATCTCACACCACATCTGAAAGGGCGTCGTCCATTGATTTAAGCCTAACACCCCAGCGAATCGCGTCCCGGTTACTTTCTTAACGGAACGCGGTTTCCCGCCGGTTAAAATGATACACGTCTTATCATCATCGTAACACCACACGTTACATCACCCCTAATTCATCCGCTTTAGCTTCTAATTTCATTAAATATTTAGTTGCCATTTTAGCGCTAATGACCGGGTTTCCAGCGGCGTCGGTTTCTTTCATTTTAGCTTCAACGGTTTGTCCAAACTCGGCTTCCACGGTGCGAATCGACTCAATCAAATCTAAGCACGTTTGAATCGTTTCCGCGCTGGCTTTCTTTTCCTCTTTTAAGACTTGTTTCGCTTCTTCACGCTTTTTCGCCTGGTTGACGAATTTAGCGGGTTTAGGATCGGGGCTCGTTGTCCCCGCCTGTGGATCGTCGTCGTTTTCATCTGAAATTAAGAACGTCGTTTGAACGAATGACTTAATAAACATTGTCATGGCCTTATAAATCCCTTTATCCAGGTTATCCGCTCCGTCAGCCATCATGTAAGTTGATTCCTCATACCCTGTGTCAATATCGACTAACGTGATTGAGCCTTGAATTGTCGTTAAGTGCATTTTATCGGATTTCACTAAATCCTCATGGATGCGATTTGCGATATTCACTTTCACACGTAAACGATGTTCAATCGCCCCGCGGCGTAGCGCGTTGCGGTATTGATTCGCTTTCACGTACTCGTATTTTTGAATATCGTTGTAACCATCTTTACTGAATGGATATTGGTCTAAATACTGTTGAAGCGCAAATACTTTTTCGTTAAATTGAATTTTCATTTGTTGTTCTGTCAATTCCATTTTTATCCCTCTTTTCGCTTTTTCGTTAGGTCGCTTTCCTCGCGCGTCTTGCTTTAATACCCTTAAAATCGTTGATGCGTTTTTGTGCCAGGTCGATATAAAATTGACGGTCGATTTGTTGGATGGTCACCTGGTTTTCGTTGTCAATTAAACATCGGGCCGGGCAATTTGCCAGTTTATCCTTACGGATGACGTCGCCCTGGTCGTTGACTTTGACTTTGTAGATCATCCCGTACTTGTCGTCGTGGGCCGCATAAACGCGATTGACGCGTTGAATTTCCACTAAGTCGCCATTGTATTCGTGGACAACCTGGTGATACGTGCGGCCCGCTTTTCCGATTAGTTGGAATTGCGTCACATCCGTTTCCCCTAAAATGATGTTTTCCACGTTGTCACCGTATAAGAGGTGCTTCACCACCGCTTGATGAACGATCGGGATGTTTTTTGATTTAAACCCGCCGCCTTTGAAGTCTGACACATAGGCGCCTTTGCATTTGATGGACCCTTTATCCGTCACCATGACGTAGTTGTTGACGTCTTTTTGAACGATTTTATCAATCACATCATATTCCATTGTAAACCCGGTACGGGCTTCCCACTCACTCACAATCGCTTCCGCTGATTCACGATCCGCGCGGTCCA
>JBGUUB010000047.1:0-19816 GCA_045133355.1 Acutalibacteraceae bacterium
TTAGGCACGCCGCCAGCGTTCGTCCTGAGCCAGGATCAAACTCTCTAAAATATTATATCTAAACACTTTCGTGCTCAAATCTATCTTAGAGCATTCTCTGCTCATTTTCCAATACTGACTTTGTATTGTCCTTCGTACTTAAAGTACCTTTTTCTCTCGATTTCTCTCAAGAATTGTCGGGTCCTTATTATCGTCGTTGTTTAATTTTCAAGGTCCGTTCGCAACCCTGTTTTTCAGAGCGCCTGATTATAATACCACAACCCTCCCCCGTTGTCAACACTTTTTTTAAAGTTTTTTTAAAAAAATTTTCACTTGTTGTCGAACCGCGGCGAAACACACTATATCTTGTGAAATTAGAGCTTTAATTCCTGTTTTTATTTGAATTTCAACTTATAATTTTTCGGATTCACAGGTTCGGTAGTATATATAAGGTAGTCTTTTTTACCGCAATCCTCACATTCCATTTGTTCATCTGTCGTTTGGTACAACATCCCGTATTCCACCGTAGGCAGCTCGCCGTATTTTTTATTGTAGCATTCTTTGCAAATCACTTTAACTATCATCATATTATTACCCCCACATGTATTTTAAGTGAAATACACTTAAAAGTCAATAAGTGTATTTCGCTTAAAGCATAATAAGATAAATGGGGTGATTACATTGTATAACCGTATAAAAGAGATGAGAGAAGACAGAGATATTAAGCAATCAACTCTTGCAAAATATCTTGGGGTTCACCAAACAACCTATTCAAGCTATGAGATAGGAAAGCTTTCCCTTACTGCCGATGTACTTGTAAAATTAGCGAAGTATTACAATACCAGTGTTGATTATTTGCTTGGGCTTACAGACGAAATTAAACCTTATCCAAAATCATAAGGGACAGGCATCACACCTGTCCCATTTCATACACATATATAATATATACTAATTCTCTTTAAAATGCTCTGACGATTTTCTTAACTGCCTATATGCCGAAATTATGACAACAGCGGAAACAAAGGCGGTCAAAAGGTCTGACACAGGCATTGAATAAAGCACGCCGTCAAGTCCGAAACGAAGCGGCAGCAGTATTGCAAAGCCCACGCCGAACACGACCTCTCTTATCATAGAAAGCGCTGTCGAGGCGACAGCCTTGCCCATTGCCTGCAGAAATATAAACGCTGCCTTGTTTATACAGGCAAGCAGCACAAGACAGAGATATATGCGGAAGCACTTGACTGCAAATTCGGTATAATATAAGCTTTCGTTACTTGCGCCGAATATCGCAATAAGCTGTCTCGGCAACAGCTCCACTGCAAGGAAGGCTAAAAAGCCCAAAATCCCCTCGGCGGCGAGCAGTCTTGTGAGTAAGCCTTTAACCCTCATCTTAAGTCCCGCGCCCATATTGTATCCCACAATCGGAATACAGCCCGCCGCCATACCTACCGAGGCGGAGATCACAATCTGAAAGAATTTCATCACGATTCCTACCACCGCCATAGGTATCTGAGCATACTCTGCCTGTCCGAAAATAGGATCTAAAGCTCCGTATTTCTTAATCATATTATTAATCGCCGCCATTGCAAGCACTAAGGAAAACTGGGAAAGGAAGCTGCAAATACCGAGCGAAAGGGTGCGCCCCACGATACCGCGGTGAAGCGCAAAATCGTTTTTGCGCGGCTTTGCAAGCTTCATATTGCATATATACCAAACCGCTAAGAGCGCGGTGATAATCTGACCGATAACCGTTGCGACAGCCGCGCCCGTCATACCCCACTTAAATATGAAAATCATTATCGGGTCGAGAATTATGTTAGCCGCCGCTCCCGCAAGCGTGGAAATCATTGCGAATTTAGGATTGCCGTCGGCACGAATAATCGGGTTCATCGCCTGACCGAACATATAAAAAGGTATGCCAAGTGTAATCCAGAAAAAGTACTCTTTCGAAAGTTCAAAGGTTTCATTGTTTACCCTGCCGCCGAAAAGGGTGATTATCGGGTCGCTTAAAATAAGGTAAACCGCGCAAAGCAGTATTCCCGCCGCAATAGACAGCATAACCGAATTTGCAACGCTTTTGCGTGCATCCTCGGGTCTGTTTTTGCCAAGCGAGAGACTCACAAAGGCGCAACAGCCGTCGCCTATCATAACCGCCACGGCAAGAGCAATTACCGTAAGCGGGTAAACCACCGTGTTTGCGGCATTGCCGTAAGAGCCTAAGTAAGAGGCGTTGGCAATAAATATCTGGTCAACGATATTATAAAGTGCCGCGACTAAAAGCGATATTACGCAGGGTACAGAGTATTTAAGCATAAGCTTTCCGAGTTTTTCCCTGCCTAAAAATGAAGATTGTTCCGTTTGTTCCATAAATGTTCCTCCAAAAATTAAAAAAGCAAATGCGTAAGCCCGTCCGGACTTACGCATTTGCTGCTCGACCGTATAATTATAGACGATTTTAAAAAATTTTTCAAGCGAAATTTAATTTTCTTAAAATTTTTGTTGACAAGCGGACTTCGGTTTGATATAATAATCAGGCACGATAAATGCGAGTGTGCTGGAATAGGCAGACAGGCACGTTTGAGGGGCGTGTGTCAATGACGTACGAGTTCAAGTCTCGTCACTCGCACCATCTTCCGAACCTTACAAATGGCTTAATAGGCTGTTTGTGAGGTTTTCTTTTTTCTCAAATGTGCTTATGTTCTTTGTTGTGTTCTTTATGGTTCTGCTTTCTTAAGCAAGTCAGCCATAAGATTTAAGGCTTTAACATTAGATTTTTGAACGGTGTGAGCATAAATATTTAAGGTAAGTGCAACATCGCTATGACCTAAATTGTGTTGAACGGTTTTAGGGTTTTCACCTTGCTCAATCATCACGCTTGCATAAGTGTGTCGTAATCCGTGAAATTTCAGGTAACGAATCTCATCAGTATGACGGCTCATAAATCTTTGATACAATCCAAATCTGTATTAGTTAATGATGAAATATCTTTATTTGTGTCTAAATGCTTTCCAATAGAGTGAAAATGTTGTGAATAGGTCACCGCAGTTTTATCTGCAATTCCTTGTGCTCTTTTGGATAATAGGAATTTCTCAAATGCTTCTGTGATTGTTTCTGTGTTTTTAATCTTAATTTTTGCCATAATAGCACACCTCTTGGTTCTTAATTTTTCTGCAAAAAATCAAGCGCACTCTAAACTAACCAAGAGTTGAAGCAAAAGGCATAAAGAAAACCGCTAAACCCTTTAAATAAAGGATTTAGCGGTTCGATGGTCCGAGTGACAGGACTTGAAGGTAGGGAAAACCGCATAAACAGCTATTTTCAACGATTACTAATTGATAAGACTTCCTTCCCGAAAAATCGAATAAGGATTTTTTAAAATTCTGTAAATCGCCATTTTAATTCCCTACTAATTCCCTAATGTGAGAATCAATATTTATTATATTGTAGTGAGAAGACACTCACTGCTGAATCGATTCATTTAACACATTGATGATAACGCTAGCAACAAAATCATTTGGCTTTATAAAACTGGTTTTATTTTTAAAGCTAGCTATTCCATATCTTTTAATCAATTTGCCAAACACTTCATCAGCATATGAGTGAGATATCACATCAATTCCTGTTAAGTCAAACTCGATTTTATCTTCGATGTCAAACTTTTCCTCGATTTTTATACGCAACTCGTTGCCCATTTCTCTAGTTCCTAAACTAGTTCCAAATTCTCTAAACTTTATTAACATAATTACCTCTTCTTAAAATATTCTACCATAAATTATTTATGCATTCTTCACATTCTGTGACTGTTGTTGGTACTTTTCCATCAAATATATCATTGTAATTTACTTTGTTTTTAGTTTTAATAACATTATAAATTATTGTGCCTTGCCAGTTAGCCCCATTGCAAATTATAGTTTTTCCATCTTTTACCTCTTGGTAGTAGTTGCCTGAATAAATAATTAGTTGACCATGATTAGCTTTAACAAAATTTTTGTAACCATACAATCCGAATCCTGCACCTTTACCATCTGTTACACTATTATTTGTGCACATACTTATAGATTGATACGGTGTTAAATTTTTGTATCGACTTCCTTCTGTTTCTGTTAAAGCTCGATGAATACCAATCCCATTATCCGCTATACAAAAGCGTATTTCTTCCTTTTTGGGATAATATTGTGCGACTAATGTATACTTCGCATTTGAGCCAGAATGATTTTTGATGTTATCCACTAATTCCCATAAGCAAAAATTCAATGTTGACCAAACTGTTTCATCAACATCAAAATGCTTTTTTATTATTTTTATTATTTCAGAAACTAAATCCATATCAGGTTTATCTTTGCCACTTATAATATCCATTTGTGTAATTTCTATAAAATTATTGTCGGAATTCTTTCTGTTAAATTTTTCAACACTTTTAATACCTAATAATTTATAAAAATTCATTCGTGAAGCATAATTGTTATAGTGCCTCTTAATATTATGACCTGAATTTTTATGACTGTACTGTGGGTAGACAATATTAACTCCTTTTGCTTTAGCATTATTAATTGCTGAAACAATGATAGCTAGGTATTGCGGCATTATTGTCGTTGCATTAAATTCGAATTTTATATTTACAGTATCGCCTTTTTTAAGATTATTTAAAAAAGTTAATTGCGAAACAATAGATTTAATATGCCAAACATTTTTAAATTGAATTGTATTAACAGCCATAATTTTCGAATTCCTTTTTTCTTTGTGAAACATTATATACCAATTTTTGATTAAATGCAATAGCGAGAAAACAATTTTCACCTCTTTTCGCAATATATAAAGAATTAAACTCCAAATTTGTAAACCTAAATTTTATCTTTCTACTAAAAATTATGATAAATTTTAAATTTTAATCACATAAAAATCGGCAAACAACTTCCTACCATTATTTAAAACAGTAGGAAGTTATCTGTTTCTAACCAATCTTTGAAATACGCTCAAGGGTGTTGTCAAGATTTTTTGCGGCTTGTTTTTGTGCCGATTCGTAAGAGTGACTGTATATTTGTAGGGTAAGTGCAACATCGCTATGACCTAAATTGTGTTGAACGGTTTTAGGGTTTTCACCTTGCTCAATCATCACGCTTGCATAGGTGTGTCGCAATCCGTGAAATTTCAGGTAACGAATTTCATCGGTATGACGGCTCATAAATCTTTGATAATTATTTGATATTCCAAACAAGGAATAACCTTCTCCGTTAGGCTTTGAAACCACAAATCCCTCATCTTTAAAGTCCTTACCATATTTCAGTTTGTTGAGTTTATATTGATGTTCTGCTTCTTTAAGTATACTCAACAACCTTTGAGGCACATAGATTTTTCTAATACCTGCTTGTGTTTTAGGCTCTTTTAGTACATAACCGCCGATTTCATCAACCTTTGCTTGATGAATATAGATATATCCCTCGTCAAAATTGACATCTTTCCACATCAATCCTCCAAGTTCACCTCTGCGAATACCTGTTAGTAATGCTAAATTCATTATTAGCTTAATAGTCGGGTTTATGTCATCATCGGCTAATTTGAGTATTAGGTTAAATTCTTCTAAAGTATAAGCCTCGACAGGCTTTTTTATCTGTTTGGGCTTATTTATCTTATTCAGCATTGGGTTAGCCTCACGCTGAATGATTTTCTCTTGTACTGCTATATCAAATATAGTCCTTAGCAACATCATATAGTTTTTAATGCTTTTAGGTGATATATAACTGCACAAGGTGTTTACATACTCTTGAATATGTCTTCCCTTAATATTTCTGACCTTTGCATTGCCAAAATAATTCTTCAATCCATAAGGCTTAGAATTATTGTAAGCACTTAAATAGTATTTCTGTGTAGTGGGAGACAAAAATTGAGTATAAGTATCAAAATACATTTTTGCTAATTCATCAAAAGTAAGGTCGTATTCGAGGCTCAGCTCAGAGCCTCGTTTCCTTTCCAATTCCTTTTGTGCAAGAAATTCCTTAACCTCACTCAGCTTAGTTCCTACGGGAAAAGTTTTAGTAGTCTTCCGTCTTTTCCCGTCAACATAGCGTGGCAATTCATACGAAACACGGTACTTTTCTTTTCCCTTAACTACAATTTTTCTAATTGTTGACATTATTATTCCAAACCTCCTTCATCAATATAATTATATATATCTAAAATTGGTTTTGCCGCATTAGAAGGCTTGCTCTCTTCCTCGCTTAATATAATACGATAGCAATCAACCCTTTGCTTTTCAAATGTATAGCGGTATCTTAGTCCGTTACCCTCTGCAATTAACAAACCTGCTTTTTTCAAGGATTTAGCTAACACACGGCAATGTTGTACTCAAACAACATTGCCGTCATTAAACATTCAGTTTTCGCTTTTTTCGTATTTTACAGTATCCTTCTTTGGCAGTTTAAATTCCTTTAAACCCCATTTAAGATTTGCTCCGTTTATGCCTAAATAGAGTGGATGAGGTACTATATCACTTTCCAAGTTTTTGCCTACCAAACAAAGTTGATACAACTTGCCTTTGGGATTGTGCTTGAGGAACATATTGAAAACCTTTACTTTTGACTCTGTTATAGCCTTTGAGCTTTGGAATGAGTTTCCCCAAGCCACAATGAACTTGCTTGACTGAAACTTTTTATCTGCCATTATGCCATCAATGTATTTCATATTCTCGGTATCAACCTGCAAACCTCTAACACTCATTTTGCCGTTAACCACCTTTGAACATAAGTTGATTATGTGTAATTCATTAAGTCCTAAATCGGTCAAATGCCCTACAAGGTGATTTAGCGTAGAGTCGCTGTTAAAAATGTTTTTCTCATTGCGAGTGGGATATAACGAAATTATGTAACCGCATTCCCCCTGCACCCCCTCTAATTGTTTTATGACCTCGTATGTGTTTTTTCTGTCATCAGAGGTCACCAACTCGGTATGTACCGTTGCTTTAACTGTTTTCACTTATATAGCCTCCTATCAGTTTTTGTATATTGCCGTCCATTATAGATTTATCGACAAAAATATTTGCCGCAAACACATCATCCCGAACAATGCAAATGTTATAGTATGTTTTGGTGTCGGTCTTAACTGTTTCAACCCATTCTATGCTGTCGGCGGTTATAGGCTCGGTCAACAACATAGATTTGAAATCGTTGATTTCGGTATTACTTTCAAGAATGATAAATGCACCGAAAGAAACAATGTCCTTAACCTCATATTCTTTCAAAAATTCACTTAGCCTAAAAGACAGAATACCTTTAAGCACATTAAGGCTCAAAGGTATTTCGTCTAAGTGTTCTTTATTTGTTATTAGATACAAAATTCACTCTCCTAAAAAACAGTTTCTTTTTTGACAAACGGGGGGAGAGGGGGGTGGAGCGAAATGAAATTTTGCTCCCTTTAACCCCCAATTATTTTCTTCGCCTCGACCTTGTTCCCGTACAAAGCAAGGTTATTGCGGCAGTAGCACCCGACAAAAACATCTTTGTCTTAGCACTCGCCACCGCACAAGCAACCAAATATCCCATTTTAGCACCTACCTTTCTTTTCTAATGCTTTGTCTGTTGTGATTACCGCAACCAATGTTACGGCAAAGCCTAAAATAAACCACATTTCTTTCATTGTAAGCCTCCTAAAAATAACAAAAGCCGTTATCCAAAAAGGCAACGGCTAAATTTTGGAAACAACATTATCAGTAATTAGACTTTCTGTATGCTTTTCCACTGAACTTTGTAATACTTTGATTCGATTATAGCACGAGCATCAGCTGATGTTTCCGCAACAACTGTTGTGCTTACATGAGTTCCGCTACATGGTGCACTGTTTTTGTTGAAATATCTGAATTCAACTTTATATCTGTTCATCGCTTTCACCTCTTTTATAAAAAACATTTAACATACAAGGTTAATACCTTCTGTTAATTCGCCAGATGTGAGGTTTGCCATTTCTTCTTCCACAAGCTCCTGGTGAAGGATAACCACTACCTGCGTGGCGATTAGATTTAGCTCCGCAATACCTACACATATACTCTACCCATTCTATTCTGTAAGGCTCTTTCTTTTGATTTCCTCTTGTATTCACAATTATTCTCCTTTATGGTTTTATTATAGTTTGTCTTTAAACTCACGAGCTTTGTTGGAAATATTACTTGCACATTCTTGACCTTTATAAAACCTCTCTTCAGCCTCGGCGTCTTTAAATGAACCTCCTTTTTTTAGAGCTTCATTCACTTTAATTGACGATGTTTTCACTGCATCATCAATGAAAAATGCTATTAATGAAAGTAACATTTTGAGAATAGCTTTAAGTATTTTGCCTAATGCGGCGAAAAAACCTATTCCTTTTATCAAACTATAGAAAAAGGCTATAACGCATAAAACAGCGATAATTGCAATAATATAAATCATTTTCAAATTCCCCTTAAACTACTTATTACTATCAATATTATCCTTAAGTATTTTTCTAATCCACTTTTCTGTATAGCCATACTTAGTGGCAAGACTGCGGATGTTATGTCCGTCATACTCGTCTATTATTTGGCTTATTATGAAATCTCTGCTGAATATTTCCAAAGGAAAGAAAATGCTTGTTCCTCGATATTTTGCGTGTACTTTAAGTACATTGTCGATTCCTATCAGTTCAGCAAGGTCGCTGTAAGCACCGTTAAGGTATTCGCCTTTTAGCTTGCTCTTATCTATTGACATAACTGCTCCTTTCATCTTAAAATCTCCTTTCTGGATTATAATGGAAATTTATGGAATTGTATAGTGGCTCTGGTCAGGTGATTTATTCCAAGTAAAATTCCCTAAAAGCACAAAAAACCGTACCTGATTTATTGTATCAAGTACGGTTTTATCATTAAATAATTCCCTTATTATGTTGCAAGTGTCAACAATTCCTTTGTTTATGCCGTTTTGAGTTCCTCGAAAAAGTACCGCAAGTTCCCTAAAAGTACCAAAACACGAAAAAATCATTTGACCTTGGACTTACTGCCGAAAATGCGGAACACAGATAAAAAAAGGAACATAGTAAAACACCGCAAGTCCTTATAACAAAAGGAATTGCAATGCGTTTTAAGCAGTACTTTCCTGCCGAAAAGAAAAATCCGACCTATCAAGGATAAGTCGGAAATTGGTCCGAGTGACAGGACTTGAACCTGCGGCCTCTTGACCCCCAGTCAAGCGCGCTACCAGCTGCGCCACACCCGGATATTAAACTGAAGACTTTTACTATTATAACAGAAAATTTTAAAAAGTCAACAAAAACAAGCCGATATTAAAAATTTTTTTAATATCGGCTTTCATTAAAAACACCTTAATCGGCAAAGCCTGATTCTACTAAAGCAACAAGACCGTCAAGCGCTTCCTTTTCGTCTGAGCCATCAACAATAATTTTGATTGTTGTGCCGCCGACAATGCCGAGTGAAAGAACGCCGAGCAAGCTCTTAGCGTTAACCTTCCTTTCGTCCTTCTCTACCCAAATAGATGATTTATACTCGTTTGCTTTTTGAATAAAAAAGGTTGCGGGTCGAGCATGAAGACCTACCTGATTTTGAATAACTACATCTTTAACACACATTATAAAAATCTCCTTAAGATTAATGTCAGTTTAATGCTTGAGCTATAGTTATTATACCACATTTAATGCTCCCGTCAAGTTTTTGTGAATAAGTTCTAATATTTATCCAACAATTTCTACTTTTGAAAAGCCGTATTTGTGCATTTTTAATATGTTAATAAATCGTGAACAAACATTTAATACTTTTTTATCCCGTCGGGAAGCGGTATTCCGTTCTTTTGAAACATTTTTTTATCCGCTTTTGTAAGGCTTTCAGGGCACAAAAGGTCGGGACGGCGCTCGGCGGTTATTAAAACCGACTGTATGCGACGCCATTCGGCAATTTTCGCGTGATTGCCCGAAAGCAATACTTCGGGTACTTGGGTTTCGTGCCATACGGCGGGTCTTGTGTACTGCGGGTACTCAAGGAATCCCGAAAAATGGCTTTCTTCCTCAAAACAGAGCTCATCCGACAGGACACCCGGCAACATTCGGCATACCGCGTCCGCCACGGTAAGGGCGGGCAGCTCGCCGCCCGTTAGTACAAAATCTCCTATAGAAATTTCCTCGTCCACAATTTCCTCAATAACCCGCTCGTCAATACCCTCATAATGACCGCACAACAGTACCAAGCGGTCAAGTTTAGACAGCTCCACCGCTTTTTGTTGGTTAAAGGTTTTTCCTTTTGGGGACATATAAACAAGGTGCGGCTTGGGCTCGCCCTCGTTATAAAGGCTTTTATAGCAGTTATAAATCGGATCTGCCGCCATTATCATTCCCATTCCGCCGCCATAGGGCATATCGTCAACCTTGTTGTGCTTGTTGCCCGAAAAGTCACGGATATTTGTAACAACAATCTCGACCTTGCCCGCCTTCCTTGCCCTGCCGATTATACTTTCGCTCATAACCGCCTCGCACATTTCGGGAAAGAGGGTCATTATGTCAATCCTCATCATCGAAAATTCCTTTCATCGGTCGGATTTCAAGCCTTTCATTTTCAGGGGCAACAGAGACTATAACCTCGTCTATAGCGGGTAATAGGTACTCCTTATCGCCCGATTTTATGTGCCACACATCATTGGCGCCGGTCTGAGAAACATCGGAAATGATACCGTATTTTTCGCCGCTGTCCGCGTCGAATACGCTGCACCCTATAAGGTCGTCAATAAAAAATCTGCCCTCGGGAAGCGTAATATCGTCACGGCTGATATAAAGCGTTTTGCCGCGAAGAGACTCTGCCTGTTCTACGGTGTCTATCCCCTTAAAGGCGGCAAGTACAACGCCGCCGTGTGGCTGAATTTTTAAGGCTTTAAGCTCATTTTCACCGTCAGGCGACAGAAAAAAGCGCTTAAAATTGGTGAGGAATTCACCCGAATCCGACCACGCCTGAACCCGCACCATACCCCTTATTCCGTGCGTTCCGACAATTTTTCCGGTTTCAAGATATTTTTTTATCATAGTTCCTCCGAAAATTAATTATATATAAATACCCCCAAACGGGGGTATAAGCTAAGATTTGGACCGGACTGACAGTCCGGTCATTTATCAGTCGATTTCGACCGATATTTTTTCGTTGTTCCTGTTGGCGGCGGCGCGCATTACAACGCGAATTGCCTTAGCAATTCTGCCCTGCTTGCCGATGACGCGTCCCATATCATCCTCCGCAACATGGATATGATAGTAAACAACGCCCTCCTCGTTGGGCTCGTCAACAGTAACGGTTACCTTCTCAGGCTCTTCAACAAGTCCCGAGACGATAGCTGTAAGAAGCTCTTTCATTGTTTTACCTCGCTTAGTTTATTAAAGCACACCGTTTTTCTTAAGTAAAGCCTTAACGGTATCGGTAGGCTGAGCTCCGTTGGAGATCCACTTCTTAGCCTTTTCAGCGTCGATGTTAACGGCTGCGGGATCCTTAGTAGGATCGTAGGTGCCGATTTCCTCGATGAAACGACCGTCGCGCGGATACCTTGAATCAGCTACAACAACACGGTAAAAAGGAGCTCTTTTAGCGCCCATACGGCGAAGTCTGATTTTAACTGCCACAATAATACACCTCCATATAAGAATATATATTTTTAAAAGAGTTAATCTTTAAAAACCTAAGCCCTTTGGACCGCCCGGCATACGCATACCGCGCATAAGATTGCGCTTGCCGCCCTTCGTATTCATCTGCTTGAACATTTTTTTCATCTGTTCATACTGGCGGAGAAGCTTATTTACATCCTCTACCTTAACGCCCGCTCCCGCCGCAATGCGTTTTCTTCTGGAAGCGTTTATTATATCGGGCTTTGCCCGCTCCTTTTTGGTCATTGAGGTTATAACCGCCTCAATCCTTAGCATCTGGCGGTCGTCAATATCGACGTCCCGCAGCTGCTTCTCCATACCCGGGAGCATCGAAAGAACATTTTTAAGGGGGCCCATCTTTTTTATCTGCCGGAACTGGTCGAGCAGGTCGTTCATATCGAACTTGTTTTCCTGAAGCTTTTTGGCGGCTTCCTCCGCCTTTTTTTCGTCAAGCTCGGATTCAACACGCTCTATAAGAGATAATACATCGCCCATTCCAAGGATTCTCGACGCCATACGGTCGGGGTGAAACTCGTCTAAATCCTCAAGCTTTTCACCGACGCCCGTGAACATAATCGGCTTGCCCGTAACCGCCCTTACCGAGAGCGCCGCACCGCCTCTTGTATCGCCGTCAAGCTTGGTTAAAATAACGCCGTCAATTTCCAGAATATCGTTAAAGGCTTTGGCGATATTCACCGCGTCCTGACCCACCATAGAGTCGATAACGAGCAGTATGTCGGTCACTTCGACCGCCTCGGTCACACGCTTTAACTCGTCCATAAGCTCGGTATCTATGTGCAGACGGCCCGCGGTATCTAAAATTACAAAATCGTAGCCGTAATCCCGCGCGTGGGCGACCGCCTTTTTAGCCGTTATCTCGGGCTTTTCCGTCCCCATTTCAAAAACGGGGGTATCCACAGCCTTACCTACAACCTTTAACTGCTCGATAGCGGCGGGGCGGTATATATCGCAGGCGACAAGCAAGGGTCTGTGCCCCTTACTTTTTAAATACTTTGCAAGCTTTGCGGAGTGGGTGGTTTTACCCGAACCCTGAAGACCGCACATCATAACGACGGTCGGCAGCTTATTTGAAATTTTAAGGCGCGCCTGCTCGCTGCCCATAAGGGCGGTAAGCTCCTCTTTTACAATTTTAATAACCGTCTGAGCCGCGGTGAGGCTTTCCATTACATTTTCGCCTATACACTTTTCGGTAACGGAATTTGTAAAATCCTTTGCGACCTTATAGTTGACATCCGCCTCAAGAAGCGCAAGTCTTACCTCGCGCATTGCGGTTTTAACATCCGCCTCGCTTAATTTTCCCTTTGAACGCAGGCGCTTAAACACGCCCGACAGCTTATCGGATAAATTTTCAAACGCCATAGCGCCAACCCTCACAGTTCATCAATAATATCGAAAATTTTTTCCGCCGCCGCTTTGTCACCTTCGCGGGCTTTGCCGTTTAACTCCTTCAGCTTTAAGAAACGCTCGCAGTAACGGCATTTTTCCTCAAGCGAAGTAAGTGTCTGCTCGGCGCGCTTTATCAAATCCCGCACGCCCTGACGGGTAATGCCAACATTCTCGGCAATCTCGGCAAGCGACAAATCTTCATTATAATAATATTCGCAAAGCTCCCTTTGCTTTTCATTTAAAACCGCGCCGTAAACATCAAGCAGAGCGGAAATATATAAATTCTTAGGCATATAAGCACCTTTTCTGTAAAGAAAAAAACTTTACAGTCGAGATTATAACATAGTAAACCGTTTATGTCAAGCACTTTTTCCTTAAAAAAGCTATAAATCACTTGAAAAAAGTCGCGAAATGTATTATATTTAATAGGTTATATGAAAAGATGCTTTTAAGGAGGCCTCGGATTATGTCCGAATATTTAAAAATGAGTAAAGAGGAGCTCTCTGAAGAGTTCAGCAAGGTGAAGAGCGAGTATGAAAAGCTCCGGGCTATGCATCTGTCGCTTGATATGTCACGGGGAAAGCCCGGTTTTGACAATATGGATTTAAGCGAGGAGATGTTCGACCTCGTCGGCAACGATACGGGCTTTAAGAATATCAGCGGTATCGATTGCAGGAATTACGGCGGACTTGACGGACTTGCCGAGCTTAAAGACCTTTTCGCTAAAATATTAGGTCTTGAGCCCGACCAGATTATTGTGGGCGGCAACTCCTCCCTTAATATGATGTTCGATACGATAGCTCAGGCTATGACCCACGGTATGGGCGGCGAGCCTTGGGGAAAGCAGGGCGAGCTTAAATTTCTTTGTCCCGTCCCCGGTTATGACCGCCACTTTGCGATAACAGAATATTTCGGCTTTAAGCTTATCCCCGTCAAGATGACGGCGGAGGGTCCCGATATGGACGAGGTTGAGGAGCTTGTAAAGGATTCTTCCGTAAAGGGAATCTGGTGCGTTCCTAAGTACTCCAACCCCGAGGGAATAACCTATTCAGACGCGGTAGTGCGCCGAATAGCACACCTCAAACCCGCGGCGGGCGATTTTCGCATTTTTTGGGACAATGCCTATGTTGTGCACGACCTCTATGACGAGGGTGACACACTCCTTAATATATATGAAGAGTGCGTAAAGGCAGGCAATCCCGATTTGCCGATAATCTTTACCTCCACCTCCAAAATCACCTTCCCGGGCGCAGGCGTTGCGGTCGAGGCGGCAAGCCCCAACAATGTCGCGCTTCTTAAAAGCCGTATGAAATACCAGACTATAGGACCTGACAAGCTCAATCAGCTTCGCCACGCCAGAATGTTTAAAACCCCTGACGACATAAAGCGCCATATGAAGCGCCACGCCGATATTCTGCGTCCTAAATTTGAAGCTGTTTTAGCCGAGCTTGACGCTCAGCTTAAAGATACAGGTATAGCCCACTGGACAAACCCGCGCGGCGGTTATTTCATAAGCCTTTATGTGCCGAACGGCTGTGCAAAGCGTGTTGAGCAGCTGTGCGCCAACGCGGGAATGATTTTAACCCCCGCCGGAGCAACCTACCCCTACGGCATAGACCCCGATGATTCCAACATCCGCATAGCCCCGTCCTACCCCTCTGTTGAGGAAATTAAGAAAGCCTCGGCCGTGCTTTGCGTTGCGGTCAGATATGCCGCACTCGAAAAAAAGCTTGTCGAGAAAGGATAATTTTCGCGTTTTCAGCGGTTGTTGTAATATTTTAATGTATAAAGATTGACTTTATGCCGATTTTTATGTATAATTTATAAATAATCACATTTAGTGGAGGATTTGCCAATGAAGTCCAAAAGAACAGGCAAGCCGGTATTTTTTGTAGTCCTCATTTTGATTTTGGCGCTTACATACACCGCCTTTTTCGGGGTTGAGAACTACTACGGCGATACCAGAAAAGTTTATGTAAAGGGTGCTAACGATATTCGTTGGGGCATCGATATACGCGGCGGCGTTGAAGCCGTGTTCTCCCCTGATAAGGAGGGCGTTGATATTACTGATGACGATATGGACGCCGCAAAGGCGATTATCGAAACCCGTCTTGTAAACAAGAACATCACCGATTACGAGGTTTACACCGATTCCGACAATCACCAGATAATCGTGCGCTTCCCTTGGGCGGCTGACGAAAGCGATTTTGACGCCGCCGCAGCCGTACAGGAGTTGGGCGAAACGGCGCTTCTCTCTTTCTGCCGTAACGAAGACAAAGCAGATGTAATTTTAAGCGGCGCTGAGGATATTGAACGCGCTCAGGCGGGCGTTGACGAAAACGGTAATTATGTAGTATACCTCTATTTTACCAACACAGGTAAATCAAAGTTTGCCACCGCTACCGCAGAGCTTGTCGGCAGTAAGATTTCCATTTGGATGGACGATCAGGAAATTTCCGCTCCGACCGTTAACGAGGCAATTACCGACGGAACGGCATATATAAACGGTATGTCGGGCTCTGAAGAGGCAAAGGAGCTTGCCGACAAGATTAACGCCGGCTCTCTCCCCTTTGCGCTTACGGTTGACGACAGCAAGCTTCAGATAATTTCCCCGTCCTTAGGCTCAGACGCGTTAAGGGTTATGCTTATCGCGGGCTCTATCGCATTCGGAATTGTCTGCCTGCTTATGATTCTGCGCTACCGCTTAAACGGCGTGGTTACATCTATTGCTCTGTTAGGTCAGCTTGCAGGTACAATAGCCTGTATCTCCGGTTTCTTCCCGAATACCGACAGCTTTACCCTTACAATCCCCGGTATAGCCGGTATTATACTTTCAATAGGCGTCGGCGTTGACTGTAATGTTATCGCATCCGAGCGTATCAGGGACGAATTCAAAAAGGGTAAAACCATTGACGGCGCTATCGACAGCGGCTTTAAAAACGCACTCAGCGCGATTGTTGACGGTAATGTAACAATAGTTATAGTATCGCTTGTGCTTATGGGAGCGTTCGGCACGCCGGACAGCTTTGTTGCAAAAATCTTCTCACCCATAATGTCACTTTTAGGCTCATCCATAACAGGCTCGATTTACTCCTTCGGATATACCCTGCTTGTGGGTGTAATCTTCAACTTCATAATGGGACTTCTTGCTTCCAAGCTAATGCTCAAGAGTGTTTCTCAGCTTAAGTTCTTAAGAAAGCCCTGGCTTTACGGAGGTAAGAAAAATGCGTAATTTTAACATTGATTTTAACAAAGCCTTCAAAAAAGTCGTGCTTGTCTATGCGGTTATCTTCCTTGCGGGACTTGTTTTTGCCTTTATTCCATCGTTCGGAGTTAACTTGGATATTAACTTTAAAGGCGGTACAAAAATTGCATACTCCTATACGGGAGATATCGCCGACAGCGATATTGAATCAACCGTAAAGGGTGTAATTGATAATTCCTTCACCGTTGCAAAAAGCACAGCACTTGCAGGCGATACAAAAACCTTTGAGATAAGCCTTGTCGGTAAAGACTCCATCTCTGCCGAAACGCAGGAGGAGCTGACAAAGGCACTCGAAGAAAAATTTGCCGACAATGAGATTTTACTCTACAATTCGAACTCGGTAAGCCCGACAATCGCGGGTACATTCTTCGCAAAAAGCCTTGTTGCCGTTCTTATAACCGCACTTTTGGTTATAATCTATGTCGGAATTCGTTTCAGACGCATCGGCGGCATCTCCGCGGCGCTCACCGCGCTTTGTGCATTGGTTTTCGACCTGCTTGTAACCTTCTTTGTATGCGTCTTCTTCAAGCTTCAGATAGATTCAAACTATATTGCAGTAGTGCTCACTATTCTCGGTTATTCGCTTAACGACACAATAGTTATGTATGACCGCGTGCGTGAAAACGAGCGTACTAATCCCGATATGGAAATCGGCGAGCTTGTAAACAAGAGCATAAATATGGTTAAGCTGAGGAACTTTGTAACATCACTTACAACCTTTATCGCAGTTGTGACTATAGTTGTGGTTTCTGAGCTTTTCGGTCTTTCCACACTTCGCTCCTTTGCAATTCCGATGGCGTTCGGTATTGTTTCGGGCGGCGTTTCCTCCCTCTTCATCGCAGGACCTCTTTGGGTAATTTGGAAAAGACATAAAGCAAAAAAGCTTGCCGCAAGCGGTAAGAAATAATTGAATCTGAACAAAAGCACGGCAGTTCTTTTTAGA
Organism: Acutalibacteraceae bacterium; assembly: GCA_045133355.1. Lineage (GTDB taxonomy): Bacteria > Bacillota > Clostridia > Oscillospirales > Acutalibacteraceae > UBA737. Next base: position 17,223 of record JBGUUB010000047.1, read on the forward strand.
ATTGCCGTGCTTTTTGCTTTCTTTTTTCAAGAGTTTATATGCTGTTGCGCAACAAGGAGAAGCTTTTCTCAAGATAAACCTTATGAGAAACTGCTATAATTAAATTTCCGTATTATAATTGCGATATAGTCAATCGCTTTATGATACAGAAAAAGTAATTTTGCAGATGTGCTTTCAATATGAAACCATAACTGCACTCCCCGTCCCGTATAATGAACAACATTAGGTGTAATCAGTTCGCCCGTGGTAAATAAATCACGGTTCAATCGCCATACAAACTCATCTATCAAGTGTTCCCGTTCATATTGGGAAAGATAATATGTTTAATGAAAAATAAAATGATAACATTAACATTATTGAAAACTGTATAGAAAAACAGATAAAGATAGGAGAAAACTCTTACTTATCATTGAATATATTAAGTAGTGGATTATTGCTTTACCTAAGTAAATCTTTAGATTACGATAAATTATAACATGATCAGTAAGTGCTGGAATAATAAAATCAACATTTTGCTCTGGCATGGGAGAACACCCAAAATCTTGCACCAATCCTTCATATTCCTTTAATGCATCAAAGAAATTATTATATCCGTTATTTTCATATCCTTTATAAAATGTAAATTCAGCTCTTCGTTGTTTAAAATATAAAAATAATAAATCTTTCTCTTTACTATTACAATTGAGACGATTACTTATTTCTTTAGCTTTATCAATTAATAAAATACCGTCTTTTGCTTTTTTTAATAATTGCGGTTTTGTTTCCTTTGGAGAATCATGTAAAGTATAAACTTGATAAAATGTTTGTTCGATTTTAGTTAAAAAAGAAACAATATCATCCGATATATCAATTTCAGAAAAACATTGGTAAAAATATTTCGAAGGTATATCTATACTTGGCATTTTCAGTAATTCTTCCAAAAACAAATCTCTCATCGTGTTTTTTATACCACTTGCTTCATCCTTTAGTGGTGCAATTATTTTCTCTAATTTTGCTATATCTTTTTCTGCAACTGACATACGGCTCTTAGTTTTTTCAAAGTCCTTTTTATTAATTGAATTAGCAATACTAAGGCTTGCCCATACTGCCACAGAAATACCAATTATTGAAAGACCGTTAGCAAGTAAAGAAGATTCTATTTTCTCAGCATCTGATAAATATGTGTGTGAGTTGTCGACATCATTAGAAGACGTTGGTACAATTTTATTTATTAGATCAGGTCGACATATGGACAATGTGCAGAATGTATTTACTGACAGAATTATCATTATAGATATAAAAATTAGAGTTGTTGCAACAATAGAGGTTTTTGATTCATTTGCTTTGTTTTTAAATTGATTCTTATTCTTTTCTGTTGGCATAATGTTTTTCTCTCCTTATAATTTCTCTGCTTCTTTTTCAAGTGCACGGTAATCGACCTTGCCCATACTTGTTATCGGTAATTCATCAATAAAAATATATTTATAAGGGACAGCTCTTTCGGGGAGATTGTTTCTGCAACTGTTGTCAATTTCTTTTATAATAGTTTCTTTATTTTCAGTTTGACTTCTCTCCATAGTCAAAAAAGCAATAGCCACGATGCCTAATTCGGCAATGTCTTTTTTTACAACGGCACAATTTGAAATTGCTTTGTTTTCGGTTATCACTTTTTCGACAGCTTCGGGGTAAATTTTAAATCCGTCATACCTGACAATCATACGCTTAATTCTGCCGTCGTGATATAAGAATCCATCTTTTGAAATATGCCCCAAATCTCCTGTATGAAGCCACATTAGACCGTCTGAATGCCGCTTGACGGTTTTTTCGGTTAATTCTTCATTTTTGTAATATCCAAGCATTATTCCGGGTCCTGATAAACATATTTCTCCTTGCAAACCGTACATCAATTCTTCATTTGTATCAGGATCTACAATACAGGCGTTATTACAAGCCATAGGAATTCCAACGCTGCCGAGTTTATTTATATCTCCGTAACACGAAACGGCAGTTGCACTCATTTCCGACATGCCATAGCCTTTATCGACCGTTATATGCGCATTATGTGTAGCAAAAAAATCATTCATTGCTTTCTCGGCAGTTTCATTCATAGAATCTCCTCCGCATGCAGCACATACCAGAAAAGATAAATCAAAATTATCGAACTTTGTATTGTTCAAAAGATTCAGCCAAAAGCTCGGAACACCCATAACATAGTTCGGCTTGTACTTTATTATTAAGTCACCGAACTCATCGGGATTGAACTTTGGAATTAGTGTTACGGAAAGGCCTAAGGATAAGGGCATATGAATAGAGGTACAAAGCCCGTAAGAGGCAAAGGGCGGAATAATATCTAAAAGCATTTGACTTCTGTTATAATGAGCCATCATACGGTATCCGTACACATCGATTGTTCTTTTTGCTCGCTTTTCGTACTTATCGTTGTTTCTGTATGACTCGTCAATCACTTCGCCCTGAGCCATAGAAAGCAGAATGAACGGAGTGTACCGACGGATAACATCAGGGTATTTAACCCACAATTCTTCTTCCGCCAGTTCTGTTACAATCGCCCATTTCTCCGTGCCGGTGTAACCGTGGTATTCATACCGCAGATTGAT
>JBGUUB010000048.1:0-2580 GCA_045133355.1 Acutalibacteraceae bacterium
GAGGCGGAGATTACGACTTTCCAGTCCACAGCGGAAAGAATAGCTGAGGTGCCTATGGTCGCTACAGCGGTCTGTGCTACGGTTTTAACCGCGCGGGTGCCCGCCGCCTTAAGCCATTTTTTTGCATTTGCTGAAATTTTCATATGTATTCCTCCTTAAATTATACACCGAGAATTTTTTTCCAAGTATTTATACCCACAACTCCGTCGGCGGTGAGTCCCTTTGAACGCTGATATTCCCTCACCGCTGCCTTTGTTTTCAGTCCAAACAGTCCGTCTGCCGTTACGCCCACCTTTTTCTGAATGATTTTAGTCAGGTTTTTATTGGTATATGTCAGGCGCTGTTTGCAGATTGCAGCTTTCGCCACACTCTCGCACTCTGCTCCCCACTTGCCGTCTGCGCCGTATTTCGGGAATTTATAGCCGTCTGCCATCGCGGCTTTCTGCCACTCTAAAACAGCCGTGTTAATTCCCGATTTCGGTGTTGACGGTGCAGGTGCAGGGGTCGGTGCAGGTGTTGATTCCTCTGCCTTCTTAGCCCCTGCCATTTTAATTATTACCTCCGCAATAGCCGCGGCAGATTTATCGGCATAGTCTTCGGTAAGAATTAAAGGCGTATCGGCGGGGCTGTCCATAAAGCCGTTTTCAATCAGTACAGCGGGCATAGCCGTTTCTCTGCACTCGCCGAGGTCGGCTTTTCTTAAAGGATTCGAACGGTTACCCTTAAGCCCTGTATGCGCTATCAGGCTGTCATATACGGCCTTTTGAAGGTCAAGCGTCTTTTGGTCTACGGTAAGATATGTATATACCTCAATACCTCCGCCCTGCTTGCCGTTAAGCCCTGCATTATGATGTACGGCTATGTAATAATCAGCCTTCCAAGCGTTGGCTTTTTTCGCCCTTGCGCTTACAGATAACTCCGAACCGTCGTCTATTCTCAAAATTTCTATGCCCGAATACTCCTTGAGAATATCCTGTACCTTGTCGCATATACGCTTGTTTAGTATGTATTCGCGTGTTTCGTTAGGGTCGAGAGCTTTCAAGCACCTTTTTCCGGGCGTGTTGTACCCGTGTCCTGCGTTTAATGCAAATTTCATAATATCATGTCCTCCTAATTATTCGGTTTATGTAATTCTTCAAGGTCTGCGACGCGGTGATTCGCAACCTTTAACTGCTCCTCGATAACAGGTATTCGCCGTGCAAAGTCATTGTGCATACGAACCTCTCTTGTAAGCTCGCTTATACGCTCATCGGTCACCGCCTGAGCGGTTTTTATATCGTTCTGCATTTTGCTGTTGGCGCGGTTGTTTGAAATCATCACGCCCACAAGCGAAAGTAAACCCACAACCACCGCCGCCCCTGCAGATATTATTGCTTCAGTCATTCCGTCACCTCCCCCGCCGTCCGTTAATCTCTTAAACTTCTTCCCAATAAGCGGGATAAACAGTCGGAGACCATACGCAGACTGTGCCTGTAGGTGCTGTGCAAGTATAATTCTTACCGCCGAATGAGCATTTGTCGCCGTTATAATACCATTTACCTACAACAAATTCAGGATATTCCTCTGTCGGGGTTTCGATTTGTGTATTGCTTTCAAGCGCACGGACACGGCTCTCTAAATCATTGAGCCTTGCGATAATATCAACGCTGTCTTTAGGTTGTGCTCCGCTCCTTGCAAGCCCTAACAGTTCATCATACTGCTCGTCCGTGATGTTTCCGTTTACCCATAAAGTGTTTACCTTTTGAAGTATTGCGGTCAAATCATAACTGCCGCGCTCAATTACATTTTTAATTATCTGATACATAAATCATTTCTCCTTAACTATTATTTGTTGCTATTGCCGCCTCAAGAGCCGCAAACGCTTTGTTTATATCTCTGTTGTATTCACAGTTAATTATTACGCCGTCCGTATCCGTCATAAGGGTTGTGTTCGGGTAAAGGCTTGTAACGCCGTTTACTATGCCGTCTGCGGTTGGTGTGTACTCATTCGAAGCGATAAAAGGTTCGTATTCAGCTGCGTTCTTGCCTTTTGCAACTTGTATTTTAACTTTAAAATCTTCAAAGACAACGCCTTTTGTAATGTAGAACTTAGTCGTACTTAAATATAATCTTGGCGAAGAACTTGTAACCGAATGACTGTACGAAATGTCAGGTCCGCTCCAGTTATAAGTAGTGCCATCAACACTATCTTTATATCCCGAATAAAAAACAGCATAACCGCCATTAAGAGCCACACTTCCTGACACAGTAATAATGGTTGTAGTAATATAGTCATTAATAAGAAAATTGTGGGATATAATGTACGCATCAACCGTGTCGGTGCAAGTGCCATTAAGCAAATAGCAATCTTCATCAGGTAAATATTGTATATTTATACCTGAAGCTATGCTGGAATTACTCCTCAATAAACCGTCAATCAAATTAGTGCCGTATTTTGTGACCTTAACCGCCGTTAAATCGGGTACATATGGGGTATAGGCGGTAGCGGTGGTGCCCAACTCTAACTGCGGTTTAAATATACCGCTTACTGTCCTGTCAGACGGAATTACAATATAACAATTTATTCCGTTAATATCTTCT
>JBGUUB010000049.1:0-1519 GCA_045133355.1 Acutalibacteraceae bacterium
AGGGCGCAGTATTCTCCGGTTTTGTCGCTTAATGCGGCGTAGAGATCATCCGGCATAGGTTCACCGTTGGCCACGTCAACTACACGCGCAGGCTCGGCGCCGATAGCGTAGGAAATAAGTATTATCTCCGCTTTCTCGCTATACTTTGCGGCGCCGTTGCTAATCATTTTAGGCTCTGGATTGAACGTTTCCAGGTCGATAAAAATTATCTTCATTTTTTCCTCCTGGTTGGTCGCACCAGGTCACGGCCCCGCAGTCCTGTGCGGTATCTGCGGTATACTGTGCACGGATCCAGGTCGTAGGCATAGGCAAGGTCTACAAGGCTGTTATAGGTCTTACCGTCAATTTCAAACGGGCCGTATTTCCGCAGTGATAACGAACCGATCCGGCGATCGCGTCCGATGAACGCCTGATCCACCGTTTCACCGCGCTTTATTCGCAGGAGGACGGTCTGTAGCATTACGCCGTAGGCTCTGCAAGCGGCGGATAAGCTGTCATACAATACCCCTTTAATCCTTATCGGGTTACTCATTGCAAGCCCTCCGATCGGTAGGTCTAATCAGTATGCTCAGATCTTCATTTTCGCGGCGGGTCATAACGATATACCGGATGATAAAAAGCATAATCAGATCCCACCCGCGACCGTTACCGCGGAAAACGTTAACGCTGTCCTCTTTCCAGTCGTCGCCTGTGAAAACGATCTCGTATTTACCCTTCACGGCGGTAAAACGTCCGCGCATAGCGCTGGCAAACTGCTGCAGCCTTCCGGCTTTGTAATTCAAAATAACAGCATCCATTATCGATCCTCCCCTTCAAGTTCCGGAGCGTCTCCGGCGTCCAGGTCGTCGGCAACGCTATTATCATAGCGGGATAAGTTGATCAGCCCGTCATCCTCAAGATCGCCGTCCTCGTAAAAGTCGGCGTCGTCCAGGAACTCACGCATAATGACGCGGTTCTCTTCGTCAAAAAAGCCCATTGTTACCTCCTAGCAGAAAATTAAGGCCAGAATGAAAAGCCCCAAAAATACCCACACACATTGGCGGGCAAAAGCAAGTAAATCTCTAGCCATTAGTAATCGTCCTCATCATCGCAAAAGTCACACTCCTCCGACATGTAAACGCTGGCGCCGTCGGTAATTTTTATGCGGGTCCAGTCGCGGTTAGAGCAATCAAATTCGCATACCGGATCCTCGGCCTCAATTTCCGCATAGGCTCCAGGGCCTAAATCGCGGAGTGCTCTCTCAACCTGCGGCGTAAGCTCGCAGAAACATACCATACCCGCATCGGCGCAGAAACAACCACCGTTATTAAGGCGGTTACGGCCTTTTACGCATGCTAAAGAATTAGTCCAGTCGCCGTAGCCGGTGCCGGCTACCTGCACAGTGGTTCCCAGCTGCTCGGCAATAAAGGCGGCGCCGTTATCCGCGCAAAAATAGCCTTTTTCGTCAAAAATCAGATCGCAGTATCTGCGCCAGGCGGCATCGTCATTGATAAGATAGCAAGGATCGGTTAATACATAT
>JBGUUB010000050.1:0-3390 GCA_045133355.1 Acutalibacteraceae bacterium
GACCAGCGGACTTTTTCCGCAGGTCACACAAAAGCCGCTTGATGAGGGCGGTATTGCACCGGAGCGCGCTGATTTTAATGCACTTTTTAAATACCTGGGCGATTACGTTTATTATGTGATGCAGGGCGGCGTTTTCAGCTATTTAAGCACATACGCTTATACCGCGGGCAATCTTGTGATGTTTTCCGGTGCGGTCTATGAGTGTATCGCGGCGAATGGCCCAGACAATGTACACGCGCCTACAGATACAGCATACTGGCGCAAGCTGGCTACACTGCAGGATATCCCCCCGGCAACCACTGTAAATGACGGTCAGCTCACGATCAACGTGAACGGTTCGGCGGTTGCGACTTTCACCGCAAACCAGGCCGGAAATAGCACCGCAGACATTACGGTACCGGCTGCGCCTACCGTGAATAACGGCGAACTTAAGATCAATGTTAACGGATCGACGATTGCGACGTTCACGGCGAACCAGGCCGGAAATACTGTCGCGAATATAGCTATTAGCGAGATCGACAGTCAGTCAGTGTCAGGAACAAACGGCTGGGTGCGCTTCAAATCGGGGATTCAAATTGTTTTTGGTTCGGGAAGTGCGGACATAGCAGTTAATTATCCCGTTGCCTTTATTGCCCCGCCGACCATACAAATGACAACTCCCATCCTTGAAGGCAATATAGGGGTTCCCGGGTGGTACACAGGCACAGGAGATGCTACATATTTTGTTGGCGCCGTGTACAGCCCGCAAGATCATCAATACATATCTGGCGGAAGTTTTAGCTACATTGCGATAGGTTTCTGGAAATAGAGGGGTTAAAAATGAGTGATGAGAAGTATTATCCGGGTTACATATTTCATGACGGCGATGATTATCCGGAGATCGCCGCCTGGTGCAACGCAAACAGATGTTACATCAAAGAGATTACGCCGGACGGTGAGGACCGCAGATTTGAGATCGTGGAAATTCCACAAAAGGATCTTGATACTGCAAAATCGGATAAAATCGCGGAGCTCAACGCCGCGAAAAATCACCAGCTCGATACCGGCGGGCTGGAGTATGAGGAGGACCTTTTTGCTTATGACGACAAAGCCCTTTTGCGCATTTCCGGCACAATCCTGGACTGGCAGGATCAGATCTCCCGCGGTACTGTGCAGCCGGAGGATATCGTGCAACCGTGGATCTCTAAAGCAAATACAGTACACGCGTTAAGCTATGACCAGCTGATTGAACTCGCAAGGCTTTTAAGGCAGGAGGTGCAGAGGATCGTATTTTACGGCACTTATTTAGAAAAGTTAGCCCAGGCGGCTACCAGCCTTGAGGAACTTGACGCGATCGTGTGGGATTACGGCGCAGCGAGTGCATCCGGGATTATTGATAGGCTAATCGCCGGGGGTAACTAATATGCTCGAAACAGTGGACAGCTTATTGCCGAAGTGTTACAACGCGATCGCTTTTGCCGGCGGAGCGGTCGGCGGTGCGGTTGCCTTTGCGGTAGGAGGCATTGATGTGGCAGTGCAGTGGCTTTTTGCCTTTGTGGCTGTGGATTATCTGCTCGGCGTGGCCGCCGCGTGTAAAACGCACGTATGGTCCAGTTCGACCGGGTTTAAGGGCATTATCAAAAAGGCGGTTATCTTTTCAGTCGTATGCGTTGGTAACGGTCTAGATCAGGTACTCGGTACCGGTGGAACTTTACGCAACGCGGCGATCGCGGCATATTGTGTAAACGAGGCCGGATCAATTCTTGAGAACCTGGGGCGGCTCGGGTATACCGGACTGATCCCGGCTAAAATAAAAAGCGCGATTAAGGCAATTAATGAGAACAGTGAGGAGGGCAAAAAGTGAAAATCTGTATCGATCCAGGACACGGTGGGTATGATCCCGGCGCAGTTAACCACAATGTGGGGGTAACAGAAAAGTCCCTCGCGCTGAAAATCGCGGCACTGTTAGGCGGTGAGCTGGCGTCCCGCGGTTATGATGTATTTTTCACCCGTGAGCTGGATCAGTTCATCCCGCTGGGGTTCCGAACTAAAATCGCAAATAATGAAAAGGCCGACCTGTTCATTTCAATTCACCTTAATGCCGCGGCAGATCCGGCGGCGCAGGGGATTGAAACCTGGTATTATGAAGGATCCCGGGAGTCCGAACGCCTGGCGGCCATTGTTCAGCGGGAGCTTAAGGATCAGTTTTTAGCAAAAAACCGCGGCATAAAATCCACCCGCGGCTTTTATGTACTCAAACACACTGCAATGCCTGCGATCCTGGTGGAGACCGGGTTCATCACAAACGATCATGATATTGCATACCTGGTTAATAAAGTACATCAAAAGGAAATTGCGACAGCGATCTCAAATGCGGTTGATGAATTTGTCGGCACGGCATAACTGTGCTACTATAGGGTTGTTGTTGTTACATCTATAAACTCTCATAGGCCGTTTTAAGCGGCCTATTTTCCGCTTTAAAAATCCGGCGTAAATCACACTTTTTTAAAATTCTTGTAAAAAATATCTTGCAATTTAGCATTTTATAACTATAATTAAACTTGAAAACGACGTAAAAACGGAGAAACGGAAAACATGAAAAAAAGTGAATTTATTTCTTTACGCGCTGAGCGTATCTACAATGCTATCAATAACTCTTTCGAGTTCCCTGGCAAAGCTGAAACGCTGGACGTTTTGGCCAGAATTAAGGACCCGCTGAGCCTCCTGGAGGCGATCACCAAACTGAGATCAAATAATGCCATTATTGGCCTTGTATGCGATGATCTGCGCGATCTCGATCAAGCCGTATTGCATATGGAATTTGATCCGGAGACTGCTCCCGCAGCTAAAAAGCGTCAGCCTAAATCCGTAGAATTGCCAACCGTTGCAAATTCTGCAACAGTTGAAACGGCAAAGGAAACGGCAAAGGAAACGGCAAAGGAAACGGCAAAGGAAACGGCAAAGGAAACGGCAAAGGAAACGGCAACGGACGGCCTGGAGGCAACAGTAGCCATAATTGACGAACCCGCTGCTAAAGGTTCCGACCCTTTGGATTTTGATTTTATGGACGACCCTAAACCCGCCGCAGAGCCCGCCGCAAAAGCAGAGCCTGCAAAGGCACCGGAGGCCGATGATACAGCGCTGAAAGCCGTAACCGTTGACGATATCCGCGCACTGGCAATTAAGGCCGCAAAGGTCGGAAAAATGGCCGCGGTAACCTCATATTTGAAGGCAGCCGGAGTGCCTAAGGTTCAGGATTTAGATCCGTCAAAATTCGCGGATTTTATGACTGCAATGTACAAAGCGGGGGTGTGATATGCCTGGACCTCATGCACAGTTTTCGCCCAGCAGCGCATACCGCTGGATCTCATGTCCTGGCTCAGTGGCCTTGTGCAAAGGCTTACCGGATGA
>JBGUUB010000051.1:0-3014 GCA_045133355.1 Acutalibacteraceae bacterium
GACCAGCGGACTTTTTCCGCAGGTCACACAAAAGCCGCTTGATGAGGGCGGTATTGCACCGGAGCGCGCTGATTTTAATGCACTTTTTAAATACCTGGGCGATTACGTTTATTATGTGATGCAGGGCGGCGTTTTCAGCTACTTGAATACATACGCCTACACCGCGGGCAATCTTGCGATGTTCTCCGGTGCGGTCTATGAGTGTATCGCGGCGAACGGTCCGGGCAATGTGCACGCGCCTACAGATACAGCATACTGGCGAAAGCTGGCTACACTGCAGGACATTCCACCGGCAGCTACGGTGAACGACGGCCAGCTCACGATCAATGTTAACGGCTCGGCGGTTGCGACGTTCACGGCAAACCAGGCGGAAAATTCTACCGCAAATATCACAGTGCCCGCCGCGCCTACCGTGGGGGATGGTGAACTTAAAATAAATGTTGACGGGTCTACGGTTGCGACGTTTACCGCGAACCAGTCAGGGAATACTACCGCTAATATAACTATTAGCGAGATCGAGAGTCAGTCGGTGTTGGGAGCCGGGGGGTTGGTGCGCTTCAAATCCGGCCTTCAAATTTTTTTCAGCTCAGGAAGTGCGGACGAAGTAATTAATTTCCCCGCTGCTTTTACTGAGGAACCACGTTTGGTAATGACAAGCCCAGCCACTGGCGGCACTTATGTTGGTGTTCCCGGATGGTACGAAAGAACCACTACATACTTTAAAGGAAATGTTTATGACCCGGTACGCCGTGAATTTATCAGCGGGGGAAATTTTGACTTTATTGCGATAGGTTTTTGGAAATAGAGGGGGTTAAAAAATGAGTAGTGAATATTATCCAGGTTATATATTCCGCGACGACGATGATTATCCCGATATTGCGGCATGGTGCAACGCGAACAGCTGCTACATCAAAGAGATTACTCCGGACGGTGACGGCCGCAGATTTGAGATCGTGAAAATTCCGCCAAAAAGCCTTGATGAGGCAAAAGCGGATAAAATCGCGGAGCTCAACGCCGCAAAAAATCACCAGCTGGATACGGGCGGGCTGGAGTATGAAGAGGATCTTTTTGCTTATGATGATAAGGCCCTTTTGCGAATTTCGGGCACAATTCTGGACTGGCAGGATCAGATCTCCCGCGGTACCGTTAAGCCTGAGGACATCACCCAGCCGTGGATCTCAAAAGCAAATACCGTGCACCCGCTCAGCTATGATCAGCTGATTGAGCTTGCAAGGCTTTTAAGGCAGGAAGTACAAAGGATCGTATTTTATGGCACCTATTTAGAAAAATTAGCCCAGGCGGCTACTACACTTGAGGAGCTTGACGCGATCGTGTGGGACTACGGCGCAGCGAGCGCATCCGGGATTATTGATAGGCTAATCGCCGGAGGTAATTAAGATGCTTGAAACAGTGGATAGCCTATTGCCGAAGTGTTACAACGCGATCGCTTTTGCCGGCGGGGCAGTCGGCGGTGCGGTTGCCTTTGCGGTAGGAGGCATTGACGTGGCAGTGCAGTGGCTTTTTGCCTTTGTGGCCGTGGATTATCTGCTCGGTATGGCCGCGGCGTGTAAAACACACGTATGGTCCAGTTCGACAGGTTTTAAAGGCATTATCAAAAAGGCGGTTATCTTTTCAGTCGTATGCGTGGGTAACGGTTTAGATCAGGTGCTTGGAACCGGCGGGACTTTACGCAACGCGGCGATCGCGGCATACTGTGTAAACGAGGCCGGGTCAATTCTTGAGAACCTGGGGCGGCTCGGCTATACCGGACTGATTCCGACTAAAATAAAAAGTGCGATTAAGGCGATTAATGAGAACAGCGAGGAGGGAAAAAAATGAAGATCTGTATAGATCCAGGGCACGGCGGGTATGATCCAGGCGCGGTCAATCATAATGTTGGCGTAACTGAGAAGGCTCTCTCACTGAAAATCGCGGCACTGTTAGGCGGTGAACTGGCCTCCCGCGGCTATGATGTATTTTTCACACGTGAGCTGGATACTTTTATCCCGCTAGGGTTCAGGACTAAGATCGCGAACAATGAAAAGGCCGATCTGTTCATTTCAATTCACCTTAATGCCGCGGCAGATCCGGCGGCGCAGGGTATTGAAACATGGTACTACGAGGGCTCCAGGGAGTCCGAACGCTTGGCGGCTATTGTGCAAAGGGAATTGAAAGATCAGTTTTTGGCCAAAAACCGAGGCATAAAATCCACCCGCGGCTTTTATGTGCTCAAACATACCGCGATGCCCGCGATCCTGGTTGAAACCGGTTTTATCACAAACGATCACGATATCGCATATCTGGTCAATAAGGTGCATCAAAAGGAAATTGCGACAGCGATCTCAAATGCGGTTGACGAATTTGTCGGCACGGCATAACTGTGCTACTATATAAGGGTTGTTGTTACATCTTTAAATTGATAGGCCGCTTAAAACGGCCTATTTTTCACTTTAAAAACCTGGCATAAATCACACTTTTTTAAAATTCTTGTAAAAAATATCTTGCAATTTAGCATTTTATAACTATAATTAAACTTGAAACGACGTAAAAAACGGAGAAACGGAAAACATGAAAAAAAGTGAATTTATTTCTTTACGCGCTGAGCGTATCTACAATGCAATCAATAACTCTTTTGAGTTCCCAGGAAAAGCTGAAACACTGGATGTTTTATCCAAAATTAAGGACCCGCTAAGCCTTTTGGAGGCAATCACCAAACTGAGATCAAACAATGCCATTATAGGCCTTGTATGCGATGATCTGCGCGATCTCGATCAAGCGGTGCTCCATATGGAATTTGACCCGGAGACCGCTCCCGCAGCCAAAAAACGCGCGGTTAAATCTGTAGAATTGCCAACCGTTGCAAATTCCGCAACAGTTGAAACGGCAAAGGAAACAGCAAAGGCTGAAACGGCAAAGGCTGAAACGGCAAAGGCTGAAACGGCAAAGGCTGAAACGGCAAAGGCTGAAACGGCAAAGGCTGAAACGGCAAAGGCTGAAACGGCAAAGGCTGAAAC
>JBGUUB010000052.1:0-2070 GCA_045133355.1 Acutalibacteraceae bacterium
TTCCGCTTCGCCTATAATTTTATGTACTTCCTGAACATTTATTAAAAATACACTATATTTTTCTAACTTGAAGCGCTTTTCATAAACAAAAACGTCAAGTTGTCCGCCGCACACATAAATCAGTTCAAGCTCGTTGTGCCAGTGGTTTTGCGTTTCAGTCCTGCCGCTGCAAAATTCGAGCTTTGCCGGTATGTTGTCGTTGTACCTTATGGTTTCAAATTCATTTTTCACCGCCGCAACCTCTTATGCGTTATTGTTGCCGCACCCGAAACGGAATTTCAGCTTTTTGCTCTGCGTATGTTGCTGTGTATCGACACTTCGCAGAGTTTACTACTAAGCGAAAAAAACGGCGTTTTCCTGAACAAAACGCCGTTTTTTTTGATTTATGACTGTTTTTTTGACTGCTTATACAAAAAAAGTGATTGTAAGGTTTTATGTCAGAGTACAGTATTTAACTATAGCCCCGCGTCTTTTAACTTATCCATATTTTGCCGTTTGAACTCAATCGAGGAATGGACATACCTGTCAAGCGTAATTCTCGGAGAGGAATGACCGAGAATTTCGCTGAGCGATTTTATCTCAAAGCCAACCTCGACGCACCGCGTGGCGAAGGTGTGCCTCAGCACGTGAAAATGCAGTCCCTCGATTCCGCAGTCAAGGCTGTATTTTTTTAAGTGGTACTGCATAATTCTCGGCTCGATAAATTTTTCCGCGCTGCCCGTCAGCAAAAAAGCCCCGGGTTCAAGGTCGCCGATAAATCCGGCGCACAGCCTGTAAGCCGAGCTTGTAAGCGGAATCTCCCTTTCCGACGATTCGCTTTTGGGGCTGTCGATGATGACCTTTGTTTTGCCGCCTTCTCCGCTCAGGTTTTTTACCCTTTGCATTGTTCCGCGAACGCGCACGATTCTTTCGTCAAGCGAAACGTTGCACCTTTTAAGCGCGCAGACCTCGCCTATTCTAAGCCCGGTCATCAGCGCGAAAAGCACGCCGAACTTGAAAGAATCCATATCGCGCGTAAGATATTCAACAAATAGCTTTTGCTCCTCCGCGGTTAAAACGCGGATTTCCCTGCGGCTGTTTTTCGGCAGGTAAACCTCGATTGAGTCCGCGCTTTTGTCAAACCGCGAAACATACCTTAACACCGACCTGAGCACAGCCAAAATATCGCGCACGGTTTTGGGCGAAAGGTTGTTTTCGGAATACAGCCGGTCGGTAAAGCCGACAACGTTTTCCGTTGATATGTACGCCGGCATTATTTCGCCGAAGGCAGGCTTAAGGTATTTCTCAATAATCGAGGAGTACTTTGCCTTGGTGGATTCCTTAAGCTTGTTTTTGCTTACATAAATCCATTCGTCACAGTATTTGCCGAAAACCTTCGGCGCAGGCGCGGATTTGTCGCTTTGCCCGGTGTACATCAGCATTTTTTTATGCTCAAGCTTTTGGCGCGCCTCCTTGAAGGTCTTGCCGTAGCAGTAGCCGTAAATGATTTTTCCGTTTGGACTAAGCCCTTTTTTGTAGCGCGCTTCCCAGCGGCCGTCCTTGCGTTTATAGATATTTTCACCTTTTTTTGACATAACGTCCTCCTTTTTATGACGGTTGGTTTGACTACTTATTATAATATTATTGTGGTTTTTTACATATAAACAATTAAAGTGTTTAGCAAATTTATAGATTAAAAATAAAAAAGTTATAAAAAAATTATTCTTAATTCTATAAAATCAGTTGCAAAATCCTAAAAATTGTGCTATAATGTCTTTCGTATAGTAGTAAACTCTGCGAAAAAAATCGGGCAAATAATGCTTTAAAGTGCTTTAAGTACTTTATTATGCGATAAAACACGCTCTTTAGGCAGTATGCATTTTATAAACAGCGTTCATTTTTGAGCAATTTTTCATTACTAAAGCGAGCATAAATTAATATTATATTGCTGTGCTTTATACTTGCAAGTATTCTTTTCGATTTGTACACAAAAGGCTCATAGCCCTTGCCGGGTTATGAGCCGTATTTTTTGTTTTTGAATAATATAGCGCCGCAAAATAAAATAATACAAAAACGCAGGAGACCGCGAAG
>JBGUUB010000053.1:0-47849 GCA_045133355.1 Acutalibacteraceae bacterium
CGAGGGAGGTGGCTTTTTGCGTAAGCAAAAAGACGGAGGGAGAGAAATGAAACCGCATAAAAACGCAACCTTTTCTCTCCCTCAGTCTCGCTTTGCTCGACAGCTCCCTCGTCAGAGGGAGCCGAGGTTTAGCTATTGCAATCATCCCTACAAACCCCGATTTTTTTATCCCCATTATTATCCCTTAAGACCTCTTGACTGTCTGTCCATATCTTCAACTACAATATCAAATATTTCACCTAATCCCGCACAGTATTCAAGTACCTTCCACGGTTCATTGGTGTGAAAATGAATTTTGATAAGCTCGTCATCGCCGACAGCTAAAAGGCAGTCGCCCTTGAAATTTTCGGTGAAGTAATCGTTTATCGCGTCCTCGTCAAGCCCGTTTCCCTCAATGAGTAATTGTGTATCATATCTATAATCCATTTTTTAAGCCTCCTTAAGCTAATTATAGGCTCAAAATTGATAACTGTCAAGCAAATAAAATTCCAAAAAGGTCATCAACATTTCCATACAGATATTAAAACAGCGGCTCGCAAAAAATGCAAACCGCTGTTTTTGTTGTTGATTAGTGATAAATTATATTGAAAGTTTTCTCTTTTTAATTATAATCACCGCAATAACCGCACCTGCGATTAAGAGAACTGCCGCAATCGCAATAACAATCAAAATTGTATTATTAGATTCTGTGGACTGTTCTGTGGGTTCGGAAGCTACACCTGTATTCGCAGAATCACTCACACCAAGCTTACATACTGCATAACTGCTGAAATGATTAAGCTTTGCGGATACCGTTTTGCCGTCCTCGCTTACAAGGGATTCAAGCTTTTCGTAAGTGCCGGCGTCCGAAATATAGAAGACTGCTACATCAGTACCATATCCATCAGGTATGTTAAAGTTTACAGTGACTTCACCGTTAGGTTGAACCTTATACGACGATGATCTATATATTTATTAAGCTCAATATAATTTCCAACACATATACATTTATCAAATTCAATATATACACTTATATCTTTTGCTTTATATTCGTTTTCTTTGTGTAGTTTTAGAATTTCATCCCTAATTCTGACAATATAATATTTTTTATCATGCGGATTATAAACCCATACCAAGTCACCTTTCTTTATGCTATTTAAAGCATTAAAGGTTTCGCGGATTTTCCGCAATTCTTTTATGTCGTTTTTATAATGCTCCGTGAGTTGTTGAAAATAATCGGCTGCATTTTCGGCACTTACATCAACCCATCCAACAGCCAAAATTTTATCATCAAAACATTGCCTTGCTTTAATGGATTTTTTTCTCGTTTCTTTATTTCTGTTATCTTTTAAGTTCATACACCAAACATTCATAATTTTCACTTCCTTATACCAATATTGTCAAAAAGTAAACTTTTTGACAAATACTGTGTTTTGCATCAGCTTTTATTTATTACTGCATAAAATTTCAGTTTTTATCTACAAATGGTTGCTTTTACAGAGGTCTTATGGTAAAATAAACCTGTAAATTTAGCCGTCAAAAAGTTTACTTTTTGACGGCTTTAATTATCTGTGTGTTAATTCGTATTCTCGTCTGCGGCGATAAAAGGTAGATTCACTCATATTGCAGAGCTTAAGGGCATCGGCAGTTGAGAGTTTACCCTTATCCCAATCTTTAATAATTTTATCAAAGTTTTCAGGCAATGGAGATTCCGGTCTGCCGAATTTAACACCCTTTGCTTTTGCGGCAGCAATGCCTTGTGCTTGCCGCTTTTTAATATTTTCTCGCTCATTTTGTGCCACAAATGAAAGTATCTGCAAAACAAGGTCTGCAATAAATGTCCCCATCAAGTCTTTGCCGTTTCGGGTATCAAGCAAAGGCATATCAATCACGCAAATATCAATCCCAATATCTTTAGTCAGTATCCGCCACTGTTTTTGTATATCCTCGTAATTGCGCCCCAATCGGTCAATACTCAATATGTAGAGCAAATCACCCGCCTTTAATTTCTTGACGAGTTTCTTATACTGCGGTCGCTCAAAATCCTTGCCCGATTGCTTATCAATATAAACATTTCCCTCGGGCACTTTATTCTCGCTCATACAAATAAGCTGTCTGTCTTCATTCTGGTCTACGCTTGATACCCTTACATAACCGTATATTTTACCCATAACATTACCCCTCTCGCCCTTCTATTTTACAATATCAGGTTTTTCTTTAGATAATATTAGTAAGATAAAACATTACTTATATGTAAACATAATAATTATCAAATTTAAAAATTTTATAAAGACGCCGACAAAAAAATGCAAAAAAATCATTATTTACCTATAATATAATTAAAGCGTTCGCACAAAATAGTAATGCAAACGCAAGAGAAAAATTTTTAGGAGAGAAAAATACAATGGCTAAGAATGTAGTACCTGAGGCTAAAGACGCCCTCAACCGTTTCAAGATGGAGGCTGCCAACGAGGTTGGCGTTAACTTAAAGCAGGGTTACAACGGTGACCTTACCGCTAAGCAGGCCGGTTCTATCGGCGGTCAGATGGTTAATAACATCTGTCCTGTACGACATATGAATTTCACTCGTAAAAATCGCACTGTAAAAGGCTATGAAAGGCAGATTACATACGGATTTAGAGTGGTTGTATAGATATTATTAAAGGCACGAACTGAGAAAAGTTCGTGCCTTTAAATCGTCATAAGCTTATCTGTATTACAATAAATATTGCCACTCTCTACGGTTATAGAGGATTCGGAAAATATGTACTGTTTTTTCGTTTTCATCAACAATATAAAAAGCAGTATATTTTTCGACCGGTATTCTGCGAACCCCCATAGAACGATAAGGCTCCTCATTAACAACAGCATACCTAAACGGCATTTTATTTAAAGTTAATACTTCCTTCTTAATCGACCCGTAAATTTTCATCGCAATACCCGGTTCGTGAAGTGTATCGCTGATATATGATAAAATACCGACTAAATCGTTCTCAGCTGTTTCTTCAATAACAATTTTATACTCCGTCAAATCCGAACTTCCTCTCTATATCAGAAAATACATCACTTGCCGGACGGCTATTGCCGTTTTTAACTGCAAACAAGCCTTCATCTAATAGTCTATGCAGTTCTGCCTTACCGCAAAGTCTTTCGTATTCTGCATTAGAGAGAACAACTAAATCTCCTGTTCCGTTTTTAGTAATGAACACAGGCTCGTTAAACTGATTACAAAAATCAGATATTTCATTATATTTATTTCTCAAATCAGAGCTGGGTCTAATCGCTGCCATAAAATTACCTCCTGTAATTATTCTATGCATATTCTATCATAATATTGATATATTGTCAACTCATTTAAGATAATAAGCTTTAAAAAATTTATGTAAGGGCACATATTAAATGTGCCGGGCGGAAGAAAGACGATCTTCTAACGAAATTTCGCCGAGTTCATTGCGACGTCTTTTTCCGTATTTTGAGATTATAGCAAGATTCATTTTATCGTGCTCACGCTTAGTTATAACACCGTGCTTTAAAAGATAGTTGTTATAATAAAGAAGTTTAAGCTCTCTTGTCATAATCTCAAGTTGTAGCTTATTATCTTTTTTCATATATTTTCCTTTCTACTCACTAGTAGTATGGACGTTTTTTATTTGCTTTACTCAAAACATATAACATATAAATTCTCCTTACAGGCGGTGGCAGGGTTGCCACCGCCATATACTTCGGGCTTTTGAATCGCCCGACCTTTACTTCCTTTGATTGTCCCTATATATCAATCCTACAGATTTTCGTCAACAGGATATTGTAGTCAATTTAAATTCTTCCTTCATCATTTTAATTAATAGCTTACTTTTTCTTCGGCTTATCGGCCAAGTAAATTCTTGTTACCTCGGTTCTGTGGTGACCTAAGTTTTCGCTTACAATCTTTCGTGCTTTCTTTGGTCTCTCTTGCAATGCTTCAGCATAAGTCCTTTGTGCATAAGTGTGTCTCAGACTGTGCCAAGAGATTGTCTCGGTTCTTTTCTTTTTACCGTCTTCACTCAAATCCTCACGGTTTTCTACCATAAAGTATTTTCTGTTATAACTCATCCAGTTCTGCAATGAACGCTTTTCTCGTTGAACGCCGCCCTTTTCGCTGCCTGAGATTAAATAATCTCGTGGGTATCGACCTGAACACCTGGCATAGTTTAAATTATCGGTAATAATACTGCGTTGCTTTGCACTTAAATCAATGGCCCTTGTCTGACCGCCTTTGCCTTTTATGACAAGCTGTCCGGTCTTTAATGCGGACATAAGGTATTCAACTCTAAGGGTGCAGATTTCTTCAAGCCTTAAACCAAATTCACTGGCAAAGTCAAAGCCAATAACCACATCCTGTCGACCTTTTTTGATAGCCAACTGTCGAATACGGACAAGTTCTTTATCTAATAGTGAATGGTCTTTAACGCCTGTTGCACGTTTAGGCAGTGATAGCTTATCATTTTTAGAAAGTCTATTTTTACTGCCTGATTTTCTATGGAAATAACGAATGCCGGATAGATCGGATTGAATAGTTGCCGCGGAGTTGTTTTCTTTAAGATGCTCCACGTAGGCTTTAAAGTGCCGGTCTTCCACGTTCTTGAAGTTTTGCAGACGAAAATTATCGGCTAAAAACTTACAGAACCTTTTTGTTGCTTCAAAGTACCGAGCCCGTGTTTTAAAACTTAGCTCGTTGCTGTGCCTATAGATAGACTCAACTTGAGCAAGCAAGTTCTTATATAAGCCCGGATTTAGCACTGTAATATTATTAGAATCTGACATAGCAAACCGTCTCCTTTCTCTAAAAAATTTATTTCAACGCAAAGATAGGGACCAAGCCTTGCGTAAAAAGCTATGTACGAAAAACATATAAAATGGGGTATTTTCGTCAATAAAATATTTCCGATTCTTTTGACGAAAATAATTCTGTGGACGAAGATTCTGCCCCCTCATTTCGAAATGACAGTCATAAAGCATTTCAAAATGAAAATAGGGACGCATTGCTCATTTCGAAATGAAAGTCATATATCATTTCGAAACGGGAATCATAAAAAATCTTTCAGCAGATTGTGCTGACCTGATATCGAAAAGAAAATAATCTCAAACGGACGGTCAGCACAATCCTTTTTTAGGGAATGATAGTAATTTCAAAATATCATTCCAAAACTATAATCATAGAACATATCGAAATTATAATCATCAAGCATATCGAAAAATACATCATCAATCATACAAGAGCCATATTTAATAACATCATAATTACAAATAAATTCATCTTTAACAGTAATCTAAGATTAATCTATAATTAACCCATATGGCTCTTAAAGGGAAAGTCCGCAGGGCATAATACACCCACTGTCAAAGGTGTGTACGAACTTCCATTTCTTACTGATTCTTCTTTGACGCGGGGTATTATGCCCTGCTCATCGCGGCTCTCCGACTGCGTCTCCGAGCCGTTTCTATCTGACTTCGTCCAATAGAAACGGCTCGGCTCCCAAAAAGAGAGTCATAAATCATTTCTAAAGGACAATCATCTATCATCATAGAAATGATAGTCATAGCACCTGCTTCTTGAAGTTCTTCGTTACCTTCTTCGGCTTCCTGCAGCTTGTCATTCACTAAAGCGAATGACAACTTGCAGAGAGCCGAGAAGCTTTAATCTTATCCAAGTTTTGATTAGGCGCAGGTGCAACTAGCTCTCGAAAAGTAAATCATACACTCTCGAAGAGACAGTCATAAATCATATCGAAAAGAAAATTCTGTTCTGGTATTCTGTTGTAAAATAAGGTTAGTACTTGGCTTAATCTATTTACACTTTAACGCAAGATTAATAGATTTTCCGTGCGTGTTCTCTTAAAATTTAAGAGTGCAAACAACCTTGTATTGTTTGCTGACGCTACGCCGAGTGCAAGGCATCAGAGCCCTGCCGAGACTAAAGACTCGTTCGGCGGGGATTTTCATTTAGTATTTAAGCTACGATTAAATCCCGGAAACTTCGTATGCTATTCCCGTAAGGGCTGGAGAATTCCCTTAATGGACGGTAGCACCACCGCATGAGCAGTTTTATTTACCGACGGAACTCTCAAACGTCGTGGATTCCATAAATTTTCGTCAGTAACTCCGGCTGAATCCGAGCCGTCGTTATGCACTTATTTTCGTTCACAGATTGCCATAAGTGAAAGCAGATCTGTATATTGCACTTTGCATCTTCGCCCACTGTGCACAAGTGGTTTTGTCACACTGTACCATCCGGTCTGCCGTGTTCGCAGGTTCGCAGTCGAACAAGTCTATTTTCGTAACGGCTCTGCTATCCGCACTTTTTAGTTCACATCGCCTTTGTGAGGGGCTTTGTATATCACGACTTTTCCTACTTACCTTCTTCAGACCACTGCGTGAAAGTGGGTTCTGATTTATTGCGGAAAATCATAAACCTGGGCAACGTAATAGGTCGATTAAAAATGTGTCGCCTATCTTCTATATATCACCCTGTCCGTTGCCAGAACCGTGATAGCTCTTTAATTCCGTACTTCCACTTTTCTTCGGTCCTACAGATAATCAGCCTTAGAGCATCGGCTGATGAAGTCTAACCCAACTTCAAAGGTTTTCTGCTAGTGATTCTCAGTCCGTCGCAGAACTCAGACTGTAGCTCTCGGCGCCAAATCTTTGGCGCAACTAACTTCCTACATCAAATACAATCATTTTGAACCACCTTCCTTTATGTGTTTATCTTGTTCCCGTCACTTACCGGAAAACAAAACATAAAAAGAAGGCAAAAAGATAACAAAAAAGCACATACCCCGAAAGGTAAGTGCTAACTTGCTGTCCTTTTGCCTTTTCCTATACACAGGAGTATAGTTTAGCATAACAAACAAGCGCAATTAACCCTCTCGGAACATTGCATTTTCGTTATCTTTTGAATACACTCCTGCTTATGGCAGATTTTCGTATAGAAAATCCGTTGCCAGTTACTAGCTGACAAAGAAACGAATATCCTTTTCGTTTCACCCTATTAAATAAACCATTGTTATTTTAACACCTATTTTAAATGCTGTCAATAGTTCTGACTGCGAAATGACCTGACAGGTCATCGAAAATTAAAATAGGTCTCTAGGCTCTATTCCAAGTGCCTCGGCAATGTAGAATATCATACTAAACGAAGGCTCTATTTTACCCGACATAATGCGGCTGATGTAACCGGGATTTTTACCCAAGTTAGTACTTAGATCTTTGCATGTCTTATTTTTCTTCTCCATTGCAGTATACAATTTGGAGTAGAAATTGTGCTTGAACTCATACAATGTTTTTACTTCTTTCATAATTTTAACCTCTTTTACACAAAAAATTAAGAGCCGCGACTCTTTGATATAAATATAAAAAGGTTACATTTGAGTTTCAAGAAATCTTTAATTAAGGTGAAAAAACATAAAAATTAGCGAATTTTTGCCCATATAATACACTTTTTTGAGCGAATATAGAAAAACACAGCTTAATCTCAATGAAAAAGCTGTGTTTTAACTTCTATCGGAACAAATCTGAATGACTGCCAACTCTATATAGCATTAAGACAAGGACATTGTCAATAACTTCGTACACAAGTAACCAATCGGGTTCGATATGACATTCTCGGCAACCTTTGTAATTACCACTTAAATCGTGATCGCAATATTTTTCTTCCAAAGGTTCGCCATTGGCTAGCTTTTCAATTACTGCGAAAAGTTTTTCCGTATCCTTACCTTGCTTCTTGGCGAGTTTTAAATCCTTTTTGAACTGTGTTGTAAATCTAACTTCGTACTTCATGCTTCAAGTGCCGCCCTTAAATCAGCCATATTACCATAACCGGTTGCAGTTTTATCATAAGCAATAGTTCTTCCCTCGCGGATAGCAGCGGCGGTAGTTTCGTTAGGAACATTCAACTTTACTTCAAAAGGAATTCCGTTCTCTCTGATAGCCTGTCTTAAAAAGATATTAACAGCAGTAGTCATATTAAGCCCTAAAGCATCAAAAATCTTTTCAGCCTGTGCTTTAACTTCCTTATCCGTCCGAATATTTAAATTAGTAGACTCCATATAATACACCTCCGTTATTATTCTATGCATATTGTAACACATTATGCACACAATGTCAACACAAAATGCCGGTGTTATAACGAATTATACCAATCTTAAAACTAACTAATATTACATTTTATCACTGAATGAAAAAATTGACTAATCATACATTTTCTTAATTTTACGTATTATCTTGCTTATTATCTTGCTTATTATCTTGCTTACTATCTTGCTAAAAATCAATAAACATATCAAAATATATTGATTTTTCTTTAAGCAGATAAAAACAGGCCATATTTTAGAATATACCCAAAAATATGGCCTGTTTTAATATAATATTTTAATCTTCAGTTATTTTTTTCTTCTTTATAAAGATTATAGCTATAATTACGCCCGCAATAATGATTACAGCAACGATAGCAATAATTATCCAAAGTGTATTATTACTTGAATTTTCGTCTGTAACATTATCTACATTAGTTTCAGTGTCGGCCGCATCAAGTTCAACAACTGCATACGAGCTAAAATGTGATAGTGTTGCAGAAATGCTTTTGCCGTCCTCTGAAATAGCAGATTCTAACTTTTCGCTAATACCATCATCGCTAATATAGAAAACTGCTACATTTTTGCCAAACCCTTCAGGTATTTTAAAAGATACAGTTACAGTGCCATTAGGTTGTACAACGACATTATCGCGAATTGCTGATACATCATAAGCAACGAAATTACTACCCACTTCTTTAAGAGCGGTCTTTACTTTTTCAAATTCGGTATGCTCTTTCTCAATAACCTCAATTTTAATTTCAGTTCCTTCTTGGAAGACACCTTCATCAGTTTTTATCTCTATACCTGTTGTTTCATCCTTGAAGGCACATGGAAGCTCTGATTGTGCCTTTTCTCCACAAGTTTTGCATACGCCTTCCTCTATACCTTTTTCAGTTAAGGTGGGTTTTTTAATTACTACGGGCTTATCAAAATCATGTCCAAGAGCATCAGTTTCGCGGCTTTCAACCGTATTGCATTTTGAACATTTATGCTCTTGAGCACCTTTTTCAGTACATGTAGCTGCTTTGGTATCTACCCAATCGCTAAAGTTGTGTCCGGTTGCCTTAATTGTATTTGTGGTTTCTTTGTTACAACGAGTACATTTTCCACTTTCAATACCTGTTTCGGTGCAAGTAGGTTGTTTCGTTACGGTGGGGTTAGAAAACTTATGACCAAGTGCATCGATTGCCTTTGTTTCTTTGTGTGAGCACTTAGAGCAACTTCTTGTTTGCTCACCCTTTGCTTCACAAGTTGCTTCCTTTGTAGTCTTCCAACTGCCCATATTATGACCCGTTGCAGCTATATCGCGGGTTTCGGTATACGAACATCCCGAAACAGTACATTTTCTTTGTTCAGTGCCTTTTGTAGTACAAGTGGGAGCTTTTGTTTGTGACCAAGATCCCATTTTATGTCCGGTTGCCGCAACATCTCTAGTTTCTACCTTTTGACAGGTTGAACAAGTACGAGATTCTGTGCCTTTACCGGTGCAGGAAGGTGCTTTAGTCTGACCCCAACTGCCATATGTATGATTATTAGTTTTTGCTATGGTTTCTGTCTTTGTAGCACCGCAACCATTAGCAGTACATGTATAGGTTTTAGTACCGGTTTCCTTACAGTTAGCTGTCTTGGTTACTGTACCGCCATTCCAAGTGTGATTAGTCTTTTCGACATTACCACAGGCAGAGCAGGTTCTACTGTGCTGTGTATCGCTTATCTTGGTATATGTATTGCCATAAGAGTGAGTTTTACAATTCACTTTAACAGTTGCCGTTGCATTACCAAATGTATTTTTCCCGCCGTTTGCATCACGAGATTCACTAAAAGTTAACGTAACGGTCTTATTACCTACTGTTGCATTATCCTTTATTTTAAAAGTAAGTGTTGCAATTTTTCCTGTTTTAGTACTATTTGTTGTTGAAAGTGAATCAGCCCAACGCAGAGTATACGGAGAACTAATTGTAGGTGCAGGTGTTGTCCAGCCAGCAAGCAACCCAGAGTTAGAAACACCGGTTAACTCTAAACCATCTCCCCAAGAAACTGTAAATTTCATTGTTATAAGTCCCGGATTGGAGTTAAGGTTTACATTTACCGTAACAGTATCTCCCTGTTTTCCTTCAGCGTTTGAAAGTGCAAGCGTGCCCGTTCCTGCTGCGGAAGCGGGAACGCAAAACAAAGCAAATGTTAAAACTAAAGCTATTAAAATAGATATTACTTTTTTCATTGAAATTCTCCTCTTAACCTATTGAAACATTCCAACCTGCGAGATAGCGATCCAAAACAACACCATCCCAGTCGGTAATTTCACCGTCACCATCGATATCTAATACATCAAGTGTTGTTATTTCAACATTCCAACCTGCCAGATAACGTGCTAGCAATACGCCATCCCAGTCAGTAACTTCGTTATCGCCATCCAAATCTCCACAAATATAATCTATTAATTTACCTGTGGTAAAAATGACATCTGTTGCTTCGCCTTCCCATAGTATAGACGTTGTAGTATATACCATATCATTGCAGAGCCAAACAGTATCCTTATCTGTACCATTGACAGTACCTGCACCATTGTATAATGCATAATACTTACCATTTTCAAACTTATCACCGGCATTGCATAATGTATAATTAACACCGTCATTTGAAACAAGCCAAGAGCAAAGCATTTGAACATTTTCTGCGTTTTCGGACGGTGCGGTCTCGATAACCGGTCGATAATTAACGGAAATTTCTTCACCGATTATAGGTTTTGGAACAATAATATTTAATTGAGAAATATAAGGATAATTTACATCGTAACTTACAATCTTATGATTATCGTTGATTTTGAGATATACCGTTGTAAATTCCATTTCTCTACTTTCCTCAAATATCGACATCTGCACATTCCAAACGCCATCGGTGTATGCTAGGGCGAACGGACGTTCAAAGCCATAACCACCAAAGCCATCTGCAGGAGGGAACGTATAGGTGTCAGATAATGAATCATAGTTTTCCGATAGTGAAAGGTCAATGTTATTAATTTCAAAGTATTTCGAGAGTTCTCTTCTTATGCTTTCACCACTATATACTGTTCCCTCAGATGTTTCTGAAATTATTTCATTCGCATCATACCATAGATTGTTTATATAACCTGCTGCTTCAATTATTACATCGATATTATCAGTAGTTATCTTTCCATTAAAATGCTCAACATCATATATCATCATTAAAAGTGGGTATGTTAATTCTTCGCGAATTAGTTTTGCTAGATTGTACCACTCACTACCCGGAAGTGTGTTACTTTTAATATAATTATCGAAAGTTGCATCATAAATTCCAATAGAAAAGCTATTAACATCAACATATATAGTAGCATCGAATATACCTTTATCGGTAATTATTGGAGTATGTATTACACTTTCATCTGACCAATAATATGCAATATCTAATAGCTTCATATCATAACTTGTGGAATCAGTGTTGTTAACCGTAATTATTATTCCTTTATCAACATCTTCCTTAATGCTGATGCTTTCAATTGGATTTTCTTTAACAAGGACATTCAGGTTACAAGTTTTACCAAAAAGTTTGATTTCAATAGAATTATTTCCAATTCTATTAAAACATCCATAAGGAATATCGATATAAGCATTCTTCTGAATATGGTTCAAATAATATGTTCTGTAGTTATCAACATCGCCATTACAGAGCTTGTCTACAGTTATATCTTCAAATGTACTATCCTTATAATTAATCCTCAATGACATTCCATTTAAGTCATAATATTCACCTACTAAATACTCCGTTTTAGTGGGTTGCTTTATGACTTCAATGCTCTCAATAGGATTTTCTGCTATTGTAACCTTAAATGTATCTGTTACAAGGCCGAAGCTGCCTAAAATTTCATATGTTTCTCCTATTTCTAGCGGTGTTTCCCACTGGTCATAATGAACTTCTAAATAAGAAGCTACATCTCCATCCAATGATATATCACTTTTTGATGTTTTTTTAGTACCGTCCTTAAAGGTTACAGTATATGTAGGCTCTATATAATAGTAATCTTGTCCGCCACTATGATATGAATCAATACCATTAAATAACGTTATATCTTCAATTTCAACGCTTTCAACAGGGCTTTCGGTAATTGTTATATTAAACTCATCGGTAGCACCCAAAAATTCTGCTGTTGCAGTGTGTACTCCCACACCCCAATGCTCTTCATCTTGATTGTCGATTATGTTTCTAATATCATAAAGTTCACCATTAATTAGCACACCATGATTTCCCATGCCTCCTGGCTCGTCATACCACTCAGATTCTAATTGTGTGCCATCTTTTAATTTTACGGTAAAATCAGGCCATAAAAAGATATCATCATAACGATAATAGCCTCCAAATTCATCAACAATATAATGTCCTCTTGTACCCTCCATGCAAACAATATCTTTTACCTCTATGCTATCTACGGGGCTTTCAACGATATTTACATTAAAGGTATCCGAAAAGCCACCAACATTGGCCGACATTTGATATGAATTGCCTACTGTCCATGGGTTTTCTGTTTGTGACCAATAATTTGTGTTGTAAGATGATATGCCATAGCGTTCTCCATCAACTTCTATCATACCATCTACAGATGCTACTTGGCTACCGTCTTTAAGAATTGCTGTAAAAGAGGATGGCATAGGAGAGTAAATATAACAATCATATTCACTGTCATAATAGCCGTTCGTATTTACAATTACATCAATATCATCAATAACAATACTTTCTATTGGGTTTTCTGTGATAGTTACATTGAAGGTATCACTGATGCCTAAAATGCTTCCTTTCACATCGTAAGTGTTTCCAACAACCCAGGGCTCATCGTATTGAACGCTTTCATCAATATATAAACTGTAAAATTCTCCATCTATCTCAATAGAACTGCCATCCGAACTTGACAAAACACTTCCATCAGCTAAAGTTACTGTAAAAGCAGGATAAAAATTATAATAATAGAAGGTTCCATCTTCTTCCCATCCTGTACTTTTCTCTTTGATTTCAATGTTACTGATTGACAAACTTTCGATAGGAGATTTCTTTATTGTAACATTAAAAACGTCGCTCACGCCAAAAAGCGAACCAGTTATTTGATACGCATTCCCCACAACCCAAGGTGAATTATATTGGTCTGTGTAGTCTTGAATTTCTAAACTATAGTATTCGCCACCTATATTTATTCCATCGTATAATCCTGATTGTACGCTACCATCAGAAAACGTAACGCTGAATTTGGGTGAGAAATCATAATATATGTATGTTTCTTCCTCATACCAACCATTTGTATATTCGAGTATTTCAATATCATCAATTTGAATACTGCTGATGGGCGATTCTGTAATTATTATGTTATATTCCTTTACAAAACCCATTAAATTAATCGTTGCTGTATGTGCACCAACACCCCATAAATTTTCATACGATTGGTCTGAGCGACAATCACCGTAATAACCTAGTTCTTCACAAACTTCGTTATATGTACCCGAAATAACGGTTTCGTCCTTTAAAATCACCGTTAATATTTCAGGCCTAATATCATATTCATACCAATCATGGTCAGGGTCATGACTTTTCCATCCGTGAGTTCCTACAAAAAAAGCCATATCATCAACTATAATATCTTGAATAGGCGTTTCAACTACTTTAACATTGTAATCCTTCTCAACGCCACAAACACTTATTGTAGCTGTGTGATTGCCAAGACCCCATTGATTGTCATAAGATTGATTTGAATAACAATTAGTGTACGAGCCAACAAACTCTGCTATTTCAGAAGTGTTTCCGGAAATAAAATCTCCATTAGTGAAATTTACTGTAACATTGTTCGGATATATATTATAACAAAACCACGCATTTTCTACATAATTATCATTTATATCCCAATAACCATCCATGTTTCCATCATAATTTTCAATACATTCAACATCTTCAACTTCAATGTTATCAATTTCAAGAACGGTAACATTAAATGTGCAGCTTTTACCTAACAATGAAGCTGTGACTTCGTATATGTTTCCGCTTTGCCATTCTTCGTAGGGGGTGGCACAAGTGGTTAATAAATCAACAGATGAGTATTCACCAGTTGGAAAAGGTCCACAAAGAGAGCTATTACTACCATCTATATATGTTACATAATATGGACGGATATATCCTAGTAAATTATGAATTTTATATATTTCACCATATTCCTCTGAAAAACAATCATTCGATTTCACGACATTAAAATCATCAATAGAGATTTCTACAATTGGATTTTCTCTCACTTCAATATGAAAAGTGTACGTATCCCCATTGTAAACGGCGGTAATAGGATATATATTACCGACTTCCCAAGAAATTTCATCTTGATTGTCGTAAATAAACACCTCGCCATCGGCAACCTGGTAACCGTAACCACTATCATAACTATAATGACCAGTAAAAGAAAAAGGTTCCTCTCTGCTCTCGCCGTTTTCATATGAAGTGATGAGTTTTACACCATAATTTGTGAATTTTCCGTCACCGTCTTGCGTTCCATCATAAACATAAGTATCTGCAAATGAAATGCTAGCTATGTTATTTAAATCCATAGCAAATACATTAAGTGGTAAAACGGAAAATAATAAAACAACTGATAATACTATTGCAACTAATTTTTTCATTTGTCTTTCTCCTTTATCTTTGAGTATCCTTATATTTTGATATCGCATCATACAAAATTTCTATATGTGCTTTAATGTCGTTAAGATTCATTTTATTATTTGCTGTCAAATATTTAATTAGCTCTTGTTTTAGTAAATTATTGTTTTCAGCCTCTATAATACTTGAATCACCAAAAATTGTATGAACCGGCTCAATATCTTTATTGTTTTCCAATGAGTCTAAAACTTTTATAACCAGCGTTGCCAAATCTAAAGCACGTGTTAGTGTTGTTTCTTCACTCTGCCTGGACCAACGGTTATTCTTTTTGCGCCACACCTTAACGCTTGGTATGAACCCGCTGTCGCACCACTGAGCTTTACCCAATGATAGACCTACTACATCGGTATCATTTTTATAGTGACCATCAGTCGGCGAATAGTTTTCTAAAACATAAATGGGTTTATGTTTTAAATGATTAGGTATTTGTTTCGACAACCAAAATACCTCCTTTGCTGAGAAGTTTGTCAAAAGGTAAACTTTTTGACAAACATATTATTCTAAGTCAACAATTAATATACTTGTGCATGAAAATTCACTTTTTTACTTTAAAGGGTTGTTTTTACAGGGTTTTTGTGGTAAAATAGGTCTACAAAATTAGCCGTCAAAAAGTTTACTTTTTGACGGCTAAAACTATTTATGTGTTAAATTGTATTCTCGTCTGCGGCGATAAAAAGTAGATTCACTCATGTTGCAAAGTTTAAGAGCATCGGCGGTTGATAGCTTTCCTTTATCCCAATCCTTAATAATTTTATCAAAGTTTTCGGGTAAGGGAGACTCCGGTCTGCCAAACTTAACGCCCTTTGCTTTTGCAGCTGCAATGCCTTGCGCTTGTCGCTTCTTTATATTCTCGCGCTCGTTCTGTGCAACAAACGAAAGAATTTGCAAAACAAGGTCAGCAATAAACGTTCCCATCAAGTCCTTGCCGTTACGAGTATCCAATAGCGGCATATCGATCACACAAATATCAATACCGATATCCTTTGTCAGTATCCTCCACTGCTTTTGAATATCCTCGTAATTACGACCTAATCTGTCGATAGAGAGAATGTAGAGCAAATCTCCCTCTTTTAATTTCTTAACAAGTTTCTTATACTGCGGTCGTTCAAAATCCTTGCCGGACTGCTTATCAATATAGACATTGCCCTTTGGCACATTATTTTCATCCATAACAATAAGCTGCCTGTCTTCATTCTGATCGATGCTCGATACTCGCACATAACCATAAACATTTCCCATAATATTACCTCCTGTGCCCGACATTAATTTTACAATGTTCGGACTAATTTTGTTTTGAGATAATATAGGGAACATAAAATTCGACTTTCAAGAAATCATTAAGTATTGATTTTTATGTTTGGTTGTGGTAATATAATATCGTAATTTGACAATGAACAACAAATAATTTATTGACGAAAATTTTGAGAGGAGATTTTAGTTTATGGATGTGCATTCTGTCAGACAGTTAATGAGGACTAAAAGTATATATGAAATACCAATGCGTGTTACTTTTTATGCACGTGTATCTTCTGAAAAGGACGAGCAGTTGAACTCTCTTGACAACCAGATATCCTATTATCGTAACTTTATTAAGAAAAATGCTAACTGGGAGTTTGTTGAGGGATATATTGACGAAGGTCTTTCCGGTATGAGCACCAAAAAGCGTGAGAACTTCCACAATATGATTAGTGATGCAAAAGCAGGGCTTTTTGACCTTGTTATTACAAAGGAAATCACCCGTTTTGCCCGTAACACCCTTGACAGTATTCAATACACTCGTGACCTACTATCCTACGGTGTAGGCGTATTTTTTCAAAACGATAATATCAATACCCTTGATGAAGATAGCGAACTTCGATTAACTATTATGTCAGGTATTGCTCAGGACGAACTTAGAAAACTATCAAGCCGTATTAAGTTTGGTCATCAAGAGGCTATAAAGAAAAATGTTGTCCTTGGTAACAGCCGTATATTCGGCTACCGCAAAGACAACAAAAGATTAGTTATTGATGAAAAAGAGGCAGAAATGGTTCGTGAGTTATTTGAACTTTACGCAACCGACCAATATAGTATGAAGCAGATTGAGGAAATCTTTTGGAACAAGGGTTACCGCAACAATAACGGTAAACGCATCTGCCATAGCACAATGTCTAACACCATTTCAAACCCAAAGTATAAAGGCTATTATGTAGGCAACAAGGTAAAGATTATAGATATGTTTACCAAAAAGCAAAAGTTCTTACCACCTGAGGAATGGGTTATGTTTAAGGACGAAACCGGCGAAATCGTTCCCGCTATTGTCAGTGAAGACCTTTGGGAAAAAGCCAACGCTGTTCTTAGAAGGCGTAGCCGTGATGTCAAGAACAGACAAAATCTATGCAACCACCCCAATCTGTTGACCGGTAAAATGTACTGCACCCATTGTGGTAAACTTTACTACCGCAAGGATAGCAAAGACCGCAAAGGCAATGTTTTATCCCGTTGGATATGCAGTGGCAAAATTAACAATGGCACTGATTCTTGCCCTTCGTTCACCATTTATGAAGAAGAAATCAAAGAAGTTCTTAATGAAGTTTTCAAAGACACTGCCGATGATGCAAGGCTGATTATTGAAGAATATACAAATATGTATGCTGAAGTATTAGCAAAAGACACTTCATCGGGTGAACTGCAAAAGCTTAAAGATCGACTTGATTTTCTTGCTAAGAAAAAATCAAAACTGCTTGAGTACAATATTGCAGGGCAAATCAATGACCGAGATTTTGTTGAGATGAACAAACAAATTTCGGACGAGTCTGCTGAGGTTTACTCTACTATTCAGGAGATAGAATATGAAATAAATTCACGAGCTGAATACAAGCAAAAAATTGAAGAGATACGTAACATTTTGCAAAAAGCCGAAAATGAAGCAAGTGAAAACTTTATCGATTCAGCGTTCATAAATAGGTATATTGACAAAATTTATGTAACTCCAATCGAAGAAGGTACTGTTGAAATTTCGGTAAAGATTTTTTCGGGAGAGACGGTTGAGAAACATTTGTCAAGCTTACGAAAACGCCATAAATCTATTAAAAATGCCGAAAAAACCGATGAAAACGAGCCCTCTGATAACGGTATTGTCAATGTTTGCACTACGGGACACACGTTTAAAAAGATGATCGAGTCTTACGAAAACAGTATGAAATAAAACTTTGCGTCAATAAAGAAGGCCCGATAAAGGGTCTTCTTTTTTTGAATAATATGTCACAATCGGCGCGGTAATTTCATCGGGAACAAGCTGATTTTTATTACGGTCCGCTTTCTTGTAGCCGTAAGGCGGACAGGCACAGTATAAACCGTCCTGCCGTTTGGTTTTAAGCACATCTTTAACCTTTCGTGAACCGTCACGCAGATATGCTGTTTCCCTATTGACATATACCCCATCAGGGTATATAATGATAATACCCCGTTGGGGTATATAAGGAGGATGTGACTATGTCTGATAAAGAAGTATGCGAATGCTGTGGAAAAACAACAAACCGCTCAGATGAAGAACGCAAAAAGCTAATCCACCGCCTAAACCGAATTGAAGGGCAGATTCGCGGGATTCGCGGAATGGTGGAAAAAGATGCTTACTGTGCGGATATTTTAATCCAGTCTGCCGCTGTGAACGCTGCGGTCAATGCTTTTAATAAGGAACTGCTGGCGAGTCATATCAGGGGATGTGTTGCCAGAGATATCCGTGACGGCAAGGATGAAGTAATTGACGAGTTAGTGGCAACTCTGCAAAAACTGATGAAGTAAAAGGAGGCGTTACAGATAAACTATGGAGCAATATACAGTAACCGGTATGAGCTGTGCCGCCTGCACCGCCCGGGTGGAAAAAGCGGTATCAGGCGTGAAAGGTGTAACTTCCTGCTCTGTTAGCCTCCTTACCAATTCTATGGGCGTGGAGGGAACTGCCGATGCTGAGGAAATCATAGCGGCAGTTCGTAACGCAGGATACGACGCGGCAATTAAAAAAAGAAACACGGAGCGAAACACACGGTCATCTTCCGAAGGAGACGCACTGAAGGACAGAGAAACACCCGTACTTAAAAGGCGACTGATTGCCTCTCTCGGCTTTTTGATCGTTCTTATGTATGTTTCTATGGGGCACATGATGTGGGGCTGGCCTCTGCCGCCTTTCTTCAATAATAACCATGTGGCAATGGGACTTTTACAGCTATTGTTAACGGTTGTAATCATGGTTATCAATCAGAAGTTTTTTATCAGTGGATTTAAAAGCTTGTGGCACCGTGCGCCGAACATGGACGCTTTGGTTGCATTAGGCGCTACGGCCGCCTTTGGCTACAGCACCTTTGCTCTATTTGCCATGACGGATGCGCAGGTAAAGGGCAATACGGCTGCCGTAATGTCCTATATGCATGAGTTTTAGTTTGAATCCGCCGCTATGATACTTGCACTGATAACCCTTGGAAAAATGCTTGAGGCGCGGTCAAAGGGCAAAACAACCGACGCTCTTAAAGGACTTATGAAGCTGGCTCCCAAAACTGCCACGCTCGACAGGGACGGTACCGAAATCATCGTGCCGATTGAGCAGGTGGCAAAGGGCGATGTCTTTGTCGTGCGTCCCGGTGAAAATATCCCTGTGGACGGAACCGTTTTAGAGGGAAACAGCGCAGTAGATGAATCCACCCTGACAGGCGAGAGTATACCTGTTGATAAAACGGTTGGAAGCGCAGTTTCCGCCGGAACGCTGAACCGGTCGGGCTTTATCCGCTGTGAAGCGACAAGAGTCGGTGAGGACACTACGCTTTCGCAGATTATTCAGATGGTCAGCGATGTGGCTGCAACAAAAGCGCCGATTGCAAAGGTTGCAGATAAGGTATCAGGTGTGTTTGTCCCTGCTGTTATTGCCATTGCAGTGATAACCGTGATAGCATGGCTTATCGCCGGTCAGACAGTAGGCTTTGCTTTGGCGAGAGGTATACCTGTATTGGTGATCAGCTGTCCCTGTGCGCTTGGACTTGCCACGCCTGTAGCCATCATGGTCGGCAACGGAATGGGAGCGAAGAACGGAATTCTCTTTAAGACGGCTGTATCTTTGGAGAAAACGGGAAAAACGCAGATTGTGGCGCTTGATAAAACCGGAACGATAACCCGGGGAGAACCAAGGGTTACAGATATGATTCCGACAAGCGGCAAAAGCGAAAAGGAGCTTTTGTCTATCGCTTATGCGTTGGAGAAAAAAAGCGAGCATCCGTTGGCACGGGCAATCACTCAAAGGGCTAAGCTGGAAGGTTTGAAAGCCTGCGAGGTAGAGCAGTTCAAAGCCTTACCTGGCAACGGACTTACCGCATTACTTGACGGTGCTGTCCTGCTTGGCGGCAGTTATAAATTTATCAGCGAACAAATCCCTGTGCCTGATGAAATTAAAGTAAAATCCGAGCGGCTCTCGGAAGAAGGAAAAACGCCTTTGTTCTTTACCTATGACGGTTCGCTTTGCGGTATTATTGCCGTTGCGGATATTATCAAAGAGGACAGTCCGCAGGCTATAAAAGAAATGCAAAATATGGGCATCCATGTGGTGATGCTGACAGGCGATAACGAGCGCACTGCTAAAGCAATCGGAGCAAAGGCAGGTGTTGATGAAGTGATTGCCGGTGTGCTCCCCGACGGCAAGGAAAGTGTAATCCGTGAGCTTAAGAAAAAAGGCAATGTCATAATGGTCGGTGACGGCGTCAATGACGCTCCGGCGCTTACAAGTGCCGATATCGGCATCGCCATTGGTGCAGGTGCAGATGTTGCGATTGACGCAGCGGATGTGGTACTGATGAAAAGCCGTCTGTCTGATGTTCCTGCGGCAATCCGTTTGAGCCGTGCAACGCTGCGAAATATTCACGAAAATCTGTTTTGGGCGTTTATCTATAATATTATCGGTATTCCTTTGGCGGCCGGCGTATTTATCAGTGTGCTCGGCTGGCAGTTAAATCCCATGTTTGCGGCGGCGGCAATGAGCTTGTCCAGCTTCAGCGTAGTCACCAACGCACTGCGCTTAAATTTCTTTAGGATGCATGATTCGGGTCGGGATCATAAAATCAAAAATAAATTAAAAACCATAAACGAAAAGGAGACAAAAACAATGGAAAAGACATTAAAAATTGAAGGTATGATGTGCGGACACTGCGAGATGCATGTAAAAAAAGCGCTTGAAGCACTTGACGGCGTGAAAAAGGCCGAAGTCAGCCACAAGGCCGGAACTGCTGTTGTAACTCTGGCAAAAGAGATTTCCGATGATGTTTTGAAGAAGGCTGTTGCCGACGGGGGATATCAGGTAACGGATATTCAATAATCAACCCATACCGCAATAAAAAACAGGCACCGACACGCTGAATGAACAGCCGGTCGGTGCCTGTTTTGTTGTGAAAATGCGCCTATCTTTTTAAGCGGCATACGCCCGTACACACGGTCGCCCACACTATAAAGCTTGCGCCGACTATGGATAAGGACAAGATTATTGTAATAACGATTTCGGGCAGAGGGGACAAGGACTGCGCCGCGATAGCGAGATACAGGGGTGAAAACATCTATGAGTAAAATTAAAAACGCGTTTGAAAACGGCAAGGCGTTTATTCCGTTTGTGACCTGCGGCGACCCGAGCCTTGAAACCACCGCCGAGCTTGTAAAGGCAATGGAAACGGCGGGGGCAGACCTTGTTGAGCTCGGTATTCCCTTTTCCGACCCCACCGCCGAGGGGCCTGTTATTCAGGCGGCGAATTTAAGGGCGCTGTCGGGCGGGGTTACGACCGATAAAATTTTTGATATGGTAAGAATTTTGAGAAAAACGGTCAAAATTCCGCTGGTATTTATGACCTATGCGAATGTTGTCTTTTCCTACGGCGCGGATAGGTTCATTTCGACCTGTGCCGAAATAGGAATAGACGGGCTTATTCTTCCCGATATTCCCTTTGAGGAAAAGGAGGAATTTTTACCTATTTGCAAAAAATACGGGGTCGATTTAATCTCTATGATAGCCCCCACCTCAAACGAGAGAATAGGTATGATAGCTGAAAGGGCCGAAGGCTTTATTTACTGCGTTTCTTCCTTGGGAGTTACGGGCACAAGGGATTCTATAACCGCCGACATAGGCGAAATGGTGCGCCTTGTAAAGGAGAAAAACGATATTCCCTGTGCGGTGGGCTTCGGTATTTCAACCCCCGAGCAAGCAAGCAGTATTGCACAAAAGGCGGATGGGGTTATAGTCGGCTCGGCAATAGTTAAAATGTGCGCCGAGTACGGCAAGGCTTGCGTTGAACCCGTCGCGGAATATGTTAAAATAATGAAGACCGCCGTGAACAGTTGATTCCGCAAATAAAATATATATGAAATGCAAACTATGGAGCATGAAATAATTCTGTTTATCAAAAAAGAATGGTTTTGGCACCTTCCATTTTGGAAGGTGCCAAAAGTTTTTCTTATAAACTATTGAAAATCTCGGGATAAAAAATATGAGCGCGTCTTACGAAAACAATATAAAGTAAACCGATAAATATGCAAATAGCTATACTTGAAGCTAAGTTTGTGTTATAATGGAAAAAACAAAGAGTATCTAAGGTTTATCTTGATGAATCGCTCAAGCGGTTTAAAACGGTATTTCCCGCCTGCGGCAGTTCAAACAGCGCTATTGAGCTGACTATATCCGAGCTTGAAAAGTACTCGGGATTCATCGCTTGGGTTGATGTTTGCAAGCCTAAGGACTCATAGAATTGTCACCACCGTCATTTTGATAAAAGAGTTTCAGGAGATATTATAAGATGGATTTGATTGCTAAATATTTTGACGAACTGTCAGCTACGGAAATTTATGAAATATTAAAATCACGGGCTGAGATATTTCTTTTAGAGCAAAATATAATTTGCCAAGATATGGATAACGCTGATTACAAAAGCTTGCACTGCTTTTTTCTTGAGGACAGCAGGGTATCTGCATATTTAAGAGCCTTTCCCATAAACCGCCATACCGTTAAAATCGGGCGTGTATTAACCTTACATCACGGAAACGGCACAGGAAAAAAGCTGTTAGAAAAAAGCTTGATTGAAATTAAAAATAAAATGAACCCCAAAAAAGTGATAGTAAATGCCCAAGAACATGCTATCGGTTTTTATAAAAAATCAGGTTTTAAAATAATATCGGATGTTTTTTTAGAAGAGGGTGTTCCCCACATTGCAATGGAGTTGGACATCTGATATAAATAAGGTTTGCAGGTCAGAGAATTATTTACTGAACATGGATTTCTTCGCGCCCCTTGCGGCGAAATTCCTTTCGAGGAAAAATTGCCTGTTGAATAATAATTTTTTAAAAATAAATTTAAAGCTGCTTCTTGAATTAAAAAATCAGTTTTTTTGAATAATGGGATATAATCAGCACAAAATACTAAAAAAGGAGTGATAAAATGTTTGATAAAATATGTCTTATACTTGTTATAATCGGCGCTCTTAACTGGGGTTTGGTCGGACTGTTCGAATTTGATCTTGTGGCTTGGGCATTCGGCGGAGCTACCGCTATTATCAGCCGTATTATATATACTGTAATAGCTCTCGCGGGCATATGGTGCATTTCCCTTTTATTCAGGGACAACAGCTCTTCGTCAAGCAATTAATCTATCGGTTCGGCAAGAGTCGGGCAAGCCTTTGAAACCTCCGTTCACTAAGATAACGGAGGTTTCGTTTTATAAACTAAAAAACTTTTCATGGAAATAAAAAACAAGGTTGACTTTTATGCCTACGGCGAATAAAATAATATTATAAGCTTTCGGAGGGTCACGGTATGAAAAATAAATTTAGCTTGTCTATGGTGATACTTACAGTAATTACATTGCTGTCTTTTTCTGCTTGCAGTCCTGTGGACAAGGATTACGCCGTTTCAAGCGAAGAGTCCGTCAGTTCCGTATCGTCAGTTAAATCCGCACCCGAGGGTGTAAACCATCCCACTATTATGTCGGACGATAAAATAATGCCGCAATTTGTCGATATAAGCGTGTTTGATGAAGAAAATTATTCCGAGGCTTATCTCGGCAAAAAATTTAAATTTAATGTTACCTACGCGGATGATGAGTTCACGGTACCCACCAAGCTTTCTGTCCTCCAAAAAAAGGGGTGGAAATTGACCCAAAGCAGCCAGTACAACGAAGAGTCCCTTGTTTATGCATGCGACTATGTGGAAACAGCGCTTGAAAAAGAAGACGGTGCCAAAATAACCGCAACCTTCTACAATTCATCAAACAGTTCTGCCCAACTTAAAAAATGCAATATAGTCAAATTTAAAATAGAAAACGATTTTTATACAAGTACCGACGGCAATTACCATAAATTCAATGTTAACGGAATCAACAATAATATGGCTATTACCGATATTATCGACACCTTGGGCACTCCGTCTCATTTTTACGGAACATCAGATAACAATTACTATCTTGACTACTTTATTTCTGAAAAAGATCGCCGCAACGGAATAACGGTTTATATCAATCCGTCAGAGGATTCGGTTTCCGCAGTTGAATTTTCATATTATAAATAGTATGCATCCGCCCTTGTCAGCCTTAGAGGGCGGATTAATAATTTTAAGGAGAATAAGCATGAAAGACAATTTATTTATGCCTGCAAATATTCTTTTGCCGAAAAACAACCTTGAAAAGTGGGCGGTGATTGCCTGCGACCAGTACACCTCTGAACCTGATTACTGGAAAAGCGTAAAAGAATATGTGGGAGACTCGCCCTCCGCGCTTAATATTGTTTTTCCCGAGGTTTATCTGTCAGAGGACAACAGCGCAAAAATCGCGGAAATAAACGCGAATATGAAAAATTACCTTGACGGCGGTATTTTTGATACATATGAAAATACATTCGTATATGTGAAACGCACACTTTCCTGCGGTAAGGTGCGCCGCGGAATAGTAGGGCTTATCGATTTGGAAAATTACAGCTGTGAAAAAAACAGCCATACCCTTATAAGGGCGACCGAGGAAACCGTAGCGGAGCGCATTCCGCCAAGGGTGGAAATAAGAAAGGATGCCCCGATGGAGCTTCCCCACATAATGCTTCTTATTGACGACCCCGAAAAAACGGTTATTGAGCCGCTTGATGACCAAGCTCAAAGCGCCCCCGCACTTTACGATTTTGATTTAATGCAAAACAGCGGGCATATAAAAGGCGTTGCGATTAACGGAAAACCTGCCGAGGAGCTGCAAAACAGGCTTGCCAAGCTGGCGGGTGAGGGTGACGACCGACTGCTTTTCGCCGTGGGTGACGGCAACCACTCGCTTGCTACCGCAAAGGAATGTTACAGGCTTAACAAAACCGAAAATTCTCGCTATGCTTTGGTCGAAATAGTTAATATTCACGATTTTTCTCTTGATTTTGAGCCGATTTACCGCTTGCTTTTCGGCATAAATCCCGAAGAGGTTATAAACGGCTTTGTTGATGCCTTGGGCGGTGAATACAAAGGTAAGGACGCGCAGAGCTTCACCTGTGTTTACGGCGGTAATCAGCGCGAAATTTCGGTAAAGCCCACCGCTAAGCTGGCAGTTGGAACACTTCAATCCTATATTGACAAATTTTTAAAGCAAAACCCGAACGCACGCGTTGATTACATTCACGGCATAGATTCGTTGTGTGAGCTTGCAAAAACGCCCAACACCCTCGGATTTTTGTTTGAAGGTATGCGCAAGGACGAGCTTTTCCCTGCCGTTAAACAGGACGGATCTCTCCCCCGCAAAACCTTTTCTATGGGATGTGCCGACGATAAGCGCTTCTACCTTGAGGGAAGAAAGCTTTAATTCGCATTATCAAAAAAATCTCCGCCGAGAAAAAAATTCGGCGGAGATTTTCTGTTAAAATTTAATCTGTAATTACAATCGATTTAATAACAGGCTGGTTTTCGCTTAATACTGTTCCGTTGCTATCGGTAACAGCGGTGTTTTCGGCAATCGCGTCCACAACCTCCATACCCTCGGTCACATGGCCGAAGGCGGCATAGCTTCCGTCTAAGCCCTGATTATCCTGATGCATAATAAAGAACTGTGAGGATGCCGAATTCAGTGCTTTTTTAATGTCTGCCTGCGCTTCTTCGGGCAGGTCGCTCATCTTGTAGCCGTATGCTAAATACTGCTCATAAGCAGAGCCGCTTCTTGCCATAGAAATAACACCGCGAGCATGTGTGATGTTGTTTTCAACTCCGTTCAAAGAAAACTCACCCTTGATATTTTTATCGCTGCCGCCTGTGCCGTTGCCCAAAGGGTCGCCGCCCTGAATCATAAAGCCCGATATTATGCGGTGGAAGGTAAGCCCGTCATAAAAGCCGCTTTTTGCAAGCTCTACAAAGTTCTTAACCGTTATGGGTGCTGTGTCTCCGTCAAGCTCAACCTTTATTTCACCGTAATTTTCCACAGTTATGACCGCGTGGTGAGTACCGTATTTTTCCGTATCGGAAGCCGTGTTTTCTCCGGCATTATCCTTGCTTCCCCCGCAAGCACAAAGCCCAAAGCATAGTGTAAAAGCAAGTACTGCCGCTGTAATTCTTTTAATGTTCATTTCTGTCGCCTTTCTTTTTTCCGTAAGGAATATATTTGACCCTTCTCTTTTTTATGCGTGCCATATTAAGCCTTATTATCATCAGAATAAATATAACAATCGCAATTACGATAAGGGCATAAACCACCTTCATATATATTGAGCCGAAAAAGCTTTTTACATATTTAAGAGCCACAAGCAGCTTACTTTCCTTGATGCTGTCCCCCGCAACAAGATTAACCGTTCCTATAACCTGTTCAGCATAAATAATATCCGCCGTACCCATAACATCGCCCTTTTTAACAGGCGCCTCAACCGATTCCGATTTAAGCTTGGTTTTGACAACTATTGTCGAATCATCCGCCTCGTTAGGCAAAACGGTTACAAACGGTTTTTCAAAATAGAGTGAGACAAAATCGGTGTCAAGCGACAGCTCAACAGGCATTTCGCAGACAGGGTCGGTGGAATTTGCAACCTCTTTAAAGGAAAAATTGTTAAATGCCCATCGGTAAAGCTCAGCACTTTCGGTAAATTCATATCGCTTATCCGCATTTGGCGGGCAGTTCATAAGCACGCACATATAGTTATACCCGTTATATGAAGCAAAGCTTGCAAGACAGCGTCCCGCTTCATCGGTATATCCTGTTTTTCCGCCTTTTGCATACTGGTAATAATAATTTGTTGTATTGTCGAGCAAAAAATTCGTTGTTGAAAGCGTACGCTTACCCGACATATTTGTAGCCTCGATAGTATAACGCGATGTTCCGCATACTTCTTTAAAGGTTTCATTTTTTAATGCATAGCTCATAAGGGTATAAACATCACGCGCCGTGGTGTAATTATCTTCTTCGTGGAGACCTACGGGATTTGAATAATGCGTGCCTGTAAGCCCAAGCTCGACGGCTTTTTCATTCATCATCTCAACAAAGCCGTCTACGCTTCCGCCGTAATAAATAGCGGCAAGATAGGCACAGTCGCCGAAGGAGGACATAAGCACCGTGTAAACCAAGTCAAGCTGGGTTATTTCTTCCCCTATCTGAAAATTGGAAACCGCACTTCCCGTTCCCGAAATAAGGTTCTGAACCTCTTTCGTCATAGCTATTTTACTCTCGGGATTGTACTTATCGCTTTCAAGCATCAGCGTCACGGTCATTATTTTTGTCAGAGACGCGGGATACATTTTTTTATCTATATTATTACTGTAAAGTATTTCATCGGTATCCATAGAGACCAACATTCCCGCCTTTGCGGTAATATCAAGGCCCGTAACCTCATAAGCGGATGCCGTCAAAGAGGTCGATATAACCGAAAATACCAAAATAACAGTAAAAATAATGGAAAATAGCTTTTTTAGCATGGAAATCTCCCTAAAAATGTAGTATAATAGAAAAAACAAATTACTAAATAATTATAGCATACTGAATTCATAATTTAAAGACCAAATTTTATTTTCGGCAGGTGATATTTACGGTATACATAACAGGCGATATGCACGGCTGTCTTGAACGGCTGTATGACCGCAATTTCAGAAAGCTCAAAAGCGGCGACATACTGATAGTATGCGGCGATTTCGGATATATATTTAATGGGGACAAAACCGAACGCCAAGTTATAGACTATCTCGCAACCAGACGCTTTGTAACCGCATTTGTGGACGGCACCCACGATAATCTTGATAAAATTAACCGCGCAAGGGTGACCTGCTGGCACGGCGGTATGGTGCACAGAATTAAAGGCAATCTTATCCACCTGATGCGGGGACAGATTTTTGAGATAGACGGAAAAAGCTTCTTCACCTTCGGCGGCGGGGAGAGCACAGATAAGGATATGCGGCTTGAACAGGGCAACTGGTGGCGTGCAGAGGAGCCGACGCCTACTGAAATGGCTGAGGGCGCAAAACGCCTTGATGAAGCAGGCTTAAAAGTAGATTACATAATTACTCACGAACCGCCTTCCCTTGTTAAAAGCGCTATTCTGCTCCGCCGCGGGGATACCGACCGTACAAACAAGCTAAACGGCTATCTTGAGGAAATCGGCCGTTCCTGTGAATTCCGGCATTGGTATTTCGGCTCACTTCATGAGGACAGGGTAATAACCGAACGCCACACCTGTGTTTTCAAGGAAATGATTCCCGTGACAAACACAGCACAGCCTAAAAAGCTTAAAAAATCCGCAGCAGAGAACGATAATTTCAGTCTTGTATTACCCGAAAAACAGAAATAATTGAAATTTTGCCTATTGTATGGTATAATAATTTAAATTGTTTTTATTTAAGGATGTGAAAACTCTTATGTCAAGCAGTTGGAAACTCTGCCCCGGCTGTATGAATGACA
Source organism: Acutalibacteraceae bacterium (assembly GCA_045133355.1). Taxonomy (GTDB): domain Bacteria; phylum Bacillota; class Clostridia; order Oscillospirales; family Acutalibacteraceae; genus UBA737. The sequence goes on from JBGUUB010000053.1 coordinate 28,672, forward strand.
ACGGCGGCGAAAAAATATGTCCTATATGCGGTTACGATTCATCCAAGCAAAATCCCGATGATTGCCTGCCTATAGGCTTTACACTTTCCGAGCGCTATACCGTAGGTCAGTCAAAGCATCGCAACGGCGAAGGTATAATCTACATCGCATGGGACAATTCGGAGTCTTCGGCAGTCACCGTTAAAGAATATTATCCCGCAGGATTTGCTGTCAGGAATACCGATAAAACCGTAGGTATAGTTAAGGGCGGAGAATACACCTTTAACGAAGGTTTAATTGAATATATCGATATCAACCGCCAAATCAAGGAGTCCGCCTTCCCCTCACTAATGCCGATAACCGATGTTTTTGAGGAAAACGGAACGGTTTACAGCGTAACTCAAAATATCTCCGCAATAACACTTCGCGAATTTCTGTCGAAAAACGGCGGCACTCTTAAATGGGAACAGGCAAGACCTCTGTTTTTGCCGCTTATAGACACGGTTAAGGGTATGAATGACCTCGGAATAATTCACGGCGGCATTTCAACCGATACTGTGCTTGTAGGCCGTGACGGCAAGCTTCGAATTACTGAATACAGCATTAAAAATCTGCGTCTTAATGACAGCCCGCTGGAAAGCGTACTCTTTAACGGTTTTGCCGCAATAGAGCAGTACGATTCAGATATGCATACCGATGCATATACAGATGTTTACGGGCTTTGCGCGGTACTTTTTGCGGTACTTATGGGTAATGTTCCGCCTAAGGCTACCGAAAGGCTTAACAACGATTCTATGACCGTCCCCGCAAAGTTTGCCGAAGAGCTTCCCCGCCATGTTTTATCCGCTCTTGCAAACGGACTTCAGGTGCTCCCGCAAAACCGCACCAAAAATATTGAGGAGTTCAAAAACGAACTTGTTTATGCCGAAACGCCGAATGCCGCACCCGTAGCCCATAAGCCCGAAAAGAAAGAGGCTGTAAACAATAAAGAACCGAAAAAGAGCGGAAGCACAGCCAAATATGTTATTATCTCCTCTGCTTGCACCGCCGCAGTATTTTTCGCAATAGTTGCCATACTTATTTTCACGGTATTCAAGGATGACTTTTTCGGAAAGAATGACTCCGAATCTCAAAGCAGTACAATTTCGGTAGATGCTCCCTCGGTTGATGAAATAGGTGCTATAGACAGCGGCGCAGAGGTATCCGATGTACTGTATACCGTTCCCGAGCTTACGGGAAAATACTATGCTGACCTTGCTGACACAACCCAACCCGAGTCGGAGATATTCGAAAAATTTGAATTTGTAATTAAAGGTAAAGAATTTAATGATAAATATCCGCGCGGTCAAATCTGTGCCCAATCGGTACAAGCGGGTACCGATGTTGTAAGAGACACTAAAATTGAGCTTACAATAAGTCTCGGACCAAAGGAAGTCAAGATAGCCAATGTTTTAGGTCTTGATGAGACTAATGCCAAATTAGAGCTTCTAAAGCAAGGCTTCCTTTATGACAATATCGAGGTTCTCGAAAAATATGACGAGGATCACGAACCGGGCACCGTACTTGAACAGGAGCCGAAGTACAGCACGCAGGTAAGTGCCGATTCATCGGTTAAAATCTACATCAACTCCTACAAGGGCAGTTCTGATTCATCAGCTTCGGAAACAGATTAAAGCATCAAAAAATATTGAAATCCTCTGTGTTTGATAATTTACATCAGATACAGAGGTTCTTTATTGCAAAATAATCAGAATAGTATACAAGCCGCCCCTCATATTTTTGAATAGAATAAATATCACCTGCAAAAGGAGAGGCAGCTATGAAATTTTTAATAATAACAAAAAAGCATATAATGCTCGCCATAGTCGCGGTTTTAGCGGTTGTCGGCATAACGGTAGGCTCTGTAAGTGCCTTTGCCAACAATGACCGTAAGCTACCCATTTACTGTGTCGAAACCGACAAAAAGCAAATTGCAATCTCATTCGACGCAGCTTGGGGTAACGATGACACCCAAACTCTTATTGATATTTTAAAGGAATACGATGTACCCGCCACCTTTTTCGTGGTAGGCTCTTGGGTAGATAAATATCCCGAATCGGTTAAGGCTCTATCCGATGCAGGTCATCAGATTCAAAACCATTCCAACACCCACCCGCATATGCCTCAGCTTTCAAAGGAGCAAATGCGAGATGAAATAGAAAGCTGTAATAAAAAGATTGAGGCGATAACGGGCGTCTGCCCTACGCTTCACCGCCCGCCCTACGGCGACTATGACAACGCGCTCATAGAAACCCTCGACAGCCTTAATATGTCAACAATACAATGGTCGGTTGATTCTCTCGACTGGAAGGACAGCGCCACGGCGGACAGCATTTGCAAGCGGGTGACAAGTAAGGTGGAAAACGGTAGTATTGTCCTTTTCCACAATGATGCCGACCATACGCCGGAGGCGTTGCCGACCATTTTAAAATGCCTTAAGGACGATGGTTACGAGTTCGTGTTTATAAGCGATTTAATACTTAAGGATAATTATACAATCGACCATACGGGTAAACAATGCCCTAACAAAACCGCAAGTAGCACACCGTCTTCGTCCGAAAGCAAGAAAGAAACAGCATCATAATAATTGGCTGAATTATTTAAGCACGCCGAATATTTAAGCTCGGCGTGCTTATCACTTTTCGGTCTCGGTTTTTATTTTCCCGTTTTCAACATAAAATGTTATGTCGCCGTCGGTATCGGTTCTTAAAACCTGTGCGCCGCAGTTTTCGAGCGCGGAAAGAACCGATTCACTCGGGTGAGAATAAATGTTGTTTTTGCCCACCGATATTGCGGCATATTCGGGAGTTGTCTTATTCAAAAATTCCTTGGTACTCGAAGAAGAGCTGCCGTGATGGCCGACCTTTAAAACATCACAGTCGATATTAAGCCCCTCGTCAATCAGCGCCTGCTCGGCTTTAGCCTCGGCGTCGCCCGTAAATAGAAATTTTATCCCGTCAAGCTCCGCCATAACTATTACGGATTTATTGTTTTCGTCCTCCGTATCCTCGTAATATGCGAGTACCGTTACGGTAAATTCTCCGATTTTAAAATTCATTCCCTGTACCGCGGTGTAAGCGTTGCCGCCGTTTGCCGTCACCGTTTGCTTTGCGGTTTTAACAAGCGATGCGGCCTCGGCATCATCGTTAAGCTCGGGAATTATAAGATTATCTATTTTTCTGAACCTTGCAAGCTCGGGCAGTCCACCCGCGTGGTCGGTATGAAGATGGGTAACTATCAGCGCGTCTATTCTCTTTATCCGCGCGGAGTCAAGGTCTTCAAGAATATCCGCCGCGCTGTCCTCTGTACCGACATCTATAAGCGCCGAACAGCCATTTGAATAAATCAAAATACTGTCCGCCTGACCTACATCGGTGATTTTTACGAAATCTACCGAGGTGTCGAAGGCAGCCTCAGGGTTAAATACCTGCTGTAAGCGTTCTCCGAAAACACCGCCTGAGAATGCGGTTATAAAAATAGCGGAGGCAAGCAGAGTTGCCGCCACTATATATTTTATCCGTTTATTTTTCTTCATCTGCCGCATCAGCTCCAGCCGCCTCGCGCTCCATAAGTTGGTCCATTGTAATAAGCACCTTACGCGGCTTTGAACCCTCATACGGACCTACTACACCGCGTTGCTCCATTTCGTCAACGATTCTCGCGGCTCTGGCATAGCCTAATTTCAGCCTGCGCTGTAAAAGTGAAGTGGAAGCCTGACCGTTTTCGACAACCACCCTTATAGCGTCACTTAGCATAGGGTCTTCGTCAGGACCGTCTTCCTTAAGTCCTGTCTTCTGCTTTTTCTCGACCGCCGCCTGGCGCTCGATTTCGACCATAACATCATCGTCATAATCGGCCGAATGGTCGCCCTTTATGTATTCGACAACTGCCTCTACCTCTTCATCACTTACAAAGCAGCCCTGAACACGGTTAGGCTTGTTTGAGCCTACGGGACTAAAGAGCATATCGCCGCGTCCTAACAGCTTTTCCGCTCCCGCAGAGTCTAAAATTGTTCTGCTATCTATCTGAGAGGACACCGCAAAGGCTATTCTTGTGGGGATATTAGCCTTGATAACACCGGTAACAACATCGACAGAGGGACGCTGAGTAGCAATTATAAGGTGCATGCCCGCCGCTCTCGCCTTTGCCGCTATTCGGTTAATTGAGTCCTCAACCTCATTAGGCGCGGTCATCATAAGGTCGGCAAGCTCATCTATAATTATAACGATATGCGGCATTTTTTGCACTTCAGGGTCACCCAACTGTTCAACAAAGCGGTTATATCCCGCAAGGTCACGCACACCGCGGTCAGCAAACATTTTATAGCGTTTTTCCATCTCGCTTACTGCCCATCCGAGCGCGCCTGAGGCCTTTCTCGGATCGGTAACAACCGGAACAAGAAGGTGCGGAATACCGTTATAGATACCAAGCTCCACAACCTTCGGGTCAATCATTAAAAGCTTAACTTCGTCGGGAGTCGCCTTGTAAAGAATACTTACTATTATAGAGTTTATGCAGACCGATTTACCCGAGCCTGTAGCACCGGCTATCAGTCCGTGGGGCATTTTTGCAATATCGGTAACAACGGCGTTACCGCCTATATCGCGCCCAAGCGCCACGGTAAGCTTACTTTTTGCCGAAGTAAAAGCGGGAGAATCCAATATTCCCCTGACGCCTACTACCGCGCTCGCCTTATTGGGCACTTCTATTCCCACCGCCGCCTTATTTGGTATCGGCGCTTCTATACGCACACCGGCAGTAGCAAGGTTAAGTGCAATATCGTCCGCAAGGTTTGTAATTTTGCTTATCTTTACTCCCGCACTGGGCTGAAGCTCATAGCGGGTAACTGTGGGTCCTCTGCTCACCTCGACAATCCTTGTCTCCACACCGAAGCTCTTTAGTGTCTCCACCAAACGGTTGGCTGTATTGTCAAGCTCAGCCGAAAGTAAAGCGGCATTCTGCGCCTTTGTTTCCTTTAAGAGGGTAAGGGGCGGGAATTTATAGCTTTCCTCTGCCTCTGCGCTCTCCTTTTCAAGGTGCTCGGTAAACTTATCTGTTTCAGCCTTAAAGTCTATTTTTTCGGCTTCGTTATTCTGAGCCTCCGCTTTAGCCGCATTTAAAGCATTATCAATCTCCTTGCGATCTTCCTTAACCTCCTCGCTATGCGGCTTAGTCATTTCCTCGAAGCTTTCAGCAGAACTTTCATTGTCGTAATAAGCTGAAACAACCTTTCGCTGCTTTTCGTCAAGGGATTCCTTCTTCAGGTTGCGCTTTTCGGGAATATCGTCTACCGGAATATCCACATTAAAGCCCTTTAGCACCTTTAACTGTTTATCGCTCTTTTCCTCTGTCTCACGGTCAATGCGATTCTGATATGCCGATTCAGCCTGTTCGGTAATTGATTTGACAGGCTTTGCCATTGTTTTGAAAAGTGAAATAAGTGTCGTTCCGGTTATAACCATAACAAAAACAAAAATAAGCAGAATGACCGTTATCGCCGCACCCGTTTTACCGAAAGCAAGATATAACGGCTGACCTATAAGTGCCCCCAAAAATCCGCCGCTTTTAAGGCTTGTGCCGAGATTATAAGCATTTACAAGATGTTGCCAGAAGGTGAGCGCTTCATTATGCTTTACAAAAATATCAACCGCCGCGCCGATAAGCACCACCAATACGCCCGACTCAATTATTTTAGCGTTGATAGAGCCCCCTACCTTGTCCATAGCAAAAAGCACTGCTACAACGCCCAGCAGAAATGGGTAAAAATATGCCGTCACACCGAAAATACCGAATATAGCGTTATGTATTGCAAGCCAGACATTCTGCCCCTTTATAAACACAACGCACATAAGGAAAACCGCCACTGCAAACCATATTACAGACATTAACTGTCTTTTGCCTGCCGCCGATTCCTGCATTTTTTCCTTGTTTTGAATTTTAGTCGCGGTTGCACTGCCGCGCGTTTTACTCCCTTTCTTTTTAGCAGCTGCCATACTTCTTCTCCTTAATATGTATATAGGTCGGTTGCCCGACCGATTACTGATTTTCAATAAGCTCATAAAGCCCGTCTAAAACAATACCGAGTGTCCCTATTTCGTCAATAAGCCCCTCGCTTACCGCCTGACCGCCTGTAAGCACAGAGCCTACATCGGTCACCATTTCGCCCGTGTTCATCATAAGCTCGGTAAAGCGCTCAGGGGTAATTCCCGAATTTCTTGCGACAAAATCGGTTATACGCATCTGCATACGCGCAAAATGATTCATCATCTGCGGAACACCGATTACCAGTCCCGTGGTTCTTACGGGGTGCACCGTCATCGTAGCGGACGGCGCGATATAAGACCGCTTTGCCGAGACCGCAAGAGGCACTCCTATTGAATGTCCCCCGCCCAAAACAAAGGAAACTGTAGGCTTTTTCATACCTGAAATAAGCTCAGCTATTGCAAGGCCTGCTTCAACATCGCCGCCGACAGTATTAAGCACTACAAGCAAACCCTCAATCTCTTTGCTTTCCTCAACAGCCACCAACTGCGGAATTATGTGCTCGTACTTTGTGGTTTTGGTCTGCTCAGGCAGGACATTATGCCCCTCAATTTCGCCTATAACAGTCAGACAGTATATTTTATGCTTTCCGTCAGAGGCAACAGAGCCTAACTCCTTTATTTCCTCAAGCTGAGCTGAGCGGGCGTCTCCCCCGTTTTTTTGATTTTCACCGTTACTGTTATTATTCATTGCTTTCCCTCCGTAGTTATTATGGAGAAAAAAGCTCAAACAATACATATTATACCTTTTTTTTAATAAACTTTCAAGTGTTTAAAGGTTATTTATGAAATATCGATTTTTTCAGTTGAATGATTTAAGTTTTTGTGTTATTATATTTGTAATTTAAATATTTACGATTGGGTGATTGAATGAAATTGCTGATGAGCATTGTTTATGTAGCTGTGATAGGCATACTTGCTCATTATATCGGCGAATCCCTGCCGAGACGCCTTTTCAGCGAATATAAATTTCCATACCGCATATACAAATGGGAAAACTGCGGTAAGGTCTACAACCGCCTTAAAATAAAGAGATGGAAAACCCATCTGCCGGATATGAGCAGAATTATGAGAGATATGCTTCCGAAAAAAGTGACATTTGATGCAACAAGCAATAGTGTAGACACACTTATAAAGGAAACCTGCGTCGCAGAGTGTGTGCATTACTGGCTCTGCATTTTTTCTGTCGGAATTTATCTGATTTGGAAGAATTATGTCGGAGTGATACTGTCACTCATTTTTGTAGTCTGTAATATTCCGTTTATAATGATTCAACGCTACAACCGTCCCCACCTTATAAGTCTTAGAAATAAACTTTTAAAACGCGAAGAGAGGGAAAAAATTTGCGCTTGCTGATACTGTCCTGTAATACGGGAGAAGGGCACAATTCCGCCGCTAGGGCGCTTAAAGGCTGCTTTGAAGCTCAAAACATATCCTGCGAAATAAGAGACGCACTGGCCTTCTGGTCACCGAAAAAATCAAAAATCATAAGCAAGGGGCATATTTTTATCTACAGAAAAATGCCCAAGCTTTTCGGAGTAAGCTACCGTTTTGAGGAAAATCACCCACCAAAAGATGGGGACGAATCCTTTATTTACGAGCTCGTAATAAAGGGTTGCGATTCTTTAGAAGAGTATTTAAGCGACAATGAATATGATGCGATTATCTGCACCCATGTTTTTTCGGCCATGATGATGACCGAGCTTAAAAAGCGCCGTAAATGCTCTGTAAAATCATATTTTGTCGCTACCGACTACACCTGCTCGCCGGGGGTTAATCAAACTGCGCTTGACAGGTATTTTATCCCCCACCAAAAGCTTATACCCGAATTTGCCGAAAACGGAATTCCGGAAGATAAGCTGATACCGAGCGGAATACCCGTAAGAATGGACTTTTACAAAAAGACTGAAAAGGACAAGGCTAAAGGTACTCTTTCACTCCCCAAAAGCAAGAAAATTGTGCTTTTGATGTGCGGCAGTATGGGCTGCGGTCCGATTAAAACCCTTGCGGAATATCTGCCCCAACAGATTCCGTCCGACTCTCTGCTTATAGTGATTTGCGGAAACAACAGAAGACTTCACAAAGCTCTTACAAAGTATCCTTTGCCCGACAATATGCGTGTAATAGGCTTTACAAGCCGTATGCCGCTTTATATGGACGCGGCGGATTTAATCCTCACAAAACCGGGGGGACTAAGTTCCACCGAAGCGGCAGTAAAGGCTCTGCCGATGCTTTTTATTGATGCTGTTCCGGGCTGTGAAACAAGGAACTTTGAATTTTTCCTTGAAAACGGATTTGCCGATATGCGCGATTCTGTATTAGGACTTTGCGACGCTGTGTGCGAGCTTCTTGAAAACGATCAAAAGCTTAAAAAAATGTCGGAAATTCTGAAGTCTGAGTTCAGCGGCTGTGCCGTACAGAGCATCAGCGAATATGTTATTAAGGATGTAGACCGCACATATGGTAGACTATAGAAAATTAAGACCCTCTAACATAACCTCGCCCGAATTTCGCCATCTGCTTTTACTGCTTTACTGGCCGATTTACGGGCTTACCTTTCTTATTTTAGAGCGGGGGCTTACCCTTAACTATCACCCCGTTGAAGCGGCGCTTGACGCGAAGATTCCCTTTTGCGAATACTTTGTGCCCGCCTATTATTTTTGGTTTGTCTTTCTTATCGGAATGCATTTTTACACCGGGCTTTTCGATGTTCCCGCCTTTAAAAAGCTGATGTATTTTATAATGATTACATACACGATAACATCGGTAATATATATTATTTATCCCACAAAGCAGGAGCTCAGACCTACTGAATTCGCAGGGGACAATATATTTGTAACTGTTATTAACGGGCTTTATAATTTCGACACCAACACTAATGTCTGCCCCTCGCTTCATGTTATAGGTTCGTTTGCGGTGCTTTTTACAAGCTGGCACTGCGAGCGCTTTAAAACCTTTTGGTGGCAGTTAGGCTTTATTTCGGCTACTGTGCTTATCTGCCTTTCAACCGTCTTTTTAAAGCAGCATTCGGTTATTGATATATGGACGGCTCTCGCCGTTTGCGCATTAGCTTACCCGTTTGCATATATACTGCCCGATAAGCTCAGATATCGAACGGCCAATGATCGCCCCTACGAAATTAAACCTTAATCGGTATAATATCTAATTTCTAATATCTAAAAACGGAGGGGCAGTGCCCGTCCGTTTTTTATATGTTGGTTTTGATTAATAATAAAACAAAAATTTGTTCACAGTTTGTTAAAAAAGTATTGCATTTTCTTCCGCTATATAGTATTATTGCATTGGTATATTTATTTTCCCCTGTGCCGCCTTGGGGACAACGGCAAAGCCTATACATACGGCGGCAGAACGGAGATTTGCAATGAGAGCAGACGGAAAGAGACTTAGAAACACCGACCCTATGTATACCGTGGCGGCACATGTTATGAACAAGCGTGTTGACGCTATGAATATGGTCACGCTTGACATTCCCTACGACCCCATTCAAAATTATCTTAACGAAAAACGCAAGGAGGGGCTTACCGTAAGCCATATGGCGGTTATTATCGCTGCTTATCTGCGTACCGCGGCGGAGTTTCCCCTGCTTAACAGGTTTATTGTCAACTGCAAGGCCTATGCGAGAAACGAATTTTCAGTCGCTATGGTGGTGCTTAAATCAGGCGAGTTTGACAACGGCACTATGTCAAAAATGTATTTTGGTATGACCGATACCGTTTTTGATGTAAACAACAAAATAAACGAATATGTAACCGACAACCGCGAAGTTCCCGAAAAGAACGGTACCGAGAAGATGATTAAATTTCTGCTTAGTATACCGGGGCTTCTCAGAGTCGGCGTAGGACTGTTCAGATTTATGGATAAGCACGGGCTGTTACCTAAAAAAATAATTGATATGTCCCCCTTCCACAACAGTCTTTGCATATCCAACCTTGCCTCGATAAGAACAAATCATATCTATCACCATTGCTATGAATTCGGCACAACAAGCGTTTTTATCACAATGGGCAATCTGCGTGAGGTTCCGCGCCGCCACGGCGGTGAAATAGTTTTTGACCGCTGTATACCCTTAGGTGTGGTTATGGATGAACGCATCTGCTCGGGCAGTTATTTTGCGCTGGCGTTCAGGCGGATAAGGCAGTATCTGCGCAATCCAAAGCTCCTTGAATCCCCTGCCGAGGTTGTTAACGAGGACCCCGGTAAATAAACTTGTCCTTTCTATAAATAAATACTTGATTTTAGTCTTATATTGATATAAAATAGAGTTAGATAATTTTTTAACAACGGAGGAATTACAATGTTAGTATCTGCAAAGGATATGCTTAACAAAGCAAAGGCGGGCAAATATGCCGTCGGCCAGTTTAACATCAACAACCTTGAATGGACAAAGGCTATACTTCAGACCGCTGAGGAGCTTAAGTCCCCTGTTATTCTCGGCGTTTCCGAGGGTGCGGGCAAGTATATGTGCGGCTATAAGACCGTTGTAGGAATGGTAAACGGTATGCTCGAGGAGCTCAATATCACCGTTCCCGTTGCTCTCCACCTTGACCACGGCAGCTATGAAGGCGCAAAGAAATGTATCGAGGCGGGCTTCTCCTCGGTTATGTTTGACGGCTCTCATTACCCGATTGAGGAAAACATCGCAAAGACTAAAGAGCTTGTTGAAACCTGCAATAAATTAGGCCTTTCGCTTGAGGCTGAAGTCGGCGCTATCGGCGGCGAGGAAGACGGCGTTATCGGCAGCGGCGAGGTTGCAGACCCGAACGAATGTAAGATGATCGCCGATTTGGGCGTCACAATGTTAGCCGCGGGTATCGGCAACATTCACGGCAAATACCCCGAAAACTGGGCGGGCTTAAGCTTTGATACCCTTGCAAAAATTCAGGAGCTTACAGGCACAATGCCCCTCGTTCTCCACGGCGGCACGGGAATCCCCGCTGATATGATTAAAAAGGCTATTTCTTTAGGCGTTTCCAAAATCAATGTTAACACCGAGTGCCAGTTAGCATTTGCCGAGGCCACCCGCAAGTATATTGAAGCGGGCAAAGACCTTGAGGGCAAGGGCTTCGACCCGAGAAAGCTTTTGGCAGACGGCACAGCCGCTATCAAGGCTACCGTTAAGGAAAAGATGGAGCTCTTCGGTTCTGTAGGCAAGGCTTAATTTTAATACTATAGGAAAAGAAGCCGTCCGCAAAATGCGGCGGTTTCTTTTATGCTTTTAAAATACAGCATATAAAAAAATAAATATCACTCACTCTCCCTTTCCGCTTGACAAAGGGCGGTTTTTGTTATATCATTAATTAGTAAAATTCTGAACGGAGGAATGTTTATGTCTATACTTACAACCGGGGGAGCCGGATATATCGGAAGTCACACCTGCGTTGAATTAATTAATGCGGGCTATGATGTTGTGGTTGTCGATAATCTTGACAACAGCAGCAGCGAGTCTTTAAAAAGAGTTGAAAAAATCACAGGAAAGCCCGTGAAGTTTTATAAAGCGGATGTAAGGGACAAAGAGGCCCTCCGCAGGATTTTTTCGGAAAATAGTATTGAGGCGGTTATCCATTTCGCAGGCCTTAAGGCGGTCGGCGAGTCGGTGCGCGAGCCGATTATGTACTATGATAACAACCTTATTAATACCCTCTCCCTTGTAGAGGTTATGAACGAATTTAATGTTAAGAAAATCGTTTTCTCCTCCTCCGCTACCGTATACGGCGTCGCTACCGAAATGCCGCTTGTAGAGGGTATGCCGCTGGGCGCTATTAATCCCTACGGCAGAACAAAGCTGTTTATTGAGCACATTTTATCCGACCTTTACACAGCGGACAATGACTGGTGTGTAGCTCTGCTTCGCTATTTCAATCCTATCGGAGCGCACAAAAGCGGACTTATCGGTGAAGACCCTAAAGGTATTCCGAATAATCTTATGCCATATATCGCACAGGTCGCGGTAGGAAAGCTCGAAAAGCTCCATGTTTTCGGCAACGATTACAATACGGTTGACGGCACAGGCGTGCGTGACTATATCCATGTAGTTGACTTGGCTGTAGGTCATGTAAAGGCAATCGAATGGGCGCTTAAAAATAAGGGCTGTGAAGCCATAAACTTAGGTACAGGCAACGGCACAAGCGTGCTTCAACTTAAGGACGCCTTCCAAAAGGCAAGCGGAATTGAAATTCCTTTCGTTATCGACCCGCGCCGCCCCGGCGACCCTGACGAGGTTTATGCCAATGCTGATAAAGCAAAAGAGCTTCTCGGTTGGACTGCTGAGTTCGGAGTTGACGAAATGTGCGAGGATACCTGGCGTTGGCAGAAAAATAACCCCAACGGTTACGAAGCATAATATAATTAAAAAGGACGGCAACAGCTGTCCTTTATATACCCGCCTGTGGCGCAGCTGGATAACGCAGCAGATTCCGATTCTGAAGATCGGGGGTTCGAATCCCTTCAGGCGGGCCAAACGAAAATCCGTTCTCGAAAGAGAGCGGATTTTCGTTTGTATTATTCATTTTTCAATATTCATCATTCATTATTCATTAAGCGAGAACGGATTTTCAAATGAATAATGAAAATGTAAGTCGCCTTCGGCTGATAAATAATGAATAATTGATTTTCACTCTTTAATTTGATATAATCAGTAGAGAAGGGCTTTTAACTTAATGCGTGATAAGATAATAAAGTTAAATCAATATCTTGTTAAAGATAAAAAGGAACATATAATTTCAGGTGGAATAAATACAATGAAATGCAGATTTGCCGATATAAATTACGATATAAGCAATATATATTCCGGGGTTGAAAAAAGATGTCGGGAATATGTTGTTCCCGACGATGCTATATGTGACGAAAAGATTGTAATAACAAAAGAGGATATTGAATCCGAAAATAATGACGGAAATTATTCTCCGCAATACCTTGAATTTATCGCTCTTTGCCGCAAGATTTCGGATAAGCTTCCTTTGCATAATGCGTTTCTGCTCCATTCGGCAGTATTTGAAGTAAGCGGCGTCGGTATAGCTCTTGCCGCCTTAAGCGGTACGGGAAAAACAACCCATATGATGTTATGGCAAAAGCTCTTGGGCGAGAGGCTTACAATAGTGAACGGCGACAAGCCGTTTGTACGCTTCTTTGATGATGAGCCGAACATTCCGTATGCCTACGGCTCGCCTTGGAACGGCAAGGAGGGTTTAAGCCGTAATATGCGCACACCGCTCAGACATATCTGCTTTATAGAGCGAGCGGCGGAAAACTCCTGCGAACCTATAGAGACAGACGAAGCGCTTAATTTGTTATTCAATCAGCTATACATTCCAAAAGACCCCTCTGCGGCGGCAGGCGCGCTGGCGCTTACTAACAGTCTTATCACTTCCTGCAAATTATGGCGTATACGCTGTAATATGGATATAAGCGCCGCCAAGACCGCTTATAATGCGATTTTCGGAGATGCTTCTAAATAATATCGTAAGCTTCTACAACTCCGCTTTTACCGTAAAGCGACGGAGTAACGCGGATAGAATATCCCCTGCCGCAGTCGGCAGTCCATTCAACAGGCTTATGGTGCGGTACAGCAGAAACGCCCAAAAGCATCATAATAGCTCCCCCGTGCATAATAACGCCCGCGTCGGTAATACCGTCATTCGCCATATCTATTACAATTTTGTTAAGGCCTACGCAAAGCCTTTTAATAAATTCGGAGTTATCCTCTCCTCCGGGAGGTGCTGAAAGCTTGCCCGAGGTCCAAGGGATAAAATTAGGGTCGCTTTCAAGCTCGGCGGCGGTTTTACCCTCGAAAGAGCCGAAATCGTACTCCCTTAAATCGGAGACGGGGATAATATCCATATCGGGATAAAGCACCGCGCCTGTCTGGCGGCAGCGAAGCAGAGGGCTTGAATAAAGCCGCTCGATTTGGGGGTATTCAATATCGTCCTTTAAAAGTCTTAATTCGTTAAGCCCCTCGGGCGACAAAGGCAGGTCGGTTTTACAGCCGATGTACTGCCCCGCAAAATTCGCATCGGTCGCGCCGTGGCGTATAAGATGTATTCTGAGTGTTTTCATTATAGATACTCCAGTAAATTTGTTATTATGCTGTTGGATAAAAGCATACCGCGGTCGGTAAGCGAAATACTGTCATCATTTACATTAAGCAGTCCTGCCTCTTTTAAATGCAGGGCGGCTTTTTTTATGCTGTCATTAAGGTCTTTACCGAAACGCTCACGATACTCCTTAAAGCAAAGCCCCTCTTTAAGCCTCAACGCTAACATTATATACTCTTCTTCGCTACCGCCTTTTCCGTCCGAAACGGGCGGCTCGCCCCTTAAAAAGGCGCGGCTGTCCCTCGGGTAGTAAAATCTCTCACCCTCTAAAAATGAATGTGCCGACGGGCCTATTCCCAAATATTCGTCACAATGCCAGTATTTAAGGTTGTGCTTACCCTCTTTGCCCGTCATTGCAAAATTAGAAATTTCGTAATGAGAAAAGCCCCTTTCCTCTAAATAACGGCACATATATAAATATTGCTCGGCGGTTTGGTCTTCGTCGGGGAAATCAAGGGTATCCCTTCTTTTGTAAAACAGGGTGTTTTCCTCAAGCTTTAGAATATAGGCGGAGATGTGGTCGGGCTCAGCCGAAAGCACAAAATCAAGGTCGGCTCTAAGACTGGTTAAATCGGAGCTTGGCAGACCTATCATCAAATCAAGTGAGATATTGTTAAAACCCAATTTCCGCGCGGTCTTTACGGTGTTAAGGGTATCCTGTGCCGAGTGGGTGCGGCCTAAAAGGGAAAGTGTTTCGTTGTCTCCGCTCTGCGCACCCACAGAAAGGCGGTTTACCCCCGCTTTTTTAGCGGCTGAAAGGACTTTTTCGCTATCCCCTGTAGGATTTATTTCAAGGGTTATTTCCGCATCTTCAGCAACACGGTAATTCTCTCTTAACGCCCCGATTATAGATATAATCCGCTCCCCTAAAAGAGAGGGTGTCCCCCCGCCGAAATATACCGTATCAACTAAGGGGCGGCAAAGTCTGCCGCCCCAATTTTTTATTTGCGAAATAAGACCCTCGGCATAGCTGTCAATCTGTTCTTCCCCATAGAATGCCGAGTAAAAATCGCAGTAGGCGCATTTTCTTAGGCAAAACGGGATATGAAGATAAAGCCCCAAAGGCTTATTATCAGTCAAGAATTTCACCGATACAGCTGCCCGGAACGGCGGCGGCGTTAGCCTCGTCGGTATCGATATGCATTGCGAGCTTGTACTTAGGGCTTACCCTTGCTACAACATCGTCAAATACAAGCGCTCTTCCCTCGGTGGGGATTTTAACCTTTATAACCTGCTTATCGGTAATACCGTACTTTTCTGCGTCCTCGGGGGTCATATGTACATGGCGCTTTGCCACGATAACGCCCTCTGTAAGCTCGATTTCGCCAGCGGGTCCTACAAGCTTGCAGGGAGCGGAGCCCGCGACATCTCCCGATTCTCTTACGGGAGGCTTTACGCCGATTGTGCGTGCGTCGGTCATAGATAACTCAACCTGTGTTTCGGGACGGGTGGGGCCTAAAATGGAAGCCTTAAGCTCGGACTTAGGGCCTACAACGGTAACCTTTTCCTCGCAGGCGTACTGACCGGGCTGTGAAAGGTCTTTTTTAGGGGTAAGGGTGTGACCCTTGCCGAAAAGGATTTCAAGCGCCTCGTCGGTTACATGAACATGACGGGCAGATATTTCTACTAAAACTTCTTTTGCCATTGTGAATTACTCCTTGCCGTTATTATTTTATATTATAATTTTACCATATTTTACGCGGTTTTCAAGGGGAAAAGTAAAAAAAGGGAAAAATAATCATTTTATTAGACCAATGTAGACGCGGGTCGTCAAGGATGCCGACCCCTACGGTATTAAATTGACATTTCGTAGGGGAGGGTCTCTGTGCCCTCCCGAGGTTTTTGCGAAATTAACGGAACGACACATAGGTCGTCCCCTACTTAATGCAACAAAGGCAAGCTTCATACAGACGGAGGTTTTAATAAGCGCCAGCATAAAAAAGAGACAGTATACTATCCCGTCCATTCTGGTGAAAAGCTGACCTACTGTTACGGTGCTTACTGCGGCGGCAAGCGGAAAAGAGAGCTTTTCTGCCATCGGAGTGCCGAAAAGCAAAAGACTTTCAAGCAGGCAAAGAAAGTTCAGTGCAAGACCTGTTACAAGACCTGAAAAGGTTGCGCAAACGCGTTTTTTACCCACAAAAAGCGTACTGTATACGGGAATCAAAAGAGCGGGCAGTGCGATATTTATAAAATACGGCTTTGTGCTGTTTATTAACTCGTTAAAATCAGGAAAATCCCGAACAACGATATTTTCAGCCTTAAAATCCTTTGCAGACAGCAGAAAAAAGGCTATTATTGCTATAATGGCGATAACAGCCGATATTAATGACAGCTTTAAAATAACCTCCTGCCGTCTTGTAGCCAAATAAATCGCGGCAATTATAAATACGGCGGCAATTAAAAGCTTTGAGGTTTCGGGAAGCAGTAGGGTGTCCGCAAAATCGGTGTACCTTATAAAGCTGAGCCCCGCATTATAAAAGGCATACGCCGCCACAAAACAGACTAAAACAGATGTGTATTTTTTGCCGATAATTCGAGTTAGCAATAAGCCGATAAAATACGCTGAAGCCGCCGTTGCCGCTCCTATAATAAATCCTAAAAGCGGATATTTTCCCGAATTTGCAGTCGGCAAAACAATCGCCGCGTCCCCCAATACAAAAATTGCCGCAAGGCTTGCAAGATGCTTGTTGTAGGTAGGCTCTGCCGTCATTTTATTTCCCCCGACATATGCGAAAATTCATCATTCTCAAAAACCGCAAGCCCGTCAAGGCTTACCCCGTCCTCGCCTCTTTTAAAATACGGCAAAGAAAATACCTCTTCTCCCTTTTCCCGTCCGCTCTCTATTTCAAAATAGCGGTTTTTAAAATCAATTTTATCCGTTTTACCTTTCTGCCCGATAATACCCATAATATCATACCCCACCGCCACAGAAGAAACAGGCTCGCCGTCAAGCAAAGCCCTCGGGCTGTCGGACGCTATCATATAAACCGAAAGGGTAACTCGGTTTTCCTTAAAGCAGTAATCGCAGATTTCGGCAAACAGCTTTGCACTGAGCGCGGTATCGATTACAATAACGCCGCAATGCTCAAGCAGTATAGGCCTTGAAAGGGAGTCGGCAATGCCGCTGAGCGCCTCGTTTATACCGTTTGCGGTATATGACAGCACCTGCGGAGTAGGCTCCCTCTTAGCCGATTCGGAATTTACGGTCACAATCTCGGCGGTAACGGTAATATTTTCGTCACCGGAAAAGCCGAGCGCCGTCACCATAAAACGGCGGTCGTTTTGCGACGAAGCCGCCGAAAAGCGGCAACCGACAAGCGTAATACACATACAAGCGGTAAAAGCACATATTATAAGCCTTTTCATTTTGCCTTTTTCTCCCCCGCGCGGATAATATTTCGGTTAAAAAAAGGACGGGTGCGCATTTTCTCCCACGGCGCGCGCCAAATGCTGTCCTTAAGGCTTTGAAAGCTCGCACGGTCGAGCGAGACGGTACTGCTTGTGCCGAAGGAGCTTAAATCGAGTATATGAATAAGGGTAAGGGTAACCCCTAAAATATAGCCGTAAAGTCCCAAAACCGCGCTTAATAAAACATATATGATTCTGAGATAAAAAACCGCTCCCTTAAGCCGCGGCACCATAAGCCCCGAAATACCCGAAAGCGCCACGATAATAAGCATCGGAGCGCTTACAATTCGAGCCTCCACCGCCGCCTGCCCCACCACAAGACCGCCGACAATGCTAAGAGCGTGACCGAGGCTCTGTGGCATACGAACCCCCGTTTCCTTTAGTATTTCAAATACGAAAATAAGGAGTATACACTCCCACAGCGCGGAAAAGGGTACGCCGCCGCGAAGCTGAGTTACGCTAAGGGCAAGGGAGGTCGGCAGCAGCTCCTTATGGTATGCGGTGGCGGCAATAAAAACCGCAGGTATGCTTACAGACAGAAAAAAGCAGATAAAGCGAAGCAGCCGCCCCACCGTAGAGACAGCATAGTTTAAGTAGTAGTCCTCGTCCGACTGGAAATTCTCCGAAAAAAG
Source organism: Acutalibacteraceae bacterium (assembly GCA_045133355.1). Taxonomy (GTDB): domain Bacteria; phylum Bacillota; class Clostridia; order Oscillospirales; family Acutalibacteraceae; genus UBA737. The sequence continues at coordinate 46,885 of JBGUUB010000053.1, forward strand.
ATAGGGCACGGTCATAACTACGGGCGTTCCGTCCACCACAAGGGCGATTCTGCCCTCAAGCAGTCTTGCCGCCGCAATATCGGGGCGCTCGGTAGAACCGCTGGTCTTAAAAATCGAACGCGGGTGGTCTCTTATCTGCTCGGCGATGTAGTTTGAGTCGAGTATACCGTCCATATCAAGCTGTTTAATACGATTTTTAACTTCATCAAGGGTTCTTTTATCCACAATGGAGTCGAGGTAGCATATAAAAACCAGCGTATCACTTCTTCTGCCCACCCTTAAGGCTTCGGTGCAAAGGTCGGGAGTTAAAAGCTTGCGCCTTATCATTGCAAGGTTTAAAAGCGCCGCCTCGTCAAAGCCCTCCCGCGGGCCCTGCAAAACCCGTTCGTCATCAGGCTCGCTTATGCCCCTTGTGCGCCAACCCTTGGTGTTTATTGTAATCGCCTGACTGCACCCCTCAACCAGTAAAAGGGTGTCGCCGTAAAGAACCGAGCGAAGTATATCCGCTACACTGTCATAAAGCGTCGTTTCCCCCGCAAAAAGCACCTGTTTTGCAATAAAGCCCACAAGGGAGTCCTCTTTGCGCTCGGCATTGCTTGTAACAAGGGGACGAATTACCGATTCGTTTAAAATCTCGGCATTTATCATTCCGTCCATATAAAAAAGGGCACAGTCATAACTGCACACATTCCTGACGCTTACGCGCCTTAGCCTCAGCACAGCGTCCTTTTTAAAAATATTTTTAATAAGACTTATGTTATCTTCAAGGCTTTTTGAAAGGGTCATATCCTTGTAATCCGCAATCTGTCCCGCCATAGTATCACTCCCGATTTCGGTTTTAACACATTTAGCGTACCCCGAAAATCAGGAAATAATCATATCAGGATATCAGACGATTTATCCAATTTAATTTTTTAATGTAGGGGAGGGTCTCTGCGCCCTCCCATTGATGTACAAAAAAATCG
>JBGUUB010000054.1:0-67831 GCA_045133355.1 Acutalibacteraceae bacterium
CAGACAAACCCCAATTTGTCTCTTAAAAAGCAAACAAGCTTGGCATTTGCCTTATTTTCGTGCTTTTGCCAAGCTTGTTTATTTTTGCTTAATTAATCCGCCTTTGAAGCTGCTGTATTTTTTACATTCCCGTTCTCATAATATCATTTTAAAGCTTTGATTTTACCGTCTGCACATAGCGAATAATTACCGCTTTTAAGAACATCGACAAGCATGTCGATACTTTCTATCGGCTTTTCGGTAAATATACCCGCAAGACCGATGCGTCCATCGTTAGCGTTATGAATATCCCCGCCGGAAGTCATTATTTTTCCGTGCTTTAAGGCATAGTCATACGCCTTTTGGTTTTCCTCATCATAATTGCAGGCGTTAAAAATCTCTGCTCCGTCCGCACAGTAAAGCTCGGGTCTAACGGAATGATCGTTATAGGTGCGGTCCCTGAAGGGGTGCGCCTGAATGACTAAGCACCCCGCGTTTTGCAAAAGCTTACAGATATCCTCTACAGGCATACCCTCAAGCTCGGGGTGACCGTAGAGAAATTCTCTGTTAAGTCCGTAAAAAAGTATATCGTGACCGCCCGCGTAGGAATACTCCGCTCCGAAAAAAGCCCTAAAACCTTCGTACTCCACCGCCGCCTTTGCGGCACGCTCATAAGCGGTGTAATACATATCTACCCTTTCACGCCAAGGAAGCTTTTTCGGGACGGGAGTGCCGTTGCAGCCGCAGATAAAATGGTCGGTAATAACAATGCCGTTATATCCCTTTTCGGCATAGGCTTTTACCTGTTCCTCAGGAGTGCTTACACCGCAACAGCTGCAAGCGCTTGTGTGCACATGTAAATCGTATTTATACATACTAAATCCTCAAACCTTTTAAGTTAAGCTTCCATTATCGCGCGGAAGTCCTCGCCGGAAATCTTTTCCTTGTCAAACAGTACCTTTGCAACCTCGTGAAGCTTAGGCATAGCGCCGTTTAGGAGCTCAATCGCCTTCTTGTACTGTGTCATAACAACCGATTCAATTTCATCATCAATTACCGCGGCGGTCTTCTCTGAATAGTTAGGTGTAGACGAGAAATCACGCCCTAAGAAGACCTCGTTATCGTCATGACCGTAGGTTACCAGACCTAACTTATCGCTCATACCGAACTTCGTCACCATCTTGCGTGCCAAGTCGGTAGCTCTTTCAATATCGTTGGAAGCGCCTGTGCAAACATCGTTCTGAGTAAGCTGTTCTGCCGCCCTGCCGCCTAAAAGCGAGCATATTTGCTCTAACATCTGATTTTTAGATGTATGTCCCTTTTCGTCAACAGGCAGATACATAGTATATCCCGCCGCCATACCGCGTTGAATAATGGAAATCTGATGAACGGGGTCCTGCGTCGGCAGGAAGTAGGAAACAACCGCGTGACCTGCTTCGTGATAAGCAGTCACCATTTTATCCTTATCCGAAACGATATGTGACTTCTTCTCTGCTCCCATTACCACCTTAATGGTTGCCTCCTCAATTTCCTCTTGAGTAATCGCCTTTTTACCGTGACGAACCGCAAGAAGCGCCGACTCGTTTAAGAGGTTTGCAAGGTCTGCACCTGTAAATCCTGAAGTGGATTTTGCGATTGTAGCAAGGTTTACATCTGGGCCTAACGGCTTTCCTCTTGAATGTACCTTTAATATTTCTTCTCTGCCCTTAACATCAGGGTAGTTTACGGTAATCTGACGGTCGAAACGGCCGGGTCGGAGGAGTGCCTTATCAAGTATATCGGGACGGTTTGTCGCCGCCATTACGATAACACCCTCGTTTGTTCCGAAGCCGTCCATTTCTACAAGCATTTGGTTTAGGGTTTGCTCGCGCTCGTCGTGACCGCCGCCGAGACCCGCTCCGCGCTGACGACCTACCGCGTCGATTTCATCGATAAATATAATTGCAGGGGCAGCCTTTTTAGCCTCGCCGAACAAATCGCGTACACGCGAGGCACCGACGCCTACAAACATCTCAACAAAGTCCGAGCCTGAGATTGAGAAAAACGGTACTCCCGCCTCGCCTGCAACAGCTCTTGCTAACAATGTTTTACCCGTTCCGGGAGGACCGACAAGCAGAACTCCTTTGGGAATTTTTGCGCCAAGCTCGTTATACTTTTTGGGGTCTTTAAGGAAATCGACAATCTCTGCCATTTCCTCCTTTTCCTCGTCAGCGCCCGCAACATCGGCAAAGGTTGTTTTCTTTTTGCCGTCATCTTTTTTGACCTTGGCTTTTCCGAAGCCCATAGTCTTGTCAGCACCCATAGAAGCGTTCATTCGCTTCATTATGAATATCCAGAAAACCACCATAATGGCAATCATAATAATTGTCGGTAGCAAATTCATAATCCAGGCCGCCTGACCGCCTGACTTATAATCGTATTTTATAATTTTATCCGTACCGCTGTTTTCCTCGTTAATTGCCATAACAGCTTCGTTTACATCGTTATAGAAAATTGAGGGGTCGGCTACGGTATAACGATATTTTTTGCCGTCATCACGCTTTGTATAAACAAGCTCACCGCTGTAAAGGTTAAGCTGAAATTCGGAAATTTCGTTATCCTTTACCATATTAACGATTTCGTAATACTTTGTTTCAACCGTGTTTTTTGATAAATAGGAAACCGAAAGTATAGCCATAATGAAAACTATCGGTATGCCTATATACAAAAGCACATTTTTCAAATTCTTGTTCAAAGGGTTTGCTCCTTTCCTATTTGTCAGCGTAAACCCTTGGGGATAAAACACCGACATAAGGCAAATTTCTGTATTTTTCGTTATAATCAAGGCCATAGCCTATAACAAACTCATCGGGTATAACCTTACCGACATAATCGGCTTTTATATCTGCTTGTCTGTTAGCAGGCTTATCAAGGAAAGCACACACCTTAAGGCTGGCGGCATTCCTGTCAAGAAGAACATTTTTTAAATAAGCAAGCGTGATACCCGAATCGAGAATATCCTCAACCAAAAGTATATCGCAACCGTCAGGGTCGATATCAAGGTCCTTTTTGAACTTTACAACGCCCGTGGTTTTAGTGCCGCTGTATGACGATACCGCCATAAAATCAATTTCGCAGTCACAGGTTATGTTACGCATTAAGTCTGCCATAAATACAACCGCACCCTTAAGCACGCTCACAAGCAATAGCTTTTTACCCTTGTAATCCCGCGAAATTTCAGCACCCAATCTGACACAAATCTCTTTAATTTCCTCCTCGGAAACGAGGACCTTTTCAACGTCTTTATCAAGTGACATTCTGTTCAACCCCTAATTATCTATTTTGCTCCGTGAAGCGTTAATTATCATAATATCACGGGAATTCTTCGTGACGGCACATCTTTGTGCAACACCTATTCCGTAAATCCAGATAACTCCCTCATCGTCCGCAATTACAGGAAGACTGTCTCTAAGCTCTGTCGGGACGGAAAGCTCGTTCATAAGCTTTTTGAGGGATTTTGTACAACCTCTTCCCGCAAGCCTGATACTGTCTCCCGCCAATCTTGTCCTTACTACTGATTTTCCTATAATTTTATCACAGTCAAGAGAATTTTTTAAAAACAAATTATTAATTTTTTCGCCGTTTGTAAACAAATCGTTAATGCGGCGCTCTGTTTGAACCTCAAACTTGAAATTTTCGCACTTTTGGGCATTTTGCTTTGTTAAAATCAAGCAACCCCTTTTAACTTCGGCGACATACCCTAACGGAAGTCCCGTTTTACCGCCCTCGTTACAAATTCTGTAAATCTCATTAATATGGAGATTGTCAAGCGACAAATCGGGTGCCAAATTTTCCGCAAGCTTTTTTATGGCTCTTTTTAAAATTGGTGCTTTAGGCAGTAAGGAAACATCAAGTTCTCCACCGCAAAAGTTTTCAGACAAATATTTATCCGCACACTCTTCTAAAAACAAATTATCCTCGGATAATTCCGCCGCAGCTCTTACAGCCGTTTTTTCGGAATTGGGGTTTATCTCCTTTAAAATCGGGATAACCTTATGCCTGATTTTATTACGCGTGTATTCATCGGATAAATTGGTAGAATCGGTTACATATTCGATACCGTTTTTTTCGCAGTAATCCTCAATCTCGGCTCTTGTGCATAGAATCAAAGGGCGGATAAAAATACCGCGTTTCGGAGGTATTCCGCACAGTCCTTTAAGTGCGGAACCTCTTGTAAGGTTAAAAAGCAGCGTTTCAAAATTATCACTCGCGGTGTGTGCAGTAGCAACAGCTCCGCGGCTCACCCGCGATAAAAAGTCATATCTAACCTCTCTTGCGGCAAGCTCTGTGCCCATTTTGTGCTCCTTCGCGTAGGCGGGAACATCAATCCTTTCGTAAAAAAGCGGTACGCCTAATTTTTCGCACTGCTTTTTTACAAATTCCTCGTCTCTCAGCGCCTCATCTCCCCTGATCATATGGTTAAGATGAGCCGCATACAGAGCGATACCGAGCTTTTCCTTTAGATCGAACAGCGCATATAAAAGCGACATTGAATCCGCTCCGCCCGAAAGTGCGACGGTCACCTCTTTTGTATTTTCAAGCAAAGAAAACCGCTCTATCGCCGTTAAAACCGATTTTTCCATTATCTGAACACATCCACAGAGGTAAATCTTGTAAACTGACCGTCCCAATGCAGGTCTACCGTGCCGATTTCACCGTGACGGTTTTTAGCGACAATGCACTCTGCTTTGGTTTCGTCGCTTCTATCCTCATCGTCTGCCTTTTCGTTATCGTAATACGATTCACGGTAAAGAAAAAGAACAATATCGGCATCCTGCTCGATTGAGCCTGACTCTCTAAGGTCGGAAAGCGCAGGTTTGTGCGATTTTCCCTTTGCCTCGGTACCGCGGGAAAGCTGTGCGCAGGCTATTACAGGCACTTTCAAGTCCTTTGCCATAATTTTAAGATTTCGGGTAATTTCCGAAACCTCCTGAACACGGTTTTCGGTTGACCGCGCCGATTTCATAAGACCTAAGTAGTCAACCACCACAAGGTCAACCTGCTTCATTCGGCGAAGCTTAGCCTTCATTTCAGGCACGGTTATGGACGAGGTTTCATCAAAATAGATATTAGCCTTTGAAAGAGCGTCTCCCGCTTGAGCAAGTCTTGTCCATTCATCATCGTCAAGCTCGCCTGTTCTTAATTTTTCGCTCTTAATGCCTGCCTCGCTTGATAACATTCGCTGTGCTAACTGGTCGCGGGTCATTTCGAGTGAGAAAAAGCAGACGGTTTTGCCCGTGTTCATAGCAACATTTCTTACAATATTAAGCGCGAAAGAGGTTTTACCCATACCGGGTCTTGCGCCCAAAATTATAAGGTCGGATTTATTAAGACCGGTTATCATTTTATCAAGCTCGCCGATACCGCAGGGTATTCCGATATAGTCAGCTCTGGTTTCGGGGTCCGCCATTTTTGAAAGTCGGTCATAGGTCTCGTTCTCAATAACGCTTTTAATGTGGGTAAGACCGCTTATCTCCCGCCCTTGGCGTATTTCGAAAATACGCTGTTCAGCATTATCGATAAGTCTGCCGGAGTCTAATTCATTGTCGTTTATGTCCTTAATAATGTCCTGAGCGGCAGTCATAAGCGAACGCGCATAATAACGCTCGCGAATTATCGCAACATATGTAAGTACATTAGCCGCCGAAGGAACGGTTTGGACAAGCTGTGTCAAATACGCTTTACCGCCCGATTCATCGTAAACGCCGTCACTCTTCAATTTTTCAAGCAGAGATACAAAATCTATAGTCTGGCTAAGCTCGTACATAGCCGACATTGCAGAGTAAATTTCCCTGTGTTGCGGAATATAAAAATACTCTGCTTTCATTTGTACTGCGATTTCATTTAGGCAAGAAGGGTCAATTATAACCGAGCCTAAAACCGCCTGCTCTGCCTCTACCGAATAAGGAAGTCTACCGCCCTCAAGGTCGTAAATCAGCTTATCTTCGGCCATTTTTTACTCCGATACCTTAACGGTAATTTTAGCCGTTACACCCTGATACAGCTTAATTTCGGCTGTGTATTCACCGAAATTTTTAATATCGGCAACATTCATTTTTTTGCGGTCAATTTCAATACCGAGTTTTGTTTTTATCTCGGCCGCTATTTCCTTTGAAGTAACAGAGCCGAAAAGCTTACCGCCGGCACCTGCCTTTGCAGTAATATTTACAGTTTTTCCGTCAAGCTTTACCGCAGTTTCTTTAGCAGCGGCAATTTCCTCTTTTTTGTGGTGAGCCGCAGATTCCTCTCGGTTTTTAAGCTCGTTTAAGGCTGCATTGTCGGCTTCTACCGCCAGTTTTTTCGGAAAGAGAAAATTCCTTGCATATCCGTCCGAGACATTGCAAAGCTCGCCCTTTTTACCTTTTCCTTTTACATCCTGTAATAATACTACCTTCATATCTTTCACCCTTCCGCCGCTTTATGTAACGCGCGGGCAGTTTTTGCGGCTGATTTAAAACCCGCGCAATAAATTATACATCCATAATAATCGGAAGAATCATAGGAGCTCTTCTCGTTTTTGTGCTGACAAAACGGGACACTTTCTCCTTAATTCTCGTTTTAATTGTGTTCCAGTCCCTTATTCCTTCGTCATAACAGCGTTCAAGTATATCGCATACCAGCTCGTTTATATCATGCATAAGCTGTTCTGATTCTTTAACATAGACAAATCCGCGTGATACAACATCGGGACCGGCAACAACCTCGCGGGTTACCCCGTCAATAGAAACGGCAACAATTATTATGCCGTCATCCGCTAAATGCTTTCTTTCTCTGAGAACTATACTGCCTACATCGCCGACACCGAGACCGTCAACAAGTACTCTACCCGCAGGTACGGTTTCGGTAGACTTAAGCGATTTTTCCGAAGCCTCAATAACACTTCCGTTGCCCGCTATAAGAATGTTCTCCTCGGGTATTCCCATCTGGCGGGCGAGTCCCGCGTGCTTCATAAGATGCTTCTGCTCGCCATGAAGCGGAATAAAGTACTTAGGCTTTACAATGCTCATCATAAGCTTTAGCTCTTCTTGACAGGCGTGACCCGAAACATGAACATCGTACATACGCTCGTAAACAACATTAGCTCCGCGCTTCATAAGCTCATTGATAACCTTGCCTACAAGCTTTTCGTTGCCGGGAATAGGAGTAGCCGAAATAATAAACATATCACCCGGGATTATCTCAACCTGCCTGTGCTCCGAAAAAGCTATACGGTGCAAGGCTGAGAGCGGTTCGCCCTGACTGCCTGTAGTAATAATCACAAGCTCACTCGGCGGATAGTTCTTTATCATTTCAATATCTATAAGAATATCCTTCGGGAGTTTTAAATAGCCAAGCTCTGAAGCCACAGTTACGACATTTATCATACTTCTGCCCGAAACCGCAACCTTGCGACCGCACTTTTCCGCCTCGTCAACAATCTGCTGAATACGGTGTATGTTAGACGAGAAGGTAGCAACGATTATTCGGTGCTCCTCCGCCTTTTTAAAGAGGTTTGAAAGGGATTCGCCCACAATTTTCTCGCTCGGGGTAAAGCCCGGTCTTTCGGCATTTGTTGAGTCCGACATAAGTGCCAGAACACCCTTTTTGCCAAGCTCAGCAAAACGGCCTATATCTATAACATAATCGTCAATAGGGGTTGTATCAATCTTAAAGTCGCCCGTTTGAACAACAGTACCCGCGGGGCAGGTTATGGCAAAGCCAACAGCATCGGGTATAGAGTGGTTCACATGGATAAACTCAATCTGAAATTTACCAAGCTTAATTACATCACCCGGTTTTGTAACATTAAGCCTTGCGTCGGACAGAAGCTTATGCTCCTTTAACTTGCCCTGTATAAGCCCGATAGTCAAGTTAGTGGCGTAAATCGGAACATTGAAATTCCTTAACAGATAAGGAATCGCCCCAATATGGTCTTCGTGACCGTGAGTAACAACAAGACCTTTAATTTTATCCTTATTTTCGAGCACATAGGTAAAATCCGGAATTACAATATCAATTCCCGGGGTTTCCTCATCAGGGAAGGACATACCGCAATCAACGAGGAACATATCTCCGTCATACTCATAAAGCGTGATATTTTTTCCTATTTCACCAAGTCCGCCTAAAGGTATAATCTTGAGCGGCTTAGTGTTCTGTCTTCCGTTGTTTCGGCGGGTGTTTCCCGTTGTTTTCTGCTTAGTGAGCGTTGTTTTGCGTGCGGCTGTATTGCCTCTTACAGGGGCGGTTTTCTTAGCCGCGGAATCAGAGCGTTTGTTCTGCGACGCCGTCTTTTTTTGCGCGAGTTTTCTGTACCCGGTCTGCGTTTGTCTTCGCGCGGGTGCTGTACCTTCTTTCTTCTTATTATCTTTTTCGTTTGTTTCTGCCATTAAATAGTTTTCCTCCAAATTTTTTTATTTATGTATGGAAATATATCGGTCAGCACAGCCGATATTAATACACTTATCTTTGCACATAGCAATACATTATATATTTTACATTCAAGTGACCGTAATTGTCAAGAGATATTATTGACAAGTATTAAATTTTATATTCAATAAAACATCTCCCCTGACCCATTAGCAGTACAAGGGAGACTGACATTTATATATATTTATGACTTTTTCCTTTATTCACACCTATGACGCCGCCGATTAAGGACGAAAGCATTATAATTATAAAATGAAAAAGTGTGTTAACAGTAACTCCGCCGCGGTTAATTATAAGTGAGATAAGAGTGATTAGTATAAATGTGATTCCGCCTATAACCGCTCCTACGATTAATCCGTGACTGCCCTGTTTTTTTGCCGTGAAAAACGCGGCGGTAAGACTGCCTATTGCTACCGAAACGGTTGCGAAAACAGGGGCGTATTTAAATGCCGATCCCGAAAGATACATTATGACCGCAAAAAGCGTAATAAAGACCGCGGTTACAACAATCCCTATTACAAATCCTAAAATATAGATTAAATAACCCTTTTTGTCCTTACCGTAAAGCGCGTCTTTACCCATAAAAAAATCCCTCCTGAATAGTAAAGTATATTCAGGAGGGACAAAACTTATTACGAATAGTTTTATTTTGAAGCGGTATCGTCATGAACAGTCAGATTTGACTGGAGTGCCCAGCGCGCAACCGTAAGCTTGCTGTGGTCGCTGTTGGATTCGATAACGATAGTGTCCTCCTTAAGAGAAATAACGCGGCCGTAAATACCTCCGATAGTGACAATTTCATCGCCTACCATAAGGTTTTCGCGCATTTTCTTCTCTTCCTTCTGCTTTTTACGCTGAGGGCGTATAAGCAAAAGATACATAGCACCGAAAATTACAACGAGGTATATGACCATAACGATCATACTCTGCATACCGCCGCCCGAAGAGGCGGTCGTAGCAGATGAATCTGCAAGATTGTAGAAATTAAAATTCATTTATATTGCCCTCCAAATAGCTATTAATGCTATTATATACTATTTTTACCTTATTTGCAAGAGAATTATATTCTTGTAGAAAGAATTATTTCTTTTTCCGCCTTAAAGCGGGCAAATTCGCCCCTGTCAAGCGCGTTTCTTATATCCTCCATAAGATGATTGTAAAACCAAAGATTATGCATAACCGCAAGCCTTTGAGAGAGCATTTCCTGACTTTTCAGGAGGTGCCTTACATAAGCCCTGCTGTAATTTTTGCAAACGGGACAGCCGCATTCTTCATCAATCGGTGACATATCGGTTTCGTACTTTTTGTTATTGAGATTTATAACACCCTTTGAGGTGAAGAGGTGACCGTGGCGCGCGTTGCGGCTGGGCATTACGCAGTCAAAAAGGTCAACGCCGCGTTCAACCGCATTTAAAATATTTGCAGGAGTACCTACACCCATTAAATAGCGTATTTTATTTTGCGGCATATAAGGGGTTACGCACTCTATAATATCGTACATAACCTCGGTAGGCTCACCCACCGCAAGTCCGCCTATCGCGTATCCGTCGAGGTCTAAATCGGCTATACGCTTCATATGCTCGACCCTTAGGTCTCTATAGGTACAGCCTTGATTTATGCCGAAAAGCATCTGCTCGGGGTTGATGGTAGCTTCCGATTTATTCAGCTCCGCCATTTTTTGCTTGCATCGGATAAGCCAGCGGGTAGTCCTTTCGCAAGATTCCTTAGAATAGGAATGTTCGGCGGGGTTTTCAACACACTCGTCAAACGCCATAGCAATAGTAGAGCCTAAGTTTGACTGTATCGTCATACTTTCCTCGGGACCCATAAAAATCCGTCTCCCGTCAACATGAGAAGCAAAGGTCACACCTTCCTCGGCAATGTTGCGAAGAGAAGCCAGTGAAAACACCTGAAAACCGCCGCTGTCGGTGAGTATCGGCCCGTCCCAGGTTGTGAATTTATGAAGTCCCCCGCACTCTTTGATAATTTCGTCACCGGGGCGTATATGCAGATGATAGGTATTTGAGAGCATTACCTGACAGCCCAAGGTTTTTAAATCCTCTGCCGACACAGCGCCCTTAATAGCCGCCGCTGTTGCAACATTCATAAATGCGGGAGTTTGCACTGTACCCCTATTAGTAATAAATTCACCTCTGCGGGCACTCCCCTCTTGTTTTAAAAGCTTGTACATTATCTGCTAATATAATTAAAGCCGAAAAGTCTGCTTTAACTATATCTCCTTCCGAAAATACTGTTATTTAATTAAATGCTTTGATATAAAGCCTTACAACCAAGTAATATGTCATTATAGGTTTTTTCAAAATTGCCGGTATACCAAGGGTCGGCTACGCTGCGTTTTTCTCCTGCAAAGCTTAAAAGCAGACTTATATTATTATCGGGGTCTCCGCCGAAAAATGCCAGCATATCCCGCAGATTGCTACAATCCAGTCCGATTATATAATCGTATTGATTATAGTCCTCTTTTGTAATCCTCCGTGCGTAATGTTGTGTAAAGGGTATCCCCCTGTCCGTCAGCACTCTTCTTGTGCCGTAGTGCATACCGTGACCCTGCTCTTCATCGCTTGTTGCGGCGGAGGAAATCAGGAAATTATCCGAAACACCTTTTTCGGCTACAATACTCTTCATAATAAATTCTGCCATAGGAGAGCGGCATATATTTCCGAGACAGACAAAAAGTATACTTGTTTTATTCATATCAAATTTCCTTTAAAGGGGCTGCCACATTAAAGGACATTTGCACAAATCACTGCCTCCCTCTGACGAGGGTGCGGGTGTCCTGTGGACACCGTTGCGAAGCAACAGCACCGACCGAAACGGCAGTTGAGAGGTGGCACAGCTTTGCCGTGACGGAGGGAGAGAAGGGGTAACGCTGCATAAAAATGCAACTTTTCCTCTCCCTCAGTTTCGCTACGCTCAAGAGCTCCCTCGTCAGAGGGAGCCTTGAACTTAACAAATCTATTTCGGTTTGTGCAATTTTACCTTAACGCGACAGCCCATTGTATTTAATCCTTGATCGCCTTAACTTCGTCAAATACTTCGGTGGTCTCGTTGTCGGGAGCTTTAGTTATTAGGCTTACCGCGACAATCGCAACAGAAGCTAAAATAAATGCGGGCAAAAGCTCGTATATGTTAAGTATTGTATCTGCAAAAACAGATGCAATAACATACTTCCAAACAAACACCATAACTCCGCCTGTTACCATTCCCGCAAGGGCGCCCCATTTGTTCATTCGTCTCCAGAAGAGGGCGAAAAGCACCACAGGACCGAAGGCCGCGCCGAAGCCCGCCCACGCAAAGGAAACTACCTTGAAAACAGAGCTTTTCTCGTTAAGGGACATAAAGACTGCGATTACGGAAATTACGATTACAGAAATTCTTGCAACTATAATAGCCTTCTTTTCTGAAAGCTTTACGCCGAAGAAATCGCGCATAATATTTTGAGATACGCTTGAAGACGCCGCCAAAAGCTGAGAATCTGCCGTAGACATTGTCGCCGCTAAAATGCCCGCCAATATAACTCCTGCAATAAGTGCGGGTAAAATTCCGTGTGAGCTTATGAGCTTCGCAATAGCCACTATAATACGCTCGGTATCGGAAAGCTCGCCGATAGCGCCGCTCTTTGCAACTCCAAAGCCCACAATACCGATAAGAATTGCCGCAGCCATTGAAATTACAACCCAAATTACGGCTATTCTGCGTGAGGTTTTAAGCTTTTTCGCATCCTTAATCGCCATAAAACGAAGAAGAATATGGGGCATACCAAAGTATCCAAGCCCCCAAGCCAGGGTTGAAATTATTGTAAGAACACCGTAAGGCTCGGTTGTTGTCTCCGCAGGATTGCGGGTCGCGGTAAAGCTTATAAAGCCCTTAAGAGAGGATACATTAGCCACAACCTGATCCCAGCCGCCAGCGGTATTTATGCCGTAAATCAGAACTACAACAAGCGCTACAGTCATAACAATGCTCTGTATAAGGTCGGTCGTAGACGCCGCAAGGAATCCTCCCAATGTGGTGTAAAGCACGATTACCGCCGCGCTTATGAGCATCGCGGTTACATAATCCATTCCGAAAAGGGTATTAAACAGCTTTCCGCAGGCGGAAAAACCCGAAGCGGTATACGGAACGAAGAAAACTATAATAATAAGCGCAGAAATAAGGCTTAAAATATTCTTACTGTCGCCGAACCTCTTTGAAAAGAAATCCGGAACGGTAAAGGCGTCAATACGGCTTGAATACCGCCGTAAACGCTTTGCAACGATAAGGAAGTTAAGATATGTACCTATTGCAAGACCGATAGCCGTCCAGGACGCCTCGGCAAATCGGCCCGCCATTGCAAGACCCGGAAGCCCCATTAAAAGCCAGGAGCTCATATCCGAAGCCTCAGCACTCATCGCCGTTACAACAGGACCTAATTTTCTTCCGCCCAGATAAAAATCGTCTGAGCTTTTGTTCTTTTTAGAGTATATAACTCCGATAGCGATCATTACGGCAAGATATGCAAAAATCGCAATCAGAATACATATGTCCGCAGATTTCAATTAAATTCCCCCAAAATAAAAAATATAAGTAATTCTAACACATTAATTTCCTTTATGCAATAAAAAGTTTCAAAGCATAACCGCAAATAATGAAAATATAATAAAATTAAAGGAGCGATGATATGAAAAAAATTAATTTGTTTTTGGCCTTTATAATAATAGGTATATCGGGCACGCTGTGGCACTTTGTATATGAATGGACAGGCGAAAACCCCATAATAGGGGCGGTAGCGCCTGTAAACGAAAGCGTTTGGGAGCACCTAAAATTACTGTTTTTCCCCGCTGTTATTTACTTTTTAATCGAGTATTTTCTAAGTAAAGAGCGGTATGAAAACCTTATTCCCGCAGATGCAATCGGGATTTTTATGGGTATGCTTACGATTGTCACATTCTTTTACACATACAAGGGCATTTTAGGTTATGATGTAGCCGCGCTTGATGTATTAAGCTATTTTATAGGTCTCGGTGTTACGCTTTATGTAAAATCACGCATTTTAAAGAAAAAATCATTTTCATCTAAAACAGCAAAATATCTGTCGCTGATAATAACAGCCGTCACAGCGGTTTTATTCGTAATTTGGAGCTTTTACCCGCCGCGGCTCGGAATATTTATTCCGCCTGCCCTTTAAAAGGAAAGCAAGGTTATGCCCTTTGCTTTGCACTTTTCGATTTCTTTTTCGGGCCATACCGAAACCTGAACCTCTCCGATATGCGCCTTTTGCAGAAGGAGCATACAAAGTCTGGACTGACCTATTCCGCCGCCTATTGTGAGAGGCAGAGCGCCCGAAACAAGGAGCTTGTGGAATTCGAAGTTAAGTCTATTCTCGGCATTTTCTGCCTTTAGCTGTGAAATCAGACTGTCCCTGTCTACCCTTATTCCCATTGAGGTAATTTCAAAAGCGCTGTCAAGCACGCGGTTGTAAATAATGATGTCTCCGTTTAATGACCAATCGTCATAATCGGGGGCTCTGCCGTCATGCTTTTCTCCGTTTTTAAGTCTGCCGCCTATTTGCATCACAAATACCGCACCGTATTCCTTTGCCGCCGCATTTTCACGCTCTTTAGGAGTAAGGTCGGGGTATTTTTCTTCCAGCTCATAGGTCGAAGCAAAGCTGATTTTATCGGGCAGATAGCAGTCGAGCACGGGGTATTTTTTCTCAACCTCACGGGCGGTGCGAAGGACAGCGCCGTATATGCACCTTACCGCCGCCTTTAAATATTCTTCGTTTCGGTCTTCGGCAGTAATCACCTTTTCCCAATCCCATTGGTCAACATAAATAGAGTGGATACTGTCACAGATTTCATCACGGCGAATGGCGTTCATATCGGTATAAAGTCCCGTATGAATCGGGAAACCGTAACGCATAAGCGCCATTCTCTTCCATTTAGCAAGGCTGTGGACGACCTCGGCAACCTCGCCCGTCTCCTTAATATCAAAGCTGACAGGGCGTTCAACACCGTTTAAATCGTCGTTAATTCCGCTGCCCTGTTTTACGAAAAGCGGAGCGGAAACTCTTGAAAGATCAAGAGCGTCGCAAAGCTCGGTAGAAAATTTATCCTTTACAAAGGAAATTGCGCTCTGGGTATCAAATTCATTAAGCTTTGAAGTGTATTTATCCATAAAATTCTTCCTTTACTGAATATTTCCGACAGTACGCGGATAGAGAATTACATCACGAATGTTGGAAACGCCTGTAACATACATAATTATGCGCTCAAGACCCAATCCAAAGCCGCTGTGGGGAACAGAGCCAAAACGGCGCAAAGCGATATAGTGCTCATACTCGTCAAGGGACATTCCTCTAACCTTCATAGCATCAAGCAGCTTATCAAGGTCTGCTTCCCTCTCACTGCAGCCGATAATCTCACCTACACCCGGCACTAAAAGGTCGGTTGCGGCAACGGTTTTGCCGTCGGGATTCTGCTTCATATAGAACGACTTTATCTCTTTCGGATAATCGGTAAGGAATACAGGCTTTTTGCATATTTCCTCGGAAATATAGCGCTCGTGCTCGGTCATAAGGTCACAGCCCCACTCTACGGGGTACTGGAATTCTACACCCGAATTTTTAAGTTTTTCGATAGCTTCTGTATAGGTCATAACCGCGAAATCGTGACCCGCTACATTCTTAAGCTTTTCGATAAGTCCGTTTTCAAAATGCTTGTCGAAAAATTTAAGCTCCTCGGGGCATTTTTCGAGGACTGTATTAATAATGTGCTTGATGAGTGCCTCGGCGATTTCTATAATATCGGGAAGCTCAGCAAAGGCAACCTCCGGCTCAACATGCCAGAATTCGGCAACATGGCGCGGTGTGTTGCTCTTTTCCGCACGGAAGGACGGACCGAAGGTATAGATTTTACCCATAGCCATAGCGGCAACCTCGCCCTCAAGCTGACCCGAAACGCTGAGCGCCGCCTTTTTGCCGAAAAAGTCATCGGCGTAGTATTCTTCCTCGTTTTTATACTTATCGCTGTAACCGATTGTGGTTACCTTAAACATCTCGCCCGCGCCCTCGCAGTCGCTCGCGGTGATAAGGGGGGTATGAATATAAACAAAATGACGCGACTGGAAAAACTCGTGAATACAGGCTGAAACCACCGAACGAACCCTGAAAACTGCGTTAAAGGTGTTGGTTCTGACTCTAAGGTGCGGAATTGTACGCAGATATTCAAGCGTATGGCGCTTTTTCTGAAGCGGATATTCAGGCGGACACTCGCCTAAAACCGAGATTTCCTCCGCGTTAATCTCCACCGAATCGGCGGCAACGGCGGAATTTACAACCGTACCTACCACCTTAAGCGAAGTACCCAGCTTCATAAAGTCCGAAATATCCGAAAAATCGGCTTTATTTATAACAATCTGCAAGTGCTTAAGGCTTGTGCCGTCGTTAAGCTCGATAAAAGCCATATTCTTAGAGTCACGCGAGGTTCTCACCCAGCCGCAAACCGTGGCTTTAGTGCCGATAAATTCCTTGTTATAGAAAATTTCAATAATATCCGTATGCTTCATTTTGCACTCTCCCAAAAAATAATAAAAGCGTCTATTCATCCTAAAATATTAGGACGAATAGACGCTATCCGCGGTGCCACCTAATTTACCCATAAAGGTCACTTTAAAGCCGTAAAAAGGCTCGATTTAACGCATCGTTACGGCGCACCTACTGACCGAAAACGGCGTTCGGCTTGCGGCTACCAAGTGTTATTCATATTATCGGATAACCGACTTTCACCGACCGTCGGCTCTCTTTATATCCTAAATAATACTACTTCTCTCGGTCATAGCCTTTATATTAATAATTGTAATTAGTATACCACCAAAACCTAAAATTGTCAACAATTCGTTTGAGGTATATTACAAAATACTAAAATCAATTATTTAGGCGCAAAAGCAAGTTATTTTTCAATCACGATGGCAGATTTACATTCTTTTCTTGCGGATAAAGAAATATACACCTACACCCACGGCGGTCAAAACGGCGAGAGACAACCCAACTATAAGCAAGATTATACCAAATGACAACCCTTGGGATGTAGTTTCTTTAATAAACCAGAGTGAGCAGTGATTTGTAGAAAAAGTCAGTTTTCCGTCAGACGTAACCTTTCCGGTTCCCTCTAACACGGCCTCACCGTCATCATTTATCGAATAAATATCAACTTTTTTACCGGCAAAATTTTGGTCAACATTGATGCAAATTTCTGCTTCACCCGGAAGTGCTCCGTGATGCTCGAAACTAAACGGAAAATAGTTTTCCCCTTGATTGATTTTTTCAAGGGTTGAAATATCTTCATCGGAAACTTCATTTCCAAGGTGAATAGCAGTATTAAATGTAGCCGATGCATCATATTCCGTAAGTTTATTTCCGTTGAAACTCCAACTGTATGACTCGCCCTGTAAAATCAGTGTTCCGCCGTTTTGTCCTATATTATCCAATATGTTAAGTGTAACATCGGCATTGTTGGTAATATCTACAATTTCAGCCGCCGGTTGCGAAACACTATTCCCGTTCTCGGTCTGTGTATCGCCGGACCCGGTCTCGCCCGATGTGACGGTACCATGACTTACCTGTGCATTGTTATTACTTGATGTAGCAGAGTTTGTTTTGTCACCGTTTGTAGATGTAGCCGGCTTACCTGTGCCGGTAGATGCGGTTGGCTTGCTACTATTTGCAGATGAGGCGGGTTTGCTTGAAGGTGTTGTATTATCTCCTGTGTTGCCTGAAGATGTTGTTTGACCGTATGCTGTAGAAGAAAATTTGCAACCCTTGTCTTTCTCTAATTGAGCAAAAACGTTTTCGCTTGAAGAAGTATATCCTTGTAATCTATCCATACCCATTAACAGATACTTACTGTTCATATAACTTCCTTCATCGCCGTATGTGCAGTCAACACCGTACCATTTTCCGTCCAACTCTACCACATTCCAGGCATGGTTTACTCCGGTTGCAATATAACTCTTGTACCCTGCAAGTTCCATAAACCGCTGAAACAGAAAAGCGTATGAGGAACAGACAACATTAGTGAAATTTCCTGTCATCAAATCGTATACACCGTTTACAGTATCATAACCGCCGTCCGGCAGTTTCTTAAATCCGGCTTCAACATTTTTACAGATATATTCTGATATGTATTTGATTTTGTCCGCTTTGGAATAGGAAGAAATCTTGGATAACTCAGCCTTGACCATTTTGTCCCCTTTGGCGAGTTCGTCCGCAGAATCCACATAGGAAATTTCAATATCTCCATATTCCCGACCATTTTCAGAATCACAATAATAGTCGGTCATACACACTGTGCTTATCGAATATTCGGCATAACTGTAATATATGCGTTCTTTAGAGTAATCAAAATTACTGACATTATTATACCAAAATTTATTAGACTTATAATCCGGAAATTTTGCGTAATCAATACATGCAGAAACAGCGGTTAAACGATTTTCAATGCCGTAACGTGCCGCCTTAAAGTAGTCATCTTTACCGCTCAGGTTGTAATAAGTTTTCCCTTTGTACTGAATTGTTGGGATATTCAAATTTGTTGCCGCAGATATTCCCATAGGTAATAACATTAGTACCGCCGCGATTAGTGCAATTAGTCTTTTCATTATATAACTCTCCTCATTTTTAATATAATTTAAAGAATATTAAGGTTACTTTCAATTATTGTACGAAGTTTCTCTACCCCGTCATTATTCTGCGCGGAAAAGGGTAAAATCTGAACTCCGTCGGCAAAAACGCCGAGCTCTTCCCTGATAAGCGAAAGGCGGTTTTCGGTTTCGGTTTTATTAAGCTTATCGGACTTTGTAAGAATCACCGTGTAGGGTATCCCCATCTGCGACATAAAGTCGAGCATAGAAATATCAAACTCGGTCGCGGGGTGGCGCATATCGATAAGCTGAAACGCCATTTTAATATTGCGTCCCGACTGAAAATAGCTCTCCATAAGCTCTGCCCAGCGGCTTTTTTCGGAAAAAGGCACTTTTGCGTAGCCGTAGCCCGGCAAATCGACAAGCCGGAAGTCCCCGACCCTGTAAAAATTCACCGTTACGGTTTTCCCGGGCTTAGAGCTTACCCGAGCAATAGATTTTCTGCCGAGAACCCTGTTAATAAGGGAGGATTTGCCGACATTCGACCGTCCGCAAAAGCAGATTTCAGGCAGGTCCGAGGCTTCAAGCTGAGCGGCTGTGCCAAACGATTTTTCAAAGATTGCGTTATTATAATTCATATTTTCCTACTGACTTATCGCGCTGACGGCGGGCTTAGGCATTATACCGCCTAACATCAGGGTTTTATCCTTTTCGCCGTCAAAGACAAGCGCTTCCTTTATAATTTCATCAACATTTGAAACGGGAACAAAGCGTAAATTTGCTTTAACAGTACTGTCTACATCGTCAAGGTCGGCAACATTGTCCTTCGGTATAAAGACGGTTTTAACCCCGCCTCGGTACGCCGCCATCGACTTTTCCTTAAGTCCGCCGATAGGAAGTACCCTGCCGCGAATTGTGACCTCGCCCGTCATAGCAATATCCCGCTTGACGGGTCTGCCCGTAAGCTCGGAAACGAGTCCCACCGTCATAGTCACGCCTGCCGACGGACCGTCCTTAGGAACTGCCGCCTCGGTCGCGTGAATATGTATATCGCGTTTTTTGTAAAATTCAGGGTCGATATTAAGCCGTTCGGCATTAGCCCTTACATAGCTTACCGCCGCCATTGCCGACTCCTTCATAACATCGCCCAAAGAGCCTGTAAGCTCAATTTTGCCCGTACCCGCCATTGAAGCGATTTCAAGCTGCATTATCTCGCCGCCCACCGCCGTCCATGCAAGACCGTTTATAATACCCACCTCGTCCTTTTCGAGTACGGTTTCGGGCTTAAATCGGCGCTTGCCAAGCATTTTTTCAACATCTGAGGCTTTGATGGTTACCTTTGCCGCCTCGCCCGAAGCGATAAGCCTTGCAGACTTACGGCAGAGAGCCGCCAATTTGCGTTCAAGGTTTCGGACTCCCGCTTCCCTTGTGTAATAATCTATAAGGGAATAAACGGCACTATCGGCAATTTTAAGCCTTTTACCGTCAAGCCCGTGGCGTGAAGCTTCCTTTGGTACAAGATGCTTTTTAGCAATATTAAATTTTTCCTCGCGCGTATAACTGCCAAGCTCTATTACCTCCATACGGTCAAGCAAGGGTGCAGGAATCGTATCGGTAGTATTAGCAGTCGCAATAAATACCGCGCGGCTTAAATCGTACGGAATTTCAATAAAGTGGTCAACAAAGGTGTTGTTCTGCTCAGGGTCAAGCACCTCAAGCATTGCAGAGGACGGGTCGCCCTTGTAATCACTGCCGAGCTTATCCACCTCATCAAGCAGTATCAGTGGATTACCGCTGCCTGCTTTCCTTACCGCATCTATAATTTTACCGGGCATTGCGCCGATATAGGTTTTTCTGTGACCGCGTATTTCCGCCTCGTCATGCACGCCGCCTAAGGAGACCCTTGCAAATTTTCTTCCCATACATTCGGCAACGGTTTTGCCTATCGAGGTTTTGCCAACCCCCGGAGGGCCTACAAGGCATATAATCTGACCTTTGATATCGGGCGCTACGGTATAAACCGAGAGCATTTCAAGTATGCGCTCCTTAACCTTATCCATACCGTAAATATCGCGGTTGAGTATTTTTTCCGCCTTTTTTATATCGGTAGAGACGGCGGTATCCTTATTCCACGGCAGTTCAAGACAGGTATCGAGATACCCTCTTACCACCGTGCCCTCGTGCGAGCCCGACGGCATTTTAGCAAGCTTGTTTACCTCTTTATGCAAGGTTTCCTTAACCTCGTCAGATGCCGATAGGCGGTCAATATTATAGTGATATTCGTCAATTTCATCTGCCGAATCATCACCGTAAAGCTCGCTTGAAATAGCCTTTATCTGCTCTCTTAAATAATATTCGCGCTGATTTTCGTCAATCGCCGCCTTTGTTTTTTCGCTGATTCTGCGGTCAATCTCCCCGATTTCGCGCTCCTTATCCAGCATTTCAATAAGTATTTTTGCTCTTTGAACGGGATCGTCCTGTTCTAAAACATACTGCCTGTCATCATATGGAGCAGGAACATTTGACGCAATAAAATCTGATAAAAAACCTATATCCGAGGCTTCGGCTATTCGCATAATTACATCGGGCGCAATATTTGAGTAAACCTCGGCGTATTTTTCAAACTGAGCTCTTACTCTTCTGATAAGCGACTCGACATAAACAGGACGGTTTTTAATCGCCTTGTCCTTAATTTCGGTAACTTCGGAAATCGGAAAGCCCCTTCCGTTAAAAAGCGATCCGTGCTTTGCGCGGTAAAGTCCCTCAACAAGTACTCTTACCGCATTATCCGCAATCTTTAAGACCTGACGGACCTTTACCACACAGCCTATTTCATACAAGTCACTCTCTTCGGGGTCTTCTACATATACCTCTTTTTGGGCGACCGCAAAAATAAGCTGGTCGCTCTCCATTGCCGCCTTAAGCGCGGCGGAGGATTTTTTTCTTCCAACATCAAATGAGAGCACAGTCCCCGGAAATACCACCAAACCTCTGAGCGGTAAAACAGGGAGCATAGTTACTCTTTCTTCGGTTTCTATTGCCATTTGTTTCTCCTAAAAAATTATATTGTCCAGTTATCAGTGTTATATATTGCAGTAGCAAACAGCTCATTATCCTGAAAAACAAAGATAATAACCGTGCTGTCAAAGGTATAACGCATTACGGTGCCGTTTTCAACGCCCATAAGGAAAAATGCGTTACTGTCATCTGCGGGTTCTTCCGTGTAATCAAATCCCGCAAGGGACTCCTTAACATCAAGTACGGATATGCCCATTTCAAAGCCATATGCTTTATCAAATGCCGCAATATATGAAATCCCCGCATTTTCTTTGCCTTTTTCGTAAAAATAAGAAAAATCGCCGTTATCAATGCGTACCGATTTTTCACCTTCGGTAACATTATAAGCGTATTCCTCACCCTCGCTTACAGCCGACTGTTCCTCGGATGAAAGGGCGGCTTTAATTGCTTCGGGGTCTTCGCCTAACTTATAATTACACTCGGGAATTTCACCTAATTTAGCGTAATATTCAATATCTACCTTAGCAGTTTGTTCCTTTTCCTTATCCTCACCGCAGGCGGCAAAGGAAACAATCACCAAAAGTGAAAGTATTAAGCAAAAAAATTTTTTCATTTCTATTCTCCATTCTGCCGCATATTTTTTCTTTTATGAAAGATTGTTAAGAAGGTCGTGACGCAAATCCCAAAGCTCCTCGGATAAATCCACATAATAGGTATGCGGATTTTCAAAGCGTGTAACCTCGTCCCACAGCGAGTCAACCTGCTCGGCGCGGTATTTTGAAATTTCCTTAACCGAGGGGGAAGAATAAACCTGTCTTCCCTTATGGAAAACCTTAACCTGTAGCTTTTTAGCGATAAAATCGGTGACAACCTTGCGTTTCCAGGTGTGCTCGGGGTCAAAAATCTCATAAGGCTCGTCGGAGCTTATCCTCTCATCATTAAGTGTAATAACATCGGCAATAGCCTTACCTGTTTCGCGGTCATAGAGTCTCCACGGAATTTTTACGCCGGGAAGGGTGATTTTGGCGGCGTTTTCGCTTATCTTGATTTTAGGTATTATTTCGCCGTTCTTCTCAACGGCGGCAAGCTTGTAAACTCCGCCGAAAACTGCCTCGCTCGAGGCGGTGATAAGACGCTCACCTACGCCGTAGCTGTCCACCCTTGCACCCTGGAAAATCATATCCCGTATAAGATATTCGTCAAGGGAGTTCGAAATGCAGATTTTGCAATCCTCATAACCTGCCTCGTCAAGCATTTTGCGGGCGCGTTTTGTTATATAGGTTATATCGCCGCTGTCAATACGAATACCCAAGGGGCGTTTGCCTAAAGGCTTTAAGACCTCGTCAAACACCTTTATAGCGTTTGGAATGCCCGATTTTAAAACATTGTAGGTATCCACAAGCAACATACATGAATCAGGGTATTTTTCAGCATATGTCTTAAACGCAGTATATTCATCAGGGAAAAGCTGAACCCAGCTGTGCGCCATAGTTCCCGAGACCTTGGTATCAAAATCCTTTGCCGTAAGAAGACAGGAAGTGCCCGCACACCCACCGATAATAGCCGCCCTTGCGCCGTAATATGCCGCACCGTAGCCGTGGGCGCGCCTTGCACCGAACTCCATAACGGGTCTGCCCTCGGCCGCGCGGACTATACGGTTTGCCTTGGTGGCAATAAGAGACTGGTGGTTTATTGTAAGCAAAAGCATAGTTTCAAGCATAAGCGCCTGCATCGCAGGGCCTCTCACCGTAACAATGGGCTCATGGGGGAAAATAACCGTTCCCTCGGGAACCGCCCAGACATCGCAGGAAAATTTAAAGTTACGCAAATAATCAATAAATTCCTCATTAAAGAGATTCAAGCTTTCTAAATATTCGATATCCTCTTTTGTAAATTCGAGGTTATTCATATATTCTATAAGCTGTTCAAGTCCCGCCATAATAGCAAAGCCGCCGTTATCCGGAACACGGCGGAAGAACATATCGAAATATGTCACCGTATCCCGCATATTGCTTGTGAAGATACCGTTAGCCATGGTAAGCTCGTAGAGGTCCATTATCATTGTAAGATTTAATTCTTTGTTTTGCATTGTTATTATCTCCTAAAAGTGAAAACAATTACATTTTTTCGGGCGCGTTTATCTTCATAAGAGTCAGTACATTTTTAACTGTTATTGCCGTGTCTGCACAGAGAGTAAGGCGTGCCTGCATAAGGCTTTCGTCTGCACCCTTTACGCGGCATACGGCATAAAACTTATGGAATTTTGTTGCAAGCTCCTCAACATAGTGGGTGATTCTTGCAGGGTCATAAGTCTTTGCCGCGGCAATAATTTCATCGGTAAGGGCGGAAATATGAAGCGTAAGTTGCCTTTCCTCGGGTGCCTTTAAAAGCTCTAATTCTTCCGCAGTACACTTACGGCGGGTTATGCCCTCACCTTCAAGATTGCGGATAATACTGCAAATTCTTGCATATGCATATTGAACATAATAAACGGGGTTGGAGTTAGATTCCTTAACAGCAAGGTCAAGGTCAAAATCAAAATGACTGTTAGGCTCGCGCAAATTAAAGAAAAATCTCGCCGCGTCAATCGGCACTTCATCTAAGAGCGTTACAAGGGTAATCGCCTTGCCCGAACGCTTTGAAGCCTTAATAACCTCGCCGTCACGCACTAAGCGCACCATCTGCATAAGCACCGCGTCAAGCTTATTTGCGTCAACCCCTAAAGCGGTAAGCGCCGCCTTAAGGCGCGGCACATAGCCGTGGTGGTCGGCACCCAGAATATCAATCGCCTTATCGAATTTTCTGACAACGAGCTTGTTGTAATGATAGGCGATATCCGGTACAACATAGGTAGGAACTCCGTTTGCGCGCACAAGTACAAAGTCCTTGTCACAGCCGAAATCGGTCGCCTTAAACCAAAGGGCGTTTTCCTGTTCGTAGGTGTGGCCGCTCTGCTTTAAAAGCTCAATAATTCTCCCCGTTTCGCCGTTTTGGTGAAGCGAGCTTTCCTTAAACCATGTATCGTAATGAATACGGTATTTGGCAAGGTCGTCATGAAGACCCTGTATATTTTTTGGAAGCGCAAACTCAACAAGCGCACGCCTTCGTTCTTCTTCGGACTTATTAACATATCCGTCACCGTGAATTTCGGCAAACGCCTTTGCGTGATTAATAATATCCTCTCCGTGGTAGGAATCCTCGGGCATTTCTATGCCGTCCTTATAAAGCTGTAAATAGCGCAGGTCTAAGGAAAGACCGAATTTATTAATCTGATTACCCGCATCGTTAATGTAAAACTCGCGCTCGGTATAATATCCCGCCGCCTCCAAAACAGAAGCAAGGCAGTCGCCCAAAGCGCCGCCGCGGGCATTTCCTATGTGCATAGGACCTGTCGGGTTTGCGGAAACAAACTCCACCAAAACGCGCTTACCCTCGCCGTAGTTGCTTTTGCCGTAATCAGCGCCCTTTTCGTCCACATCGGCTAAAATATCGGCGTAGTACCTATCCGATAAAAAGAAGTTTATAAAACCGGGCCCTGCTATTTCATATTTTTC
Source organism: Acutalibacteraceae bacterium (assembly GCA_045133355.1). Taxonomy (GTDB): domain Bacteria; phylum Bacillota; class Clostridia; order Oscillospirales; family Acutalibacteraceae; genus UBA737. The sequence goes on from JBGUUB010000054.1 coordinate 24,639, forward strand.
AATATAAGTATTTGAAAAATCAAATTCAGCGCTAAGAATTTCCGCAATCCGGCGGGGAGCATTGTGAAATGCTCTCGCCCAAACCATAGCGGCATTTACCGCCCAGTCGCCGTGTTCACGGTTTTGCGGCACGGTCACTGTAAATTCGGCAAGCTCCGTATTTTCCAAAACACCTTTTTCCATAGCAGTTTTTGCCGCATTTAAAACACAGCACGCTACCTGTTCCTTTGCTTTTGCTACTAATAACGACATTTACTTTACCTCTTTGACAGAAATTTTTACAGAATTACGGCTCACAAGCCTTAAATTAGAATCTATTGTATATTTCATTGAAATTTCGCCGCCTTTAGGCGTTAAATCGGTTTTTACCTTCTCACCGAATATACCTATTAAAAGCTCGCCGGCCGCAGTATTATAGCAGCATACACTGCGTTTGCCCTCCTCGACTACAAGTCGGCTTTCAACCGAGCCCGTACGCTGTAAAACCACCGATTTATCGGGCTTTATATATATACTCGTTTTGACAGAACCGCCCACACCCATCATTTCGGTCTCGTCATAGCCTAAATAATAGCTTCCGTTCTTTTCGCCGAAGCGGCCTACGGTAGTAAGCTCTATCTTATCGGATTCGTTATCAATCCCCTGCTCACCGCTTATGCTTATAATAACTTCCTTCATCATAGTGTACTCAAATCCACCTGTTCTACCCTGCGGTCGTCAAGATCCTCACCCAAAAGCACCGAAGCCTGAGCTTTAAATGAATCGGGCTTGTCGCTAACATAAAAATTGTGAACTCCCGCGTTTTTATTATTGTTTTCAATACCGTTTTGCTTAATAAAATCAGAAACAGCATCGGAAACGGCAACACCGGGGTTTATAAGGGCAAGCTTTCCCTCGGTCACTCGCTTTATCGCACCCTCAAGGACGGGATAATGGGTACAGCCAAGTATCAGCGTATCACAGCCCGCGCTTATTATGGGTTCGAGATACCGTTTTACTGTTTCCAAAACAACAACATCGTCTTCTCCGTACCATCCCGACTCTACAAGCGGTACAAACAGCGGACAGCTTTCGGCCGTCACCTCTGCATCCGGCAAAAGCTTTAAAATTTCCTTTTTGTGACTGCCGCTAAGTACCGTTGCCGCAGTACCTATAACCCCGATTTTACGGTTTTTTGTAGCCTTTACAGCTGATTTTGCCGCATGGGTAACCATTTCAAAAAACGGTACGGGAAGTCTTTCGGCAGTATCCGCCGCGACGGAGGATACCGTTCCGCAGGCGGCGATAATAAGCTTTACATTATGGCGAAGCAAAAACCGCTCGTCCTCGGCGGCATATTTTTTTATTGTTTCACGGCTTCTTGTACCGTAAGGCACTCGACCTGTATCGCCGAAATAGACGATGTCCTCATAAGGATTACGCCTTATAAGCTCCCTTACCACCGTAAGCCCGCCGAGGCCCGAATCGAAAACACCTATTGCACGACTGTCCGCCATGCAATCAACCCCTTAATTTTTAATCCATTTTATAATACCACATATTTATAACATTCGCAACCAAAATTTAAGCCCGACAGTTCTTTTTTTAATAAATTCGAATTTCTCGGTTGAAAGTTTAGAAAAGAGAGTATATAATAGATTAAGTCAAATTATAATGGAGAAAAATATGAACATTGCTTTTTATACGCTTGGCTGTAAGGTGAATCAGTACGAAACCGAGGCTATACGCGAGTCGTTCGCCGCCGCGGGACACACCGTAGTGTCCGACAGCGCCCCCTTTGACGCGATAGTTATTAATTCCTGCACCGTAACCGCCGAAAGCGACCGCAAAACAAGACAGACCGTGCGCCGTTTCCGCAAGGAGCACCCCGATGCCGCAATAGTCCTTACGGGCTGTATGGTTCAGGCTTTTTCAAGCGAGGCACAGGCGCTGAGCGATGCCGATGTAATCGCAGGAAATACAGATGTTAAAAAAATAGTCGAATACACCGAAAGGTTTTTATCGGACGGCGAGCGGATTTTTGAGGTTTCAAAACACACGAAATCCGAACGCTTTAATACACCGTCACTGTCCGATTTTGCCGAGCGTACCCGCGCTTATATGAAGATTGAGGACGGCTGTGAGCGTTTTTGCACCTACTGCATTATACCGACAGCCCGCGGCTTTGTGCGCTCAAAGCCGCTTGATGAGATAAAAACCGAGGCAGAAGCTTTAGCAAAAGCAGGATTTTCGGAAATTGTACTCGTAGGTATCAACCTTACCTCATACGGAAGGGGCGAAAATTTCAACCTTGCCGATGCTGTGGACGCGGTTTGCGCTGTGGACGGCATAAAGCGGGTGCGTTTAGGCTCGCTCGAGCCCGACCATATGAGCGATGAAATGCTGTCATGCCTTAAAAAACAGGAAAAATTCTGCCCGCAGTTTCATTTGTCTCTCCAGTCGGGCTGTGATGAAACCCTTAAAAGAATGAACCGTCACTACGATACCGCCTTTTACCGCGATTTGGTAACACGAATACGAAACAACTTTAATGATGCCGCCATCACTACCGATATTATGGTCGGATTTGCGGGGGAAACAGAAGAAGAATTTAACGAAAGCCTATCCTTTGCAAAGGAAATCGGCTTTGCAAAGGCGCATATTTTTGCCTATTCAAGGCGGTCGGGCACTGTGGCTTACTCACTTCCCAATCAGGTTTCAAAAACCGAAAAGGCAAGACGAAGCCGTCTTATGAGCGAGACAACCCTTAAAACCGAAAGCGAATTTTTAAACTCCCTTGTAGGCAGGGTCTTCCCCGTACTTTTTGAGACGGCGCAGGACGGCTTTGCTGAGGGGTATACCGCTAATTATTCGCGGGTAAGGGTTAAATCGGACAACCCTCACACGGGCGAAATATTAAGTGTTAAAATAATTTCCGCCGAAAATGAATACTGCGTGGGAGAGCTTATATAATTATGGAAAAATACATTACTAATTCACCCGAGGAAACCGAAAAATTAGGTTTTGAGCTTGGAAAAAAGCTTAGCGGCGGCGAGGTTATAGCCTACCGCGGCGGGCTCGGTATGGGCAAAACCTGCTTTACAAGAGGTTTGGCGGCGGGTTTAGGCTATACCGGCGAGGTCACCTCCCCCACCTTTGCGCTTATCAACGAATATTTAGGCGGCAGGCTTCCGCTTTACCACTTTGATATGTACCGAATAAGCGGCTGGGAGGATTTGTACTCAACAGGCTTTTTCGAATACCTTGAACAGGGCGGAGCTATCGCCGCCGAATGGAGCGAAAATATCGAAAACGCTCTGCCCGAAAATACCGTAACCGTCTCCTTTAAGGCTTTAGGGGATGAAAAAAGAGAAATCACCATTGACGGAATCGAGTTGAAGGATAAATGAAAATACTGTCGCTTGAATGTTCGGCTTCTCCCGCCTCGTCAGCGGTAACCGAGGACGGAAAAATTCTTGCCTATTCCTTTGTGAATATTAAGCTTACCCATTCGCAGACCCTTTTGCCTATGATAGAAAACACCCTTAAATCGGCTATGCTTAAATTTGACGATATTGAGGGTATTGCCGTAAGCTGCGGCCCCGGCTCGTTTACGGGGATAAGAATAGGTATAGCCGCCGCAAAGGGGCTTGCCGCACCTAAAAATCTTCCCTGTGCCGCCGTTTCCACACTTTACTCTATGGCTTATAATTTTGCCGATACCGACTGTATCCTCTGCGCGGTTATGGACGCAAGATGCAATCAGGTTTACAACGCGGTTTTCGATATTGAGGACGGAAAAATCACCCGTCTTTGTGAAGACAGAGCAATTTTATGCGGCGAATTAGCGGAAGAATTAAAAAAAGTGTCGCAAAATACGAATAAGTGTGTTATAATAGTCGGAGACGGTACAGAGGTTTTCTATCCTTTTGCAAAGGATATTGAAGGGATTAAAAAATCAGGGGAAAACAACCGTTATCAAAATGCGGCTTCGGTAGGCCTTGCCGCGGCTGAAATCTTTGATAGCGGAAAAACGGTTTCCCCCGAGGAATTATTGCCTACCTATCTTCGCCTTCCGCAGGCGGAAAGAGAACTAAAAAAGAAAAAAAGAGGTTAATGTATGAAAATTGCAATAGGCTGTGACCACGGCGGCTTTGAACACAAGAACTCTATTGCCGAGCATTTAAAGGAGCGCGGCTTCGAGGTGAACGATTTCGGAATTTACGAAAACAAGTCGGTCGATTACCCCGAAATAGCCCTGAAGGTTGCAAACAGCGTAGCCGCGGGCGAAAACACGCTCGGTATACTTGTATGCGGTACAGGTATAGGAATGTCTATGGCGGCAAACAAGGTAAACGGTATTCGCGCCGCCGCAGTAAGCGACCATTTTTCCGCTAAATATACAAGACTCCACAACAACGCAAATATTCTATGCCTTGGCGGCAGAGTTATCGGCGTGGGCACGGCTTTAGAGCTCGCCGACCTCTTTGTTGATACCGAATATGAGGGTGGAAGACACCAAAGGCGTATTGATATGATTACCGAAATCGAAAATTCACAGAAAAAATAATTCTACGGAGGAATTTTAATATGAAAGACAATGTATTTATTATGGACCACCCGCTTATCCAGCACAAGCTTTCCATTCTCCGCGATGAGAAGACAGGCTCAAAGCAGTTCAGAGAGCTTATAAGCGAAATCGCAATGCTTATGTGCTATGAGTCAACTCGCGACCTTCCCCTTAAAGAGGTTGAAACAAAAACACCCATTACAACCGCTAAAACCAAGGTTTTGGCAGGGAGAAAAATGGCATTTGTTCCGATTCTCCGCGCGGGACTCGGTATGGTGGACGGCGTTTTAAGCCTTATCCCTGCCGCCAGAGTAGGTCACATCGGTATGTACCGCGACCCCGAAACCCACAAGCCGATTGATTATTATTGCAAGCTCCCCTCCGACCTTAACGAGCGCGATGTATTTGTGCTTGACCCGATGTTAGCAACAGGCGGAAGCGCTATTGACGCGGTTTCAAGAATCAAGGAATTTAATCCTAAGCGCATTAAATTTATGTGCATAATAGCCGCACCCGAGGGAATTGAAGCCTTCACAGCCGCGCACCCCGATGTTCCCGTATACTGCGCGGGACTTGACGACCACCTTAACGAGCATTGTTACATTGTTCCGGGTCTTGGCGACGCTGGCGACCGAATTTTCGGTACAAAATAATTCTATATAGTACACAAAGGCCCCCTTGTGTAAAGGGGGCTGTCAGCATAGCTGACTGGGGGATTGTTTTCAATGCACCACAATCCCTCCGTCACTTCGTGACACCTCCCTTTACACAAGGGAGGCTTTTTTATTTCATACCCTTAGTCTTATCAAACGCCGCTTTAACCGCGTCCATTACCGCTCCTCTAAAGCCTGCGTTTTCAAGGGCGTGTACTCCTGCAATCGTTGTTCCGCCGGGACTGCAAACCTCGTCCTTTAGCTGTTCGGGGTGCTTTTCCGAGTCTAACATAAGTCTTGCTGAGCCGACAAGGGTCTGCGCCGCATAACGCGCCGCCTTATCTCGCGGAAGTCCGCATTCAACCGCGCCGTCCGCCAAAGCGTTAGCAAACATATAAACAAAAGCGGGACCGCATCCCGAAAGGGCGCTTGCGGCGTCTATCAGTCTTTCGTCAATTCTGTCCAAAATACCGACATTACGCATACAGTTTGAAAACTCGGTGATTTCGTCCATAAAAACATCCTCGGAAACAGCATAAGGGACTACACCCTCGCCTATTGCGACAGGAGTGTTAGGCATTATTCTGATTATAGGATATTTTGCCCCAAGCATTTCATTAATCGAATCGGTTGTAATCCCCGCCGCCATTGTTACAAGCACAAATCGGTCGGTGCGTTCGACTAAGCTATCGGCTATGCCGTCAAGCATAGCTTTCATCATCTGCGGCTTTACCCCAAGGAAAATATACTGCGCCTCTTTTGCAACGGTTTTATTGTCCGCCGCGCGGCAGTTGAGTTCCTTTGCTAAAGTCTGCGCCTTAAGCGCAGTTCTGTTTGAAAGCACAACCTCGTGACCGGGAACTGTCTTTCTGAGCGCCCGCACTAAAGCCGACCCCATATTGCCCGTGCCTATAAATCCGAATTTTACTTCTGCCATAGCCCTTACCTACCTTATCTGTCCGTTTCCGCGGATTATATATTTATATGTGTTAAGTTCACTTAGCCCCATAGGCCCTCTTGCGTGGAGCTTTTGGGTGGAAATACCCATTTCACAGCCGAGTCCGAACTCGCCGCCGTCGGTAAAGCGTGTCGAGCAGTTTACATAAACCGCCGCCGAATCCACCCGCGAGGTGAAGTAATCAGCCGCACTACTATCTTCGGTTATAATGCTTTCGCTGTGATGGGTAGAATGCTTGGCTATATGCGAAACCGCCTCTTTAACATCGGCGACAATTTTCACCGCCATTATGTAATCTAAAAACTCGGTGTCAAAATCGTTGTCCTTAGCAGGTGTGGCATTTATTATACCGCAAACCTTTTTATCGCCCCGTATTTCGGCGCGTCCTTTAAATCTTTCAGCTAACATCGGTAAGAACTTATCCGCAATATCGCGGTTTACAAGGCAAACCTCCGCCGCGTTGCAAACCGAGGGACGGCTCGTTTTCGCGTTGTTTACAATATTAATCGCCTTTTCTAAATCCGCCGCCTTATCGACATAAATATGGCAAATTCCCGTTCCCGTCTCAATAACAGGCACGGTAGCGTTTTGAACACAGGCGGAAATCAGCCCCTTACCGCCGCGGGGAATAAGCAAATCAACATAGCCGTTCGCCGTCATAAGGGCGTTTGCGCTGTCGCGTGAGGTGTCCTCCACGAGGTTTACATAATCCTTACTTACCCCCGATTTTTCAAGTCCGTCCTTAAGGGCTTTAACCACGGCAAAGGCGCTCGAAAAAGCTTCTTTACCGCTCCGCAGAACGCAGACATTCCCGCTTTTAAAGCAGAGCGCCGCCGCGTCCGAGGTGACATTGGGTCTGCTTTCATAAATAATAGCGACCACGCCTAAGGGAACGGAGACCTTTTCGATTTTAAGTCCGTTTTCGCGGATTGTTTCAGAAAGCACCCTGCCTACCGGGTCGGGAAGCTTTACTACCTCTCTTATACCCTCCGCCATAGACTCAATGCGCTTTTCGTCAAGGCGTAATCTATCAAGCATTACCTCGCTTATCTTACCCTTGGCATTTTTAAGGTCGGTTTCATTTGCCGCTAAAATATCCTCGGTGTGAGAAATTAGTGCATCCGCCATATTTAAAAGTACGGAGTTTTTCTTTTCAGTGCTAAGGGGCGCTTCATAAGAAGCGGATTTTGCCCTTTCTAAAATTACAGAGGTTTCTGTCATTGTTTTCAAACCTTTCTCGCAATAAATCTTGTGCCTACTGCTTTTCCCTCAACAATATCGTAAAGAATATGCGGCTCTTTACCGTTGGCGATTATCATATCGATTCCCGCCTCGGTTGCAATTTTAGCCGCCTTAATTTTTGTAGCCATTCCGCCCGTGCCGAATTTGCTCCCCGCGCCGCCCGTCATACTTTCGATTTCGGGGGTGATTTCCTCAACCCGTTCCAGTAAAACCGCGTTTTTATCGGTACGCGGGTCGGCGGTGAAAAGCCCGTCTATATCGGAAAGAAGTATCAGCAAATCGGCGTTTATCGCCGTTGCGACGATAGCTCCAAGGGTATCGTTATCCCCTATTACAATCTCGTCTGTCGCAATGGAGTCGTTCTCGTTTATAATCGGTATAGCGCCCAGTGACAGAAGTCTGCACATAGTATTTTCAAAATTCGCCTTGCGATCCTTATGCTCTATATCCTCGCCCGTAATCAAAATCTGCGCTACGGTGTGGTTGTATTCGGAAAACAGCTTATCATATGTATACATAAGCTCGCACTGGCCGACCGCCGCCGCCGCCTGCTTTGTTGGTATATCCGACGGCTTTTCGGAAAGCGACAGCTTCCCCGCCCCCATTCCGATAGCGCCCGAGGAAACTAAAATTACCTCGTTGCCCGCGTTTTTAAGGTCACTCATAACCTTGCAAAGCTCCTCTACCCTTCTTATGTTAAGAAGACCCGATTTATGAGCTAAAGTCGATGTTCCTATTTTAATTACAATGCGCATTTTTTTACTCCGTTTAGTTTTCTTTTACAGACATTATAACTTATATTTAAGTTAATTACCATATTTTTTATCAATTTTTTTCACATAAAAACGATTTTTGATTTTTGTTATTTATTTATTACAAAAATTCTTGACTTCAATGCTTTAAAGTGATATACTTTTATCATATTAAATCTAAGGAGAGACAGATTTATGAAAATGAAAAAAATCTTATCCGCCGTTATGGCTCTTACCCTTGCGGCGGCAACCTGCGTTTCCCTTTCGGGATGCGGCAAAAAATCGGCAAAGTACACAGTCGGTATCTGCCAATTAGTTCAGCACGACGCGCTTGACGCCGCTACTAAGGGCTTTAAGGATGTTCTTAAAGAGAAATTAGGCGACGACATTGAGTTTGACGAGCAGAACGCCGCTAACGATTCGGCAACCTGCGCTACTATTGCTAACCAGTTTGTTTCAAACAAGGTTGACCTTATAATGGCTAACGCAACCCCCGCTTTACAGGCGGCAGCAGCGGCAACCGCTGATATTCCCGTTGTCGCAACTTCTATCACCGACTACGCCACCGCCCTTGAGATAAGCGACTGGACAGGCAAGACAGGCACTAATATCACAGGCTCTTCCGACTTAGCTCCCTTAAAGGAACAGGCGGAAATGATTAAGGAATTATTCCCCGAGGCTAAGAAAGTCGGTATACTTTACAATTCGGGCGAGGCTAACTCCAAGTATCAGGCTACCGAGGTTACAAAAGCGCTTAAGGAGTTAGGTATTGAGGCTAAGGAATACACCAGCGCGGATTCAAACGATTTGGCGTCTGTTGTTACCACCGCCTGCGCCGAGGTCGATGTTCTCTATATTCCGACCGATAACACAATGGCTTCCAATACAGGTATTGTAAACAACATTGCCGAGCCTGCAAAGATTCCGGTTGTTGCCGGAGAGGTGGGTATATGCAAGGGATGCGGTGTTGCCACCCTTTCTATTGACTACTACAGCATCGGTAAAAAGGCGGGCGAAATGGCTTATGAGATTCTCGTGAACGGTGCAAAAGCCGGTGAAATGGAAATCGAATACGCCGATACTCTTACAAAGCAGTATATGGCTTCCCGTTGCAAGACTCTCGGAATAACCGTTCCCACAGATTATGTTGCTATTGAAGAGGAATAATACTTTTTAAAAATTGTAACGGCGATAAGGCGTTCTGCGCCTTATCGCTTATTCCTGTTTTTATATCTACTATTATTCGACCGAAAGGAAACAAAAAAATATGCTATCATTTATAAGCTCCCTGCCCGGAGCAATCGCTCAGGGCGCAGTTTGGGGAATTATGGCGGTAGGACTTTACATAACCTACAAAATACTCGACCTTGCCGACCTTACCGTTGACGGCTCGTTCGGAACGGGCGGCGCTGTGCTTGTGGTCTGCACTGCGGGCGGAATGAATATTTTTCTTTCCCTTCTTTTGGCATTGCTCGCAGGCTGTCTTGCGGGACTGGTGACCGGAATATTCCACACAAAATTCGGCATACCCGCCATTCTTGCGGGAATACTGACACAAATTGCGCTGTATTCCGTAAATCTCCGCATTTTAGGCGGCAAGGCAAATCAGCCGCTTTCGGTCGATAAATACAATCTGTTGATTTCTCTTAGAAATGTCAACAAATCCCTTATTGTGCTTGCAATTTTTATCGCCGTAATCATTCTTGTGCTTTACTGGTTCTTCGGCACTGAGCTTGGTCATTCACTCCGTGCTACGGGCTGTAATCAGGCTATGGCGAGGGCAAACGGAATCAACACCTCCACAAATAAGATTATCGGCTTTGTGCTTTCAAACGGTATTGTAGCGCTGTCGGGCGGAATGCTCGCCCAGTATCAGGGCTTCGCGGATGTTAATATGGGCCGCGGTGCCATAGTAATCGGTCTTGCGGCAATTATTATCGGCGAGGTTGCTTTCAACAAGCTGTTTAAAAACTTTGCGCTAAAGCTTTTAGCGGCTGTATTCGGCGGAATTATTTATTATATTGTAATTACATTTGTTCTTTGGCTGGGTCTGCCTGCTAACGACCTTAAATTACTTTCGGCGCTTGTGGTTGCCTTCTTCCTCGGTATCCCCTACTGGAAGAGCAAAATTGCCGAAAACAGAGTAAAGCCCGTTCCCGGAGGTGACACCAATGCTTGAAATTAAAAATGTATACAAAACCTTTAACCCCGGCACAATTAATGAAAAGCGTGCCCTTAACGGGCTTAATCTCACCCTTAATGACGGTGACTTTGTAACCGTTATCGGCGGTAACGGCGCGGGAAAATCCACAATGCTTAATATGGTAGCGGGCGTTTACCCCGTTGACAGCGGATCAATCATAATTGACGACACAGATGTCACCCGACTTCCCGAGCATAAGCGTGCAAAATATTTAGGTCGAGTTTTCCAAGACCCGATGATGGGTACTGCCGCGGATATGTGGATTGAGGAAAATATGGCGCTTGCAAGCCGCAGAGGTCAGGCAAGAGGACTTAAATGGGCGATAAGCAAAGCCGAGCGCGAGCAGTTTAAGGAAATGCTAAGCGAGCTTGATTTAGGGCTTGAAAGCCGCCTTTCGGCTAAGGTAGGTCTGCTTTCCGGCGGACAGAGACAGGCGCTCACCCTTTTAATGGCGGTTATGAAAAAGCCGAAGCTTTTACTGCTTGACGAGCATACGGCGGCGCTTGACCCGAAAACCGCCGCAAAGGTGTTAGCCCTTTCGGATAAATTTATTGAAGAGGGTCATCTTACCGCAATGATGGTTACCCACAATATGAAGGACGCTATCGCCCACGGAAACCGACTTATAATGATGAACAACGGTCAGATAATCCTCGATGTTTCGGGCGAAGAAAAGAAAAAACTGACGGTTGAATATCTACTTGAAGCCTTCACAAAGCTAAGCGGCTCCGAATTTGCAAACGACCGCGCCCTGTTATCATAATCTTATTTTCAAAGCCCCGAATCAAGGCGATTCGGGGCTGTTTTTTAGAGTTCTATTCCAAATGTTGGGGATTCAACAATTCTCGCCTCCCTCTGACGAGGGAGGTGGCGCGGCTTTGCCGCGACGGAGGGAGAGAAGGTGTAAAGCTACAAAAAAATGCAACTTTTTCTCTCCCTCAGTCTCGCTGCGCTCGCCAGCCGCTGACGGCGGCGGTCCCCTCTGTCACTTTGTGACATCTCCCCACACTGTGGGGAGTCACCCTCGTCAGAGGGAGCCAAATGAGACCTCAACTTTTCCAAAAGAACCTTTTTTAGTTTTTAGCTTGTAAAAAATTTCACGCTTGAAAACCGGCCTTTAAAATGATAAAATAACTCTGTCACTCTGAATTTGAGAAATGAGGAAAATAAATTGAACGAAAAGGAAATTGCCGAAATAAGACGGCGTTTTAATCCGCAAAAAACGAATATAACAAGCGTGCACGGCTGCTGTGTCAACGAAAAACGGGAAATAACGGCTGAATTCAGTCAAGTCTTGGCGAATCTTACGCCGGACGAAACCGAAGGCTTGCTAACCCTCCTTAAAAAACTGCTTTCGGGGACTGCCGACCGCAATCTCTTAGACATAGAATTCTCAAACGAACAGCTACTCGGCGGCGCGGAGCACAAAAGGCTTCTTAAACTGCGCGACAGCTCCCTTAACGACGAAACCGCCCTTAAAGAATTATTTGCCGATATTATTTCCTCGGTTAAAACAGAGGGCTCGTTTTTAATTCTTGCCGCGGCGGACAGCTACGATGTATTTACATATACCGAGGACGGAAAAAAGAGCGAAGACTCCACCGAGCTGTTTAAATATTTTGTCTGCGGAGTTTTTCCTATGAAACTCACAAAACCGCAGTTAAGCTTTGCCGCCTTTGACAGCACATTTAAAAATATAGTATCAAGCTCTGTGATATGCCCGCCGGAGCTCGGCTTTATGTTCCCCGCCTTTGACGACCGAGCGGCTAATATATACAACACGGTATTTTACACTAAGGACAGCGGCGCAGACCATACGGAAATTATCGGTAAGCTCTTTGCCGCAAAGCCGCCTATGCCCGCGGACAGCCAGCGAGAGACCTTTAATGCACTGCTTACCGATGTGACAGACGGCGAAAGTAACCTTGAAATAATTAAAAATATTAGGGACGAGATCGGCGAAATTCTGACCGAGTGCAAGGAAAGAAAGGAATATGAGCCGCTCAGCTTCTCCCGCGACGATATATGCGATATACTCCGTTCCGCAGATGTAGCCGATGAACGAATAGAGGTATTTAAGGAGAGCTTCGACAAAAGCTTTGGCGAAAAGACAAGACTTAATCCGCAAAATTTGGTTGAAACCAAGCGTTTTGAGCTTGCAAGTGCCGATATATCAATAAAAATCAACCCCGAGCGCAGCGAGCTTGTTGAAACCCGCGTAATTGACGGCGTTAAATATATACTGATACGCGCCGACGAAGAAATCGAGGTAAACGGCGTACCTATAAATATTAACTGAGTACAGCTCTTTATACATTTTAAACATATCTCCTATGTAATATTGAAAGGAAATTTTAAGGAAAATTTCCTTTTCGGCGATTGACAAAATATAAAGCGGTGTGTTATAATCAAAGCATACAATATATAGTTCTTTGTGACTGACGGATAAGTGGAGCACCACATGAATCAAAGAACGAGTCAGCCGACCGTCTGGGCATACTTATCTTTGTCGGGTAAGTGTGCCCTTTTTTGTGATTTGGAGGAAAATTATGAAAAAAATTGCAATTATTATGGGAAGTGACAGCGACCTGCCCGTTGTTTCAAAGGCCGCAGACACGCTTAAAAGCTTCGGTGTACCCTTTGAGGTACATGTTTTTTCGGCGCACCGCACGCCCGAGGAGGCGAAAGAATTTAGCTGTAATACACGCAAAAACGGCTTTGGCGCAATAATCGCCGCGGCGGGAATGGCGGCGCACCTTGCGGGAGCTATCGCCGCTAACACTACCCTTCCCGTTATCGGAATACCCATTAAATCAGCAGGCTTAGGCGGTATTGACGCCCTTCTTTCAACTGTGCAGATGCCCTCCGGCATACCTGTAGCCACGGTTGCTATTGACGGCGCTGTTAATGCCGCTTTGCTGTGCGTGGAAATATTGGCGGTCACCGATTCGGAATTAGCCGAAAAGCTTGATAACAAGCGTAAGGCAGATTACGAAAAAGTGCTAAGCAAAAACAAGGCTGTCGAAGAACAGTTTAATAATTAAACGGAGGAATTAGAAATGGAAAAAACAACACAGCTTTATGAGGGCAAGGCAAAAAAGGTATTCGCTACAGAAAATCCCGAATTTGTAATCGTATCATATAAGGACGACGCGACCGCCCTTGACGGACTTAAAAAAGGCACTATCACAGGCAAGGGTGTAATAAATAACAGAATGTCAAACTTCCTGTGCCGTTTACTTGAAAAACAGGGCGTTCCCACCCACTATGTTGAGGAATTAAACGACCGCGAAACCGTGGTTAAAAAGGTAAGCATTGTGCCGCTTGAGGTTATTATCCGCAACATTTCGGCTGGCTCCTTTGCAAAGCGCTACGGCGTTGACGAGGGTATCGTTTTTGATGAGCCTACAATCGAGTTTTCCTATAAAAACGATGATCTGCACGACCCGCTTATCAACGAATATCACGCCCTCGCCTTAAAGCTTGCAACAAAGGAAGAAATCGACACCATTAAAGCCATGGCGTTTAAGGTGAATGAGATTTTAAAGGAATATTTCCTCTCGCTTAATGTAAAGCTGGTTGACTTCAAGCTTGAGTTCGGAAGACTGTCTGACGGTACTATCGTTTTAGCGGACGAAATCTCCCCCGATACCTGCCGTTTCTGGGACGCGGACACCAACGAAAAGCTTGACAAGGACCGTTTCCGCCGTGATATGGGCGGCGTTGAGGACGCCTACAACGAAATGATGAAAAGAGTATTCGGCGAATAATTCTCGGAGGCAAAAATGGGTAATTTAAGAGAAGAATGCGGGGTTTTCGGCGTATTTTCGCCCGAAACCGCAGATGTGGCGCGCACCACCTATTACGGTCTTTTCGCGCTTCAGCACCGCGGTCAGGAATCCTGCGGAATAGTAGTTAACGATGACGGCGTTTTTACTTCGTTCAAGGACACGGGTCTTGTAAACGATGTTTTTACACCCGAAATAATTGAAGGCTTGGGTGAGGGCAATATCGCGGTAGGTCATTGCCGTTACGGCACAACAGGCTCTAATGACCGCAACAACGCCCAGCCGATCGTGGTTAATCATATCAAGGGCAGAATGGCTCTCGCCCACAACGGCAACCTTATAAATTCGGGTGAGCTTAGAAACGAGCTTGAATTACAGGGCTCGATTTTCCACACCACAAGTGACACCGAGGTAATCTCCTACATAATCACCAAGGAGCGCCTTACCGCTCCCTCAATCGAGCAGGCGGTAAATCAGGCGATGAACAAGATAAGGGGTGCATATTCCCTTGTTATAATGTCCCCCTCCAAGCTTATTGCAGTAAGGGACAAAAACGGCTTTAGACCCCTTTGCTACGGCAAAACGCCCGACGGCAGGTACATTGTCGCCTCCGAAAGCTGTGCCCTTGACGCGGTGGGAGCTGATTTTATCCGCGATGTCCGCCCCGGTGAAATAATTGTTTTTGAAAAAAACGGCGTCAGAACCATAACCGACCATTGTGATAAAGCGCCCTGCTCCCTTTGCGTGTTTGAATATATTTATTTTGCCCGTCCCGATTCGGTAATTGACGGCTGCTGCGTGCATTCCGCCCGCCTTCGCGCGGGGGCGTTTTTAGCCCTTGAGCACCCTGTTCAGGCGGATATAGTAATCGGCGTTCCGGATTCGGGAATTGACGCGGCTATAGGCTATTCAAAGCAGTCGGGTATCCCATATGAATTAGGATTCATTAAAAACAAATACATTGCAAGAACCTTTATCGCCCCGGGTCAGAAAAGCCGCGAGGACAAGGTTAAAATTAAGCTTAACCCGATTTCCGAAATTGCTAAGGGCAAGCGCATTGTAATGATTGACGACTCGATAGTAAGAGGTACTACAAGCGCCCGCATTGTAAAGCTTTTGCGGGACGCGGGAGCAAAGGAAATTCATATGCGGGTTTCCGCTCCCCCCTTTATGAACCCCTGCTACTACGGCACGGATATCGATTCAAGGGAAAATCTCATCGCCTGCAAGCACTCGGTTGATGAAATCGCGAAGATTATCGGGGTTGACTCACTGGGCTATTTAAGCGTAGAGAGCGTTAAGCAGATTGCTAAGGGTGTAAACGGCGGCGGCTACTGCACCGCCTGCTTTGACGGAGATTATCCGACCGAAATTCCGAAAGCCCCTATGAAAAACAGATTTGAAACCAAAATTTCAGAAAACAAGGAGTAAGAAATGAATAATTCACAGTCAAAATCCTACGCAGACGCGGGCGTTGATATTACCGCGGGCTACAAAGCGGTTGAGCTGATGAAAAAGCATATCGCAAGAACAAAGAACGAGGGCTGTCTCGACGATGTAGGCGGCTTCGGCGGTTGCTTCGGCTTGCCTCTAAAAGGAATGGAAGAGCCTGTATTAGTCAGCGGAACCGACGGCTGCGGAACTAAGGTTAAGCTTGCGATTTTAATGGACAAGCACGACACAATCGGTATTGACGCGGTTGCTATGTGCGTAAACGATATTATTTGCTGCGGCGCAAAGCCCCTTTTCTTCCTTGATTATATCGCCTGCGGAAAAAACATTCCCGAAAAAATAGCTGAAATAGTAAGCGGTGTTGCCGAGGGGTGCGTTCAGTCGGGTGCCGCGTTAATCGGAGGTGAAACCGCAGAGCACCCCGGAATGATGCCTGTAGACGATTATGACCTTGCAGGCTTCGCCGTCGGTATTGTTGACAAGAAAAAAATTATCGATAACACTACTATGGAAGAGGGCGATGCGGTTATAGCTCTCCCCTCAAGCGGTATTCATTCAAACGGTTTTTCGCTTGTACGAAAGGTTTTTGATGTGGAAAACTGTGATTTGACCTCCCCTGTTAAGGATTTAGGCGGAAAGCCCTTAGGAGAAGCCCTTTTGACACCCACAAAAATATATGTTAAACCTATTCTTGCTCTCTTAGAGTCGGTTAAGGTAAGAGCTATTTCCCACATCACGGGCGGCGGCTTTTATGAGAATATTCCGAGAAGTATTCCCGAGGGCTTTGGTGCGGAGATTGTTAAGTCTTCTATTAAGGTACTTCCGATTTTTGATTTGCTCGCTAAGACCGGCAATATCCCCGAGCGGGATATGTTCAATACCTTTAATATGGGTGTCGGTATGAGCGTTGTTGTAGCAAAAGAAGATCTCGAAAAGGCTCTTGAAATACTAAAAGCCAACGGCGAGGACGCATATCAAATAGGCAAAATCGTCAAGTCCGACACTAAGGTAACTATTATATGAGCAGAAAAATAAATTTCGCCGTTTTAGTATCGGGCGGCGGCACAAATTTGCAGGCGCTTATTAACGCCCAAAAGTCGGGAATTATTAAATCGGGCGAAATTAAGCTTGTTGTCTCTAACAACGAAAACGCTTACGCCTTAACCCGCGCCCAAAACGCCGATATTAAAACCGCGGTCTGTGTTAAAAAGGGTGTTTCCCAGGAGGAATTTGAGCAAAAGCTCATTTCCCTATTGGATGAAAACGGTATAGAGCTGATAATTTTAGCAGGCTTTATGTGCATTTTAAGCGAGAATTTCACCTCCCGCTATCCAAAGCGCATTATTAATGTCCACCCCTCTCTTATCCCCTCCTTTTGCGGCAAGGGCTTTTACGGGCTTCATGTTCACGAGGCGGCGCTCAGCTACGGAGTAAAGGTGACGGGAGCTACGGTGCATTTCGTAAATGAAATTCCCGACGGCGGCGAGATTATAATGCAAAAAGCGGTTTATATTGATGAGGGCGACACTCCCGAAGTATTACAAAAAAGAGTAATGGAAAAGGCGGAATGGGAAATTTTGCCCCTTTCCACCGAAAAGGTTTGCAGTGAAATTTTAAAGGAGAATTAGTGTGAATATATACAAGATTAACGACATCGGCGAGCTTATTAAGGATAACGCTTATGTCGGCAGAGGAATTGTTATAGGTACGACCGAAGACGGTAGCAAAGCCGCAACGGCTTACTTTATTATGGGCAGAAGCGAAAACAGCCGCAACAGAGTTTTCACCGAAAAGGGCGGAGAGATTAAAACCGAGCCGTTTGATGTTTCCAAGGTTGAAGACCCCTCCCTTATAATCTACAATGCGGTAAGAAAATTAGGTGACAGCCTTATTGTAACAAACGGCGACCAGACCGATACAATTTATGATCTAATGAGCAAGGGTAAATCCTTTAAGGAATCCCTTGAAACCCGCGAATTTGAGCCCGACGCGCCCAATTTAACCCCCCGTATAAGCGGTATTTTAAACTTTAAGGACGGCGGCTTTTCCTATGAAATGAGCATTTTAAAGAGCGTTGACGCCGAGGGCTCCGACTGCTGCCGTTACACCTTTTCTTACCCCTCTAAAGCGGGTCTCGGTCATTTTATTCACACCTATGTTTGCGACGGCAACCCCATTCCAACCTTTCAGGGCGAGCCTGAGCGGGTAAAAGTTCCCGACAGTATTGACGAATTTACCGAAACCCTTTGGAATAACCTAAACGCGGACAATAAGATTTCCCTTTATGTCCGTTATACCGATCTTAAAACCGGTGAATTTGATCAGAGACTCATAAACAAAAATAAGTAAGGAGTTTTTAAAATGCCCGATAACAAGGATAATTATATTTCGCCCTTTTCCACCCGCTACGCCTCTAAAGAAATGCAGCATATTTTCTCGGAAAACTTTAAATTCCGCACCTGGAGACGGCTTTGGATTGCCCTTGCAAGAGCCGAAAAGCAGTTAGGGCTTGACATTACCGACGAGCAGATTACCGAAATGGAGGCTCACAAGGACGAGATTAACTACGAGGTTGCCGAGGAGCGCGAGAAGCTTGTAAGGCACGATGTTATGTCCCATGTTTACGCTTTCGGAAAGCTTTGTCCTAAAGCCGAGCCTATAATTCATTTGGGAGCTACAAGCTGTTATGTAGGCGACAATACCGATGTTATTATTTTAAGGGAAGCGTCAAATATAATTCAGAAAAAGGCGGCTCAGGTGCTTAAAAACCTTTCGGAATTTGCCCTTACATATAAGTCTCTCCCCTGCCTTGCCTACACCCATTTACAGCCCGCCCAGCTTACAACTGTCGGCAAGCGCGCTACCCTTTGGATGTATGAGCTGTCACAGGATATTGACAACCTTGATTATCAGCTCTCAAAGCTTAAGCTTTTAGGCTCTAAGGGCACCACAGGCACACAGGCAAGCTTTATGGAGCTTTTTTCGGGCGACGAAGAAAAGGTCAAAAAGCTTGAAGAGCTTATCGCAAAGGAGATGGGCTTTGACGCTTGCGTTCCCGTTTCGGGTCAGACCTATTCAAGAAAGGTAGACTCATATTTCCTTTCGGTGCTTTCGGGCTTTGCACAGAGCGCCTACAAATTCTCCAACGATATTCGGCTTTTGCAGTCCTTTGAGGAAATGGAAGAGCCATTTGAAAAGAATCAGATAGGCTCCTCCGCAATGCCGTACAAGCGCAATCCTATGCGCTGTGAGCGCATTTCCTCCCTTGCCCGATATGTAATTGCAGACTCCGTAAACCCCGCAATGACGGCGGGAACTCAATGGTTTGAGCGCACCCTTGACGACAGCGCAAACAAGCGTATCTCGGTTGCCGAAGCATTTTTGGCGGTGGACGCGATACTCAACATTTATATTAATGTAACCTCGGGACTTGTGGTTTACGAAAATGTAATCAAAAGAAGAGTTATGGAAAAACTCCCCTTTATGGCGACAGAAAACATTATGATGGAGTCGGTAAAGCGGGGCGGCGACCGTCAGGAGCTGCACGAAATTATCCGTGTTTATTCGCACGAGGCGGCGGCGGGCGTTAAGCTAAGAGGCGAAGCTAACAACCTTATTGACCGCATAGCGGCGGATGAAAGAATTCCCCTTACAAAGGAAGAAATATTAAAGGAATTAGACCCCTCAAAGTATATCGGCAGAAGCGCCTCGCAGACAGAGGAATTTGTCGAAACGGTTGTAAATCCGATACTTGAAAGACACTACACCGAGCCCGTAAAAGCAGTGCTTAATGTATAAAGGAGCATAAAAATGAAAGAATTTGAACTTAAATACGGATGTAACCCCAACCAAAAGCCCGCCAAAATTTTTATGGCGGACGGTAATGAGCTTCCGATTAAGATTTTAAACGGCAAGCCCGGTTACATAAATTTTCTTGACGCATTTAACTCTTGGCAGCTTGTAAAAGAGCTTAAGGAGGCTTTAGGTCTGCCCGCGGTCACTTCTTTTAAGCATGTCAGCCCCACAAGCGCGGCGGTGGGTATTCCGTTGCCCGAAAAGCTTAAAAGAGCCTGCTTTGTAGACGATATAGAAAATCTTGACGAGTCTCCCCTCGCCTGTGCATACGCGAGGGCTCGCGGCACAGACCGTATGTGCTCCTTCGGCGACTGGGTCGCTTTGTCCGATGTTTGCGATACCGCGACCGCCCTTTTAATAAAGCGCGAGGTGTCCGACGGTATTATCGCCCCCGGTTATGAGCCCGAGGCTCTCGAAATTTTAAAATCAAAGCGTAACGGTAATTACAACATAGTTGAAATCGACCCCGATTATGTTCCCGCACCTGTCGAGCATAAGCAGGTTTTCGGTATCACCTTTGAGCAGGGACGAAACAATTTTAAGATTGACGAATCCTTGCTTACAAACCTTGTAACCGAGAATAAAAATATTCCCGACAGCGCAAAGCGCGACCTTATAATCTCCCTTATCACCCTTAAATACACCCAGTCTAACTCTGTTTGCTTCGCCTTTGACGGTCAGGCAATCGGCGTGGGTGCAGGTCAGCAGTCAAGGGTTCATTGCACACGACTTGCGGGCTCTAAGGCGGATACCTGGTTTATGCGCCAGTATGACAAGGTATTAAATCTCCCCTTTAAGGACGATATAAGAAGACCCGACCGTGACAATATTATCGACGGCTACATTAACCGCAACGAGGAGGATGTCTGCGCCGACGGTATTTGGCAGAAATACTTTAAGACCCAGCCCGAACCCCTTACAGATGAGGAGATAAAGGCTTATCTTTCGGGAATTTCGGGCGTTTCATTGGGTTCGGACGCCTTCTTCCCCTTTGACGACAACATAGAACGTGCCCACAAAAGCGGTGTTTCCTATATTGCGGAGCCGGGCGGCTCAATCCGTGACGATATAGTTATCGACTGCTGTAACAAATACGGCATTGCCATGGCATTCACGGGAATGAGACTTTTCCACCATTAATATATAAGGAGAAATTGCAATGAATTTTTTTGACGAGCTTAAAAATTATGACCCGCAGGTAGCCGACGCCTGCAATTTAGAGCTTGAACGCCAACAGCACAATATTGAGCTTATCGCCTCGGAAAACATTGTTTCAAAGGCGGTGCTTTTAGCCGCAGGCGGAGTGCTAACAAATAAATACGCAGAAGGATATCCCTCCAAGCGTTACTACGGCGGCTGTCAGTATGTTGATATTGTAGAAAATATCGCCCGCGAGCGCGCAAAGGAGCTGTTCGGAGCAGAGCACGCAAATGTTCAGCCCCACAGCGGAGCTAACGCAAATCTTGCGGTCTTCTTCGCCCTCTTACAGCCAGGCGATACCGTAATGGGTATGAATTTAAGCGAGGGCGGTCACCTTTCCCACGGCTCGCCTGTAAATATTTCGGGTAAATATTTTAACATCGTCCCCTACGGTGTAAGCCCAGAAACCGAAATGATTGACTATGACAAAATGCGCGAAATTGCTTTAGACTGCAAGCCTAAAATGATTATTGCGGGCGCCAGCGCATATTCAAGGGTAATCGACTTTAAGCGTTGCCGCGAAATTGCCGACGAAGTGGGCGCTTACCTTGTGGTAGATATGGCGCATATCGCAGGTCTTGTCGCTGCGGGACTTCACCCCTCCCCCGTACCCTATGCTGATGTCGTAACCACCACCACCCACAAGACCTTAAGAGGTCCGAGAGGGGGATTAATTCTCTGCCGTGAGGAATATGCAAAGCAGATTGATAAGGCGGTTTTCCCCGGCACTCAGGGCGGCCCGCTGATGCACATTATCGCCGCTAAGGCAGTAGCCTTGGGCGAAGCTTTAACCCCTGAATTTAAAGAGTATCAAACCCAGATTGTAAAGAACGCCGCCGCCCTTTGCGAGGGCTTAAAGGCGGAGGGTCTCGACATTGTGTCGGGCGGTACGGACAATCACTTAATGCTCTTAAAGCTTATAAAGAACGGCATTACGGGCAAGGAGCTTGAACACAGGCTCGACGAGGTGCACATCACTGCCAACAAGAACACCGTACCCTGCGACCCCCAGAGTCCCTTTATCACAAGCGGTCTTAGAATAGGAACACCCGCTGTCACCACCCGTGGCTTTAAGGAGCCCGAAATGGCAAAAATCGCCAAGTGGATCAGCACTGCAATAACCGATTTTGATAATAATAAGGACAGAATTTCCGACGAGGTACAAGAGCTTTGCTCCCACTTCCCGATTTACGGATAATTATAAGCAGGAGAGAGTCTAAAGGAGACACAAATGAAAGTAATGGTAATAGGCGGCGGCGGACGCGAGCACGCCATAATTAAAAAGCTAAAGGAAAGCCGTGAAATCACCGAGCTTTACGCCTTACCCGGCAACGGCGGAATGGCAGAGGACGCAGTATGTGTTAATATCGGCGCAAAGGACATAGAAAAGCAGGTTGAATTTGCCCTGCAAAACGGTATCGATTACGCCGTTGTAGCCCCCGATGACCCGCTGGTTTTAGGCGCGGTTGACGCTCTTACATCGGCGGGTATTCCCTGCTTCGGCCCCGATAAAAAGGCGGCGATAATTGAGGGAAGCAAGGTTTTTTCCAAAAATCTTATGAAGTAATACGGTATTCCTACAGCGGAATATGAAGTATTTGACAACGCCGAAGCCGCCCTTTCCTACCTTGATTCTGCCCCTATACCCACCGTTGTAAAGGCGGACGGTTTAGCCCTCGGTAAAGGCGTTATTATCGCAAATACCCGTGATGAGGCAAAGGATGCCGTACGCTCAATAATGGAGGAAAAGAAATTCGGCGAGAGCGGCGCTAAAATCGTAATCGAGGAATTTTTAACAGGTCCTGAAGTATCCGTCCTTTCCTTTACGGACGGTAAAACCCTTGTGCCTATGGTTTCCTCAATGGACCACAAGCGCGCCCTTGACGGCGATAACGGACTTAACACGGGCGGTATGGGCACGATTGCTCCAAACCCCTATTATACAGAAGAAATCGCAAAAGAATGTATAGAAAAAATCTTTATTCCTACGGTAAATGCGATGAACGCCGAGGAGCGCACTTTTAAGGGCTGTCTTTATTTCGGACTAATGTTAACCGAAAAAGGACCTAAAGTAATTGAGTACAACTGCCGTTTCGGCGACCCCGAGACGCAGGTGGTTTTGCCGCTCCTTGACAGCGATTTGTTTACAATTATGCGCGCGGTTACAAACGGTACCCTCGATAAAACCGAGGTTAAATTTAAAAACGAAAACGCCGCCTGCGTTGTTATGGCGTCAAAGGGTTATCCGCAACAGTACGAAAGCGGCTTTGAGCTTAAGATTGATGCTTCTGTAAAGGACAGCGTATATGTAGCGGGCGCAAAGACTGAAAACGGCAGGCTTTTAACCGCGGGCGGCAGAGTGCTGGGCGTTACCGCTACTGCCGACACCCTTGAAAAAGCGATTAATAAAGCCTACGAAAAGGTCGGCAAGGTAGATTTTGAAAACGCCTTCTACCGCAAGGATATAGGTGCAAGAGCCCTTAAAGCAAAGGAGAGAAAATAATGGTATACCGCGTATTTACCGAAAAGAAGAAGGAGCTTGCACATGAAGCAAGAGCACTCCTTTCGGACATTAACGGGCTTTTACAGATAAGCTCTGTAACAGGCGTTCGCGTAATTAACCGCTATGATGCGGAAAATATAACCGAGGAGTTATTCGACTATGCGGTGAAAACCGTGTTTTCCGAGCCACAGCTCGATATTACATATTCGTCTCTTAAAAATGACGGCGCGCAGATTTTTGCGGTTGAGTATCTGCCGGGTCAGTTTGACCAGCGAGCAGACTCGGCGGCGCAGTGTATTCAGCTTATTTCAAAGGGCGACCGCCCCGTAATCCGTACCGCAAAGGTCTATATGCTTTACGGCAATATTACCGAAGATGAGCTTAACGCAATCAAAAAGCATGTTATAAACCCTGTTGAGGCACGCGAGGCGGCACTCGAAAAGCCCGCAACCTTGAGCACAGATTACGACATTCCCGAAACTGTTGCTACCCTTGACGGCTTTATAGGTCTTGACCGTGCAGGACTTGAAAACTTTGTAAAGCAGTACAGCCTTGCTATGGATGCGGACGATATTGCCTTTTGTCAGGACTACTTTAAATCCGAGCACCGCGACCCGACAATGACCGAAATTCGAATGATAGACACCTACTGGTCGGATCATTGCCGTCATACCACCTTTTTAACCCAGCTTGACGGCGCGGTTTTCGAGGACGAGCTGTTGCAGAGCGCATACAATGATTATTTAAATGTCCGCAAGGAATTAGGCAGAACAAAGCCTATTTGCCTTATGGACTTAGCTACCGTTGCGGTTAAATACCTTAAAAAGCAGGGCAAGCTTGATAAGCTTGACGAGTCTGAAGAAATCAACGCCTGCACCGTTAAAATCAAGGTTGATGTTGACGGTAAGCCGGAAGACTGGCTATTGCTTTTCAAGAACGAGACCCACAACCACCCCACCGAGATTGAGCCCTTCGGCGGCGCGGCTACCTGCATAGGCGGCGCTATCCGCGACCCGCTTTCGGGCAGATCCTATGTTTACGGAGCAATGCGGGTAACAGGTGCCGCTAATCCCCTTAAAAAGGTCAGCGAGACTATCCCCGGTAAGCTCCCGCAAAGAAAGCTTGTAACCACCGCGGCGGACGGATATTCTTCATACGGCAACCAGATAGGTCTTGCGACGGGAATTGTAGACGAAATTTATCACGACGGCTACGCCGCAAAGCGTATGGAAATAGGCGCGGTAATCGCCGCCGCCCCCGCCGAAAATGTAAGGCGCGAATGTCCCGACCCCGGTGATATTGTAATCCTTTTGGGCGGCAGAACAGGCCGTGACGGCTGCGGCGGAGCAACAGGCTCTTCAAAATCCCATACAATGCAGTCTCTTGAAACCTGCGGCGCGGAGGTTCAAAAGGGTAACGCCCCCGAGGAAAGAAAGCTTCAAAGACTGTTTAGAAATAAGACAGCCACCCGTATGATTAAGCGCTGTAACGATTTTGGCGCAGGCGGTGTTTCTGTAGCTGTCGGCGAGCTTGCGGACGGACTCAACATTGACCTTAACGCAGTACCTAAAAAGTATGACGGGCTTGACGGCACCGAGCTTGCTATCAGCGAATCCCAGGAAAGAATGGCAGTAGTCGTTGAAAAAGAAAATGTAGACGCGTTTATCTCCCTTGCAAATGAAGAAAACCTGGAGGCTACTCCCGTTGCGGTGGTAACCGCAGAACCACGGCTTGTAATGCGCTGGAACGGCAAGGAAATAGTTAATATAAGCCGCGAATTTTTAAATTCCAACGGTGCCCAAAAGCACATTACAGCCGAGGTTGAAAAGCCGCAGGAGTATAACATACCTGTTGCAGGCGGCTTTCGTGAAAATTACAAGGCATTAGCAGGTGACCTTAATATATGCTCAAAGCGCGGACTTTCCGAGCAGTTCGACTCAACTATAGGCGCGGGTACGGTGCTTATGCCGTTCGGCGGTAAAAATCAGCTTACCCCCATTCAGGCAATGGTGCAGAAAATTTCCGTGGAAAAGAAGCACACCGACGATTGCTCCCTTATGGCGTGGGGCTACAACCCCTTTATAACCGAAAAAAGCCCCTATCACGGCGCGTATTTGGCGGTTGTGGAATCTGTCTGCAAGCTTATTGCGACAGGTGCGGAATTTAAGGATGTATACCTCACCTTCCAAGAATACTTCGAGCGTTTAGGTAAGGACGGCAAGCGTTGGGGCAAGCCCCTTGCGGCATTATTAGGCGCATTCAAGGCACAGACCGAGTACGGCATAGGCTCTATCGGCGGCAAGGACTCAATGAGCGGTAGCTTTGAACAGCTTGATGTTCCCCCCACCCTTGTTTCCTTTGCGGTCACAACCTCAAAAACAAAAAATATTATATCCCCGGAATTTAAAAAGGCGGGCAGTAAAGTAGTATTGCTTGCTCCCATTTACGATGAGGAGACCGACCTGCCTAACACAAAGTCGCAGATTAGAATATTCAACCGTGTAACCCAGCTTATGCGTGAGGGCAAGGTGCTTTCTGCCTATACCCCGACCTTGGGCGGCATAGCTGAAGCTGTAATGAAAATGTGCTTCGGCAACGGCTTAGGCTTTAAGTTCCACCCGAGTATGTGCGAAAGAGCTATTTTTAGCTATTGCTACGGTAGCTTCATTCTTGAGGTTACCGAGGATGTAGATGATGCAATCGATATAGGTAATGTAACAAATGACGGTAAACTTACCTTTACCTTTAAACCGGAGGAAATTGAGCTTGAAACTTTATTAAACATCTACGAAAACAAGCTCGAGAGCGTATACCGCTGTAATATTCCCGACAGTAAGTCGCCTATGAAGAACTTTTCATTTACTGCTGAAAATCGGGTCGCCCCCGCTGTTAAAACCGCAAAGCCGCGGGTGCTTATCCCCGTATTCCCGGGCACTAACTGCGAATACGACAGCGCAAAGGTTATGCGTGACGCGGGCGCGGAGCCTGAAATTTTTGTCATCAACAACCTTACCCCCTCTGCGGTTGCAAGGAGTGTTGACAGCTTTGCAGAAAAGCTAAAAACGGCACAGATGGTATTTATCCCCGGCGGCTTTTCCGGCGGTGACGAGCCTGACGGAAGCGGTAAATTTATAACCGCCTTCTTCAGAAACGCCGCTGTCAAGGAAGAGGTCACCCGCCTACTTGAGGACAGAGACGGTCTTATGTGCGGTATCTGCAACGGCTTCCAGGCACTTATAAAGTTAGGTCTTGTCCCCTACGGTAAGATTATAGATACGGACGAGCATTGCCCGACACTTACCTTCAACACCATATCCCGCCACCAGTCAAAGATTGTTCGCACAAGGATAGCTTCAAATAAGTCGCCTTGGCTTGCTGAAACCAATGTGGGCGAGATTTACAGCGTGCCGATTTCCCACGGCGAGGGTCGCTTTATAGCAGACGAGGAATTAATTAAGAAGTTAGCAGAAAACGGACAGATTGCGACCCAGTATGTCGATCTTAGCGGAAACGCCACAAGCGATGTTCACTTCAACCCGAACGACTCTATGTACGCTATAGAGGGTATCACCTCGCCCGACGGCAGAGTATTCGGCAAAATGGGACACTCCGAAAGATATGCGACCGACCTTTACAGAAATGTCCCCGGCAATTATGATATTAAGATGTTCCGTTCTGCGGTAAAATACTTTAAGTAAGGAGACCTAAAATGGCTTATTTATCTGATATTGAAATAGCACAGCAGTGCGAAATGAAACCTATAACCGAAATTGCCAAAAATGCAGGAATCGACGAAAAATACATTGAGCAGTACGGCAGATACAAGGCAAAGCTGGATCTTTCCCTCTTAAGTGAGAGCAAAAGGGACAACGGCAAGCTTGTACTTGTAACCGCCATTACCCCCACCCCTGCGGGCGAGGGCAAAACCACCACCACCATAGGTCTTGCGGACGGTATGAAGCGTATCGGCAAAAGCGTTGCGGTGGCGCTTCGCGAGCCGTCCTTAGGTCCTGTTTTCGGAATTAAGGGCGGTGCCGCAGGCGGCGGATATGCTCAGGTAGTGCCTATGGAGGATATTAATCTGCATTTTACGGGCGATTTTCACGCGATAGGCGCGGCTAACAATCTGCTTGCCGCTATGCTTGATAATCATATTCAACAGGGTAACTCACTTGGTATAGACCCCCGCAAAATTACCTGGAAGCGCTGTGTCGATATGAATGACAGACAGCTCCGCTTTGTTGTTGACGGACTGGGCGGCAAGGTTAACGGCGTTCCCCGCGAGGACGGCTTTGATATAACCGTAGCAAGCGAAATTATGGCTGTACTTTGCCTTTCTAATTCTATTTCCGACCTTAAAGATAGACTTTCCCGCATAATTGTAGGCTACACCTATGACGATAAGCCGGTTACGGCGGGCGAGCTTAAGGCGGCGGGCGCTATGGCGGCGCTTTTAAAGGACGCTATTAAGCCTAACCTTGTCCAGACCTTAGAGGGCACTCCCGCCTTTGTTCACGGCGGACCTTTTGCCAATATCGCCCACGGCTGTAACTCTGTAACTGCCACAAAAATGGCGATGAAAACCGCAGATTACGCCATAACCGAGGCGGGCTTCGGAGCGGATTTAGGCGCGGAAAAGTTCCTTGATATTAAGTGCCGCGCGGCAGGTCTTACCCCATCTGCGGTGGTTGTGGTTGCCACGGTACGCGCCCTTAAGATGCACGGCGGACTCGATAAAAAGAGCCTTGACACCGAAAATCTGACCGCCCTCGAAAAGGGTATTCCCAATCTTCTTCGCCACGTTTCCAACATTAAAAATGTATATAAGCTCCCCTGCGTTGTCGCGGTCAACCGTTTCCCCACCGATACCGACAATGAAATAAACTTCATTATCGAAAAATGCAAAGAGCTTGGCGTTAATGTTGTGCTGTCAACCGTCTGGGCGGACGGCGGCAAGGGCGGCGAGGAGTTAGCAAAAGAGGTTGTACGCCTTTGCGAGGAAGAAAATGGCGACTTCACCTATAGCTACTGCCTTGACGGCACAATCGAAGATAAAATCGAAGCTATTGTTAAAAAGGTCTACGGCGGAAATGGAATATCTATACTTCCCGCCGCTAAGAAACAGATTGAAAGACTGACCGAGCTCGGTTTTTCAAATCTTCCCGTTTGTATTGCCAAAACCCAGTACAGCTTTTCGGATAACCCCGCTTTATTAGGCGCTCCCGAGGACTTTACCGTGACGGTAAAGAATGTTAAAATCTCCGCGGGCGCGGGCTTTATCGTGGTGCTGACCGGCGATATTATGACTATGCCCGGACTTCCGAAATCCCCCGCCGCAGAGCGTATCGATATTGACGAAAACGGCAAAATTACAGGTCTCTTCTAATAAACAGGTATGAATAACGGCGGCGGGGACACTTCCCCGCCGCCGTTATTTTATATTTATTAATTTTAAAGCTTTCCCTGATCCTTTAATACCTTAAGCTTAAGCACCGCCGCCTGTGTTTTAGCGTCTGTAATTTCGCCCGACAAAATCATTTCTACCGCTTTGTTAAGCGGTATTTTTTCTACCGTTAAAAATTCATCATCATCGGGCTTTTGTTCACCGTAGGAAAGCCCTGTTGCGGCGTACATCCAGATTATTTCACCGCAATATCCGGGTGAGGGATAAAGCTTACCGAGGGGAATAAATTTTTTAGCGGTCGCACCCGTTTCCTCCTTAAGCTCCCGCTTGCCGCATTCAAGCGGATCTTCGTCTGCTTTATCCCGCTTGCCCGCAGGAATTTCGGGAATAATTTCCATATAAGGATAACGGAACTGCCTTACAAACAGCACCTCGTCATTATCGGTAAGCGCCGCAACGCATACGCCGCCGTTATGCTCAACAACCTCACGCGTAGCGGTGTTTCCGTTAGGAAGCAGTGCCTTGTCCCGTCTAAGACTGATAATTTTACCCTTATACATATATTCAGCCGATAATTGTTTCTCTTCTAAATTCATTAAATGCACCTTCCGTAAATATAATTATCTATAGGTTTAAAATTTGGGAGTGAACAATATGAAAAAGATAGTAAGCGCCGCGGAATATGATTATTTCGGGCGAAAAAAGCTTATGGATAAGCTTTGCGATGAATATTATTTTTTAAAGCGCAAGGTAATAGGCAGAAGCTGTGCGGGGCGTGACATAACCTCGCTTAAAATCGGCTCAGCAGAGGAATACAGCCTTATAACCGCCGCCTTTCACGGGAGCGAGAGCATTACCGCCGTAGTACTTTTAATGTTTATAGAAAGGCTTTGCGAAGCAATTAAAACCGATAGCTACATAGGCGGTATTTCGGCACGGAGGGCGTTGAACGGCAGAGGAATAATTTTTGTCCCCTGTGTTAATCCCGATGGGTGTGAAATATCCCTGCGGGGCGAAACCGGATGCGGAGAGCTTGCGGCAACAATCAAAAAGCTAAGTAAGGGCAATTTTAAGCATTGGAACGCTAATCTTCGCGGAGTTGATATTAACCATAATTTCAGCGCGGGTTGGGATGAATTACACGAAAAAGAAATTAAGGCAGGAATCTACTGCCCCGGTCCTACCCGCTTTGGCGGCTATCGCCCTGAAAGCGAGCCTGAAACCATATCTTTAACCGAGCTTTGCAGAAAAACAAAAATCCGTCACGCCGTAGCGCTACATTCACAGGGTGAGGTGATTTACTGGTGCTACGGGGACAGGACTCCCCCGCGTGCCAAAAAAATGGCAGAAATTATGGCGACAGCCTCGGGCTATGCCCTTGATACGCCGGTTGGAATAGCGGTTGGCGGCGGTTTTAAGGACTGGTTTATAACCGAGTTTAACCGCCCCGGGTTTACGGTTGAATTAGGTCTCGGCGAAAACCCGCTTCCCGCATACTTAGCCGATGATATTTATAAAAAGGTTGAAAAAATGCTGATGTTAAGTACAGTTATGTGAGCAATGATATTTTTAGGGCAGACGCCGATTAGCGTCTGCCCATCTGTGTTAAATTTATTCCGAAAGATCCTCAACTATAAGTGTGCGAACGCCGTTTTCATCGGTAACGGCAGTTTTCTCCTCGGGAGCTTTATCGCGTACGGCGAAGAACTTTTCGGCAACCTGCGGGAAAAGTGCGTAGCTTAATACATCCTCCTCGGACTTGCCTATTCCCTTTTCCTTCATTTCCTTAGCGTAGTTAGTAAGCTCGGGCTCAAGCTGGTCGGCGGGACGGCAGGTAATAACCTTATCATCACCGATAGCCTTTTTGCGAACCTCCTCATTTACGGGAGCAGGAAGTCTGCCGTACTCGCCGCGAAGAAGCGCCTTGGATTCCTTGGTTACCATCTTGTATCTCTCGCCCGAAAGGACATTGAGCACCGCCTGAGTACCTACAATCTGTGAGGTAGGTGTTACAAGAGGCGGGTAACCGAAATCTTCTCTTACCTTAGGTACTTCCGCAAGCACCTCATAATACTTATCCTCTGCGTTAGCCTGCTTAAGCTGAGAAAGCAGATTTGAAAGCATACCGCCGGGGACTTGATAAATAAGGGTCTTGGTATCAACATTGAGTACCTTGGGGTCGAGTATTCCCTCTGCCTTCATCTTGTCGGCAACCTTGCGGAAATGAGCGGCAACCTCGCTAAGCTTAGTAAGGTCAAGCCCTGTATCGCGCGGAGTGTCCTGAAGTGTAGCAACAAGCGCCTCGGTCGAGGGGTTTGCAGTACCGTTTGCAAAGGGTGAGAGCGCACAGTCAACAATATCAACGCCCGCCTCTGCCGCCATAAGATAGGTCATATCGCCCGTACCCGTGGTATTGTGGGTGTGCAGGTGAATCGGCACGGAAACATTTTCCTTAAGCTTCTTAACAAGCGAGTAAGCGTTATAAGGGAGAAGCAGGTTAGCCATATCCTTAATGCAGATAACATCAGCGCCCATCTTTTCAAGGGTTTTTGCCAATTCAACAAAGTAATCCTCGTTATGAACGGGGCTTACGGTATAGCTCATTGCCGCCTCGCAGATACCTCCGTACTTCTTACAGCTCTTCATCGCCTGCTCCATATTGCGGGTATCGTTGAGCGCGTCAAAAATACGGATTACATCAATGCCGTTTTCAATCGACTTCTTAACAAACATATCAACAACATCATCTGCGTAATGCTTGTAGCCTAAGATGTTCTGACCGCGCAGAAGCATCTGAAGCTTGGTGTTGGGCATATGCTTTTTAAGGGTGCGCAGTCTCTCCCACGGGTCTTCGTTAAGAAAGCGCATACAGGCGTCAAAGGTCGCGCCGCCCCAGCACTCAAGACTCCAATAGCCTATTTTATCGAGCTTTTCAAGCGCAGGAAGCATATCCTCAATTTTCATTCTGGTTGCCGCCTGTGACTGGTGAGCGTCTCGCAGAATGGTATCGGTAATATATAATTTTTTATTTTCCATCTAAGTCACACTCCTTAACCTAAAAGGGAGATCAGCACGCCCGCCGCGATAGCAGAACCGATAACGCCGGCTACATTCGGACCCATTGCGTGCATGAGCAGGAAGTTTGAGGGATTCTCCTTCTGACCGACAGACTGGGAAACGCGCGCCGCCATAGGAACGGCTGAAACGCCCGCAGAGCCGATAAGCGGATTCATCTTGTTCTTTGAGAAAAGGTTCATAAGCTTTGCGAAAAGCACGCCGCAAGCAGTAGCCACGCCGAAAGCAACAACACCCATTAAGATGATTTCAAGGGTCTGAAGCTTTAAGAATGTGTGTGCGGTAGCAGTAGCACCGACAGAAATACCAAGGAATATTGTAACAATATTCATAAGCTCGTTCTGAGCGGTCTTGCAAAGACGGTCAGCAACGCCCGATTCCTTCCAAAGGTTTCCGAGCATAAGGCATCCGACAAGCGGAGTAGCCGACGGAACAAGGAGAGCCACAAAGATAGTAACCGCAATCGGGAAAATGATTTTTTCCCTTTTAGAAGGCTGTCTTAAGGGCTTCATAACAATCTGGCGTTCCTTTTTGGTGGTAAGGAGCTTCATAATCGGCGGCTGAATAACCGGAACGAGAGCCATATAGGAATAAGCGGCAACCGCGATAGGTCCTAAGAGACTCGGCTGTAAAATGGAGGTGGTGTAGATAGCTGTCGGGCCGTCCGCACCGCCGATAATACCGATAGAGCCTGCCGCCTGCTGTGAAAATCCGAGAGCAATACAACCCGCAAAGGTGGCAAAAATACCAACCTGTGCCGCCGCGCCCAAAAGTAAGGACTTAGGATTGGAGATAAGCGGTCCGAAATCGGTCATAGCGCCGATGCCTATGAATATAAGGCAGGGGTAAATGCAGGTCTTAACGCCGATATAAAGATAATCAAGCAGTCCGCCGTTTGAAAGAATATAGCCGTAATTGTGGAAATGCTCCGAGCCCTCGGTCATAAATTCCGTCCAAAGCTCGCCGTTATACATTCCCGCCCCCGGCAGGTTTGTAAGCAGCATACCGAAGGCAATACCAATAAGTAAAAGCGGCTCGAACTTCTTGTGTATAGCAAGCCAGAGAAGAAGCAGGGAAACCAGAATCATTACAAGATTTCCCCAGTTTTCTTTAAAATTGCCGAACAGCATATAAAAACCGGTGGTTTCGGCAAATTGAAGTATTTTATCCATAACGCGCTTCTCCCAACAGTTAACCGATTACGCAGAGAACAGCGCCTGTCTCAACAGCGGCACCCTTAGATACATTTACAGAGGTAACTGTACCGTCGCAGGGAGACATAATCTCGTTTTCCATCTTCATAGCCTCGAGCACCATAAGAACATCACCCTTCTTAACAGCCGCGCCGCTTGTAACATTTACAGAAAGAATGGTTCCGGGCATCGGGCTTGATACGGTTTCACCGCCGGCTGCGGGCTTTGCAGCGGGTGCAGGTGCAGCGGCAGGAGCCGGAGCAGCAGCAGGAGCAGCTGCCTTAACATCGGAAGCGTCAACCGCCTCAAGAGTGATTTCGTAAGCGGTACCGTTTACAGTTACATTATACTTTTTCATTTTTAAAACACCTTTACTTTAAATTTTTTTAAATGAATGAATCCTGATTGCAGAAATATCTGTTCCCATTTCTTCCGCAAGAGCGGCAGAAACAGCCGCAATTATTTCCTGACGGTTTTCAATCGGCTTTTCAGCAGAAACAGAAGTAACAGGCGCTATGGCCGTTTTAGGTTTCTTTTCAAATGCTCTGCAAATTGCGCTCATAATAAGGCAAAGCAAAACTATACATAAAAGACCTATGAAAACAGTTCCGACACCCATTCCGACGATGAATAAATTTGACACAAAAACGCACCTCCTCTAAGGCATTGAAAAAATTTTTGTTTACCGCAAAAATAGATTGTGATAAAAATAACAAATTTGCCCATTTACAATTATTATACATATAAAAGCAAGTAATTACAATAACAATAATTTAATTTTATTGTTTTCTTAACAGTTATTATCGTTTCTTAATATTTTATTAATATTATTTAAGGTGTAACATTTTGTCCCCGTAATAATAAAATAATATAGGACAATATATGCGGGAGAACACTATCCCCCGCTGTCTTTGAATAATGAATAAAAGTCTTCATGGCTTTGAAGGGAGACAGATTTGATGGACAGAAAAATGTTCGATATGTCCGAGTTTTATAGGGCTAACATCGATATGCAGTCAGAGCCCGTAAGAGATGAGCGGTCTTGCATTCATAGCGAAGCTACCGCCGACTGCAGCGAACCTCTTACAATGGTGTTTATCAATATGCAGCCGCTTGACAGCGTTTATCCGCTTAATAAGGCTTACGATGCAGGAACTTTATTTCCTAATCTTAACAAGCCTTTTTTAGGAGGTATGAGCAATGAACGATAAAGCAACGCTTAAAAGACAGATATACGAGCTTGATTTCGCACTTCATGAGCTTGTGCTGTTTCTTGATTCACACCCGACCAACCGCCGTGCTATGGAATTAATGCGCGAATATCGGGAGAAGCGCGCAAAACTGGTTGACGCATATGAGCAAAGGTTTGGAAAGTATATTGTAACTGTAAATGATGTTCCTATGTCCGAAAGATGGGAATGGCTTGACAGCCCCTGGCCTTGGGACACAGATTTTATGGAGGGTTAAATTATGTGGCAATATGAAAAGAAACTCCAGTATCCTGTAAAGATTAAAAATCCAAATCCGAAATACGCGCAGATAATAATAAGCCAATACGGCGGCCCCGACGGAGAACTCGGTGCTTCTATGCGTTATCTCACCCAGCGTTACAGCCAGCCATATAACGAAATTAAAGGGATGCTTACGGATATCGGCACAGAGGAGCTCGCACATATGGAGATGGTTTGTGCTATGGTGCATCAGCTGACACGCGACCTTACACCGGAGCAGATAAAGGAAAGCGGATTTGCACCCTATTTTGTAGACCATACACTCGGTGTTTATCCCGTTGCGGCCTCTGGCACACCGTGGACTGCAACCTATATTCAGGCAAAGGGCGACCCTATTACCGACCTGCATGAAGATTTAGCAGCCGAACAAAAAGCAAGAGTCACCTATGATAACCTGCTGAGACTTATAGATGACCCTGATATTATAGACCCGCTAAAATTCTTGCGGGCGCGTGAGATTGTGCATTACCAGCGTTTCGGTGAACCACAACCAACAGAGTGGAATGCCTTCGGCGGAGCAGCTGACAAAACCGCTTGAAATAAGGCTTTTTAACACATATTCCATTATAAATATGAAGGAGAAATTTATATGAAACTGTTTAAATTTGTCGTTATGATGATTTTAATTTTTATCGCACTACGGACAGGCTATCTTGCACTTTTGTATAAAGTTGAAATAACAACAGGTGCTTTTCTTATATGTTTAGGCATTGCATTGTTAGTCGCATGTGACGGCGGACTGGAAAGAAAATCGAGAGCGAGCAAATAATTATCGTTTGATAAAACATAAAAATTTATACCCGATAAGGTACACACAAAGTCAAAGCGCTTTCAATATACCTTTTCGGGTATATTGTTTTTATAAATCTTTTGAGATTATACATTGAAGGGCATATTATATGTTAATCCAAACAATTTAAGATTAGATAAAATTTATTTGAAATCAGATAAAGTTTGACTGTTGCGCGGGTATGTATATTATGATAAAATGAAAGCAGTTAAAGGCGGTGGGTCTATGGAACACATTACAGTCGGAAGAAAGAAAAACGCAAGCAAGGTTGCACTTGTTGAATGTATAAGAGACGGGTCTCTCAATAATATTGATATTAAGGACAAGTGCTTTTTGCTGATTATACTGACAAAAGGAAAGCTGGAATTTAAGGTCGGCGGTGGAAATATTACCGCTAACGCTCCGTCTTTTTTGTGCTTTGACGAAACGGAAAATCCCGTGCTTGTCACAAAATCAAAAGCACACTACACCTTAGTGTACTTCCACCCAAAATTTTTAAATATCAATATGACCTTCTCGCTTTTGCGTTCTGAAAATTACAGCGACATTGCCTCTACACACGATATGTTTATGCTAAAGCCCTTTACCCGCAAGGCGTATGTAATACCGATTGCCGATACTCAGGTTGAAATAATTGAACATTCCGCTAACTGTATGATTGAAGAATTGGAAGAACAGAGAGATTGGTACTGGTCTTGCCGAGGTCGCTCCTATTTTATGGAAATTATTATTGCATTAGAGCGTATGTACGGTCTTATAGGTTATGGACTAACTCATCAAAAATCGGATAACGCACCGATTATCAAAAACCCCAAACTTCGTGATGCGGTACTTTATATAGAGGGGCATTACGGCGATAATATAACCCTTTCCGACATATCGGCTAATGCGGGAATAAACCACACAACCCTAACCACACTTATGAAAGAAGAACTCGGCTGTACGGCAATAGAGTATTTAATGAAATACCGCATAACCGTTGCAAAAAAACAACTCGCCTTTACCGAAGTGCCTATCAAAGATGTTGCAAATATGGTCGGATTCAAAACCGTGCAACACTTTGGACGAATTTTTAAGGAAATAACCGACACAACCCCTGCCGAGTTTCGTAAATCAGCGGTTAAAAACAGAAAGGATGATCTTAATGGAAAATATTAAAGAGTTATTAGTGAATTTAAAAGATGAAATTATGAACGAACTGCCTGAAGCACTTGTTCCTTCTATGGAAGAAGCGGTTGAAAATGTATTGGATGATTATTTAGAAGAAAAGGTCGAAAATGCCGTGATAAGTGTTATTCAAGGATTAAATGATGATGAAAATGCAAAGGATAGATTATATGTTCTATCTCAAGATAAAAAATTATTAGCACCTATTACTTATGCCGAAGTACATAATGCAAACAGTAAAAATCCAAAGTCTTTAGAATTTCCGTTTGTTATAACTGCAAGAATAGGTATTTTTTCAAATAATGTTTTCGGTTGGTATAAAGATGAAGAATCTGCAAAAGCGGAGCTCAAAAACATTTACAATGCAATAAAATTTGCCGATAAGAATCAATATGCCGTCTACGAGATGAATTAATAGGCATCGGCAAATGCATAACATTTACAAACGGTCAGGACGCCCGTCCCTAAAAAGGTTAAGTTAAACAGTTTTAGGAACATATGCCTATCAAAAGAATGTTCCCTTGATGGATATGGTAAGTATAAAAATAACGCCTACACTGTTGCATAGGCGGTTAATTTGATATATTTAGTTCTTACTTAGTTTACAGACGGCAAACTCATTTCGTACAGTTCGTGCGGTGCAATGTCCTGTCCGTCCGCCCATTCTATACCGTTATTGTTTCCGGTAATATGGACGGTTTGAAAATATGCCTCATCTTTAAGTTGACCAAACCATGAGCCGCAAATATACGGCACAACATCAAATGTTTTAATTTCACCGGTATCATAATGCAGTTTTAATTTGTAATTCGGTAACGGTGTTACGCTTAAAATTTTAGGCATAAAATTCCTCCTTATTTATTTTAACGGATCGATGCGGAAAAACTTTTCCCCACGAGACAAAAGTTGCCAATTTGCCCGTAATTCATCTTTATGAATTTCAATCCATGCTTCAAGCAATTTTAATTTTGTTTTTGGGAATTTAGAATTATTTTCAAGGATTTCACCCTCAATAGATAAGACTATTTCTTCCCCTGAAAATTCGGCATGAATATGCGGAAAATTATGCTTCCCGCCCTTTTCATTGTACATATATACAATAATTCCGTAAAACATTGATATTGTAGGCATTTAAGTTCACTCCCTTACACTTGTATTATAATTGCTTTTGTTTGGGTTGTCAAATTGTTTGTGCTTTAATGTTACACATTGTTATCTCAAATATGGTCGGCTTCAAAACTGTGCAACACTTTGGACGCATTTTTAAGGAAATAACCGACACAACCCCCGCTGAGTTTTATAAATCGGCAGTTAAAAACAGAAAGGAAGATCTTAATGGAAAATAAAATCATAGAGCTTGAGAACAGAATAAAAAAGTTAGAGACAATACTTGAAAATATTGAATTTTCAGGTGACGGCTTAAATATTACATTCAACAAAACTCCGCTTAATTCCGTTGAAATAAGTGGCGATGGTGCAAATGCAGAATTCCGCCATTGCCCTATAGGTTACGCTTCCACTGACACTACTGATGAGTTAGAGGATTTAGAGGATGCCGCCGATGATTTAGAATGCCGTGTAGAGGATATTAAATGTGCGGCAGAAGACGCAAAATCTATACTTAATGATATAGAACCCAAGGTCACAGCTTTGTTGGAAAAATTAAAGCAAACAAGTATAGATTGAACAAAAATAGAAAGGATGACTTTTAATGAAAAAAGCATTTGTATTGGTAATGGTTTTGGGACTGTTTTTAGGATTATGTTCCTGTAAAAAAGCAGAGCCGCCTCAAAACAACACCTCGGTTGAAAGTACTATCAGCGAATATAAAACTACCTTAATTCGTAATTTGACAGCAAGTGAAAATGTCGGTGAGATAGAAAAATTTGAAATCAATTACGAAAACGGTGCCGGAACGGTTCTTGTTACAGATAAACAGGATCTTGAATTTTTACTGAATTATACATACAACGGACGATTTCCTACAGACAGATTACACGAGGTATATGTTTATCCGCCTTACTGTCTATTGACTGCTACTGTAAACGGTTCTGAAACAAGTATGTATCTTTTAAAAGATGGAAGTATTGTAAAAAAGGAAATGTGCGGCGACAGCGGAGTTCCCGAGTCCGAAGTCCCTTATGAGCTTTACACAGCGAACAATGATTCCACCCTAACCGAAGAGCGATTAATTGAATTGCTTAAGAAATATGACGGTTACAAATAATAAGGAAGAAATTAAATGAAGAAAATCAAAATATATAGTTCTATTGCCTTGATTTTGGGATTACTGCTTGCATTGGTGAGTGTGTTGGTGCCTATTATTAAAATCAATGAATTTACTGCGCAAAACGGCAGTGTTGGAATCATCGGAGGAGCAGACGGACCAACGGCGATATATTTAACCTCTCATTTATTAGATAGGAATTTGCTATTCACTTTAATTTTAGGACTAACTTTGTTTTTAAGCGGTGCATTTTGCCTTATTTTTAAAAGAGTCGTTATAAATAATTGCAGTTTGAAAACTACCGCACTTTCTTTGATAATATCGTTCTTTGGTGCATCAGGGCTTGCATGCTTTTTTATATGGTATAGTATTGTTGTATTTCACGAAATGTCGAAGCACCCTTTATCATATCCGTT
Organism: Acutalibacteraceae bacterium; assembly: GCA_045133355.1. Lineage (GTDB taxonomy): Bacteria > Bacillota > Clostridia > Oscillospirales > Acutalibacteraceae > UBA737. The sequence goes on from JBGUUB010000054.1 coordinate 63,577, forward strand.
AAGCATTATTGGTGGTATGGGTTCGCTTGTTGCGTTTGTAGCAACGATTGTTTTTTATGTTAGAGCAAGAAAAGAGAATTTAAAGGTCAAAGGAATAATTGTGGATATAATTACAAGTATTATAACCTTACCCACATTTTTTTGGTTATGTGCTGAAATCCACAATTTGTTACAACGAATAATTTAAAGGACATTTTATGAGAACACATAAAACGATTACAATTATCCTTACTTCTTTACTTATTTTAGGAGTAATACTTATCGGTACTTTCGCCTTATGGTGGAACGGTGCTTTTAACAAATTAGATGTTAAGAATATTGCAAGTTATGAAAAGAACGGATATACCTTATTTTTTCAACAACTTGGCGACCCACAATGGCCCTTCGGTTCAACAGATGTTAGGTTGCTTCTTAAAAACCAACAAGGCAAAGTTATAAGTAAATACGATACTTCAATACAAGATGACGGTGCTAATGCCGGCGAACGCAATATTGCGTCGGTAGAATGGCTTGCCGACAAAGTCAAAGTAGTTTTACAGGCTTCGGAAATGGAAGATAGAGAAATAATTATCTCTTTCGAAAGCGAATAAGGATTATTTACTATGATTAATGTTAGAAACGGAACGGAAAATGACAAGCAAAAATTATTATACGATTATCCAAATCTCCATAAATTCTTTGGTGATAACGGATATCTTATCGTGGCTGAAAAAGAAAAGGATATTATAGGTTTCCTTTGGGCTTTTGTAAGGGATATACCTGCACCTGTGGAAGCAAAAGAAATGTTTATCAATGCTATTGAGGTATTACATACTGAATTGCGCTGCCAAGGAATCGGCACTCAAATGGTGCAAAAAATTATCAAAATAGCAAAAGAGGAAAAAGTCTATCAAGTCCGTGCATCTGTGCAAATTGGAAATGTAGCATCTCATCGCCTGTGGTTTAAAAACAAGTTTTCAATTAGTCCTGTTAAATTGCCAAACGCAGATATTGTGGGTTCTTTTGTTAGTTTTGTTTTATAGAGTTGTTAAATGCCGTTTGCTTTGGTGAACGGCATTTAAATAGCACACTGACTCAACCCGTGGTTGCATACGTGTAAACGGTTATGTTATACACATTTGAACTGCTATGATTTATACTATAATCAGAAAGCGCTTTCGAATAAATATATGGAGTGGATGCTATGTTAAAGATTGGCGAAAAAATAAAGGAATTGCGTAAAGCACAGGATGTAACCCAAGAAAAGTTGGCTGATTATCTTAATATCTCATATCAAGCTGTTAGCAAATGGGAGAATAATTTGGCTTTGCCGGATCTATCTCTTATTCCGGCATTGTCTAATTTCTTTGGTGTAACCTCGGATTGTTTGTTAGGTATTAAAGCGGATGAAAATGAAGAGAAGATAAACGAATATTTTGAAAAAGCAATGAATTGTTCCCATACAGGTGAAATGGAAAAAGGTATTGAAATAATCCGAGAAGCCTTAAAAACATACCCCAATAATTCCAAGCTTTTGTCTGTGCTTATTGGTTTCCTTTTTGGCTCTTTTTGTGCAAACGGCCAAAAAGAACTTTTGGAGGAAATAGTCGCCAAAGCCGAATTGGTTTTGCAAGATAGTACCAATGAAGAAGAACGTATTGATGTATTAGAAAAGTTAGCATATTCATACAACTATCTTGAAATGCAGGACAAAGCAATAGAAACGGCAAACCGTCTGCCTGATACAGTTGTAAACAGACAACTGGTGCTTTCTAACATAATTATGCCTATCAATAAACGCAAAGAAAAGAAGCAGGAATGTGTATTTTACAATTTTGAAGTGATGATAAATAATATTTTATGGCTTGGCGGAATTTCACTCGGTAGAAAAGAATTTTCAAAAGCTATTGATATTTATAGCAGAGCTATCATTCTTGTAGAAAACATTGGGAACGAGGGATTCTTTTTACTTAAATCAGCGGGCGCTCATAACGGTCTGGCTATGGCATATTCCTCAATTGGCGAGGTTGATAAAGCTTATGAGAATATCGACAAGGTTATCGAATGTTATGTTGGGTTTGAAGAAGCTTTAAAAAGCGGAAAGTATTCTTACAAAACACCAATGCTTGATATGCTCACTTTTAGTCGAGATAATTTACACGCAAATTCAACTGTAACCGAGTTTGAAGATTGGTATGCAAAAATGGGTCATGATTATAAAAATTACTATGCGGCAGTAATAAGCGATAAGCGTTTTCCTGAACTTCGTAGAAGGATTGAGAAAATACTATCAGATATTAAGAAAGATAAATTTTAATAATTAGCCGCCCATATGAAATGGGCGGCATAAAACTAAAATTCAATCCAACTTCAAGTTGGAAAATTCCAATGACTGCGTTATTGATTTGCAACCTTATAACCCTTAAAATGTAAATGTAGCTACAAGAAATATAAAGGAGTGTAATTATGGATAATTTGAAGTTGAATGATACTATTTGTTTTTATAGAAAAAAGCAATGCTTAACGCAAGAGGAGCTCGCCGTGAAATTAGGTGTAACTAATCAGTCGGTATCTAAATGGGAGTCGGCACAGTGTTGTCCGGACATTAGTTTAATACCAAAGCTTGCCGATATATTTGATGTTAGTATTGATGAGCTGTTTGGGAAAGAGCCAAAGCCTACCGTAAATAATTATGATTTGTGTACTGAATTCCCTTGGCCAGATGATGAAATGCTACGTGTTGTTTTTGCGAGAGGAAGAAAAATTTTAGATAAGTCAGACAATATTAACGAATGCATTAGCATCAGGTTTCCTCACGATTGTAATGAAACCAAAAGGCAATATTTTAAGGTTGAGGTCTTTGGGAACGTTTGCTGTGATTCAAGTATTAATGGTGATGTTATAAGTCATGGTAAAATTGAATGCAATCAAATAAACGGAGATGTGAAAAAATGTGAGGGCGACATTGAATGTCAGGGTGATATTAATGGCAGTGCAAATGCAAATGGCAGTATAAGCTGCGGTAAATCCATTAGTGGTGGTGTCCAATGTGGTAATAGTGTATCCTGCGGTCAAAGTATAAATGGCGCTATAAATTGCGGTAACAATGTAGGTTGTGGAGTTAGTATTAAAGGCGATATTAATTGTGGCGGTAATATCGAATGTAAAAGAATAGAAGGCGATGTTGAGTGCCAAGGAAATATTATTTATAAATAGTACCGAACCAACCTCTTATTTTGCCGACTATATAACAGTATTAACACTATTACATACCTAATAGAGTTTTCTTTTAAAATTAATAAACAGCGCACATTTTATATTTCGACAATTACAAAACTCTACCACATTTTTAAATTTAATCCAAACGATATTTCAGGTGTATTGATTTTGGTATGATAAAATGGTATAATTAGACAAAAAGTAATGTTGGCGTTCGAATTATAAAATGTAGAAGGAGAAAATCATATGATACAATTAGATTTTAAAGACAATTTAGCTGCACAGGATATGATACGAATTATCATGCGTGATAAGAATTTATCGGTTAATGAGGCAATAGATTTTGCTATAAATCGTGAAATGTATAAAACTATTTTAAAAGAAGGATATGCTTCTATTGCTTTTAGTTTATGGGGACATGATGATCCCGAACGTGAATGGGATACGTTAGAAAATCCTATCATTGATGTTGAACTTGATAAACTTCGTCAAAGATTAGTTGAAGATATTTCGGAAAGACAGAATGTTGATACAGAAACAGCAATATGTTATTTTCTTATATTTACAATGGATTTTTTGGGATATCACATATAATCGTGTGCTAATCTTAAAATTTATTATTTACATAATTGGTTTCGGTAGGAAGGAAAATCCTCTCCGTATTTTAACTTTAATACAAATTTAGGTGAGCCAAGGGGACGGTTCTATAGTCTCTTTCTTGTTAACACTTTACGATTGATGTGTTATAGCAAATTAGGGTGGTTATTATGCCAAGTCAAGCTCGTGAAAAAAGCGAAATGGGAGCCAAGAGAACCGTCACCTCGTCTCAAGAATTAAACATATAATTTTATACCCGATAAGGTATATGTAAGTCCAAATTGCTTGTAATATACCTTTTCGGGTATATTATTTTTAGAAATCTCTTGACATTATACCTTAAAGGGTATATTATATGAGTATAAGATGAAAATAGGGAGATAATATATATGAATCCGATTGCCGAATTTGTTAAAAAAAGCAGAAAAGAAGCAGGACTTACCCAAGAGGAGTTCGCCAT
>JBGUUB010000055.1:0-10876 GCA_045133355.1 Acutalibacteraceae bacterium
CGAGGGAGGTGGCTTTTTGCGTAAGCAAAAAGACGGAGGGAGAGAAATGAAACCGCATAAAAACGCAACCTTTTCTCTCCCTCAGTCTCGCTTTGCTCGACAGCTCCCTCGTCAGAGGGAGCCGAGGTTTAGCTATTGCAAGACCCCTACAAACCCCGATTTGTTTTTTAAAGCTTCATTGTTTTTATGCAAAAAACAGAAACGGTTTATAACCTGTGAAAATATTAACAGTTTTAAATTTTGGACAAAGAATATATTTGTATAAATTCCGCATTGACTTTATTATGTAAAAATACTAAAATTGAATAATAAAATTGTAAAGGTGGATGTAAATTGGCAGGCGCGGTAATTGCTTTTGCTTTTGGAATTTTACAGGCGTTTTTGCTTAAAGCTACCCTATTCTCCTTTACGGCGGGGAATTATCAAAAAGCGGCGCTGCTTTTAATTATAAAGCTAATTGCCTACGGTGCGGCGGCATTGCTGCTTGTTTTCCTCTTTTCAGAATATATTATAAACTGTGTGGTCGGCTACGCTGTAGGGCTTCCCGTAGCGGTTACGGTATGGTTTATAATAAATACTATTCGCGCAAAATACGCAGATTCGGGGGATGGTAAAAACGAAGACAGTAACAATAATTGAGTTTGCGTTATCGGCAGTAATTTTTGTGTTCGGTCTTATCGGTTGGTGCGCGGTTCATTCGCAGGTAAAGCATCACGGCACAACCAAGGCACTGAAAAAGAAATCAAGGCTTTTGACGGTCTTAATGATTATCGCGGCTTGGTTCTTTATCGGCACGGCGATAACCTCGCTCTGGAAAGGCAAGGCAGGAATGAATGTCGAATTCAGTATGTTCAGCGACAGGGTAAGTGTTTTCGGCTTCTCAATGGCGAAAACAAGCCTGACTATGTGGGTAATAACAGCTATCGTACTGGTTTTATGTTTGATTTTCAGGTTTTTGGTTTTCCCGAAATTCGACCCCGATAACCCAAAAGGATTTCAGAATATAATGGAATTAGCGGTCGAAGCGATGGATAACTTCACAAAGGGTTCTATCGGGGACTATTCGGGCGCGCTTTCGCCCTATATGTTCAGCCTTGCGATATTTATGGTAATGTGTGCCGCGTCTGAGCTTATAGGTCTTCGACCGCCCACATCAGACTTGATTGTAACCCTTGCCATGGGACTTATTACCTTTGCGCTTATCAATATTTACGGAATAAGGAAAAAGGGCTTCGGCGGCAGGGTTAAAAGCCTTGCACAGCCTAATCCCGTAATCTTCCCGATGAAGGTTATAAGCGATATTGCGGTGCCGATTTCACTCGCCTGCCGTCTTTTCGGTAATATGATAGGCGGTATGATAGTTATGGATTTGATAAAATCGGTGCTCGGCGGTTACGCAAGCGGTATTCCCGCGGTGTTGGGACTGTACTTCAACCTTTTCCACCCGCTTATACAAACCTATATTTTCATTATTTTATCACTAACCTTTATAAACGAAGCTATTGAATAGGAGGAATTTTAAAATGTCAGCAATCGGTGCAGGATTAGCAATGTTAGCAGCCTTAGGTGCAGGTCTCGGAATGGGTATAGCCACAGGTAAAGCGGCTGAGGCGGTTGCACGCCAGCCGGAGGCCTCTGGTAAGATTAACGCAATCTTACTTCTCGGCTGTGCGCTTGCAGAATCAACCGCGATTTACGCGTTTGTTGTAGCGCTTATCTTGGCGGCTAAATAAGGGGCGGAGACAATTATGGAAGGATTAGTTATATCGGATGCCGTCAAGGACCTGATAATAAATATTATCAATATTATCATCTTGTTCGTAATCGTGCGCGGGCTTGCCTATAAGCCGGTTAAGAAGTTTCTTGATGCCCGCAAGGAGCGTGTAGCGAAGGAGCTTTCCGAAGCAGCTAAAGCCAGACAAACGGCAGAGGCAGAAGCCCTTAAATACAAGGAGCTTACCGAAAGGAGCAAGGCTGAGAGCACAGAAATTATTAATGAAGCGGAGCGTACCGCAAAGGAAAATGCCGCCGAAATTATAGTAACGGCAAAGAAAAATGCCGCCGAAATTACCGAAAAGGCGCGTGAAAACGCTAAAAAAGAGCGTGAGACACAAATTGCCGCCATGAAGGGCGATATTACCGACCTTGCCTTTGATATTTCAAAGCAGGTGCTTTCTCGCGAGGTAACAGACGAAGACAATATGCGTATCGCAGATTCCTTTTTTGCAAAGTATCAAGGGTGAGCTTATGAAAACAGTTGTAATAACGGTTGCCTCTAATATGTCGGACAAAACCTATGAGCGCATTTGTAAAGGCTTCGCCGAAAAATTAGGCGAGATTTCCTTTGAAAAGGTCACAGACGATAAAATCATAGGCGGTTTTATCGCTGAAATTGACGGCAAAATTTTTGATATGAGCATTGCCTCGCAAATCGCGAAAATGCAAAAACAAATCAGCAACTAAGGTGGTGCAGGAAGTGCCTAAAATACAAATAGAAGAAATCGGCGGCTTTTTAAAAAAGCGTATTGCCGAATTTCAGGTAGAGCCTATAGTTTACCGTTGCGGTTATGTTGCTACGGTCGGCGACGGCGTTGTACGCGTAAAGGGTCTTCCCGACCGCCTTTACGGCGAGCTTTTAGAGTTCGATGGCGGCGTTTACGGAATGGCGCTCGACCTTGAAGAAGACGGCGTCGGTGCCGTGCTTATGGATAGCTCGGACTCTGTAAATGTGGGAGACAGCGTTAAGGGAACGGGAGTTGTGGCGGAAATACCCGTGGGCGATTCGCTTTTAGGCAGGGTTATCGACCCGATAGGCAGACCCCTTGACGGCGAGCCGCTCGACTGCAAAGAATATCTTCCCTGCGAGCGCCCCGCACCCAAAATTATGGAGCGCAGACCTGTTGATAAGCCGCTCCAGACGGGAATTTTGGCTATTGACAGTATGATACCGATAGGCAGAGGTCAGCGTGAGCTTATTATCGGTGACCGCCAGACAGGTAAAACCTCTATTGCGCTTGACACAATAATCAATCAGAAAAATTCGGATGTAATATGTATATACTGTGCTATCGGGCAGAAAGCCTCTAATATAGCGCAGATAATCGACACACTTAAAGCCGCGGGAGCTATGGAATACAGCCTTGTTGTGGCATCAACTGCGTCGGATAGCCCTGCTATGCAGTACTTAGCTCCCTATGCCGCCTGTGCGGTAGCAGAAGGCTTTATGAAAGACGGCAAGGATGTGCTTGTGGTCTATGACGACCTTTCAAAGCATGCCGTTGCATACCGCACAATGTCGTTACTTTTACACAGACCGCCCGGCCGTGAAGCCTTCCCCGGTGATGTCTTCTATCTTCACAGCCGTTTGCTTGAAAGAAGCGCCTGTATGAGTGAAGAATTAGGCGGCGGAAGTATCACCTCCCTTCCTATAATTGAAACTATGGCAGGCAATATCTCGGCATATATCCCCACCAATGTAATTTCCATTACAGACGGTCAGATCTTCCTTGAAACCGAGCTTTTCCACAGCGGGGTTAGACCTGCGGTTAATATCGGTCTTTCGGTTTCCCGTGTAGGACGCGCCGCACAGCACAAAGCTATGCGTAGGGTAGCGGGAACCCTTAGAATTGAGCTTTCGCAGTTCCGCGAAATGGCGGTATTTACCCGTTTTGGAAGCGATGTTGACGCATCTACTAAGAAAATGCTTGACCGAGGAAATATTTTGACCGAGCTTTTAAAGCAGCCGAAGAGCAAGCCTTATACCCTCTTCGAGGAAGTAGCGCTTTTGACCGCATACAAAAACAATATTTTTGAAAATGCTCCGCACACAGAGATAAAACAGCTTGCGGGCGAAATGCTTGAATATTTGCACAATAACTGTGCAAGCGTTGAAAATGCAGTAAATTCCACAGGCGACCTTGACGACGAGGACGCAAAACGGCTTGCCGATTCTCTAAATTCATTTAAGGATATTTGTTCAAATGGAGAACATCAGTGAATTAAAGCAGCATCTTAATGCGATTGAGCAGACAAGGCAGATTTCAAACGCTATGTATCTGCTTTCAACCTCGCGAATGAAGCAGTCGATGCAGAATATCGACTACAACCTCGCATATATGCGAAAGCTGCGCGCAACTATTAAGGACATAATCTCAAAAACAAAACATAATATGCTCACCGATCCATTTATCGAGCTTACCGAGGGTGGCAAAGCGCTGTTCTTCGTCATAACCTCGGATAAGGGACTTTGCGGCGGTTATAATTCCGCGGTTTTTAACCTTGCTATGGAGAAAATGCGCGAGTATGAAAAAACCGTTGTTTATTCCCTCGGATATAAGGGTACTGAGATGTTTTTAAACCACGGCATAACGCCTGACGACAGTATGTACGGTGCTTCCCAGCGTCCGTCGCTTTATTCGGCAAGGGCACTTGGCGAGCGCATTGTCGAGCTTTATGACGACTGTGCGGTAAGCGAAGTTTATATAGTTTACACAGAGTATGTAAATTCAGCCTGCCAAAGACCTGTCTGCAAGCGTGTGCTTCCCCTTTTACGGCGTGACTTTGACGATGTTGAATACGAAAACAAGTATTCGGCAGATGTGCTTTACGAGCCCGATTTGCAGACCGTGTTTGACCGTATGGTACCGCAGTATATTATCGGAATGATATACGATATTTTAATGCAGTCGGCGGCAAGCGAAAATGCGGCGCGTATGACCGCTATGCAGAATGCCACAAAGAACGCCGACGAAATGATAGGCAAGCTTAGCGCGCAGATTAATGCCGCAAGACAGCTTATGATAACCAACGAAATAACCGAGATTGCCGCCGCGACAGACATCAAGGGCGCAGTTTAGAAAGGTAGTGAGTTTATGGACAACATAATATATAAGGGAAAAATCGTAAAGATTTCGGGTCCGGTTATAGATGTAAGGTTTAACGGCGGAAAAGTGCCTCCGATTAACTCACTAATTACTGTCGAGGGTTACGCTAAGCACGCCGAAGTGGCTTTGCATTTAGGAAACGGCATTGTCCGTGCGATTGCGCTTGACGCAACCGAAGGTCTGCGCTGTAATTTGACCGTTATTTCGGACGGCAAGGGCATTGAGGTGCCCGTAGGTGATGCGGTTATCGGCCGTGCAGTTGATGTTTTGGGCAGACCGATAGACGAAAAGGGCGAGATTAAAGCAGAAAAGCATATGCCTATTCACAGAAGTGCTCCGAGCCTAAATGAGCAGAAACCCGCTACTGAACTTCTTGAAACAGGAATTAAGGTTATAGATTTGCTTGTACCCTACGCAAAGGGCGGTAAAATCGGACTTTTCGGCGGTGCGGGCGTCGGCAAAACCGTGCTTATTATGGAGATGATTCATAACATCGCCGTAAACCATGGCGGTTATTCGGTATTTACAGGTGTAGGCGAACGCAGTCGTGAGGGTAACGAGCTTATAAACGATATGAAAAACAGCGGTGTAATCGATAAATCGATACTCGCTTTCGGTCAGATGAACGAGCCGTCGGGCAGCCGTATGCGTGTTGCTATGACGGGTCTTACGATGGCGGAGTATTTAAGGGACGAAAAGCATCAGGATGTATTGCTGTTTATTGATAATATCTACAGATTTGTTCAGGCAGGTAACGAGGTAAGCGCGCTGTTAGGCAGACTTCCGAGTGCCGTTGGCTATCAGCCGACCTTAGCACAGGAGTTAGGCTCTGTTGAGGAACGCATAGCCTCTACAAATAACGGCTCTATCACCTCGGTACAGGCGGTATATGTCCCTGCGGACGACCTTACAGACCCCGCACCGGCTACTATATTCACACACCTTGACGCAACCACCGTTTTGTCAAGAAGTATCGCAGAACAGGGTATTTATCCCGCGGTTGACCCGCTGGAGTCCTCAAGCCGTGTGCTTGAGCCTGAAATTGTGGGTAAAAAGCACTATGAAACCGCAAGAAGGGTTCAGGAGTGCCTGCAAAGGTATGATGACCTTAAGGACATAATTGCCATACTCGGTATGGAAGAGCTATCCGCAGAGGATAAGCAAACGGTTTACAGAGCGAGAAAAATTCAGAACTTCCTCTCTCAGCCTATGAGTGTAGCTAAGGCTTATACGGGTGTTGAGGGCAGATTTGTACCGCTTGAGGAGACGATAGAGAGCTTCCGTCAAATTGTGGACGGCGAGGTTGACAACCTGCCTGAGCTTGCATTTTCAATGGTAGGCAATATCGAAGAAGCAAAGCAAAAGGCCAAAACACTTTAAACGGGTGGCGTCAATGAGTGAATTTTTGCTTGAAATAATCGCCCCGGAGAAGCATTTTTTCAAAGGAATGGTCGAGCAGATAATATGCCAGACCGAAGAGGGTGAGCTTGGAATTTTAAAAGGTCACCAAACTATGGTAGCCGCTCTTGAAATAGGTGAAATTAAAATCAAGGCAGACGGCGAGTGGAAAAGTGCCTTTATCTCCGAAGGTTTTATGGAGGTCAGAAATGACGAGGTTATTATCTTCTCACAATGCTGTGAATGGCCGGAGGAGATTGACGGTGTCCGTGCCGAAGAGTCCCGCCGCCGCGCACTCGACAAAATAGAACACGCGCAGAACATTAAAGAGCACAGGCATAACGAAATTTCCCTTGCCCGTGCGATGGCAAGGTTAAAGGTTAAGAATCATAATAGGTAAAAAGACAAAAAAGGCCGAACAAAATCAATCGTTCAGCCTTTTTAGGTATGGTAAATTTCTGCTGTCGCGTGCTTTAGTATTAAAACCTAAAAGCGAGCAGGCTGTTTGCGCATAGGAGCAGTGCGCACAAGCTTAAGCCTTCTGCGCCTGATATTACACAAAATGCGCTTTTCAAAAGCGGCAAGGCGGTCTTCGTGAAAGACGCCCCATATAACCGCGGCAAATAAAAGTATTTCAAAAAATGTTCTTAAAATCATTGCAAATGTCATAATTTTAACCTCCCGAACAAATGTTCGCAAGCTTATTATAACGAAAATAGGCCGTTTTGTCAAGAGGTTTTTAAAATTTTTTTGATTTTTTGAAATTTTATTGATTTAAGCATTAAAAATATAATTTTTTTCTTGACTTTACCCTCTATTTATGGTATAGTATTTAGGCGCTGAAAAATGCTGGTGTAGCTCAGTTGGTAGAGCAGCTGATTTGTAATCAGCAGGTCGGGGGTTCAAGTCCGTCCACCAGCTCCAGTTTTAGGTTCGGTTATATTCGGACTTGAAGCCTAAGAGGGTGAGCAGCGTTAAGAAAACATCACAGTGTGATGTTTTTAGCTGCGAAGTGCGCCGCGGCTCTGCCGCAAGCACGGCGGATTTTTGTAAAAAAAGGCGCGTCCGTCCACCAGCTCCAGTTTTAGGTTCGGTTATATTCGGACTTGAAGCCTATTAAATTTAATATGGGAGATTTCCCGAGTGGCCAAAGGGGACAGACTGTAAATCTGCTGGCTTCGCCTTCGGTGGTTCGAATCCACCATCTCCCACCAAGTGTTGTGGTCTATTTAGATGCCACACAGAAAAGCCTTGAGAAATCAAGGCTTTTCGCATTTTTTACCCCTATTTTTTAAGTTGCAATTTCATAGATGCCAACGACCTACAAGGTGGATTCGAACCACCGAAGTAAAAATAATGGGCAGATTTAGTGATTTATTATCGCTAAGTCTGCCCTTTTTTCGTTTATCTAAATGTTAAATAATTTTGTCTTGAAGCGGATGTGATGATTATTCATTGTATCCGCTTTTTTTGTTTTGCACTCCCTCCTCCGCTAAGAGGATGAGTAAATATAAAGGAAAGGAGTCAAGTCCAATGCAGTATTTTGATAAGAACGGCAAAGAGATCAAAGCTGGCATGAAAATCCTTATGGACGATGGCAGCATCGAAATGGTTTATGACACAGATGACCAATACGGCAATCCAAGCCTTGGCATCAACGCATCAAACGAAGAATTTTTGAAGCTACATCCTAATTGGGCAAGAGAGTATTATAGCCTCTCAAATTTCAATCCATCAAGTATTGAGATATGCCCCTCCGAACAGGAAATTCGTGACGAGCTTGAACAACTCACTCCAATTATCGAAGGAACAGAACTTAGGCTCGACTATGGAGAAAAGGTTTCAAAGGAAGACTATGAAAAATACGAAGCCGCCATTGCTCGAAGGACAACGCTCACCTCGATGCTTGGAGAGGACACCCCTACCCCAGAGCTAACAATGAATTAGAAAGGAGTTGGTGATAAATATGGCTCTGTTATTCTCGGCGGTCACAGTAACTGCCAATGACAAAAAGGTTGAATTTCTTGTAGGCGGAATACCTCGGGAATTTAGTGACCTTGAAGGCTGGACTGCCTTCGAAAGATTTATGGAAGACATAAGTGAAGATACAACAGTCAAGGTTCATGCAGAAGCTAACATTTACGGCGGAGAAGAAATCGTTAAAGCCACTCCAGAAGAAATCGCTTATTTTATGAAGCGTATAGAAATGGACGAAAACTTTATATCTTCCCGATGCCAAAACATTGATAAAGTTGACTTTGACTTCACATGGTCTCCTAACGAACTATTTAACAGGAGGTTTAGCAAAATGAATGACTGGGAAAGACAACATCGCCAAGCTCAAGAACTGAAAGATGCATATCCACCCGGCACAAGACTCGAGTTGATTTGCATGAATGATCCTCACCACCCCGTTGAAGGTGGCACTCGAGGAACAGTAGACCATGTGGACGATGGTGGTAACATACACATGAAGTGGGACAATGGTCGCACTCTCTCGCTTTGCCCGGAAGCTGACGAATTCCGAAGATTAACCCAAGAAGAAATCGATGAAGAACTTCGTCAACAGGCACAGGAACAAGAACAGACTACCTCTCCTCAAGAGCAGTCTATGTAGAGAGCGAGGTGAAACGAAAAACATTTAGGTCGGATGCCTTATGGCTATCCAATTCATTGATTTATGTTCGGGAATCGGAGGTTTCCATTCCGGATTGATGGCAACAGGTCATTTCATGTGTGTAGGACATGCAGAGATAGACCAAAATGCTGCAAAAGCATATAAAGCCATCTACGGTGCAGAAGGAGGTTTGAATTATGGTGACCTGCGAAAAATTGAACCAGATAACTTGCCCGACTTCGATTTGCTCTGTGCCGGATTTCCTTGCCAGAGTTTCTCTGTTGCAGGGCGAAGACTTGGCTTCCAAGATACAAGAGGAACTGTCTTTTTTGAAATTGCCAGAATCATTGCAAAGAAACGGCCTCCATTTTTACTCTTGGAAAATGTCCCCGGTTTGTTATCGCATGACGGCGGCAGGACGCTTACTGCCATCTTCTCCACGCTTGTTGAAATGGGGTATCATCTCGAATGGATGGTGCTTAACAGCAAATACTTCGGAGTCCCACAACAGCGCAGAAGGCTGTACATTGTCGGATATCTTGATGCTCGATGTGCCGGAAAAATATTTCCTCTCGGAAGCAGCTATGCGAAAAATCTTAAGCAGCTTATCCCCGGCGCACAAGGACAGCGAGTCTACGAAACAGACGGAGTAGCTTGCACCCAGTGTGCGAGTGCAGGTGGTTGGGGCGGCAAAACAGGTTTATATTTCATTGATATGAATGTTAACCCCCAAATTACCGATGTTGCCCGTTGCATAACCGCAAGGCACGATTCGGGAGTCAGTAACCACCGAGGTGAACATTCCGCCGTTCTTATTGAGGACGAGCCTCCGAGAGCAATGCTTACTCCAGACAGAGAAAAAGTACGGCAGCAAGGTAGGCGCATTAAAGAACCGGACGAAGCTATGTTTACCATTACAGCCCAAGATAAACATGGTGTATATCATAAAGGTAGAATCAGAAAACTGATGCCAGTTGAATGTTGGTTGCTACAGGGCTTTACTGAAGAACAATTCAATAAAGCACAGGCGACCGGACTCAAGGACGGACACCTTTATAAGATGGCTGGAAATGCAGTAAGCGTTCCAGTCATTTCTGCTATTGGGCAAAAAATATATGATATTAATACGGAATTCGGTATTGTAAAGGAGTGAGATAATGTCTATCAAAAGAATCAATATGACCGACCTTCGTGGCTATGAAGGTAGAGAAGGTCTTATTCTTCAAGGATGCGGTGGCGATCCCCAAGAATGGATTGACGGCATCAATGATTTGTTGACCAAAAACGAAATCCTACTTGATGGAACAAAATTCAAAAATGAGGATTGCGCCGTGTTTGATAACAATGGATCAACCTGCATCCTTTACGAATTCACCGAGGACACCAAAATCAACATGGGCAGACTCGCTATGTGGCGAATTAGCTCGCATGCACAGTTAGGCGGAAAATGGCTCTCGGATTTTGTCGATCATCAGCTTGGTGGTTTTCATCCGACAAAAGCCATTGAAAATGAAAAGCCCGACTGCCCGTTGATTGGAGAAGATGGTAACATCTATAACCTTATGGGCATTGCCTCAAGAACATTGCGTGAGAACGGAATGGCTGACAAGGCAAAAGAAATGACTACGCGCATCACCCAAGGTGCGCAGAGTTATGATGAAGCCCTAAAACCAGTAGATAATAAGGTGGTTACGCAGAAGATAGAGAGTTTATATTTGAACCATTGCACAAGGCAATATTCTTAAAGATTGGACGAAGACTAAATTCAACAAAAATATGAAATCTTGTTTTGGCTATATAAATTCTTTAAAGAATATGGTATAATCAGTTCGATAAATATGGACATATTTTGCGATAGGCTGTGTAGTCGCAATCATAGGTATGTTCTTTTCTGACATTTGCGGAGATTTCTTCAATGGTATGGATTATGGAAGTGCTTGTGTATTAGCTCACTACGGATAAAGAAGCAAGGAGAGGT
>JBGUUB010000056.1:0-50348 GCA_045133355.1 Acutalibacteraceae bacterium
AGTCCCTTTGCACGCTGATATTCCCTTACCGCTGCCTTTGTTTTCAGTCCAAACAGTCCGTCTGCCGTTACGCCCACCTTTTTCTGAATGATTTTAGTCAGGTTTTTATTGGTGTATGTCAGGCGCTGTTTGCAGATTGCAGCTTTCGCCACGCTCTCACACTCTGCTCCCCACTTGCCGTCCGCGCCGTATTTCGGGAATTTATAGCCATCTGCCATAGCGACTTTCTGCCACTCTAAAACGGCCGTATTAATGCCCGATTTCGGTGTTGACGGGACGGGTGCGGGTGTTGTGCCTACCGACATTTTAGACTTAACGAGATTAAGGAAATTTTCCCAACCGTACTCGTCAAGTATCCTGTGCGGACAATGCTTATTAGTATAGTCGGCGTGCTTTGTAACCTTATCTATACCCCAACCGTAATCCTTTAACAGCTTCGCAGTAAGTTCTGCGGCATTTTCCACAGCTTTGAGCCATTTTTCACCGCCCGATTTTGAATAGCAGATTTCAATCGCTATACCTTCGCGGTTACCCTTGCCGTTGCCGTCAGATGCGTGCCATGCGTTACGGTTAAGCTCTATTCCCTGCACAATTTCCTTATCGTCCACCGCAAAGTGGAATGAGGTTTGATTAGTGTTTTTGTGCATATAAGTGATTTCATTTGCCGCGCTCGCGTCATTCGCGGTGTTATGTATTACTATGCGCGTAGGGGTCATTGTATTCGGACACTTTATGCTGAGTTTATCCTTTGGACACTCAACTTTTCTGATATTTACCATTTTTAATTCCTCCTAATTATTCGGTTTATGTAATTCTTCAAGGTCTGCGACGCGGTGATTCGCGACCCTTATTTGCTCCTCGATTACGGGTATTCGCCGCGCAAAGTCATTGTGCATACGAACCTCTCTTGTAAGCTCGCTTATGCGCTCATCGGTCACCGCCTGAGCGGTTTTTATATCGTTCTGCATTTTGCTGTTGGCGCGGTTGTTTGAAATCATTACGCCCACAAGCGAAAGTAAACCCACAACCACCGCCGCCCCTGCAGATATTAACGCCTCTGTCATTATTCCGTCACCTCCCCGCTCCTAAAAAACAAATTTTACGGTTTCCTCGCATTAAGGTAAACCGTCCCTTACCTTCTAATATATAAAGAAACCGAAGTGAATTTTGTAAACCTTTTAAATAAATTTTTATGTTTTACATAAATACGCCCCTAAACACAAAAAGCACCTCAGCACGTGTCTGCGTACCGAGGCACTTGTCTTCTCTGAAGCCCGTTGAAAATCTTTATCGCGAGAATTGAGACTGTAAAAAAGAAGCACCTCAGCACGCGTCTGCGTACCGAGGCACTCGGTGGTCTGAGGTCTGCAAAAATCTTCCTCGCGAGAATTAAGACTGTAAAAAAAGAAGCACCTCAGCACGCGTCTGCGTACCGAGGCACTCGGTTGGTCTGAGTGTTGAGTTTATTAAAAATAGTCGGCAAAGCCGACACCGATATATCAATTTCGAAGAAATTGCATATCATCAATTCCGCAAGGGATTGCATATCATCAAAACGGAGTTTTGTATATCATCATTGCGAAAGAGTATACCGCCTTAGGCTGATGGTATACGCCTGACGGCGATAATATACCATTGCTTTCGCAATGGATAAAAAATCCGCCGATTTCAAATCGACGGATTTTTGGTGGAGATAAGCGGGATCGAACCGCTGACCTCTTGAATGCCATTCAAGCGCTCTCCCAGCTGAGCTATACCCCCATATTTTGAAGTAATAGTGAAGAAGTAAACCGAGTGTTTTATGCTCTCGGTCAAGCTTTCTCCTTAGAACAAGAACTATATTACCATAAAAAACACAAAATATCAAGGGTTTTTTTAATTTTTTTAATTGGGAGCGGTTAACCGCTCCCTCTACGCTTTATTTACTGCTTATTAAGGTATTCCACATATTCCTCAAGGCACATATTAAGCCTATTTATCTCCTTTGCGGCGTTAATGCCCACAAAGCGGTAATGCCAGGATTCGTGAATTACGCCTGTAATCTCCTGCTTTTCACCGCTGTACCGCATAATAAAGCCGTAATCCGCGGCATGCTGCTGCATCCAAGCGTACATCTCGGTGGTTTCAAACTTATCGTCCGCCATATTAAAGTCGGCGGCAAGCCCCGTGTGATGCTCGCTTGTGCCCGGTCTTGCGACGACCGTTGCCGCCTGAGCCTCAGCCTCGGAAGCAGAGACACCGTTTGCAATTTGGCGGTCTACCTGCTTTTTGAATAACATATTCTGCGTGGCATATGAACGGTAAGGCGACCAGACATACAGCTTTACGCCGTCCGCCCACGCCGCGTCAATCATCGCCTTCATATAGGGCCAAACATCCTTGTCTATCTGTTTAAGCGAGCCGTTGATATACTCGTCCGGTATGGTGGTTAAATTCCCCTCGTAGTCATAATCCTCGGGCAACGGGTTTTTGCCGTTAACAAGCAAGAGATTGCTGTAATTCGCGTCAAGACCGTTAGGCCCTGTTTCGGGATAGCTCGGCACGGAGGATTCGACCGAGGAAACATCAGATATATCGGATATATCCGATGCGCTGTCGCTTTGAAGACTGCTCGTATCAGAGGAAGCATTACCCCTTTCGCCGCCCGATACTATCGCCTTTACCGCAAAGGCAATAAGCAGAATGACAGCCAATAATATTAAAACGCAAATTGAAATGAAAATTCTGCGCCGTACAATAGCCTTGTGTCTTTGAGTTTTAGTCATATCCGTTTCCCTCTTACTATTCGTCTAACTTGAGCACCGCCATAAACGCCTCCTGCGGTACCTCCACCGAGCCTAAGCGGCGCATACGCTTTTTGCCCTCTTTCTGCTTTTCAAGCAGTTTTTTCTTTCTTGTTATATCACCGCCGTAGCACTTTGCAAGTACATCCTTGCGGAGCGCCTTTACGGTCTCGCGAGCGATAATCTTGCCCGAAACCGCCACCTGAATAGGCACTTCAAAAAGCTGTCTCGGGATATATTCCTTTAGCTTCTCGGCGATTTTTCTCGCCCTTGTGTATGCGTTGTCCGAGTGAACGATAAAGGAAAGCGCATCCACAACATCGCCCGCCAACATTACATCAAGCTTTACAAGCTTCGATTTTTCATAGCCCTTTGCCTCGTAATCATAGCTGGCGTAGCCCTTTGTGCGTGACTTTAAGGCGTCGAAAAAGTCATATACAATCTCGCCCATAGGCATTACATAGTGAATGTCCACGCGGTCGCCCATATACTTCATATCGGTGTAAACGCCGCGTCGCTCCTCGCAAAGCTGCATAATCGCCCCCACATATTCACTTGGACTATAGATATGCACATCTGCCACAGGCTCTAACGCCTCGGCTATAACGGCGGGATCCGGGTAGTTAGTTGGGTTGTCCACCGTCACGGTCTCGCCGTTTGTTAGCACAAATTTATATTCCACGCTGGGCGCGGTGGTGACAAGGTCTAAATTATATTCGCGCTCCAAGCGCTCCTCGATAATCTCCATATGAAGAAGCCCCAAAAATCCGCAGCGGAAACCAAAGCCTAAAGCCGTTGAGCTTTCAGGCTCAAAAAGTAAAGAGGCATCATTAAGGCTTAATTTTTCGAGTGCATCGCGTAAATCGGGGTACTTTGCGCCGTCTGCAGGGTATATTCCGCAAAAAACCACGGGATTTACCTTTCGGTAACCCTCAAGCGGCTCGTTTGCGGGGTTATCCGCCAAGGTTACGGTGTCGCCCACGCGAGCCTCGTTTACGGTTTTAATGGATGCGGTAAGGTAACCTACCTCCCCCGCCTCAAGCACATCGCAGGGCTCCATAGAGGTGGCCCGTTTTCTGCCTATCTCCACCGTTTCAAAATCGGCACCGGTTGCCATCATACGGATTTTATCCCCTGTTTTAAGCCTTCCGCTCATAACGCGGAAATATACCACGACACCCTTGTACGGGTCGTAATAGGAATCGAAAACAAGTGCGGTCAGCGGAGCGTTTTTATCCCCCTTAGGGGCGGGAATATCGGTTACAATGCGCTCTAAAACCTCTTCAACATTAATGCCTGTTTTAGCCGAAATCATAGGCGCTGTATCGGCGGGAATACCGATAACATCTTCGATTTCCGCCTTTACGCGCTCGGGCTCGGCTGAGGGCAGGTCGATTTTGTTTATAACCGGCAGAATTTCAAGCCCGTGGTCAACCGCAAGATATGTGTTGGCAAGGGTCTGCGCCTCTATTCCTTGCGAAGCGTCCACCACAAGCACCGCTCCCTCACAAGCAGCAAGGGAACGGGAAACCTCGTAATTAAAGTCAACATGACCCGGAGTGTCGATTAAATTAAGCTCGTATTCCTCGCCGTTCTTTGCCTTATAATAAAGGGTTACGGCGTGCGCCTTTATGGTAATGCCGCGCTCGCGCTCTAAGTCCATACTGTCTAAAAGCTGTTCCTCCATATCCCGCTCGGCGACAGACTGCGTAAGCTCCAAAAGCCTGTCTGCAAGGGTGGACTTGCCGTGGTCGATATGAGCGACAATGCAAAAATTTCTTATATTTTCAAGCGGAAAGGACAATTTATTCTCTCCTTTAAACCTTAATATTTTCTCTTATTATATTATAATAAGCGTCCTTTTTCAATCAATATTTTGTTTTGAACTGTAGATTTTATTATGTATCTGCTGCATTTTATTGTCAAGTCGGCTAATCTCGTCGGCGCAGATTTTAAGCTCGGCGGAAATTTCCTCAATATCTGTTTCAATATTTTTCTTGTATTTCAGCTTGTGTTCAAGGCTTGCCCAGAAGTCCATAGCTATCGTGCGGAATTGCACCTCTACACGCATAAACTTCTTTTCGTCCATTAAAAATATCGGAATTTCGACAATAAGGTGAAGGCTTCTGTAGCCGTTCGGCTTAGGATTTTTAATATAATCCTTGCGCTCAATAAGACGAATATCGTCCTGAGAACAGAGCCTGTCCGCCAAAATATAAATATCCTCGGGGAAGGAGCAGATTACCCTTATCCCCGCGACATCGTTAAGATTTTTTTCAATGCTTTCGGCGGTGAGCCCATACCCTTTACGGGTAAGCTTTTCCACGATACTCGGAACAGATTTGATTCGACAGGTTATTGACTCAAACGGGTTGCGGTCATTTTCGAGGGAAAGCTGGGCATTAAGCACATCCAGCTTGGTTTTAACCTCCAGCATAGCGCAGTTGTAGCGCATCATAAGCTCGGCAAAGGGGCGGGTCTGCTCAATAATCTCGCTTTTGCGGGCTATTAGCTCCTTTGCCTCTATATTCTTAATTTCTGTCATTTTTGTTCACTCCGTTTAGATATTGGATATTAAACATATACAAAGATATAATACCACATATTTCCCCTTCTTTTTTGAATTTTTTGAAAATTATAATCCCCGCCCCTTACTTTTTAAAAAAGGCGGTATTTTGAATTGACTTTAAGGGCGGTATATTGTAAAATATATACGATAATATTTAAGCTTCAGGCTGATGAGCCTCAGGCGGATTGGAGAAAGCAGATGAAACCTGTTTATAAACGCATACTACTAAAGCTGAGCGGCGAGGTTCTCGCGGGGGAAAAAGGCACAGGAATTGATTTTGACAAGGTTTTGGAGGTTTGCGGGAGCGTAAAGGAATGTTGTGATTTAGGCATAGAGGTTGCGATAGTAGTAGGCGGCGGCAACTTCTGGCGCGGCCGCTCGAGCGGCAAAATGGACCGCACAAGAGCCGACCATATGGGTATGCTCGCAACCACGATTAACTCCCTTGCGCTTGCGGACGCGCTGGAGCAGTTAGGCGTTACCGCCCGCGTTCAGACCGCTATCGAAATGCGGCAGATTGCAGAGCCTTATATAAGAAACAAGGCGGTTCGCCACCTTGAAAAGGGAAGAGTAGTAATCTTCGGCTGCGGCACAGGCAACCCCTTCTTCTCGACCGATACCGCCGCGGCTCTTCGCGCGGCAGAAATCGGCGCAGATGTTATATTCAAGGCCACCAATGTTGACGGCGTTTACGACAGCGATCCGAAAACCAATCCGGACGCCAAAAAGTTTGATACGCTGTCCCACCTTGATGTACTGCAAAAGGGTCTTCATGTTATGGACAGCACCGCCGCTTCCCTTTGTATGGATAACGGAATTGAAATTCTTGTGTTCAACCTTAACAATCCCCGCAACATTGTTGACGCGGCAACAGGCAAGCAGATAGGCACGGTAGTAAAATAAAACTTGAACGGAGGCAATATTTATGAAAGAGCTTTTAAAGAATACCGAGGAAAAGATGAATAAGACTATAGGCGTGTTGGAGCGCGACTATAAATCCATAAGAGCGGGCAGAGCCAATGTTTCTGTGCTTGACCGCATTACGGTGGATTATTACGGCTGTCCGACCCCTATTCAGCAGATGGCGGCGGTGTCTGTTCCCGAGCCGCGAATCCTTATGATTCAGCCGTGGGACGCATCTACCCTTAAGGAAATCGAAAAAGCGATTTTAACCTCGGATATCGGCATCAACCCCCAGAACGACGGCAGGGTTATCCGCCTTTCCTTCCCGCCCCTTACCGAGGAGCGCCGTAAGGAAATAGTAAAGGATGTTCGCAAGACCGCCGAAGAAAGCAAGGTTGCCGTACGCAATACCAGAAGAGATGCCATTGAAAAGCTTAAGGCGCTTAAAAAGAACAACACCGTCACCGAGGACGATGTCGCCGACGGTGAAAAGAAGATACAAAACCTTACCGATAAGTACTGCAAGGAAATAGACGAGCTTGCGGCGGTTAAAGAAAAGGAAATAATGGAAATTTAATCAATTCGTAATTAGGAATTCGGAATGCGGAATTAAGAAAAATTTATTGCACTTTGCAAAGAAGAATTAAATATTATTTTAATTGAGTAGAAAAGCCGGTAAAATTCCGAAATGTAAGAAATAACTGAACTACAATAATTCCGAATTCCGCATTCCGCATTCCGAATTAAAAAGGTTGGTGATTTTTTGCCGTTATTTAAAAAGAAAAATACTGCCGAAAGACCGCTTCCCCGTCATATCGCCATAGTTATGGACGGCAACGGCCGATGGGCGAAAAAACGGGGACTTCCCCGCTCTGCGGGTCATGTTTCGGGAGCTAAAACCTTTAAGACGATTGCACGTTACTGTAATAAAATAGGTCTCGAATACCTCACCGTTTACGCCTTTTCCACCGAGAACTGGAAGCGGCCGCCCGAGGAGGTAGAGGGCATTATGAACCTGTTGCGTGATTACTTAAAGGACGCGGAAAACTTTAAGGAAGAAAATATCAAGGTCAGGTTTATCGGCGACCCTACCCCCCTTGCAGATGATATCAAGGAGCTTATGAAAAAGGATGAGGACGGCTCTAAGGACGCTACAGGACTTAAACTTAATATAGCGATAAACTACGGCGGCAGAGATGAGCTTGTCCATGCGGTAAAGAAAATAGTTGCCGAGGGTGTGCCCCAAACGGAAATTACCGAACAAACCATTTCCGACAGGCTTTACACCGCGGGTATGCCCGACCCCGATTTTATAATCAGACCCAGCGGCGAATACCGCACCTCTAATTATCTTCTGTGGCAGTCGGCATATGCCGAATACTGGTTTTCGGATGTTTTGTGGCCAGATTTCACCCCAAAGCATTTGGAAACGGCGATTGAGGACTACAACCGCCGCAACCGCCGTTTCGGAGGAGTTTAGCTTATGAAAACAAGAATTATATCGGGCGTTGTTATGGCGCTTATCGTAGCGGCGTTTCTAACACTTGGAATACTTGTAAGCCCGCTTTTTATCACCGCTTTTATCGCCGCTATTACGGCGGTTGCGATTTATGAACTCCTGCATAACGCGGCGGGAATTAAATCCAAGGCGGCGCTTATAGGTGCGTGCGCGTATTCGGTTTTAAATGTATTTCTGCTTGATAAAAAGGCAACAAATATCGTTGATATTTCTAACATTGAGCTTTCAGCCGCGCTTAGCATAATTTTCTTTATTTTCGCAGCGGTTGTTACCCTTAAAGAGCATAAAAAATTTAACCTTACCCATATTGTAACCCTCGCCGCAATGCCTATTGCGGTTTCCTTTGCTTTTTCAAGCCTCGGCGCGGTTTTAAGCCACGAAAAGGGAATTTTTTATCTGTTAATGCTCCTTAATTTCTCGAGCGTTTGCGATATGGGGGCGTATTTTGTCGGCAGTACCCTTGGCAAACACAAGCTCTGCCCCGAGATTAGCCCTAAAAAAACGGTTGAGGGGGCTGTGGGGGGAATTTTGTCGAGCATTGTCGTATCCCTTATTTTGGTTTTCGCCTTTTCGGTGACCGAAAAGCTATTAGCCGCCCTTATTTTAACTGTTCCTTTCTGCATATTGGGTATGATAGGCGACCTTTTCGCCTCGGCTATTAAGCGCACGGCGGGAATTAAGGACTACGGGAATTTAATTCCGGGTCACGGCGGAATACTTGACAGATTTGACAGTATAATTATGATAGCCCCCCTCTTTTCAATCTTTGTAACTGCGGGGATAATGTGATGAAAAAACTGATAATTTTAGGCTCCACAGGCTCAATAGGCGTTCAGGCGTTAGAGGTTGCCGAACGAAACGGCTATAAGGTAACCGCTTTAGCGGCGGGGAAAAACACCGAGCTTCTTGAAAAACAGGCGAGAAAATTTAAGCCCGATATTGTCGCCGTTTCGGAGACACAAGCGGCAAACGACCTTAAAGTCAGGCTTCGGGATACCGATATTAAGGTGCTTTCAGGCGGGGAGGGGGTCTGCGCCGCCGCACAGTATGAGGGTGACATTGTATTAAACGCAATAGTAGGCATTGCGGGACTTAAACCCACCCTTGCGGCTATAGACGCAGGCAAAACAATCGCCCTTGCAAACAAGGAAACCCTTGTGGCGGGGGGCGAAATCGTAAACCGCAGACTTAAAGAGAAGGGAGTAAAGCTTTTGCCTGTTGACAGCGAGCATTCGGCTATCTTCCAGTCTTTACAGGGTGCTCCTCACGGCTCGCTTAAAAAAATACTCCTCACCGCCTCGGGCGGCCCGTTTTACGGCAAAACTAAAAAGGAGCTTGAAAGCGTTACAGTAAAGGACGCGCTTAATCACCCTAATTGGTCTATGGGGGCTAAAATCACGGTGGATTCCGCCACCCTTATGAACAAGGGGCTTGAGGTTATTGAGGCGGTGCGGCTTTTTGATGTTTCGCCCGATGATATTGAGGTGTTGGTTCACAGGCAGAGCATCGTCCATTCGGGAATTGAGCTGTCCGACGGCGCGGTTATAGCCCAGTTGGGAACGCCCGATATGCGCCTGCCTATTCAGTACGCCTTAACCTACCCCGAGCGCGCGGATTTTGCATTTGAGCATTTAAGCCTTGCGGATATAGGCACGCTTACATTCTCAAAGCCCGATACCGACACATTCCGTTGTCTTCCCCTTTGTATTGAGGCGGTG
The DNA here is from genome assembly GCA_045133355.1 of Acutalibacteraceae bacterium. Lineage (GTDB taxonomy): Bacteria > Bacillota > Clostridia > Oscillospirales > Acutalibacteraceae > UBA737. The sequence continues at coordinate 9,493 of JBGUUB010000056.1, forward strand.
AAACAGGGCGGTCTTGCCCCCGCGGCGGTAAACGGCGCTAACGAAGAGGCGGTAGCGCTCTTCCTTGCGGGCAAAATTAAATTTTTACAGATTGCCGAAATGGCGGAAAAAGCCCTTAATTCGGTCAATAATAAAAAGGAATACACTATAGAAGATGTTTTCGAGGCGGATAAAGCGGCGAGGGAGCTAATTCGGAATTCGGAATTCGGAATTCGGAATTAAAATTATTATTACAGCAGGTGATTATTATTTCGGTATTTTTAAATGTATGGGGTAATGTTTGGCCATATCTTGTTGCGGTGCTTCTTTTCCTTTTGCTTATTGTAATTCACGAATTCGGGCATTTTATCGCCGCAAAGCTTATGGGCGTCAGGGTAAACGAATTTGCGGTGGGCTTCGGTCCTAAGCTCTTTTCTAAAAAGAGCAAGGAGACCGAGTATAAGGTCAACCTTATACCCTTAGGCGGTTACTGCGCTATGGAGGGCGAGGACGAGACAAGTACAGACGAGCGCGCTTTCTGCAACAAGAAGCCTTTAAGACGGTTTATTATAGTCGCAATGGGGGCTATTTTTAATCTCCTTTTAGGGCTTATGATAGTGGCTATAACTCTCGCTCCCGAAAGCCGCTTTACCTCAACCGTAGTCGCCGAATTTGCCGAAAACGCGTTAAGCGAACAAAGCGGGCTAAAGACAGACGATAAAATTATAGCGGTTGACGGAAGAAAAATTTTCTCTACCTATGACTTAAGCTATGCCTTCACAAATGTCGAAGACGGAAAAATCGACATTACCGTAAAGCGTGACGGCAAAAAGGTCGAGCTAAAGGATGTCGCATTTGAAACCTCCGAAGAAGACGGTATAAGCTATCTGAATGTAGATTTTAAGGTCTACGGCATAAAAAAGACGGTGGGCTCATTTATTAAGCAGACCTTCGCTACCGCCGCCTCCTACTGCGCGGTGGTGTGGCGCTCCCTTATAGACCTTATAACGGGAAAATACGGAATAAGCGCGGTGTCGGGACCCGTGGGCGTTACAACGGTAATAGGCTCGGCGGCAAAGCAAAGCCTTAAAAATATTCTGCCGATTATGGCGCTTATAACCATTAACTTAGGTATTTTCAATCTCCTGCCTATCCCCGCGCTTGACGGCGGCAGACTGTTATTTATTTTAATAGAAATGATTTTCAGAAAGCCCGTACCTCAGAAATACGAGGCGGCGGTTCATGCGGCAGGTTTTGCTATTCTGATAGGCTTTATGCTGCTTATAACGGCCAAGGATATATGGACTTTAATAACAGGGTGATTTAATTGTTTACTAACAATAAAACAAAAAAGGTTTATGCAGGGCAAATTGCAATCGGCGGCGGCGCGCCCGTTTCGGTGCAGTCAATGCTCTGCGTTCCCGCACACAATGTAGAGGGGAATGTCGCTCAGGCAAAGGCTTTAGAGGCGGCAGGGTGCGATATTGTAAGAATTTCCGTACCGGATATGGAGGCGGTAAAAACCCTTGCCGCCGTTAAGGAAAATATATCAATACCCGTTGTCGCCGATATTCATTTTGATTATAAATTAGCCCTTGAAAGCGTAGCGGCGGGGGCTGATAAAATCCGCATTAACCCGGGTAACATCGGCTCGGACGATAGGGTGAAGGCGGTCGCCTCCGCCTGTAAAGCGGCGGGTGTGCCCATAAGAATCGGCGTAAATTCAGGCTCGCTTGAAAAAAGTATACTTGAAAAATACGGCTCCCCCACGCCCGAGGCAATGGTGGAAAGCGGACTTTACCATATTTCCTTACTCCAAAAATTCGATTTTGACGATATTGTGCTTTCCCTTAAAAGCTCGGATGTCGTAAAGATGTATAAGGCATATGAGCTTGCCGCCGAAAAGTGCCCATATCCTCTGCATTTAGGTGTGACCGAGGCGGGCACGGAACAAATGGGCACAATAAAATCCGCCGCGGGAATAGGCGGACTGCTGCTTCGTAATATCGGCGCTACAATCAGAATTTCTCTTACCGACGACCCCGTAAAAGAGGTCCAAGCAGGTATTAAGCTCCTGCGTGCGTTGGGTCTTCGCGGCGGCGGGATAAAGTTTGTCTCCTGCCCGACATGCGGCAGAACGAAAATTGACCTTATCGGTCTTGCAAGCGAGGTTGAAAGAAGACTTAGCGGGGTTAACAAGGACATAACCGTTGCGGTTATGGGCTGTGCGGTAAACGGACCCGGGGAAGCCAGAGAAGCCGACATCGGCATAGCCGGAGGCGACGGCTGCGGATTGCTGTTTAGGCACGGCGAGATCATCCGCAAAATCCCCGAAGAAAAACTGCTTGACGAGCTGTTGGCGGAAATAGAAAAACTATAATAACGGAGTGTAAAAAGTGGCTAAGGCTTTATTTTCGGATATATTCGGCACAAATATTCCCTCATCTGACGCGGTGCATAATTGTATCGTTGAGCATTGCGGACTTGATATGGAGGAAAGAACGCTTGATATAACCCTTAAATCCGAAAATTACATAACAATGAACGAGCGAAGCGCGCTTAACGGCGCGCTTTCAGCCGCGTTAAGGCTTAATTCCTGCTCGCTATCCTTTATCTACGGCGAAAACGCGCTTGACAGTGCCGCCTGTGCAGATATTATTACCGAAATTAAGGTGAAAAACGCGGCTTTGAACGGCTATTTCAACGGTGCGGAATTTAACCTTACAGATAATAATGTCGGCATAACCTTAAAATACGGCGGCTATGCAAAAATTCTTGACAGCGGCTTTGAAAATGCTTTCCGTATGATAATAAGGGAGCGTTTCGGTAAAGAAATCGGCGTATCCTTTGACGGTCAGCTTGACGCGGTGGAGATGGAGATGCCAAAGATAACCGCTCCCGAGCATACCGAGCGCAAGCCTGCTCCTAAAGCGGACAAGCCCGCCGCTCCCAAAAAGGAAATTAAGTTTGAAAAGCGTGCAGAAAAACCTGAAAACGGCATTGTTTACCTCGACAATCCGCAGGTCTTTTACGGCAGAGGTATTAACACTAACACCAAAAAAATGATTGAGGTCACTCCCGACGATACCGAAATCTGCTGTTGGGGCGAGGTTTTCGGCACGGAAGTCCGCACGATTAACACCAAGCGGGGCGAATCCAATATTCTTACCTTTTCTTTCAGCGATTACACAAACTCGCTTACCGCCAATATGTTTATAGACCCTCGGCGTATGGGGGAGGTAGCGCCTATAAAGGACGGCGCTTTTGTGCTTATAAACGGTACATATGAGTTTGATAACTATAAAAATGAGTTCAGAGTAAAGCCAAAGGCTATGGCTTTACTGCAAAAATATGAGGAGACCGACGAACACGAGGGCGAAAAGCGTGTGGAGCTTCACTGCCACACCAATATGTCGGCTAAGGACGCGGTTTCCTCCGCCGCCGATATTGTAAATCGGGCGTATAAGTGGGGTCACAAGGCGGTGGCGATTACCGACCACGGGGTCGTTCAGGCTTATCCTGCCGCCGCGGGCGCGGTCAAGGCGATACGAAAGGGCGGCGGTCAGTTTAAGGTTATCTACGGTGTCGAGGCGTATTTTGTCGATGACATCAACAACGATATTACGGGTCTTAACGCAAAGCAGATAGCAAAATACCGCTGTCACCAGATAATACTTGTAAAAAATCTTACGGGACTTAAAAACCTTTATCAGTTAGTGTCGGATGCACATTTAAATAACTTTAAGGGTAAGCCTATCACACTTCGCAGTAAGCTTGATACTCTGCGCGAGGGGCTTATTATAGGCAGCGCCTGCGAGCTGGGCGAGCTTTACAAGGCGATTGTGGACGAAAGGCCCGAAGAAGAGCTATTAAGGATCGCCGACTATTACGATTACCTTGAAATTCAGCCCCTCGGCAACAACGAATTTATGGTGCGGGAATCTATGGCACCCGATAAGAAGGACAAGAAGACGGGTGCTGTTATACCCAACCGTTTCCGCAAGGTCACAAGCGACGAGGTTTTAAAGGACTTTAACCGCAAGGTGGTAGAGCTGGCAGATAAGTTAGGCAAGCCGGTTGTCGCCACGGGAGATGTGCATTTCCTTAAAAAGAGTGACGATATTATCCGCAAAATTCTTATGGCGGGTCAGGGCTTTGACGATTTCGACAATCAAGCCCCCCTCTACCTTAAAACCACCGATGAGATGCTAAGCGATTTTGACTATTTCGGAGAGCGTGCAAAGGAATTTGTTATCGATAACCCGAACAAAATCGCCGATATGATTGACGATGATGTAATCCCCGTGCCTGACGGCAACTATCCGCCTGTAATCGAGGGCTCGGACGATTTGCTCAGAAATATATGCTGGGAAAACGCCCACAAGCTTTACGGCGACCCCGTGCCTGAGGTGGTAGAAAAGCGTCTTGATAAGGAGCTTAACTCCATAATCAACAACGGCTTTTCCATAATGTATATCTCGGCGCAGAAGTTAGTTGCCTACAGTGAGGAAAACGGCTATCTGGTAGGCTCGCGTGGTTCGGTAGGCTCTTCCTTTGTTGCAACAATGGCGGGTATTTCCGAGGTTAACCCGCTTCCTCCACACTATGTCTGCCCGAACTGTCAGCACAGCGAGTTTTTCTTAAAGGGCGAGGTGGGCTCAGGCTTCGACCTGCCCGAAAAGAACTGCCCTAAATGCGGGACCACCTTCAACCGCAACGGTCACGATATTCCCTTCGAGACCTTCTTAGGCTTTAAGGGGGATAAAGTCCCTGATATAGACCTTAACTTCTCGGACGAGTTCCAGAATTCGGTGCAGAAGTACACCGAAACCCTTTTCGGCAGAGAAAATGTATTTAAAGCGGGTACAATCTCAACGGTTGCGGAAAAGACCGCCTTCGGCTTTGCAAAGGCATATGCCGAGAAAAAGGGCGTAACCTTAAGCAACGCGGAACTAAACCGCTTAGCCTCCCTTGTTGAAAAGGCGCAGATTAAGCAGACCACAGGTCAGCACCCCGCGGGAATGATTATTGTGCCGAGGGACAAGACCATTTACGATTTCTGCCCCGTTCAGCACCCCGCGGACGATGTAAATTCCGACATTATTACCACCCACTTCGACTTCCACTCCATTCACGATACGATTTTAAAGCTCGACGAATTAGGTCATGTTGTGCCGACTACATATAAGTATCTCGAAGAGTACACGGGTATTCCCGTAAACGATGTTTCGATGAGCGACCCTGAGGTTTACAGTCTCTTTACCTCGACCGAGGCGCTCGGCGTTACTCCGGACGAAATAGAGTCCCGCACGGGTACATACTGCCTGCCCGAGTTCGGCACCCCCTTTGTAAGAGAAATGCTTATGGACTGTCAGCCTAAAAACTTTTCAGACCTCTTGCAGATTTCGGGACTTTCCCACGGTACGGATGTGTGGCTCGGAAATGCTAAGGACCTTATCGACAGCGGTATATGTACGATTTCCGAGGTTATCGGTACGCGTGATAATATAATGGTTTACCTTATTCATAAGGGACTCGAAGAGGGCAAGGCATTTAAGATTACCGAGACCGTGCGTAAGGGTCTTGTGGCAAAGGGCAAGGTTTCCGCCGAGGAATGGGGCGCTATGGAGGAGGAAATGCGCTCCCACGGCGTTCCCGAATGGTATATTGACAGCTGTCATAAAATTAAGTATATGTTCCCGAAGGCTCACGCGGCGGCATATGTTATTTCGGCTCTGCGCCTTGCGTGGTACAAGGTACACCGCCCGCTTGAATTCTACTGCGCCTACTTTACCGCCCGCCCCGAGGATGTCGATGTCCCGACGGTAATTCAGGGCAAGGACGCGGTAAGACGGTATCTCGCCAACATCAAGGCAAAGGGCAAGGAAGCCACCAAAAAGGAGCTTGATGTATACAACAATATGCTGATTTTCAACGAGATGATGTCCCGCGGAATAGGGGTTCTGCCGATTGATATAACCAAATCCCACGCGATGAAATATGTCCCCGAGGACGGCAAAATGCGCCTGCCCTTCGGTGCGCTTTCGGGCGTAGGCGAAAAGGCGGCGTACTCAATATATGAGGCGGCGCAGAAAGGCAATTTTGTCTCGATTGAGGACTTCCAGTTAGAGGCAGGGGTCTCCAAAACCATTATTCAGAATTTAGCGGATTTAGGTGCTATGAACGACCTGCCCGACACAAACCAGATTTCGATGTTCTAAAGTCATAAAAAACAACCCGTAAACGCTCGTTTACGGGTTGTTTATATTTGTTATTAACCGCCCAAGTAGGCTTTTTTAACCGAGTCGCTTTGAGCAAGCTCTTTACCTGTCCCCGAAAGGACGATTTTGCCGTTTTCAAGAACATAAGCACGGTCACAGACATCAAGCGCCTTATTCGCGTTCTGCTCTACAAGCAAAATGGTTGTCCCGCTGTCGCGGAAGTCCTTGATAATCTCAAAAACCTCGTCAACAAGCAGGGGGGACAGACCCATTGAGGGCTCGTCAAGCATAAGGAGCTTCGGGTGGCACATCATAGCCCTGCCCATCGCAAGCATCTGCTGCTCGCCGCCCGAAAGAGTGCCCGCAATCTGATTTTTGCGCTCGCCGAGTCTCGGGAAACGGGTGCAGGTGGCTTCGATATCCTTTTTGATTTGAGCCTTATTTTTTCCGGTATAAGCACCCATAAGCAGGTTTTCATAAACGGTTAGTTCCTGAAAAATTCTTCTGCCCTCGGGCACCTGAGTCATTCCGAGATTAACTATTTTATGACCCGGCATTTTGGTAATATCTTTTCCGTCATAATGAACGCTGCCCGAGTGAATGGGTATAAGCCCCATAATGCTTTGCATAATTGTAGTTTTACCCGCGCCGTTAGCGCCTATAAGGGTGACGATTTCCCCCTCGTCTACGGTGAAATCGATTCCCTTAAGCGCCTGTATAACGCCGTAAAAAACCTCTAAATCCTTAATTTCAAGTAACGCCATACTCTACCCTCCGATATATGCACGAATAACCTCGGGGTCATTCAGTGCGGTCTGCGCGTCGCCCTGCGCTAAGGTTGTGCCGAAGTTGAGAACGGTGATTTCATCGCAAAGTCCCGAAACAAACTTCATATCGTGCTCTATCAGCAGAACCGAGATATTAAATTCATCGCGTATAAAACGGATAATATCCATAAGCTCGGCGGTTTCGTTGGGGTTCATACCGGCAGCCGGTTCGTCCAAAAGCAGGAGCTTCGGGTTAGTCGCCATAGCGCGGGCAATTTCCAATTTTCTCTGCTTGCCGTAGGGCAGATTTGAGGAAAGGCTGTTGCGCTCCTCTAACAGACCGAAAATTTGGAGAATTTCCTTAGCTCTCGCGCGCATTGCGTTTTCGGTTTTATAGTGCTTAGGCAAATGCAGCATACTTGAGAACGGTCCGCACCTAAACTCGGGCTGGTTGTGCAGTCCTACCATTACATTGCGGATAACGCTCATATTTGTAAAAAGTCGGATATTCTGGAATGTACGCGCGATACCCTTATGGTTAATCACCTCTTGGGTTTTGCCGTTTAAGGTCTCCCCGTAAAGGGAGAATGTGCCTGTGGTCGGCTGATAAACACCTGTGAGCATATTAAATACTGTGGTTTTACCCGCGCCGTTAGGACCTACCAGACCGTAAATCTGCTTTTCCTTAACCTCAAGGTTGAGATGTTCAACCGCGTGCAAGCCGCCAAAGGAGATGCCGAGGTCTTCAATCTTTAAAACTACATCAGCCATTGTCCTTTTCCTCCTTTTCCTCGGCTTCCATCGCGGGAGTTGCCTCTTCGGTACGGAAATCAACGCTTAAAACCTCATCCATAGGTATCTTGGTTTCAATCTTATTCCAATCCGCCTTATCATCGGTAACGGTGCTCGCCTTTTTGCGGAATGAGATTTTCTCGATAACCTTGTGAAGCCCGTATTTTTCCCTTATCGGCTTAAAGGCGGGCGAGTTGTTAAAGAGAACAATGAAAATAAGTATTAAAGCGTATATTAAGAGTCTGAGCGCCGCAAGGTCTCCCGAAAGCTTATCCTGCAGGAAGAAGTTTACAAGGGTGATAAGCGTGGCGGCGATTATAGAGCCGTTAAGGCTTGCCATACCGCCCAAAACAACCATTACCAAAACCTCTATTGAATAGTTGTAGGAGAAGAAGGAATACATAACGGGGGTGGTGAAGTGTCCGTAAATAACGCCCGCAACACCCGCAAAAGCGGCGGAAATCACGAAAATAAGCAGCTTGTAAAAGGTAACATTGATACCCATTGCCTTTGCGGCGATTTCATTGTCGCGGATAGCCGTTACGGCTCTTCCGTGCTTACTGCGGATAAGGTTCTGGCTTAAGAAAAGCACGAGTATAACAACTACAAAGCCCACTACAAAAAGGCTGTTTGCGCTGTATGTAGTAGTGGAAAGACCCATAGCGCCGCCGAACCAAGGCAGATTTTTGAAAACATTGCGCACTATTTCGCCGAAAGCAAGGGTAACTATCGCCAAATAGTCTCCCTTAAGCCTTAAAGCAGGGAGTCCTATAATGAGTCCGAAAAATGCCGCGGCTATACCGCCTATAATCATTGAAATAATTAAAACCGCCAACGGACTGCCGATTACATTATGCAGATAATTTGCACAGAAACAGCCTATATACGCGCCTACGCACATAAATCCGCCGTGACCGAGGCTGAGCTCTCCCAAAAAGCCGACTACAAGGTTAAGGGAGAGAGCCATTATAACGCTGTAAGCAATTCTCGCAAGAAGTCCCATGGTAGAACGCTTAAGGTCGCCCGTTGCCGCCATAACCGACATAACAGCCACTACAGCGATGATGATATAATATGTAATATTGTATTTTAGCTTGTATGATTTTTTAATATTCTTTATGTATTCCAAAGCTTACACCTTTACCCTTCTCTTCTTACCTAAAAGTCCGATGGGCTTAACCAAAAGTATTAAAATAAGAAGTCCGAACTCGATAGCGGTAGTATAAGCGCTGAGTGCCGGAATACTAAGACATATTTTTTCAATAAGTCCCAAAAGCACTCCGCCTATCATAGCGCCGGGAATTGAGCCTATGCCTCCGATAACCGCGGCAGTAAACGCCTTTATGCCCGGCATTGAGCCGAGGGTCGGGCTGGTGGCGGGTATCTGCATAAGATAAAACAGACTTGCAAACGCGGCAAGCGCCGAGCCTATCGCAAAGGTTATCATAATAATGCGGTTAACATTTATACCCATAAGCTGTGCCGCGCCCTTATCCTCCGAAACCGCCTGCATAGCACGGCCCGTGCGGGTGAAGTTGACAAATAGGGTAAGAGCCGCCATTATAATAGCACCTATAACAAGTGTAACAATAGTTGCCACGCTGACCGATGCACCGAATACGGTTATATTGCCAAGCGCCGGCAGAGTAACAGGACGGGATTTTGCGCCGAATATCAGCTGAGCTAAGCTCTGTAAAAAGTAACTTACACCGATTGCGGTTATAAGTACCGCCAAAGGAGACGCGCTGCGAAGCGGTCTGTAGGCGAAGCGTTCAATAATAATACCCGCCGCGGTACATACTACAACCGAAACTATAATCGCTATCCACGGATTTCCGCTCATATTAAGCATAGTTAAAATAGCATACGCGCCGACCATTATAATATCGCCGTGGGCGAAGTTTAAAAGCTTTGCGATACCGTATACCATGGTATATCCGAGAGCAATCAGTGCATATATTGCGCCGAGGCCTAATCCATCCAGTATAGTGTTCATAGGAATCTCCCTAAAATATGTATTTTTCGGCTTATACCGAATAAAAAATAAGAATAGGCTTCTTATTCTTTATCCGAAATAACCCGTTATTAAATGCCAAGCTTCGCTCAGCCTGTACTTCAGGCTGAGCGAAAGCATAACAGCAATAATTATTTGCCGAGGTCAACAATTACGGGAACCTTGGTAGCCGCGCCTGTCTTATCCCAGGTCATCTTTCCTGTAACGCCGTCATAAGAGAAGTCGGAAGCAGTGATAGCTTCAACAATCTTGTCGCAAAGGTCGCCGGCAGAAATGGAAGCGTCCTTTACGCCCGCAGACTTCATAGCGTTGTAGATTGCATAAACAGCGTCGTAGCCGTCAGCCGCGAACTGGTCGGGCTCTGAGCCGTATTTGGTCTTATAGTCGCTTACAAACTTTGAAACCTTCTCATCGGTGCTTGCAACATCGAAGGGGGTGATGTAACGGATCCTGTTGGTAACGGTGCTGTCTATCTGAGAAGCAACGCCGTCAAGACCGTCGCAACCGAAGAGCTCGGCCTTAACGCCCTTCTGTACGCAAGCCTTAGCAACAAGGCCCGCCTCGGTGTAATAGAAGGGAAGGAAGATAACATCGCAATCCTTAAGAGCCTCTACCTGAGTGGAGAAGTCCTTGTTGTTTTCCTTATCAAAGGTTTTGGTGGTAAATTCGGTGTTAAGCTCAGCCATCTTATCCTTGAAAGCGTCATAAACGCCCGAAGAATAGGGGTCTGATGTATCATAGATACAACCGATCTTCTTGAAGCTCTTTGTAAGCTCCTCAGCGGCAAGAACACCCTGATCGGGGTCACCGAAGCATACGCGGAAAACATTGTCGCCCTTAGCGATTACATCAGCCGCGGAAGCGGAGGGAGTCATAACAAAGATGTTATCCTTAGCCGCCTTTTCAGCAAATGCCGCGCAGGAACCGGAGGTTACACCGCCGATAGAAATCTTCATACCTGCGTCGTAAAGTGCGTCATAGCCTGTGTTTGCGTCCTCGGCGGTAGCCTTATCGTCCTTCATATCGAACTCAAATTTTACACCCTCGAGACCGCCGTTTGCGTTGATTTCCTCAACCGCAAGGGAAGCACCCTGCTTAACCGAAATACCGTAAGACGAAGCGTCTCCCGTAAGCGGACCTGTGCAGCCGATGAGGAATACATTGCCCTTTTCGCCGCCGCCGCAGCCTGCCATTGCGCCAAGAATGAGAGCAGAAGATAAAGCCGCACTCAAAAATCTTGCCAATTTTTTCATTTTGAACAACCTCTTTCAAAATAATTTTATATTTTACAGCCCTTTTGGGCTGAAAAACACTGTAATTAATATATGTAATGAAATTAAAAACGACCCCGCTTTTTATATGAAAAGCAAGGTCAAGTAAATTTTTTTCCCGCCTTTAAAGCCCCAGCTTCATTGCTTTTCAATATTGTTTTAGTATTTTACCTGTAATTCGGTTAATAATTATCTTTAGAAAAATTGCGGCGTTAATTATAAAAAAGGACACTGCGTCAAGGGCAGTGTCCGAAACGGTGAGTTCTTTGGAAGCGCAACAATAACAGGGTGCGTATGACGCATCCGACGAACAGCGATATGAAGCTTTGGCTAAAACTTTACACATTGTTCACACTTCCTTAAATTAAAAAATATTTTATCACAAGAAAAAAAACTTGTCAAGCTAACTTTAGGATATTAAAGCAAATTTCCGATTTTTAATAAATACGCACTAAAATACATATTAATTTTTATATATATTGCTTTGTTTTGCATACACATTTTATAATAGCAATAAAATATGAATTTACCCGGGCGATGATGCCCGCCCCCCTACAAAGGCTTACTTAGCCCACGGAGGGGACGATGCCCACATCGTCCCCTCCGGCTTTAGTAAATAATATACAAAATTCAAACAATCCGCGCCGTTATATATGTATATGGGGTAAAATATTAAAAATATTAAAAAATCTATTGCATATTTATTCAAAGTATGATATAATTTATGCATAGAAATTAATAAATATGCAAATTGGAGGAATAAAAATGAATAAAAAGGAAATAAAGAAGGTTGTTCTTGCATATTCAGGCGGTCTTGATACATCTATTATCATTCCGTGGCTTAAGGAAAACTACAATAATCCCGAAATTATCGCGGTTTCGGGCAATGTCGGTCAGGCGAGCGAGCTTGAGGGGCTTGAGGAAAAGGCGCTTAAGACAGGCGCTTCCAAGCTTTACATAGAGGACCTTACAAAGGAATTTCTTGAGGATTATGTTTTCCCCTGCGTTCAGGCGGGTGCTTTGTATGAAGAATATATGTTAGGTACGGCTTTTGCCCGTCCCCCCATTGCAAAGCGCATAGCCGAAATTGCCATCGCCGAAGGTGCGGACGCTATCTGCCACGGCTGTACGGGCAAGGGCAACGATCAGGTTCGTTTCGAGCTTGCAATTAAGGCTTTCGCTCCCGATATGCCGATAATCGCCCCCTGGCGTGAGTGGGATATTAAGTCCCGCGAGGAGGAAATCGACTACGCCGAGGCGCACAATATTCCGCTGAAAATCAGCCGTGAGACCAACTATTCAAAGGATAAGAACATCTGGCATTTATCCCACGAGGGTCTTGACCTTGAGGACCCGAAAAACGAGCCTCAGTATAATAAAGAGGGCTTCCTTGAAATGGGCGTTTCTCCCGAAATGGCGCCCGACAAGCCGACCTATGTGACCCTTCATTTTGAAAAGGGCGTTCCCACAGCGGTTGACGGCAAGGAAATGGATTCGGTAGAGCTTGTTACAACCCTTAATAAGCTTGGCGGCGAGAACGGTATAGGACTTCTTGATATCGTAGAAAACCGTCTTGTAGGTATGAAGTGCCGCGGCGTTTACGAGACTCCCGGAGGAGCTATCCTTTACAAGGCGCACAGCGTGCTTGAAAGCATCTGCCTTGATAAGGAGACCGCCCACTACAAGTCCCTTGTAGCCCAGAAGTTGGCAGAGCTTGTTTACAACGCGCAGTGGTTTACCCCCCTTACCGAGGCCATCCTTTCGTTCGTAAAGACCACACAGAAGACCGTTACAGGCGATGTCACCCTAAAGCTTTACAAGGGAAATATGATTAACGCGGGCGTTTCTTCACCTTATTCCCTCTACGACCCCGAAATCGCGACCTTTGACGAGGATGAGGTTTACAATCAGGCGGATTCCGCGGGCTTTATCAACCTTTACGGTCTGCCCACCAAGGTTTACGCCAAGATGAAGGCTAAAAACGGGATTAAGTAATACATTAAACTTAAGTATTTGCTGATAAAAGCCTCCCTCTGACGAGGGTGCGGATTGCCTGTGGCAATCTCTAAGCGCAAGCTTAGAAGCACCGACCGAAACGGCAGTTGAGAGGTGCCGAGGGACGAGGCGGAGGGAGAGAAAACGCTTCAATAAAGACTTTTTTGACTACCCCTCAGTCTCGCTTCGCTCGACAGCTCCCCTGACAAGGGGAGCCTTGTAGCATTATCACAATAACCCTAAAGGCATATAATAACACCACCTATAGAAACGGAGTAAAATTAATGGATAAAATGTGGGCGGGCAGGTTTCAAAAGGCGCTTGATAAGGAAGCGGACGATTTTAACTCGTCAATTCACTTTGACTGCCGTATGTATAAGCAGGATATAACAGGCTCTATCGTTCACGCCGAAATGCTTAGTCGGCAGGGAATAATCACAGCCAAAGAAAAGCTGCAGATAGTAAACGGTCTTTCTTCCATTCTTGAAGACCTCCAAAACGGTGTTCTCTCGTTTGATATGAACGCCGAGGATATACATATGTTTGTTGAGTCAGAGCTTACAAAACGCATAGGCGACGCCGGCAAAAGACTGCATACCGCACGAAGCCGTAATGACCAGGTAGCACTTGATATAAGGCTTTATCTTAAGGAAGAGTGCGAGGAAATAAGCGGACTTTTAAAGGAGCTTATAAAGGCTATCCGCGACTTGGCAAGTGAGCACAAAAACGATATTATGCCGGGATATACACACCTGCAGCGCGCACAGCCTATAACCTTTGCGCACCACATTTTAGCCTATGCTATGATGTTTACCCGCGATGCCCAAAGAATAAACGATGCAAAACGCCGTATGATGTCCTCTTCGCCGATAGGCTCCTGCGCTTTGGCGGGCACAACATATAACACAGACCGTACCTTTGAAGCGGAAAATCTCGGCTTTACGGGTATTTCCCTCAACAGTATCGACGGTGTTTCGGACAGAGACTTCTGTGTTGAATTGCTCTCCTGCTTTGCAACAATTATGATGCACTTATCCCGTTTTTCCGAAGAAATTATCCTCTGGTCAAGCTGGGAGTTTAAATTTATCGAGCTTGACGACAGCTACACCACGGGCTCGAGCATAATGCCCCAGAAGAAAAACCCCGATATGGCGGAGCTTGTGCGGGGCAAAACAGGTCGGGTTTACGGCGATTTAATGGGGCTTCTTACCACTCTTAAGGGTCTTCCGCTGGCCTACAATAAGGATATGCAGGAGGACAAGGAGGCGGTATTTGATGCGGTGGACACCGTCAAAAAGTGCCTTAAGGTATTCACCCCTATGCTTGCCACAATGCGGGTACTGCCCGACAATATGCGTAAAGCCGCGGGCAAGGGCTTTATTAACGCGACCGACCTTGCGGACTACTTAGTTAAAAAGGGTATGCCCTTTAGAACCGCCTACAAAAAGGTCGGCGAAATTGTCGCTTTTTGCATTGACAACGGGCTTATTTTAGAGACTGTGCCTTTGGAGAAGTACAAGGAATTCGACCCGACCTTTGATAATGACTTATATAACGAAATCTCCCTTGACACCTGTGTAGAAAAGCGTATTTCGGCAGGCGGTACGGGGCCTAATTCGGTAGAGACACAGCTTAAATACATAACGGAGTTTTTAAATGACTAAGATATTTATTGACGGAAGTGCCGGCACAACGGGGCTTAGAATTTACGAAAGGCTTGAAAGCCGCAAGGATATTGAGCTTATCCGCCTTTCCGAAGAATTGAGAAAAGATATTAATGCGCGCAAGGCGGCGTTAAACCAAGCCGATATTGCATTTCTCTGCCTGCCTGACGCGGCGGCGATAGAGGCGGTATCCCTTGTCGAAAATGATAATACGGTTATAATCGATACCTCGACAGCCCACCGCACTAATCCCGACTGGGCGTACGGCTTTCCCGAATTATCGGCTGAAAACGAGCAAAAAATTGCGGCTTCTAAGCGCATAGCCGTCCCCGGCTGTCACGCAAGCGGGTTTATCTCACTTGTTTTTCCGCTTGTTAAGGCGGGAATTTTAGATAAAAATGCTCTACTTACCTGCTTTTCGGTAACAGGCTATTCGGGCGGCGGCAAAAAGATGATTGCCGAGTATGAAAGCGAAGACAGAGACCCTCTCATGTCCGCTCCCAGACAGTACGGCATAGCGCAGACGCACAAGCACCTGCCCGAAATGACGGCGGTTTGCGGACTTGAAAATGCCCCCGTCTTCTCCCCCATAGTTGCCGATTTTTACAGCGGTATGGAAGTGACCGTTCCCCTATTTAAAAGCCAAATCAACGGCACGGCGGAGGATATTAAAAAGGTATATAAGGAAAAATACAACGGTTCTGTTGTAAAGTACAAAGAGGAGTTTGACGAGGGCGGATTTGTCTCGGCAAACAGGCTCACGGGAAAGGACAGTATGGAAATTTCGGTCTCGGGCAACGAGGATAGAATTTTGCTTGTCTCCCGCTATGACAACCTCGGCAAGGGCGCTTCGGGCGCGGCGGTGGAGTGTATGAACATAGTAATGGGCGTAGATAAAACCACAGGTCTTGAATTATAAATTATAGGAGCAAAAAAATGGAAATAATTTCGGGCGGCGTTTGCGCCGCAAAGGGTTTTAAGGCGGCAGGCGTGCACTGCGGCATAAGGAAAAACCGCTTGAAGCGTGATTTATCCCTTATATTCAGCGAAAAAAAGGCGACCGCCGCCGCGGTTTACACAACAAACCTTGTAAAGGGCGCGCCCCTTACCGTTACAAAGGAGCATATTGCCGACGGCTTTGCAAGAGCAATAATCTGCAACAGCGGAAACGCCAACACCTGCAATGCGAACGGTATTGAAATTGCCGAGCAGACCTGCGAATTACTGGGCAAACAGCTTAATATCCCCGCCGAGGATATAGTTGTAGCCTCTACGGGAGTTATAGGTCAGCCCCTTGATATTGAGCCCATAAAAAACGGCATACCCGAGCTTATAAATTCCCTTAACGAAAACGGAAGTATTCAGGCGGCGGAGGGCATTATGACCACCGACACCAAGGTTAAAGAGGTGGCGGTGTCCTTTAATATCGGCGGTAAGGAGTGCAAAATCGGCGGTATCGCAAAGGGCTCGGGTATGATTCACCCGAATATGGCGACAATGCTTGTGTTTATCACCACCGACTGCAATATAAGTGCCGAAATGCTTAAAAAGGCTCTGTCAACCGACATTCAAACCACCTTTAATATGGTAAGCGTTGACGGCGACACCTCAACTAACGATATGGTTACCCTGCTTGCAAACGGTATGGCGGAAAATGAGGAAATTTCAGCCGAGGGCGAGGACTTTGATACCTTTATGAAAGCACTTAACACCGTGACGGTCTATCTCTGCCGCAGAATTGCGGGGGACGGCGAGGGGGCAACCAAGCTTATTGAGTGCAAGGTGACCGGCGCTGAAACGATAGATACCGCAAAGACGGTGGCAAAATCGGTTATCTGCTCCTCCCTTACAAAGGCGGCGATGTTCGGCGCGGACGCAAACTGGGGGCGCGTGCTTTGCGCGATAGGCTATTCGGGAGCTACAGTAGATGTTAATAAAATAGATGTTTCCTTTAAATCACAGAAGGGCGAAATTCCTGTTTGTGAAAACGGTGCAGGCATACCCTTCAGCGAGGAAAAGGCAAAGGAAATTTTATTAGAGGACGAGATTGAAATTTTGGTTTCCCTTAATTCGGGCGAGTTTTCCTCCACTGCGTGGGGCTGTGACCTTACCTACGATTATGTTAAAATAAACGGAGATTACAGAACTTAAAAGAGGTTGAAAATAATGGCTATTGAGCTTTCAAATGCACAGCGCGCCGAGGTTTTAACCCAGGCGTTGCCTTATATTCAAAAATACTATAAAAAAATAGTCGTTATCAAGTACGGCGGCAACGCTATGATAAACGAGGAGCTAAAACAGCAGGTAATGGAGGACATAGTGCTCCTTTCCCTTATCGGGGTAAAGGTCGTGTTGGTGCACGGCGGCGGTCCTGAGATTACCGATATGCTTAAAAAAATCGGTAAGGAATCGGTTTTTGTGGACGGACTTAGGGTGACCGATAAGGAAACCGCCGACATTGTACAAATGGTGCTTGCGGGTAAGATTAATAAAAGCCTTGTCAACCTTCTTGAAATAAAGGGCGGCAAGGCTATGGGCATTTCGGGTATGGACGGTCATATGATTGAGGCTGCACCTAAAAATGAGAAATTAGGCTTTGTCGGAAAGATAACCAAGGTGAATGTTGAGCCGATTATCGACCTTTTAGACCGCGATTATATCCCTGTTGTATCGACAGTCGGCTGTGACGGTGACGGCAATGTTTACAATATTAATGCAGACACCGCCGCCGCATATATAGCAGGTGCAATGAACGCCGAAAGACTTATCACAATGACCGATATTGAGGGCATTTTGCGGGATAAGGACGACCCCGAATCCCTTATTTCCTGTATCGATATTGAAGAGGCCGGAGAGCTGTTCCGTGACGGCACAATCTCGGGCGGTATGATACCCAAGGTCGAGTGCTGTATTGAGGCTATTCACCGCGGGGTTAAAAAGGTGATTATTCTTGACGGCAGAGTGCCCCACGCATTACTTATCGAGACCCTTACCGACGAGGGCGCGGGCACTATGGTTACGGGAGACAAAAATGATGAGCGTTAAGCAAAAGGACAGCGAATTTATCGCCGCCACCTACGGAAGATTCCCCCTTGTTATAACCGAGGGTAAGGGCTCTCTTTTAAAGGACGAGGACGGCAAGGAGTACATAGATTTAGGCACAGGCATTGCCGTAAACACCTTCGGCGCGGCAGACGATGAATGGATAAGCGCCGTAACCGCACAGTTAAGTAAAATTCAGCACACCTCTAATTTGTATTTCACAAAGCCCGATACCGAGCTTGCCGAAATGCTCTGTAACCGCACAGGGCTTAAAAAGGTTTTCTTTTCAAATTCGGGGGCGGAGGCTAACGAGTGCGCTATAAAGGTTGCGCGCAAATACGCCGCCGAGAAAAAGGGCGCGGAATATAATACAATTATAACCCTTAAAAACAGCTTTCACGGCAGAACAATAACCACCCTTGCCGCAACGGGTCAGGAGGTCTTCCACAAGGACTTTTTACCGCTTACCGAGGGCTTTGTCTATGCCGAGGCGAATAATATAGATGACTTAAAGCTTAAGGTTAATGAAAACAAGGTTGCCGCAATTATGTTTGAGCCCGTTCAGGGCGAGGGCGGCGTAATGCCCTTAACAAAAGAATTTGTTTCAGCCATAGCAGAGATAGCGGAAAAAGAAGATATTTTAATGATTGCCGACGAGGTGCAGACCGGCAACGGCAGAACAGGTATGCTCTACGGCTATATGAACTATCGTATAACCCCCGATATAGTCTCCACCGCAAAGGGCTTAGGGGGCGGACTGCCTATAGGAGCCACCCTTTTAGGCGATAAGGTTAAGGATGTGCTTACTGCAGGAAGCCACGGCTCTACCTTTGGGGGCAACCCGGTATGCTGTGCGGGGGCGCTTAATATTTTAAGCCGTATTGACGATGCTCTTTTAGCCGAGGTAAGGAAAAAATCGGAGTATATTATAAGCGAGCTGTCCGCAGCTAAAGGGGTAAAATCGGTCACGGGTATGGGTTTAATGCTCGGCATAGAGACCGAAAAGGACGCAAACGAGGTAATAGATTACTGCCGTGAAAAGGGCGTGCTTGTAATAAAAGCCAAAACCAAGGTGCGCCTGCTCCCCGCCCTTAATATTCCGTGGGAACAGCTTAAAACCGCGGTACAAATACTAAAAAAAGCCTGTGAATAGGAGAATAAAAATATGGATTTTAAAGGAAAAAGCTTTTTAAAGCTACTTGATTTTTCCGCTGAGGAAATTGCCTGCCTCTTAGACCTTGCGGCGGAGCTTAAATATAAAAAGAAGAACGGTATTCCCCACAATATCTGCGCGGGAAAGAATATCGCCCTTATATTTGAAAAAACCAGCACCAGAACCCGTTGCAGCTTTGAGGTGGCGGCCCATGACCTCGGTATGGGGGTCACCTACCTTGACCCTACAGGCTCCCAGATAGGCAAGAAAGAAAGCATTGCCGACACCGCGCGGGTTTTAGGCAGAATGTTTGACGGAATAGAGTACCGAGGCTACGGTCAGGAAATTGTAGAGGATTTGGCGAAATACGCGGGCGTTCCGGTTTGGAACGGGCTTACAAACGAGTTCCATCCCACCCAAATTTTAGCCGATTTCCTTACAATTAAGGAGCATTTCGGAAGACTTCAGGGCATCAACCTTGTCTATATGGGGGACGCCCGCTACAATATGGGCAATTCCCTAATGGTGGGCTGTGCTAAAATGGGGCTTAATTTTACCGCCTGCGCCCCCGAAAAGTACTTCCCCGATAAGGAATTGGTCGAGACCTGCAAGGAAATTGCCGAACAGAGCGGAGCCACCCTTACCTTTGAGACCGACCCGATGAAAGCCACCAAAAACGCCAATGTAATCTACACCGATGTTTGGGTTTCAATGGGCGAGCCTATAGAGGTTTGGGAGGAGAGAGTAAAGGAGCTTTCCCCCTATCAGGTAAACGAAAGACTTATGGCGAACGCGGGCGAAAGCGCGGTGTTTATGCACTGTCTCCCCGCTTTCCACGACCTAAAAACCGCTGTCGGCAAGGAAATGGGCGAAAAGTTCGGCAGAGACTGCTTTGAGGTAACCGACGGCGTGTTCGAGTCGCCGCAGTCGATAGTATTCGACGAGGCGGAAAACCGTATGCACACAATAAAGGCGGTAATGGCCGCGACTTTAGGTTAAAGCTATGGAAAAAAAGGCATATTTGGTATTAGAGGACGGAACGGTTTTTGAGGGGTACTCCTTCGGAGCGCAAAAGGACGCTATAGGCGAGCTTGTTTTCACCACGGGTATGTGCGGATATATCGAAACCCTTACGGACGAAAGCTATTACGGGCAGATTGTACTGCAAACCTTCCCGATGATAGGAAATTACGGCATAATCCCCGAGGATTTCGAGGGGGAGTGCTCGGTAAAGGGCTATGTTGTGCGGGAAAAATGCGACAATCCCTCAAATTTCAGGTGCAAGGGAACCCTTGACAGCTTTTTAAAGGAAAAGGGTATCCCCGCTATTTACGGGGTGGACACCAGAGCCATAACCAAAATTATCCGCGAGCACGGAGTTATGAATGCTGTAATTTGCGGTGAAATTCCGTCCGATTTAAGCGAAGTTAAGAATTATAAAATTATCGGCGCGGTGGAGAGCGTAACGGCAAAAACCGCCGCGGTTTACTCCGCCGAAAACGAAAAGCACAAGGTAACCCTTATCGACTACGGCGCAAAGCGCAACATTATAAGGGAATTAAATAAACGGGGCTGTAGTGTTACGGCAGTGCCCGCTACTACTTCGGCAGAGGAAATTTTAAAAACCAATCCCGACGGGATTATGCTTTCAAACGGCCCGGGCGACCCAGCCGAAAACCTTTTTCAGATAGAGGTTATAAAGAAGCTCGTAGGTAAAAAGCCTATTTTCGGCATTTGCCTCGGTCATCAGCTGTTAGCACTGGCTATGGGGGCTGAAACCGAAAAGCTTAAATACGGTCACAGGGGCGTTAATCAGCCTGTAAAGGAAGTAAAGGGCACACGCACCTACATCACAAGCCAAAATCACGGCTATGCAGTAGTGCCGCAGAGCGTTAAAAGGGGCGAAATCAGCTTTATTAACGCTAATGACGGCACCTGCGAGGGTATAGATTATAATGATTTAACCGCTTTTTCGGTGCAGTTCCACCCCGAGGCGGCGTCAGGCCCTAAGGATTCAGCCTTTTTATTCGACCGCTTTATAAAGCTTATGGAGGAAAAATAAATGCCTTTTGATAAAAGTATAAAAAAGGTTTTGGTTATAGGCTCGGGCCCTATTGTTATAGGTCAGGCGGCGGAGTTTGACTATGCGGGGGCACAGGCCTGCCGCGTGCTGAAGGACGCGGGCGTGAATGTGGTGCTTGTAAACTCCAACCCCGCCACCATTATGACCGACAAGGCGTTAGCAGACGAAATATACTTAGAGCCACTTACAGAAGAAACCGTAAAACGCATTATTTTAAAGGAAAAGCCCGACAGTCTTTTGGCGGGCTTAGGCGGTCAGACAGGGCTTACCATCGCAATGCAGCTTGACAAGGACGGCTTTTTAGCCGAAAACGGCGTGCGGCTTATCGGCACTAACGCCGAGGCTATCGACAAAGCCGAGGACAGGCAAATGTTTAAGGACACTATGGCTGAAATCGGCGAGCCGACGATCCCCTCAGACATTGCAAACGATATTGATACGGCACTCTCTATTGCCGAAAGGATAGGCTATCCTGTAATAGTGCGCCCCGCCTTTACCTTAGGCGGAGCAGGCGGCGGTGTTGCGAATAACGCTGAGGAGCTTAAAATTATAGCTAAAACAGGGCTTGACTTATCCCCGATTACCCAAATACTTGTTGAAAAGTACATCTTCGGGTGGAAAGAGATTGAGTTTGAGACTATGCGGGACTGCGCGGGAAATGTTATCGCGGTCTGCAGTATGGAGAACTTCGACCCCGTAGGCGTTCACACAGGGGACAGCATCGTTGTCGCCCCTGCACTTACCCTTTCGGACAAGGAGTATCAAATGCTCCGTAGCGCGGCGCTTAACATTATTTCGGCATTAGGCATTGTCGGCGGCTGTAACTGCCAGTTTGCCCTTAACCCCGACAGCTTTGAGTACGCGGTAATAGAGGTGAACCCCAGAGTTTCCCGCTCTTCTGCCCTCGCTTCTAAGGCGACAGGCTACCCGATTGCAAAAATTACCACCAAAATCGCCCTCGGCTACACTTTAGACGAAATCACCAACGATATTACGGGCAAAACCTGCGCCTGCTTTGAGCCGGCGCTCGACTATGTTGTGGTAAAGCTGCCTAAGTGGCCCTTTGATAAATTTGTGGGCGCTTCAAGAAAGCTCGGTACGCAAATGAAAGCCACGGGCGAGGTTATGGCGATAGGTCAAAGCTTTGAAGAGGGCATTATGAAGGCGGTAAGGGGTGCGGAAATCTCCCTCGATACCCTGAATGCCGCTACCGTTTCAGAGCTTGAGCTTAAAGAAAGACTTAAAATCGCCGATGACCGCCGTTTATTCACGGTTTTTGAGGCGCTTAAAAGCGGCGTTTCGGCGGACGAAATATTTGAAATCACCCGCATTGACCGCTTTTTCCTTTATAAGCTCTTAAACCTTGTTAATTACGAAAAAGAAATCAAAAACGGTATTGACGAAGCCCTTTATTTAAAGGGTAAAAAGTTAGGCTACACCGATAAGGCGCTTAAACGCATTTCGGGAACAGAAAATTTACCCCAAACGGACGCCGCCTACAAAATGGTTGATACCTGCGGTGCAGAGTTTGACGCGGTAACCCCCTATTTCTACTCTACCTACGGTAACGAATGCGAAGCGCGTTCCTTTAAGCGCTCGGGCAAGCCGGTTATTATGGTTTTAGGCTCGGGGCCAATCCGAATAGGTCAGGGTATAGAGTTCGACTATTCCTCTGTTCACTGTGTTTGGACGCTGAAAGATGCGGGATATGATGTTGTAATCGTCAACAACAACCCCGAAACCGTTTCGACCGATTACGACACGGCGGACAGGCTTTATTTCGAGCCGCTCACCGACGAGGATGTAATGAACATTATTAAGGTTGAAAAGCCGGTAGGGGTGGTTGTGGCTTTCGGCGGGCAGACCGCTATTAAGCTTACAAAATTCTTGGATAGTAGCGGAATACCGATTCTCGGCACTTCTGCCGAGGGCATAGACCTTGCGGAGGACAGGGAACGGTTTGACGAATTACTCGAAAAATTCTCCATAAAAAGACCTAAGGGCGTCGGTGTAAATACCTTAGACGAGGCAATACAAGCCGCAAACACCTTGGGCTTCCCCGTGCTTTTGCGCCCCTCCTATGTTATCGGCGGACAGAATATGAAGATAGTCCACAATGATGACGAGGTAAAGCTTTATATGGAGCGCATTTTGGCGCAGGGCATTGACAACCCCGTGCTTGTGGATAAATATATGGCGGGCAAGGAGTTAGAGGTTGATGTAATATCCGACGGCAAGGATGTGCTTATCCCCGGTGTTATGCAGCATATCGAACGCGCGGGCGTACACAGCGGCGACTCAATAGCCGTTTACCCGCCCTACAGCATTAACGATAAAATGATGCGCCGTATTGTGGATTGCTCCGAAAAATTAGCGCTGGCATTAGGCACAAAGGGACTGGTGAACATTCAGTACCTTATTTATAATAACGAGCTTTATGTTATTGAGGTCAACCCTAGAGCCTCCCGCACCGTGCCCTATATCAGCAAGGTGACGGGCGTGCCTATGGTGGACATTGCCTCAAGAGTTATGACGGGTGCTACCCTAAAGGAGCTCGGCTGCGGCACGGGACTGCACAAAATTCCGCCCTATTATGCGGTCAAAGTACCCGTTTTCTCCTTTGAAAAGCTTAACGATGTCAATTCCTACTTAGGACCCGAAATGAAGTCTACAGGCGAGGTGCTGGGTATAGGCAAGACCCTTACCGAAGCCCTCTTTAAGGGGCTTACCGCGGCGGGAATGACCCTTAAATCCTCTGTTCTGCAAAAAGATGTGGGCGTGCTTTTAAGTGTGGACACCCACGATCAGCACGAGGTTGTCTCGCTTGCTAAAAAGTTCTACGATTTGAGGCTAAAGCTTTACGCCACCGCCGAAACCGCTGAGACGATAAGAACCCTCGGCATTAATGTGACCGAAATCGCGGGCATTAAGGAAAGCGACAACGCATTTAAGCTCCTTGAAAAGGGCGATATAAGCTATATTATCTACACAGGTGCACTTATGGACTCGACCGTTGAGGATTATATCGCGCTTCACAGGCGGGCTTTGCAGTTATCAATTCCCTGCCTTACCTCACTTGACACGGCGAACGCCCTTGCGGATATTACCGCCGCCCGCTACAATCAGCAAAACACCGAGCTTGTGGATATCAACGATATGCGCACCGAAAGGCAACGGCTCAAATTTTCTAAAATGCAGGCGACGGGCGACGATTACATCTTTATTGAAAATTTTGATAATTCCATCACCTGTCCCGAATCGCTTTGCATAAGCCTTTGCGACCGACATACAGGCATAGGCGGCTTCGGAATTGTGCTTATTGAAAAATCGGAAATTGCCGATGCTAAAATGCGGATATTCAACCGTGACGGCTCGGAGGGTAAAATGGCGGGCAACTGCATACGCTGTGCCGCGAAATACCTTTATGATAACGGCTTTATATCGGGTGATACTGTAACAATCGAAACCGCAAGCGGCGTAAAGAGCTTAGAGCTTTACACCTCGGGTAATAAAGTCACCCTCGCCTCGGTTGATATGGGCAGGGCGCGCTTTGAAACACAGGAGCTTCCCTCCACAATAAACGCCGATAAGCTTGTAGATTACCCCGCTATGATAGGGGATAAGATTTACAACATCACCTGCGTAAATGTCGGCAATCCCCATTGCGTGCTTTTCTGCGACAGCATAGAAGGGATAAACCTTGAAGAGGTTGGACCGAAGTTTGAAAACGCCCCGATTTTCCCCGAGCGTATTAATACAGAATTTGTCCGCGTGGTAAATAAAAACACCCTTAAAATGCGGGTGTGGGAGCGCGGAAACGGCGAAACCTCCGCCTGCGGAACGGGTGCCTGTGCCGCTGTTGCCGCCGCCTGCGAGACGGGCAGCTGTAACAAGGGCGAGGATATTACCGTAAAGGTAAAGGGCGGCGACCTTATTGTAAACTACACCGACGAAAAAATAACCCTTACGGGGGATGCGGTACTGGTATTTGACGGTGTTACAGAATATTAATGAAAAAAGCTTGAGTAAGTTTTTACCTTACTCAAACTTTTTTGGTTTTAATATGGTTTTTTTCCTTTTTTGCAAGCCTCAATAAGCTCGGAAAGGGAGCCTGTTGCAAGACCTATGCAGGTATCTGCACCGCCGTAATAAATGCGTATAGTATCGGTTTCCTCATCGGCTATCGCACCGCAGGGGAATACGACATTGTCAACCTTGCCCTTAACCTCATAGGGCTCATTGGGGGTTAAAATGCAATCCTCGGCAACACCGATTATCTTTGACGGGTCTTCTAAATCAAGGAGCATAGCGCCGATTGAATAACAGAATTCACGGTTTTCCTTGTAAACGCCGTGGATTATTTCAAGCCAGCCGTCCTTTGTCTTTATCGGGGGTGTAGGCCCTACCTTATAATTTGCATAGGAAAGGGGCGGGTAGAGAAGCGGGCGGTGCTTACCCCAATAAATCAAATCGGGTGAATAGGAAATCCAAATTCCGCCGACCAGCTTATCGTCCAGACTATGACCGCCTTTATTCTCAAGCTCTACGAGATTGTAAGGTCTGTCAAGTCTTACATACTGACCGTTAATTTTCTCGGGGAAAAGGCAGGGAACACGGTTTGAGGGGAGCGCAATACACTCAACAAACTCGACCGACTCAAAATCCTTGGTTTTTTCAAGCACAGCCGCAGGGCCTACGCCGGCAACCTGTGCAGGGCGAACGATATAATATGTATCGTCAATCTTTGTAACTCTGGGGTCAATGACCCAGCAATCATAATTTCCGGGGCACTCACCCGCCCAGTCACGCTTATCGCAAAGGGGCTCGGGATTAATTTCAAAATGTATGCCGTCGTCGCTCGTTGCAACATGTATGCCTGTTTTACTTCCATTTGCATTTGGCTGCAAATAAAACGCCGCTATAAGCAAAACGGTTTTTCCGTTATACATTGTCTGCCCGCAGTTGTATACCGCATGCGAAGGTATCGGAAAATCCTCTACTGTAATTATAGGATTTTGCTCACAGCGGTGCATAATGTTTTCGGGTCCTCTGAATTTTTCTATCATTTTTTAACCAGCTCCTTATTTTTCAAAAACGCAGACTGCGTTTAAAAATCGGTCTTAATTGTGTTCCACATAAGCTCGGCAATTTCCTTCATACCGAGGTCTCCGGGGTGATTGAATTTGCGATAAAGAGTATTTTTTTACCGTCGTTATAGGAATAAAATCCCAAAACAGTTTGATTCTTTGCGGGAACAATATTTTCCTGCAGCTTTTCAATTTCTTTATTCATACCCTTTTTCACCCACCCTCTCAGGTATCTTTACACATTAATTATATATTTTTATATAAAAAAAAGCAAGAAAATTTTAATCATATAATCAGAATAAAATGTCCTTTAAATTTGAGTATTAAAAAGCGCCCGAGCACGCTCGGGCGCTTTAAAATTATGTATTCATACCAAAACAGCCTTTTTATCCCGCAATCCTTTAATTTGGCGTGTGCGGAATTCACTCGGGGTCATTTTATTTATACCATAAAAAGCCTTGTTGAAGTTGCGCAGACATTCAAACCCCACATCCTCGGATATTTTGGTTATGGTGTCCGAGGTTTCGGTCAGCAGATGGCAGGCATCCCCTATTCTCAGGAAATTAATATACTGAGGAAGGGTCATTCCCATATGCTGATTAAAAATATGTGAAATCCGCTGTTTGCTCAGATGAAGTTCCTGAGAGAGTATATCAAGTGATATTTTACTGCGGTAGTTGCGAATACAGTAGTTGCAAATTTTTTCAAAGTTGCTGGAATTTAATCCGTCAGCGGGCTTAGCGTCAATCAAGGGCTTCATAAGAAACATAGCGAGGCTTAAATATCCAAGCAAAAGCAGATCGGCATCCTCGCTCCGACTGTCGTATGCCGTTTCAAATTCAAGCATAAGCCTTTTAAGCGCATCGGATTCGCTGAAATTTATTATCGGATGCTTGGGCAAATTGACCTTAAAATAGTTTCCCATATTAGGCATTAAATCTGAACTGAAATTCATAACCAAAAATTTACCGTTCTCATACATCGTATAATCATGCACCTGATTGGGGAAAACAAAGACAATATCGCCCTCGCCTATCTCGGAGGTGTTGCCGCCCAAAAAACAGCTTGCCTTGCCCGAATAGCAAACAACAATCTCGCATTCGGCGTGAATATGAGGTAGCTCCCTAAGGTTTGACACGAAAGCACAGGATAATTTTGTTTTTCTTTTTTCGTAGAGCAATTTATCCAACATCATCACTCCTAAGCGTTTCTGCTTCCCATATTCATTATAACCGATTTTCTCGGATTTGTAAACAATCTAAAAAAACACGCCTAAAAATTCCCGCTTAAAGGCCCTTAATGCAAGCGTCAATAAGCTCAGAAACAGAGCCTGTCGCAAGGCAAACGAACTCATCGGAAGCACCGTAATAAATCCTTATCTCGTCCTTTTCCTCGTCTACAAGACAACCGCAGGGGAAGCAAACGTCCCTGACATGGCCTGTAAGCTCGTAATCAGCCTGAGGAGTTAAAATCCAGCTGTTGCAGCGACCGATTATCTTTGACGGGTCATTAAGGTCAAGAAGCACAGCACCTACAGAATAGCGGGTGTCTGCACAGGTATCCCATGTGCCGTGGATTATCTCCAGCCAACCCTTGCTTGTTTTGGCGGGAACTGTAGGACCTATCTTAAAATCAAACTGCGGTGCAAAGCCGGGCTTTAAAAGCGGCTTATAATCGCCCCAGAACTTCAGGTCGGGAGAATAAGAAATCCAAATTTCGCCGCAGCCCTTTCCGCTTCCGAACATCGGGCGGTCAAGACGGACATATTTACCGTCGATTTTCTCTGGGAAAAGGCATGGAACACGGTTAGGCGGCAAAGCTATACAGCCTAAAAATTCGGTTGTTTTGAAATCGGTTGTTTTTTCAAGCAGAGCGCAAGGACCTACTGCACCCTGACCGGGGCGGCAGATGTAATACTCGTCCCCAATCTGGGTAAGGCGCGGGTCGATAACCCAGCAGTCATAAAACATATAATTTCCGCCGAAGTCTGTTCCACTGCAAAGCGGGTTCGGGTCAACTTCAAAGTTAATGCCGTCGTCGCTCATAGCTACATGGATGCCCGTTTTCTTGCCGTTTACAAGCCCGCGGTAAATAGCGGCTACAAGCAGTACGGTTTTACCCTTATACATTGCCTGACCGCAGTTCATTACGCTGTCTGCCGGCACGGGGAAATCCTCGGGCTTAATAAGGGGATTTGCAGGATGTCTGTGCATAATAAATTCGTTCATAACTTCTGCTCCTGACATTTTTTAATATTTTTTATTTTTTAAGCTTAAAAGCAGTATATTCTGCGGTTTTAAGCTCTTTTTCACGGCTGTTATCCTCAAAAGCAAAGCCGTTTGGAAGGATTATTTTTCCGTAAACCTTACCTGTAAGCTCTGTATTGATAACAATAGTATCGTTTTCGCGTTTCCAATCGACCGCGACCGTTCCGTCCTTTGCGGTATAGCTTGCTTTCACATAATTAAGCTTTTCGATAAAAACAGGCTCAATATTGATATTGTTTGCATCCTGCTTTTTTGGGTTGACATTTATACCTGCAAGGTATTTATAGAACCATGCCGAAACATCGCCCCAGAAGTGGTGGTTGCGCGAGGATATTCTTACAAGGTCGCCCTCTCCGCTTTCGGGACAAAACTCCTCCCAAAGCGTAGTCGCTCCTCTGGCAATCCAGTTTCCGTATGACGGAAAATCGGGTCTTGTTATCATATTATAGGCAAGCTCGGCTTCTCCGTTTTCGGCAAGCAGTCTGTAAATAACCCTGCCGCCCAAAACGCCGCCGTGGAAATGTCCGTCTCGCCGCCTTATAAATTCCAACAAGCGCTCAAAAGCCGCGGATTTTTCGTCATCCTCAAACATTCCGTAATAAAGTGCCATCGCCTGACCGCTTTGAGTTTCGCCCTCAACCGTAAGAGTTGCTTTATCTATAAGATTATCTCGGAAGGCTTTTCGAACCTTTAAAGCCAGCATCTCGGCAAACTGCTTTTGCTCTGCCTGCCCCAAAACATCAAAAATAAACGCCGCCTTGTTTGCGATGTCAAATACCGTTATCGTATCGGTCACTTCCCTTGAAACGGACGGGAAGCCCCATTCGTTCCCCGGTTCTCTCACCTGGCACCAATCGCCTAAGCCGATGGCAATCGTTCCCTTTTCGTTAAGCTTTGAAAAAAGATAATTTAGATAACGCATAAGCGGTATCGATAATTCTTTAAGTACCTCGGTATCACCGCGGTAAATATACATATAATACGGTAAATTTACAATTACGCCGTCCCACGCAGGGCCATTATATATACTGTTGCCCTTTAAATACCCCCAGTCGGCGGTGGGTATGATTCCGGGAATTTCCCCCTTATCGCTCATAGCCTTATAGATATTCCGCAGCCATTCCTTAAAGCTTTTTTCGGGCTTCATATTATAAAGCATTTGTTCGGCGGATAACGAGGCGTCCCCCGTCCAGCCATTCTTTTCGCGCTGGGGGCAATCGGTCGGGAAATACCAGAAATTTGAGTAATCCGAACGAACGGTTGCCTCTTGAATTTTGTTTACGGTTTCGTCACTGCAGGAAAATTCGCCGGCCTTCGCAATATTTGAATACATTTCCAAATATGTAAGTAAATCCTCGGTTGCCTGGGCTTCGGTAATACCGCTTACCGCAACATATCTAAAGCCGTGATAGGTAAAGCTCGGTGTGTATTCCCCGATTTCGCCGCCCTTACAAATATACCTGTCCTCTTGAACGGTATCGCAATCACGGAATCTTAAATTGCTTATTACCGGTTTTCCGTCCTTCAATTCCTCAAAATACTGTAAAATAATTTCCTGACCGTCTTCCCCGTTAATTTTAAGCCTGCATACTCCCGAGGAATTTATGCCGAAATCGTATATATACATATTATCGGCTTTAAAAATTTTTACGGGTTTAATTTCACGGGCAACGGTAATCGGCTCGGCTTCGCATATTTTAATCTCACCGCGGGGAGCTTCGGCTTTTATCGCGAAGCTCCAATTACCGTCCTCATAATCAGGGGAAGCCCAGTCGGGTATTTGGAGGCGGGCGTCGAACATTTCGCCTGTGTGCAAATCGTCATATAAAATAGGCGAGGGGGCGATTTTGGTTTGAGAATCGGATATTATTGTTTCCTTTGCTCCGTCTGAATATGACAGCTCGAGCGAAAACGCCGTTATCGGCGCTCCGCGGAAGACAGCTTTATCAAAATCCCAGATAAAGCCGCCCCAAGCGTTTCTCAAGCCGTTACCGAGTATTATACCCAAGGTATTCTTGCCGTTTTTAAGAATATCGGTCAAATCGTACTTATCACAATAAATATAATGGTCGATATTGCTTCTGTAGGGCGCTAAAAAGCCTTTAGTTATTTCTTTTCCGTTAATAAACGCTTTATAATACCCGAGTCCCGTTATAGTAAGGGTTGCTCCGCTAAGTTCCTTTGAAACCGTAAAATTACGGCGAAAATACGGCGCGGGCACTCTTTTTTCAAGGGTACAAAAGTCTTCGGACGCCTTAATAAAATTCATAAAAACTCTCCTTTACAGGTTTAAGCTCGCTTCAAGTCTTATATCCACCGAGGAAGCTCCGACCATTATCTTATATTCTCCCTCTTCGAGAATCCAATCCTTAGCGCAAATATTATAATATTCAAGAGAGTGTTTGTCTATTTCCAGCTTAACAATTTTTTCCTCGCCTTTGGGCATTTTCATATCAAGTCCCGAAGCGAAACAGGCAACATCATCGTGAACAGCGCCCCAGTCGGAAATAACCGCTCCGTCAAAGCCCCATTCTTTCCTTAATACATCCTCTAAGAGCCACTTGTTTTGCGAGCAGTGAATACCGTTAAGCTTGTTATACGCCGCCATAATGCTCATCGGATTGGACTTTTTAACGGCGATTTCAAACGGCTTTAAGTATATTTCGCGAAGGGTTCTTTCGTCGATTTCTGAGCTGATCGTTCCGCGGTCGGTTTCCTGATTGTTTGCCGCAAAATGCTTTATACAGGCGGCAACTCCCTTGCTTTGAATACCGTTAATCATAGCGGCGCCCAACTCGCCCGAAACTACGGGGTCTTCGGAAATATATTCAAAATTTCTTCCGCAAAGGGGCGAACGCTTAATATTCACGCCGGGCGTTAAGGCAACGTCGACGTCTTGGTTGTTGGCTTCGCTCGCTATAGCCTCGCCCTCTCTTCTCGCTAAATCCTTGTTCCAGCTCCACGAAACAACCGCGGGTGACGGGAACATTACCGCGCCGCCGCCCTCTATTTTATCGGCTTTGCCGTGAAGACTGTGTATTCCGCAGGGGCCGTCCGCCATTTCAATAGCAGGAATACCGTATTCCTCAAAGCCCTTAGTATCAAGAAGCGAATCGTAAGTAGGAAGCTTTACCTTTTCCTCAAGGTCATTTTTGCAAGTATTTCCTTGTAGTTCATTTATAAGCCTTCCTTTCAAGATTGTTTATAAATCAATCACTAAATATGCCGCTTCCTTAGCACCGAGCTTAACCTCAATGTCTGAGTCGGCTTTTTCGCATTTCGCATAGGCGGGATATACCGCGTTTATCTTAGAGTCTGACCTTAGATAGGCTGAAAGCGGAACCTTTACGGTTTCCTCTTTGTCTGTAATATTCCAGACCGCAAGCAAAAGCTTACTTTCCGAAAGCAAACCGAGCGCCGCGGTTTTTTTCTCGTTAATTCCGACCATTCCGAGGGGGAATACAGGTCGGGAAACGGATATATATTTCCTGATATTTTTGTAGAAGTCAAGCGCTTCCTTTACAAGCTCAAGGTTCTTTTTGTCGCAGAACTCGATTCTTCCCGAAAGATACAGATAACCTGTCATGGCGGTAACCATATTGAAAACGGTTTCCTTGCCGTCCTTCATTCGGTCAATGTATTCCTCGTCGGGTGCGAAGGGTATATACTTGCCGTCCTTATAGGGATACATCGCAGGATACGGATATGACCATATTCCCGCCTTTTCGGGCGGCATAACCGCCATACTTCCCATAACGATAGAGGGGTTGTTGAAATAAAATTCCTGATCGGAGGTGCTTTGCAGGTAGCATCTGCGGAGCATTTTATTATCGCACCTTAAAGCGCCGCTTCCGCAGTTTTCTATAACAAGGTCGGGGAATTTTTCGTAAAGGCTGTCCACAAAGCCGTAAAAGGTGTCCGCATTTACAATCGCGCCCTCTGCAGGGGAATCGCCGTCATAATTATTTGTGGCGCCTATGCCGATAGAAGCATTGTAATCGTTCTTGATGAACCTGAAGCCGATATCGTAAAGCCCCTCAACCTTTTTTGTGAGATACTCGCGCACCTCGGGATTGCTGAAATTATAAAACCCTCTCCAGCCGCCGATCGGTGAATCGTATCTTTTAAGAACGCTGTTTTCGTTCATACTGTAGCCGTACGCGGTGTCGTTGCAGGCTTCA
Source organism: Acutalibacteraceae bacterium (assembly GCA_045133355.1). GTDB lineage: Bacteria > Bacillota > Clostridia > Oscillospirales > Acutalibacteraceae > UBA737. Next base: position 42,009 of record JBGUUB010000056.1, read on the forward strand.
AGCTCGGTCCAGATGCCGGGAACCATATTTTTGGATTTGATATAGTCGGCAATCTTCTTAAGCCCGTCCATATCATAATATTTAGCCTTAGGAATCCAGTCGCCGAGACCCGCTTTCTCGCCTTCGTTTTCGCACCAACCGCCGTCAATGCAGAATACTTCACAACCGACCTCCGCCGCCTTATCAATAAGCGGATAAAGCAGCTCGGGGTCCTGAATACCCCAAACACAATCCATATAATCGTTAAAGACAAGCGGCATAATTCCGTCCTTGAATTTAACGGTACTGTCAGCGCGCTTAAAGACAAGCAAATCCGCAACAGCGGCTTCAAAATTGCCGCCTGTCATACCGAAAAAGGCTCTTTCCGAGGAATACTCCTCATTAGGCTTCAAATCATAATACCAGCCACCGTTTGCTTCGTCACAGCCGCAGGCTTCAAGCGAAAGGCTGGGAGCTACATAACCGCCGTAGGCAGCCAATTTAATGTACCAATTGTGTGATCCCTCGGTTTCCATAAACCAGGTGTTTTGCTTTTTATTATCCTCTACAATAACTAAGGGATAGAAATTTGCGGTTGACCAGCTACCCACCGAATTTATTTTAAAAGATTCGCGTTCGCTGTCGTGTATTGTGGTGGGATAAATGCCAACCTCGGGCAATGTGTATTGCTTCCATTGACCCTCGCCCTGCCATTTGCTGTGGCATATATTAACCGTAATGTCAGCGTCATAATACGGGGTGTTTTCGTCGTAAGCTATATCTTCAATAAAAGCGGAGGAAAATCTTGTGAGCTTAACGGTATCCGTGCCCGTGTTTTTGACTGTGTTTTTCTGTACGATAACATCAGTACCGTCAATAAATTCAAGCTCGGTCACTATCTGCAACTGCTTTTCTTTATATTCATAATAGAGCTTCAAGCCATTTTCGGTTTCCTTTAAGGACTTATATTGAATTCCGTTTTCAGCGAGCGTAAGTCTCCTTGAGCCCGAAATATTGATTTCAAAATTCGCCATATTGGAAGGTCGCTTTTTTTCAAAAGCCTGTACATCTGCCTTGTTGCAGATGCTGAATCTGCCGTTCGGGAAAATAACAAGAGCCGAATCCTTCAATAAAAAATGTTGCATTACTTTATCTCTCCTATTGAAAAAAGGAGCCGCCATGCTTAAAATAATTGCAAATCGTTGCTTTTTTAATAGATTGCAAATATTTTTAACTTGATAGCCCCCTGTCTGTGTGAATTAAGCTAAATACAATTCGCCGTATTCGTCCTTTTGATAAAGACGGATATAATCAATCCAATAATGAATCGGGAATGTCGTGCGTTCATCTATCGCACTGCCCTCGGGTAACCATGAACCGTTGTTTGTGAAAATATGATTGTTAAATAAAACATATAACGCGTCGTGGAAACCGCTCATATCGCTTAAACCGTCATAATTACTGTTAATATCGTAGGTGCAGTAAACCTCACCGTCAACCGACATGGACATATACTCCGGAGTCCACTCAAAGCCGTAGGTGTGGTATTCGTTATTAAGGTTTGTTATATCCTTAAATACATACGGCTGTGTTTTGATGGTCCTATACATCATATCGTTGACCTGAGTATGTTTTGTTGTTCTTCCGTCAGGATAGGTGTGTTCCTCTGCAAACCACTTGTGCAAATTCGGAACAGCGGTACTGAGGTTGGAAAAGACCTCAAATACATCAATTTCGGCCATATAGTCAGCCTTCGGCGGCGGACAAATATCATCTTTCAGAGATTTCAGCCAAAATGACGGCCACGCACCCTGCATATAGGGAACTCTTGCAGATATTTCGAGATAGCCGTATTTGTATCGCATTTTGTTGTAGGTAGTAACCGAATAGCAGGTTGAATAAGACTTTTCGCCCTCTTCGTTCACATTTTCTGTTACAGCAAGCTTAAGCATACCGTCCTCAACACGCATAACATCGGGATTTTCCTCCCCGCAAAGTGCGAGGTCGGACCTACCCGACATATCCGCTCTAAGCGTCCATTTAGATGTGTCAAGCTTATCGCCGTCAAACTCGTCACTCCAGACAAGCTTATATCCGCTTTTTTCTAAATTCATAATTACAACTCCTATATTATTGCTTCCGCCGTCAATAATACAGCGGAAGCAATAGTTTTAAGATTTCAATGTGTTATGCCGCTTTATCTGCTTTTCTTTTCATAATAAGCATTACAACTGCTGCAGCTGCACTGCAAGCCAAAACGGTTATCCAGGTGTAAATCATATTTGATTCGCCTGTTTGCTCGTCTATGCCTTCGATTGTAACATTACCAATAGATGAGCTGTTACCTGTGTTACCTGCGCCGCCTGCGGAGTCACCCTTGTATATTGCAACATTGTCAAAGTAAATGCTGCTGGAGCCGGGTGTGCGGAAGGCGAGGTACTTAGCCTGTGCTATAAACGAAACAGTTACCTGATACCACTGGCCCTTTTCGAACTTGTCAAGCGTAGTAAAGGACTGAACCGCTACGGGATCTAGGTTAACATCGAACTTATCGGTGCAAACCAAGTAAAGCTTGCCATCCTTATTGCTGGTTGTTTCGACATTCATCATAAACTGAACGGTGTATGCCTTACCAACCTCGAGCGGTACGATATCTTCATCATCATCATTGTAAATCAGGATATCCTGCTCGTCGTCGGTTTCGCCCTTTCGGTGTACGCTCTTAGAACCGGCATATACATATGTGGGATCATAACCCGCTATACCGGGGCGGAAGTACTCGCAATCCTCGCCAAAGCCGCCTACAAAGTAGGAGGTGTATGCATAGCTTTCAAAGTTCTGTCTGTAAACAGCCGAATCTATCCACTTAGCGTAAAGTGTAAGGCTGTACTCGGGGAAGCAATCTAACGGATACTCAAGGTCAAGCTCCTTGTAAACATGCCAACCCGCGAAGGTATAGCCAACGCGCTTCGGAGTGGGAAGTACAAGCTTATTACCCGCATAACCGTAAATCGGTTCAAGCGCTTCGCCTCCGTTGGTTTCAAGGGTTACCGTAAGTCTTTCAGGATTGCGTGAGCCTGCATATTTATATGCATTTTCGCCGAATACGCGAAGCACCGGAGCACCACCTATTATAATAAGGTTACTGGGATTAACAATCATCCATGTGCTTTCATAATCAAGGTTCGGCATGCTCTTTCTTGCTTTCTCACCGCGAATATTAGCTGCCTTTTGAGGTCTTGTAATACCGTCATATTCTGCCGGTCCGAGGGTGTAGCAATCGGTGAAGGTTGCATTTACATTTGCAGCTACAAGCTTCTGATTAATTCTGGTGTTGAAGCAACGGATAAGTGTAAGTATGTTGCCGGTTTCTTCAGGTTTTGGAACCCAAGCTGTCGAGGACATACCGCCCATTGTATCGCCTTCGGTATAAGCGGAGGAGTAGCAGTCGATCATTGTGGTCTTATCATTTACGTAGCAAACCAAACCGCCTGCGTATATAGTAGCTACAAGAGTAACGGTTTCATCAGCAAAGCACCTTTCAAGAAGTATGCCGTCGCCGGTTGCCCATTGGGATTTACCGGCTATAACACCTACAAAATCCATTTCTGTGCTTGCAGCATCCTTCCAAGCCGCCTTGATGTAGGAGTCCGCAACACCGAGGTTTTCAATGTGCGCCTGACCGCTGAGGCTCTTAAAGAGACCGTTATGTCTGGCACAATTTTCATCGATGTAGATACCGTGGATTACATGACCGTTACCGTCAAGGTGACCTTCGAAGGAATCCTTTTCCTTAGTAGGATCCATAACCGAACCGTAGATCCACTCTCTCGGGAAGTCATCCCGCCAATCGGACTCGGAAACATCATTGAGATAAATATCTGCTATGAGCTTGTAATGCAACTGGTTGCTGCCGTTATATGAGTTCTCATAAGGGTTCTTAACCAGCTTTGCAAGCTGTTCGCCGTTTGCGATAATATAGGGGTTCTCTTCTGTGCCGTCACCGCCGCCGAAGATGGTGCTTTCCTTACCGCTCCAAATATTATTAGTCGGGTTAGTACCGCAGACAAATGTGCCACCATTTAAGAAGGTGCGGTTGCCGTAGAAGTCCTCTGCGGTTATCGCTACATAGTAGGTTTGACCCTTTGTAAGACTCGAAACAGAACCTGTAGTGAAGCCGGAGACAGCCTTCTTTGATGTAAATGTACTGAGGTTATCCTCAGTGATTTCGTCGGATTCAACATAAATCCTATAGGTAATAAGTGCAGAGTCGACTTTATCATCCCTAGCCTTGCTCCAGCTGAATTCAGCCTGAGTTTCGTTAGTGGCAATAACAGATATCTTACCTTTGAATGTCGGTGCTTCTCTATCGATCTCGGTAAAACGGAATACGGAAAGTTCGGGTGTACCGTCTGCTACGGTGTACCAACCAGTCTCGTCATCAAATACAAGACCGTCCATATTTTCCGCAGCCGCGTCGCCTGTCATTTGTTCAAGTGTGAGATAGGTGATGCCGTCTGCATACGCGCTGCCCGTTGTGTAGCAGTTGCTGTATTTAACCTTTGTTTGGTCGCCTGCCACAAGTTGAACTGTGGAATAGATATTGTAAGCACTGCCGATTGTAAGCTTACCGCCGTCATTGTCGGCAACATAACCTACAATAGCGCCCTTATCGCCGTCTGCAGTGGATTCGAGCAAAGCCTTGGAGTAAACCGAGTCAATCTCTGTGTCGGCGCTGACTGCACCGTTCTTAAGTGCAACCTTACCGACTAAACCGCCGGCATACTTAGCATTAAGTACAACGCCGCCCTTTGTGATGCACTGCTTAATTGTGACCTTGCTGTCGGCATTTACGGTGCGTACTCCGGCGATAGCGCCTGCAGCCTCGTTAGCCTTAATGTAGGAATAATCTACTGCAAGGTTTGTAACCTCCGCACCCGAAAGGAGTGAGGGGAATAATCCGCTGAAGTTCTTTGCGTTATTCTTAATGTAAATACCGTAAACGGTATGTCCGTCACCGTCAAGGTGACCTGCAAAGCCTGCGTTTGCGTCATTGCTCGTACCGGAGAGCCATTCAACGGCGCTGTCGGTCCAGCCGTCAACAGCAACATTGTTAAGATAAATATCGGAAGTGAGCTTGTAATAATTTCCTCTTGTTGCGCCGAGGTTGCTTGCCAATTTAGCAAGCTGTGCGCCGTTCTCAATTAAGTAGGGATCCGACTCAGAACCGCTGCCGTCTGCATAACCGTCGGCAACAGAATTATCCCACTTATAGAATACGGTAAGATCGGGTGTAGAGTCGGTCATATGCCATACCCTGCCGAAATCTAAGCCCTTCATAAAGAACTCAGCATAATTGCCTGTCATCTGGAGATCCAAAAGCGCGTTTACGCCTTCTTCGGTAGAATTCTCATAGACTGTATAGCAGTTAGTGTTTGCTGCGCCTGAGGGTGCAAGGGGTAAATTGTTTGAGGTGTAACAATTTGTTAATGTTACCTTGCTGTCAAGATTACCTGAACCGCTTACGATTCCGTACAGATTGGAGTTTGAGCTTGAAGTAGATTTCAAGTCAGCATTTGAATAGCAGTTGACGAAATCTGTTTTTTGCGATTTGTCTACATAACCCAACAAACCGGCTGCACGCCTTGCATCAACCGTAACACTGCTGTCAACGGCGCAGTTAATAAACTGTACACCTCTTTGAGTTACGTCCTTGAGGTATTCATGACGGCGTGCAGCTATAGCGCCTGCGTAACCGCCGTCGCCACCGGTATAGGTATTCCTGATGTATGAATCGGAAATCTTAAGGTTCTTAATCTGCGCCTTACAGTCTAACTTCGGGAAAAGACCGCACTTCGTATACGAGCCGTTGATGTAAAGACCGTAAATAGTGTGTCCGTCGCCGTCAAACACGCCGCCAAAATCCGAGTCGCCGCTGAAGTTGGCGTCGGTGGAACCGTCGGTCCATTCATTCAGGAAATCCGTATAATTATACCAATCGTCATATTTTATATCGTTAAGATAAATATCATTGGTAAGCTTGTAATACTTATTACCTTCGTTACCGCCGGTAGCAGCCATACCTAAGGTCATAAGGTAGAAAAGCTCTGCGCCGTTGGAAATCAGATAGGGGTCTGTCGACGAACCGCTGCCTCTGGCAAAGCTTTCAGCCTTAGATCCGTCCCAAGCTCTGGGATCAAGCTCTACCGGGGGAAGGGTATCATCGAAAACACGAAGCTGAGGTGTTTTGCCCTCTCCGCCGACATACCAGACATGCTCGTTGAGGGGGATATTTACCTTGGCTGCTTCACCCATCATATTCTCGTAGGAAACAACCTTTACACCCTCAAGAACAGAATCTTCATAGGTGGTATAGCAGTTAGTAACAGTGGCCTTTGAAGGAACTAAATTCGCATCGCCTACAGCGTAGGAATTGATGACTGAATTCTTAGCACTATTGCACCAATTTGCGCCGAGGAACATATAAACCGGCTCTTGAGTGATAGACTGAGTAAGCTTAGCCATTGAATAGCAGGAAATAACCTCTGTGGGAGCAACGGTTGAAGCGGTGCCCATAAATCCGCCTACATCCTTACCGGAGATTATAACGGTTTCATCAACAAAGCACTTGTCAAAGGTTACCTTCTTGCCCGGTTCCGACCAGCCGTTGCGTTTGCCTGCGAAAGCACCTACAGCGCCAATAGAGCTTGTGTTATTGATATACGCCTTGGACATTCCGAGGTTTGTAATCTTAGCATTGTTGTTTAAGCCTATGAAAAGTCCCGCAACCTCATACTCGCCGCTTATGTAAAGACCGTAAATGGTGTGACCGTCGCCGTCAAGAGTACCTGCAAAGGAGCTTTCCTTGGTATGGGCAACAGCCTGTGTACCGAAGGTCCATTCGTTCGGGTTGTTGGACGCCTCATACCATGTAGCAGAGGAGAAATCGTTAAGATAAATATCATTAGTAAGCTTGTAGTACTTCTCATTGGTTAGACTTGTTTTGTCTACATAGGTGCCGTCCTCATTCTTAACATTAATTGAAGAGGCTAAGTAAGCGAGCTGTTCGGCAGTAGCAATCTGATAGGGATCGTTCTTAGAACCGCTGCCGCCGTTAAAACGGGTGGCAATCGTTCCGTCCCAAACCTCGGGGTCACGCTCTACCGGAGGAAGAGTATCGTCAAAAGCGCGGAGCTGAGGTGTTTTGCCCTCACCGCCAACATACCAAACCTCTTTGTCGAGGGTAATATTTTTCTTAGAGACCGGACCCATCATTTGATCAAGGGTGAGAACCGTCGCTGTAGTATTGGTTGTATCCGCATAGTTTGTGTAGCAATTAGTGATAACAACGCTGTTCGGAGCTAAGTTTTTATCGCCTACAGCGTAAGAATCATTAATCTTAACAGCATTGTTGGCTGCGCTTGCGCCCACAAGCATATAAGCAGAATTTGAACCTGTTAATTGAGCTTTTGAATAGCAATTAAGGATTGAAGCGGAATAATTGTCAGCCGAATAGCCTATTAAACCGCCGACATTATAACCCGTAATATAAACATTTTCGTCAACATAGCAGCCTTCAATAGCTACTGCGTTAGCGGCAGACTCTGCCCAACCGTAGCGTCTGCCTGCAAATGCACCGACAGCGCTCTGTGCGTTGGTGCTGTTAATACGCGAATTAGAGATAGCAAGATTTTTTATTGAAGCTTTATTGCTCAAAGCCTTGAAAAGTCCGGCAGTCTCATAGTCGCCGTCTATGTAAAGACCGTATACGGTATGACCGTTACCGTCAAGGTAGCCGCGGAAGGATTTATTCGAAAGGTCTCCCGAAACTGCGCCGAAGGTCCATTTGCGCGGACTTCTGCTTGCCTCGTACCAGTCGGTATAGACAGTATCGTTAAGATAAATATCCGTTGTGAGCTTAAAGTATTTTTCATTGGTAGCCTCATCGCCCGCATATTGAGCAAGGCGTGCAAGCTGTTCGGCGGTAGAAATCATATAGGGATCATTTACCGTACCGCCGCCGATGCCGAAATCATCAGCTACATTTCCGTTCCAAACATAATCTGCAGTATATCCGAAGGATCTTAATTTTGGGGTTGAGCTCAACATTACCTGCCATGCGGGGTCGGAGGTAAGCGCCGGCATATAGGTAAACGCATTTGTGCCGGTCATCTGAGCTATTGTGAGCATAGTCACATTAGTGTTAAATTTAGAATCGGCAGTGTTTGCTACGCCGTAACAGTTACTAATGGTTGCACCGTCAGGAGCAAAGCCGTTCTTACAATCAGAAGTGCTGTATGAGTTTTGGATTGTTATAGCCGCGTTGTCTGTACTATTACTCCAAATATTGGCGATAAAGGC
>JBGUUB010000057.1:0-17430 GCA_045133355.1 Acutalibacteraceae bacterium
CTCCCTCTGACGAGGGTGCGGATTGCCTGTGGCAATCTCTAAGCGTAAGCTTAGAAGCACCGACCGAAACGGCAGTTGAGAGGTGGCAAAACCATAGGTTTTGACGGAGGGAGAGAAAGGGTAAAGCTACATTAAAACGCAACTTTTTCTCTCCCTCAGTCTCGCTACGCTCGCCATCCGCTGACGGCGGCGGTCACCTCTGTCACTCCGTGACATCTCCTCACACCGTGAGGAGTCACCCTCGTCAGAGGGAGCCAAATGAGACCCCAACTTTTGCAAAAGAACCTAAAAAAACCGCGCAACTTTTGCCGCGCGGTTAATTATGCTTTTAGTGCCCACATTATCGGCGCAAAATACGGAATTTGCCGTATATGCTATCCTATCAAGCTGCGCCGTGCCCAATGTGAGCACTAAAACTATTTATTGGCGGCAGTATTACCGCCAAACGAGAGTTATACCAACTCGATAATCGCCATCTCGGCAGCGTCGCCGCGGCGAGGACCGGTTTTAACAATCCTACAATAACCGCCGTTGACATCCTTATACTTGGGAGCGATTTCGTTGAAGAGCTTTGCTACAACATCCTCCTTAGTAATAAAGGCCATTGCCTGACGCTTAGTGTTAAGGTTGTTATCCTTAGCGAGTGTAATATACTTCTCTGCCATTGATCTTACTTCTTTGGCGCGGGTCACAGTAGTTTCAATTCTGCCATTTTCGAGCAGATATGTCACCATAGCTCTGAGCATGGCGGTTCTGTGATCGCTGGTTCTTCCGAGTTTACGGGTTCCCGGCATTTCTATTCACTCCTTAACAGTGTGATTTTGCTTTATTCGTCGTCATGTTTGAGGGTAAAGCCAAAGGAATTAAGCTTTGCGATAACCTCTTCAAGCGACTTGCGGCCCAAGTTCCTTACCTTCATCATATCCTCTTCGGACTTGTTGATAAGGTCTTCAACCGTATTTATACCTGCGCGCTTCAGGCAGTTGAAGCTGCGGACAGATAAATCCAATTCATCGATGGTGAGATCGAGAACCTTCTCCTTCTCGTTTTCGCTCTTCTCAGCCATAATGCTCTGAGCCTCGCTCGCACCCTCTGTAAGGTCAAGGAACAGCTCAAAATGCTCAATAAGCACCTTAGCGGACATAGAAACCGCCTCGTTTGCTCTGATAGAGCCGTCTGTCCAAACCTCAAGGGTAAGCTTACCCTTATCGGTAACATTACCAACGCGGGTATTGTCAACCGTGAAGTTAGCCTTAAGCACAGGCGTATAGATAGAGTCAACGGGAATTACGCCGATTACATTCTGCGCCGGTCTGTTCTGCTCGGCGGGTACATAGCCCCTGCCCTTGTCAAGAGTCATCTCGATATTGAGCTTTGCTCCCGCATCAAGAGTGGCAATATACATATCGGGGTTTAGAATCTCAACCTCGGAATCGGCTTTGATTGAAGCGGCGGTAACCACCGAAGGTCCCTCTGCCTCAATATAAATCTTCTTCGCCGTATCGGCATGGAGCTTTGCAATCAAACCCTTGATATTGAGGATAATTTCGGTTACATCCTCTTTAACACCGGGAATGGTGGAAAACTCATGCACAACACCGTCAATCTTAACCGAGGTAACGGCTACACCCGGCAAAATGGATAAAAGCACGCGTCTCATACTGTTGCCGAGAGTTGTGGCATAGCCACGCTCTAACGGTTCCATTACGAATTTACCGTATTTGCCGTCCGCGGTAAGTTCTGCGGTATCTATTCTGGGCTTTTCAATTTCTATCATTTAAAAGCTCCGTTTCTCCGTACTGTATTTTTATGCCGCCGCATCTGTACGGAAAATGCGGCAAACCTTAAGGTTATTACTTAGAGTAGAACTCAACGATAAGCTGCTCGTCAACAGGAGCCTCAATCTGGTCTCTTGTCGGCAAAGCGATAACCTTCGCTGTAAGCTGGTCGCGGTTAATGTCAATCCACTGCGGAACAGGTCTTGCGCTGTTAGCCTCAAGAACAGCCTTAAGCTTCTCGCTGCCGCGGCTCTTTTCGCAGATAGAAACAACATCGCCTGCCTTTAAGAGATAAGAAGCAATGTCAACACGCTTGCCGTTTACCTCAAAATGGCCGTGACCTACGAGCTGACGCGCTTCTGCTCTCGAAGAAGCAAAACCAACTCTGTAAACAACATTATCAAGACGGCTTTCAAGTATTCTTAAAAGGTTGTCGCCCGTAATGCCTTGCTTTCTTTCAGCAATTTCAAAATAATGATGGAACTGATTTTCCTGAACACCGTAGAAGCGTCTTGCGGTCTGCTTAGCGCGAAGCTGCATACCGTATTCAGACGATTTCTTTCTGCCCTGTCCGTGCTGACCGGGAGCATAGCCCCTTAAAGCAACAGAGCATTTATCCGAGTAGCAGCGCTCGCCCTTAAGGAACAGCTTCTGACCCTCTCGGCGGCAAAGTCTGCAAACTGCACCGGTATATCTTGCCATCTATTACACCTCCAAAATTTTAACTGCAACTGTCGTTGCAAAGATAGTTTAATCGATTATACGCGTCTTCTCTTGGGAGGACGGCAGCCGTTATGCGGAATCGGGGTTACATCCTTAATAAGGCTAACCTCAAGACCTGCTGTCTGCAGTGCGCGGATAGCCGCTTCGCGTCCTGCTCCCGGACCCTTAACATACACTTCAACAGTCTTAAGACCGTGCTCCATAGCAGCCTTGGCAGCAGTTTCAGCTGCGCTCTGTGCCGCAAACGGAGTTGACTTTCTTGAACCTCTGAAACCTAACTCACCGGCAGATGCCCATGAAAGAGCGTTGCCCTGTGTATCGGTGATGGTAACAATAGTATTGTTGAAGGTAGACTGGATATGGGCTGAACCACGTTCGATATTCTTTTTCTCACGGCGGCGGCGTGAACCTGCCGTCTTAGCTTTAGCAGTAGCCATATTATCTTCCTCCTACTTATTTCTTCTTGTTAGCTATGGTCTTCTTCGGACCCTTGCGTGTACGCGCGTTAGTCTTAGAGCGCTGTCCTCTTACGGGCAGACCCTTTCTGTGGCGCAGACCGCGATAGCTTCCGATTTCGATAAGTCGCTTGATATCAAAAGCAACTGTACGGCGACGGTCACCCTCAACCTGAAGGTTATGGTCGATGTACTCACGCAGCTTTGAAATATCGTCCTCGGTTAAGTCCTTGACACGGGTGTCGGGATTGATACCTGTGTCAGCAAGGATTTTTTTAGATGTTGTAAGACCGATTCCGAAGATGTAAGTAAGTCCGATTTCGACTCTCTTCTCGTTCGGAAGATCAACACCAGCAATTCGTGCCATTTATCAATGCACCTCCATATTTTTTCTCACGCGCAATTAACCCTGACGCTGTTTGTGCTTGGGGTTCTCGCAGATAACCATTACCTTACCCTTGCGCTTGATAATTTTGCATTTTTCGCAAATCTTTTTAACAGAAGGTCTGACTTTCATTCGATTTTGCCTCCTTTAAAATTCTCGACTGTTATTTGCTTCGCCAGGTTATACGGCCCTTTGAAAGGTCGTACGGAGACATTTCAACAGTCACCTTGTCACCCGGCAGTATGCGAATGAAATTCATACGCAGTTTGCCTGAAATGTGAGCAAGAATAGTATGTCCCCCCTGAATTTCTACCTTGAACATTGCGTTAGGCATCGCCTCAACAACTACGCCTTCAAGCTCTATCATATCCTCTTTGGACATTTTAGCTCCTCCTTTACAAAACGGAATCTCTGTAAACCGCGAGAGCGCGTCTCAACGATTTATCTGTACTGTAACTGCTTATCCCTAACACGGTATTCGTAAGCGCTAAATGCTTGGGATTTTTTCGTTTTGGTCTTGAAAGCGGGCGTTCCTTGCCGTCACAGACGAAAAGAAAACCGTCCTCCTCTTTAACTACCACAAGAAAATATCCCTTATCGCGCCCCGATTTTGAACAAACTATGCGTCCTACCATACTGAGTCCTCAAATTAAGGTCATAATCTTAGGACCGTCGGCAGTAATCGCAACCGTATGCTCAAAATGTGCGGATAACGACCCGTCCTTGGTTAAAACAGTCCAGCCGTCGGGCTGTACCTCGACGCCCGCCGCCCCTGCGTTGACCATCGGCTCAATAGCGATTGTCATTCCGGGAATTAAGCGAACGCCCCTGCCCGGTGTGCCGAAATTCGGAACCTCGGGAGCTTCGTGCAGATGGGTTCCCACGCCGTGACCGACAAACTGACGGACAACAGTGTAACCCCTCGCCTCGACATATGCCTGCACCGCGTGACCTATATCACCGATTCTGCCGCCTGCGCGTGCCGCTTTAATACCTTCGTAAAGGCTTTCGCGGGTTGCGTCCATCAGCCGCTTTGCCTCATCGGAGATGTCCCCGCAGGCAAAAGTGGCGGCATTGTCACCGTGATAACCGTCGAACTTTGCACCGAGGTCAATACTTACTATATCCCCCGCGCGAAGCTTTCGCTTTGCAGACGGTATGCCGTGAATTACTTCGTTGTTGATTGATATACAGGCGGTAGCGGGATAGCCCTCGTAGTTCTTGAAGTTGGGCTCGCCCCCCTGACTGCGGATATATTCCTCTGCCAGACGGTCAAGCTCAGCCGTGGTAACTCCGGGCTCCACCGCTTTGCCGGCTGTTTGTAATGCTCCGGCCGATATTCTGCAAGCTTCCTTCATAATATTAAGCTCGCGGCCGGTTTTGAGCACTATCATACCTGATTCTCCAGCGCGTCAAGCACAAGGCGGGTGGTGTCCTCAACCTTATCCTGACCCTCTACCATAATCAGTTTTCCGCAGCTCTTGTAAAAATCCTTGAGCGGCTCGGTCTGCTCGTGATAAACATTGAGTCTGTTTTTAACGGTCTCGGGCTCGTCGTCCTTACGGATTACAAGCTTGCCGCCGCACAGGTTGCAGACCCCTTCTACCTCCGGCTTTTTGAACTCGGTGTGGTAGCTGGCTCCGCACTTTTCACAAACTCGTCTGCCCGACATACGCTTTACGATTTCGCTGTCGTCAACCTCAATAGAGAGGGCGGCGTCAATCACAAAGCCCATATCGTCAAGCGCAACCGCCTGCGGAATTGTACGCGGGAATCCGTCTAAAATATAGCCTTCCTTGCAGTCAGCTTCACTTAAACGCTCCTTGATAATGCCGATAACGACATTGTCGGGAACAAGCTCGCCCGCGTCGATGTATGATTTTGCTTTAAGTCCCATTTCGGTGCCGTTCTTAAGGGCGGCGCGGATAATGTTTCCTGTCGAAATGGTGGGAATGTTGTATTTTTCGGAGATTATCTCTGCCTGAGTGCCTTTACCTGCACCCGGCGCTCCTAAAAGAATAAGCTTCATATTATTTCTCCCTATTCTTAATCGAGGAATCCCTTGTAATGACGCATCATCATCTGGGACTCAAGATTACGAACCGTGTCAAGTGCAACACCGACCATAATCAGTACCGATGTACCGCCGAGAGAAATATTGATTCCGCCGACAGAGCCGATAACGATAGGAAGAATTGCGATTACGCTTAAGAAAAGCGCACCCATAAGGGTAATTCTTGACAGGATCTTTGAAATAAAGTCCGATGTGGGCTTTCCGGGGCGTATTCCGGGGATTGCACCTCCCTGCTTGCGCAGGTTGTTTGCCATTTCAATCGGATTAAACTGGATTGTAGCGTAGAAATACGCAAATCCGATAATCAAAAGGAAATAAATCACCGCGTAGAACACTCCGCGTACGCTAAACAGCGATAAAGCCTTGTACCAGAAGCCTTCAGTATTTCTCATAAATGAGAGAATCATAGTCGGGAGCATAAGAATCGATGAGGCAAAGATTATCGGCATAACGCCTGACATATTTACCTTAATCGGTATATGCGTGTTCTGACCGCCGTACATCTTATTCCCGACAACACGCTTAGCGTACTGAACGGGGATGCGACGCTCTGCCTCGGTCATCCAAACAATAAATACAATTACCGCAAGGAACATAAGGACTATTCCGACAACCGCTAATTTGCGGTCAAGCTTCCAGTAAGAAACAAGCATATTGAAGGCCTGCGGACCGCGGGAAAGAATACCTGCGAAGAGCAGTATGGAAATACCGTTGCCGATACCCTTGACATCAATTTGCTCGCCCAGCCACATAACAAGCGCCGAGCCCGCCGCAAAGGCAAGAACTATAACGAATGCTGCGAAAACGACAGCACCGCCCGACACGCTCAAATAGTTGCTGTTCTTTAAATAGAAGAAATATGCAGTACCCTGAATAAGCGCTAAAAGCACCGTTGTATAGCGGGTAATCTGCGCCAGCTTCTTCTGTCCCTCTTCTCCCTCTTTCTGCAAACGCTCAAGATAGGGAATTGCAACGCACAGAAGCTGAATTATAATGGAGGAGTTGATGTACGGGGTAACCGACATTGCGAAGATAGCGCCGTACTCAAGACCGCCTCCGGTTAAAATTGACAGGTAGCTGAAAAATTCATTTGTAGCTCCCGATTCGGTAGCGGATTTCAGTGCCGCAACATCAATATAGGGCACAGGAATTACCGAACCGACACGGAAAATCAAAATAATGAAAACGGTAAAAAGAATCTTATTACGAATTTCTTTTACTTTCCAGGCGTTTCTTAATGTTTCTAACATTAGATCACCTCAGCCTTTCCGCCTACGGAATTAATTTTCTCAGCCGCAGACGCGGAGAAAGCGTTGAGCTTTACGGTGAGCTTCTTTGTAAGCTTGCCGTTGCCCAAAACCTTAACGGGAAGGTTAGCCTTCTTTATGATTCCCTTATCAGCCAAAGCTGCAGCGTCAACAGTCGCGCCGTCCTCGAACACTTCAAGAGCGGAGAGATTGATAGCTACCCATTCCTCGGCAAAAATGTTATTGAAGCCGCGCTTCGGGATTCTTCTCTGAAGCGGCATCTGACCGCCTTCGAAACCGGGTCTCATACCGTGGCCTGCACGTGCCTTCTGACCCTTGTGTCCCTTACCGGCTGTTTTACCGTTTCCGGATCCGTGACCTCTGCCTATGCGCTTCGCCTCTTTAGTAGAGCCGAAAGCCGGAGCTAATTCATGCATTTTCATTGTTCGCACCTCCTTGCTTAATTAGCGCGGTTAAACCGCATTTCCGCAAATATTACGGATAAAAGGATTATTTTGCAGGGCTTACCTCGATAAGATGGGAAATCTTATTGATCTTACCCTTGGTCTGCTCGTTATCGGGCTGAATTCTCTCATCGCCGATTTTGTAAAGACCGAGAGCGTTAGCGGTAGCAATTTGATCCTTTTTAGCACCTATTGTGCTCTTTACCAGCTTTATTTTAAGGCCGGCAGCCTTCTTTGTTGCCATAACGCTGCTCCTCCTTAACCTATGATTTCCTTGACGGACTTACCGCGAACTGCAGCAACCTCTTCAGCGCTGCGGAGGGAAGCAAGACCCGCTACAGTGGCGCGTACCACATTGCAAGGATTGTTTGAGCGTAAAGCTTTGGTACGAATGTCGGAAATGCCGACAGTCTCTACTACCGCACGAACTGCGCCGCCGGCAATAACGCCGGTACCGGGAGCAGCAGGCTTTAAGAGAACGCGGCCTGCGCCGAATTCACCGATAACCTCATGCGGAATTGTTGTACCCTTTAAGGATACCTTTATAAGATTCTTTTTAGCGTCTTCAATTCCCTTGCGGATAGCGTCGGGAACCTCGCCTGCTTTACCGAGTCCGTAGCCTACGATGCCGTTGCCGTCGCCTACAACCACCAAAGCGGCAAACTTCATAATGCGTCCGCCCTTGACGGTCTTGGAAACGCGGTTTATAGCAACTACGCGCTCTTTTAAATCTAATGTTGATGCGTCAATATTTGTAGCCAAAAGTATTCCTCCTTATTAGAACTTAAGGCCGCCCTCGCGGGCACCTTCGGCAAGCTCCTTGACACGGCCGTGATAAATGTATCCGCCGCGGTCAAAAACAACCTCGGTGATGCCCTTAGAAACGGCGCGTTCAGCAATTAACTTTCCAACCTTGCGTGCACCCTCTGCATTGCCGCCGGAAATTCCGAAGTCCTTCTCGTTCGAGGACGCGGCTGCGAGTGTAACACCGTTTACATCGTCGATAAGCTGGGCGTAAATGTTGCTGTTGGAGCGGAATACATCAAGGCGGGGACAAGCCGCTGTGCCGCTTATCTTAGAACGAACGCGGGCATGGCGCTTAAGTCTTGCCTTATTGGTATCAGGCTTGTTAACCATAGTTTGTACACTCCTTTATTATTTCTTAGCACCCTTGGCGGCCTTACCTTCCTTGCGGCGGATGTGCTCGTCAGCGTACTTAATACCCTTGCCCTTGTACGGCTCGGGCGGACGCTTCTCGCGAACCTCCGCGGCAAACTGGCCAACCTGCTGCTTATCTGCACCGCTGATAACTATCTGGTTAGGAGACGGTACATCGATTGTGATTCCGGCTACCTCAGGTACAATTACCTGATGAGAAAAGCCGAGATTCATTACAAGATTCTTTCCCTGCTTCTGTGCACGGTAACCTACACCGTTAACCTCAAGCGTCTTTGAATAGCCGTTGGTAACACCCTCAACCATATTTGCTACGAGGGTACGGGTAAGACCGTGAAGCGCGCGGTGATTTTTGTTATCCGACGGGCGGGTAACAACTATCTCGCTGCCCTCTACCGCGATGGTGATTTCGGGATTAAAGGTGTTCTCAAGTGTGCCCTTGGGGCCCTTAACGGTAACCTTGCTTCCGTCAATCTTAACATCTACACCGGCAGGAATTGTAATAGGCTTCTTTCCTATTCTTGACATTCCTTAGCACCTCCTTACCAGACATAAGCGAGGACTTCGCCGCCGACATTGGCCTTGCGCGCCTGCTTATCTGTCATTATGCCCTTAGAGGTGGAAAGGATAGCTATGCCGAGGCCCTTCATAACCTTAGGCATATCCTCTACATTTGTATAAATACGCAGTCCCGGCTTGGACACACGTCTGATGCCGCTTATAGCCTGCGACTTATTCTGGCCGTACTTCAAAGTGATATGAATTACGCCCTGCTTTCCGTCTTCCTCGACCTGAAAGCCTGTTATATATCCCTCGTCAAGTAAAATCTGGGCGATAGCCTTTTTTACATTTGACGCAGGAACATCTACCGAATCATGCTTTGCAGCAGAAGCATTACGGATTCTCGTAAGCATATCTGCTATAGTATCGCTGATTTGCATGTCGTCAACCTCCTTTTGCTTTCTGCCTTACCAGCTTGCCTTCTTCACTCCGGGAATCTCACCCTTATAGGCAAGCTCTCTGAAGCATATACGGCAAATGCCGTACTTGCGAAGATAAGCATGCGGGCGACCGCAGATTTTACATCTGTTGTACTCTCTTGTAGAAAACTTAGCAGGTCTTGCCTGCTTAACTTTCATAGCAGTCTTAGCCATAGTTCTTCTCCTTATCTCGCAAACGGAGCGCCCATAAGTGTGAGTAACTCGCGGGCCTCTTCATCTGTATTTGCAGTGGTGACAAAGATAATGTCCATTCCGCGAACCTTATCGATTTTGTCATACTCAATTTCAGGGAATATAAGCTGCTCCTTAACGCCCATAGCATAGTTGCCGCGGCCGTCAAAAGCGTTGGGATTGATTCCTCTGAAGTCTCTAACTCTCGGAAGAGCGGTATTGAAAAGTCTGTCGACAAATTCATACATACGCTCGCCGCGGAGAGTTACCTTAGCACCAATCGGCATACCCTCACGAAGCTTGAAGTTCGCAACCGACTTCTTAGCACGGCAGGGGATTGCCTTCTGACCGGTGATGAGGCTTAAGTCACGGACAATAGCGTCTATAACCTTGGAGTTTTCCTTAGCCTCGCCGGCACCTACATTGATAACGACCTTCTCGAGCTTCGGAATCTGCATAACGCTCTTGTAGCCGAATTTAGTCATCAAAGCGGGTGCTATTGAAGCTTTATATTCATTAGCTAATGTTGACATTGTCAGTTCCTCCTACTCTAAAAAGTCTCGCCGCACTTTTTGCACATGCGGTCTTTTTTGCCGTCCTCGTAGATTTTGGTTCCTACTCTTGTCGGCTTATTGCACTTCGGGCAAACAACCTGAACCTTGCAGGCGTAAATAGCGCCCTCGGTCTCGATAATACCGGACGGATCGCCGGCCTTACGAGGCTTTACATGCTTTTTAACCTTGTTGATTCCCTCAACGATTACCTTACCCTCTTTGGGGCTGACCTCAAGTACCTTACCGGTCTTCTTGCGGTCCTTTTTATCTCCTGTAAGAAGCATTACGGTATCGCCTGTTTTAATGTGAAGCTTACTCATATTCTTTTCTACCTCCCATTAAAGTACTTCGGGAGCCAAGGACAGGATTTTGGTGTAATCCTTGTCACGCAGCTCTCTGGCTACAGGCCCAAAAATACGGGTTCCTCTCGGGTTTTTGTCATCACGGATGATAACAGCCGCATTTTCGTCAAATCTGATGTATGTGCCGTCATTGCGGCGAAGACCTCTTGCGGAACGAACCACAACTGCCTTTACAACATCGCCCTTCTTAACTGTACCGCCGGGAGCGGCCTTTTTAACAGAAGCCACGATGACATCGCCGATGTTGGCATACCTCCTTCTGGAGCCTCCAAGAACACGGATGCACATAATTTCCTTTGCACCGGTGTTGTCGGCAACCTTGAGGTAACTCTGTTGTTGTATCACAGTGTTTTCCTCCTTGTAAGGCTTACTTAGCCTTTTCGATTATTTCAACCACGCGCCATCTTTTATCCTTGGAGAGTGGTCTGGTCTCCATAATAAGAACTCTGTCGCCAACGCCACAGGAATTATTCTCATCATGAGCTTTGAGTCTGATAGTGTTTTTGATAATCTTCTTATAAAGCGGGTGCTTTACGTTATCCTGAATAGCAACTACAACGGTTTTATCCATCTTGTCGCTGGCAACGATGCCCACTCTTGTTTTACGAAGGTTTCTTTCGCTCATTTAGCTTTTCCTCCCTCTTTTAAGCGTTCGCGCTGTCATTTTTAAGCTCGTTCTCGCGAATAACAGTCTTAATGCGAGCGATGTCTTTCTTGACAGCAACTATACGCATGGGGTTTTCGAGCTGATTAATGGCGAGTTGGAAACGCAGATTAAATAATTCTTCTTTAAGCTTTGTCAACTGCTCATTAAGCTCAGGCAAAGTGCTCTGTCTGATTTCCTTTGCATTCATTACTGCTCACCACCCATTTCCTGCTTAGTTACAAACTTGCACTTAATAGGAAGTTTGTTTGCGGCGAGACGCATAGCCTCACGGGCAAGCTCCTCGCTAACTCCGCCGATTTCGAACATTACACGGCCCGGTTTAACAACCGCTACCCAATATTCGGGAGAGCCTTTACCTGAACCCATTCGGGTCTCAGCCGGTTTCTCAGTAATCGGTTTATCGGGGAAAATTTTAATCCATACCTGACCGCCACGCTTGATATAACGGGTCATAGCGATACGGGCAGCTTCGATCTGATTGGAGGTTATCCACGCGGGCTCTAAAGCCTGAAGACCGAAATCGCCGTGGGTAACTGTTGTGCCTCTTGAGGCTGTACCCGTAAGACGGCCGCGGTGTACTCTGCGGTATTTAACGCGCTTCGGCATTAACATTAGCGGGCTCCTCCTTCCTTTTTAGCCTTGCGGTTATCAGCAAGAACCTCGCCCTTGTAAATCCAGACCTTTACGCCGATACGACCGTAGGTGGTGTTTGCCTCAGCAAAACCGTAGTCAATATCTGCTCTTAAGGTCTGAAGCGGGATAGTGCCCTCGTGATACTGCTCGCTTCTTGCGATTTCAGCGCCGCCTAAGCGACCTGAAACCTGTGTTTTGATACCCTTTACGCCGAGTCTCATAGCTCTGCCGATGGAGAGCTTCATAGCACGGCGGAAGGAAATACGCTTTTCAAGCTGTGCCGCAATGTTCTCGGCAACGAGCTGTGCGTTAGCGTCGGGATTCTTAATCTCAACGATGTTGATAACAACCGGCTTGCCCAGCATCTGCTGGCAGGTGGCGCGAAGCTTTTCGATTTCGCTGCCGTTGCGTCCGATTACCATACCCGGCTTTGCGCAGTGGATGTGCAATCTGACACGCTTGTCATCGCGTTCGATTTCGATTTTGGCAATACCTGCTGTGAAGAGTGCCTTCTTCAGGTATTTACGGAGGTTGTAGTCCTCAACCAATGTATCGCCGAAATCTTTATCTTCGACAAACCAACGCGAGTCCCAGTTTTTAATTACGCCCACGCGGAAACCGTGGGGATTAACCTTCTGGCCCATAACTTAACCTCCTTAATTAGTCTTCACGTTCTTTAAGAACGATTGTCATATGGCTTGTTCTCTTTAAGATTCTGTGGGCTCTGCCGTGATCCTTCGGACGGATTCTCTTAAGAGTCGGTCCGGGGCAAACAAAGCACTCTGCAACATAAAGCTTTGAAACATCCATATTGTGATTGTTTTCTGCGTTTGCAATAGCTGACGCTAAAAGCTTCTCTAAATACTCGCAAGCGGACTTAGGAGTAAACTTGAGTATAGCCATAGCCTTGTCAGCATCCTGATTACGGATTAAATCCATAACAATCTTCACCTTGCGGGGTGAAATACGGGCATATTTAAGTGTAGCCCTTGCTTCCATAGTTAAACTCTCCTTTCAGCCGCTTACTTACCGGTGGTTTTAGAACCGGCATGACCCTTAAAGGTTCTTGTCGGCGCGAACTCACCGAGCTTGTGACCAACCATATCCTCGGTTACATAAACCGGAACATGCTTGCGACCGTCATGAACCGCAAAAGTATGTCCGACGAAATCGGGGAAAATGGTCGAGGAACGGCTCCAGGTCTTAAGCACGCGCTTTTCACCGGCTTCGTTCATTTCCTTGACTCTCTTGAGCAGCACAGGCTGCACATAAGGGCCTTTTTTAATGCTTCTTCCCATAATGAAATCTCCTTTCGTCGAATTACTTACGGCGCTTTACGATATACTTATCGGTGCGCTTATTCTTCTGACGGGTCTTGTATCCGAGAGCAGGTTTGCCCCACGGAGTAACAGGTCCCGGACGGCCGATAGGTGACTTACCTTCACCACCGCCGTGGGGGTGGTCACAGGGGTTCATTACAGAACCGCGAACGGTAGGTCTCCAGCCCATATGACGCTTGCGGCCTGCTTTACCGTAGTTAACATTTGCATGCTCGGGGTTTGAAACCACACCTACGGTAGCCATACAGCCTGCGGGTACGTTGCGGAGCTCGCCTGAAGGCAGACGAAGAAGCGCCATACCGTTTTCCTTAGCCATAAGCTGCGCCATATTTCCGGCGGAACGGGCAAGCTGAGCGCCCTTTCCGGGGTAAAGCTCGATATTGTGCAGGAAGGTACCTACGGGAATGTTATTGAGCGGAAGTGCGTTGCCGGGCTTAATGTCGGCATCGGGGCCGCTTACAATAACATCGCCTACCTTTAAATCCTGCGGAGCGATGATGTAACGCTTTTCGCCGTCCTCATACTGAACGAGGGCGATAAAAGCGGAACGGTTCGGGTCATACTCAAGAGTCATAACCGTTGCGGGGATTCCGAAACGCTCTCTCTTGAAATCGATAACCCTGTATTTTCTGCGGTTTCCGCCGCCTCTGTGGCGGACGGTGATTCTGCCGTAGCTGTTGCGTCCGGCATTTTTCTTGATAGGCTCAAGCAAGCTTCTCTCGGGAGCTACCTTAGAAAGACCCGAATAATCCATTGTGGTCATATTGCGGCGGCCCGGAGTAGTAGGCTTGTAATGTTTGATTGCCATTTGTTTCACTCTCCTATTTTGGCTTAGCGAAGTCCAACATCTGACATCTGATATCTGTCATCTGACTTCTGACTTCATACATCACCGGAAATCCTTGATTTCCTTAAAGACGCTTGAATTAGATAAGACCGTCAAAGAACTCAATCGGCTTTGAATCGGGCTTTAATGTAACGACAGCCTTTTTCCAGGAAGCGGTGTAGCCGCTGTAACGGCCCATACGTCTTTCCTGACCGCGAACGTTGATGGTGTTAACCTTAGCAACGTCTACCTTGAAAAGCTTTTCAACGGCGTCGGCAATTTCAATCTTGTTAGCGTCCTTTGCCACCTTAAAGGTGTACTTCTTATCGGCGATTCCCGACATACTTTTTTCGGTTATTACCGGAGCTATAATGATATCCTGTGCGGCTTTCATTATGCATACACCTCCTCAAGCTTTGCTACGGCATTCTTTACAACAACGAGTGTGTCGGCGTTGATGATGTCGTAGGTGTTAATTGTGTTAACCTGTGCAGACTTAGCACCTGCGATGTTAGCAATGCTCTTAACGGCATAAGCGTTGTTGTCCTCAAGAACTACAAGGGTCTTCTTTCCCGCGCCGATAGCCTTTAAGCAATCTGCAACGGTCTTGGTCTTGTAGGTGTCGAGCTTTAACTCGTCGAGAACTATCATATCGCCTGTAGCTACCTTATCCGACAAAGCGGACTTAAGAGCTAACTTCTTAACCTTTTTGTTAAGAGAGTAGGAATAATCTCTCGGCTTCGGGGCGTGAACGATACCGCCGTGTCTCCACTGGGGAGCTCTTGTAGAACCCTGTCTTGCGTGACCTGTTCCCTTCTGTCTCCACGGCTTTTTACCGCCGCCTGAAACCTCTGTACGGGTGAGAGTGGATTGTGTGCCCTGACGCTGATTTGCAAGGTAGTTTACAACCGCCATATGCATTACAACCGCGTTGGGTACGATTCCGAAAACGGCGTCGCTAAGCGCGATTTCACCGACGCTTTTACCCGCCATATCGACTACTGCTATATTAGGCATAATTTAAAACACTCCTTCCCTTAAGCTTTAACGCTGTCGAAAAGAACTACGATTCCGCCCTTGGGTCCGGGAACGGCGCCCTTAACGGCGATTATGTTCTTCTCTGCGTCTACCTTAACGACACTGAGGTTCTGAACGGTTACGCGCTCATTACCCAGGTGTCCGGCCATTTTCTTGCCCTTGAAGACTCTTGAGGGGCTGGAGCAGGCGCCCAGTGAACCGCCGTGACGGTGAACAGGACCTGTACCGTGTGTCTCTTTAAGTCTTCCGAAATTCCAGCGCTTAATAGTGCCGGCGTAACCCTTACCTTTAGAAGTGCCGCGAACATCGACAGCGTCGCCCTCAGCGAAGACATCAGCCTTAATAATGTCGCCGACGTTCATAGCGGAAGTGTCCTCAAAGCGGAACTCGCGAAGAACCTTCTTCGGAGCAACATCGCCTTTTGCAAAATGACCCTTCTGCGGCTTGGTTACCTTAGAGGCCTTGAGGTCGCCGTAGCCTACCTGAACTGCCTCGTATCCGTCGTTCTCGGCTGTCTTCTTCTGCGAAATAACGCAGGGACCCGCTTCAATAACGGTTACCGGAACAACGTTTCCGTTTGCATCGAAAAGCTGGGTCATACCGAGCTTTTTACCGATGATACCCTTTTTCATTGTTTTTTCCTCCTTTGGTTATTGGTTGGCTTTCACCAACTTGACCGAACAGAAGACAGAAACCAGATATCAGATGTCAGATATCGGATAACAGACGATGGAGTTCGTGTACTAATTCGTCTGAATTCTGCTGTCTGTTGTCTGCCGTCTGAATTGAAATTAAACTCGATTAGAGTTTTATTTCAATTTCCACTCCGGCGGGGAGCTCAAGATTTGTCAGAGCCTCAACAGTCTTGTTGGAAGGTCTGATAATGTCAATGAGCCTTTTGTGCGTTCTCGTCTCAAACTGCTCGCGGCTGTCCTTATACTTATGAACAGCGCGGAGAATGGTAACGACTTCCTTTTCGGTCGGGAGCGGTACGGGTCCCGAAACCCTTGCACCTGTACGTTTAGCGGTTTCCACTATTTTCTCAGCGGACTGGTCTACAAGCGCGTGGTCGTAACCTTTGATACGAATACGGATTTTTTCTTTCACTGCCATTGTGAAATTCGCCTCCTTAAATAGTTGGCGGGCAAAACTTACAACCTGCCGCGTTTTTCTTCGCGGCACATTATAAAACCGGCATTGCTGGGGTTACAGACAATTCCGGACAGCGGATCGCTCCGCCGCTGCACATAAAAGCCGCAAGATCTTTTATGTACTCCATCTTTTTCGCCCGGTTTAAAATCGGACATACTCCGCGGAAATTTCCCGACTCGGGGTCGGCCACCTCCCGCATCATCGCATGTATCACGCCGCACTTACACAGCGTACCTTGGTATAATAACACAGCAGGATAAAAAAATCAAGCTTTTTTTCGCGATTTTTTAAGGTTTTTCAAAAAAATTTCATAATCATTAAAGCAGAATGTTGACAAATATGTACTTACCGGGTATAATATAAACACAGAGGGCTACCGCAGTCGGCGGTTGTTCCAAAGTTTTGGTTAAAAAATAACCGCTAAGTTTGGAAGGCTTGGGCGGTTATTTTTTTATGCTTATAATAAGTAATAACAGAATTACAAGGGTAATTACAGTAAAATACTCCATAGCATCACCCCCTAACATTAAAGTCAAGGGGGTTTACCCCTTGCTTTAACAAGGGAACAACCGCCTACCGCTTATTTGGTAGCCCTAAGGGAGCAAATGCTCCGCACATAATTATACAGTAAAGGCTGATGCTTGTCAATTCCTTATATCGGATATATTGTATCATCCTTTTCTTTTTTGATTTTCAATTATATATTGCGCGATATTAGATACGGACGGTCAAGGATACCCGCGTCTAATATCTAACATCTAATATCTAACATCTAAAACAACAGGCTGTCACAAAGACGCCTGTTTAAACAATTTATTTGTCGATTTCAATTTTACCGTTAGCTTTTTCGTATTCCGCAACCCGCTTTTTAAGGTATTGCTCTATTTCTTTATTAGCCGATCGCCCTTCCAATTCTGCAAGATAACGAAATTTTTGAAAAAGCAAGCGGTCAACACGCAGGGTGTAGCGCAATAATTTATCTTCCATAGATTATAGTTATTCAAAATATATAATTACTAACCTCTACGCAAAAAAACAGGAGACGCAGGTTTTTTCTGCGTCTGCCTGACACTTTATTTCTTAGGATGGCAAGAACCGCTCATCGGGCACTCTTCGCATCCGCATCCACAGGAGGATTTTCCTTTTTTCTTGTTTTTTATCATGCCGGCGATAATTGCCGCAACAACAGCAATTAAAACAGCGCAGATAATAATTGTTGCTATGTTTTCCGTTAACCACGCTATCATATTAATCTCCATTCTGCCGCTAAAGCGTAAGCACAAATAGGTTATGAAATCTCCCTTAGCGGCGAATGGTGATTAAACCGGCATGTTCTGCGGTTGCCTTTTATTTTATAAAAGGCGAGCGGAACGCCGTCCCTATA
>JBGUUB010000058.1:0-4505 GCA_045133355.1 Acutalibacteraceae bacterium
TACATGTTAAAGTTGACGATAACGGCCGCGTGGTTGCGGGACTGGGCGGTAAACGTTCAAAGGGTAAAAGCCTTAAGGCTGCAATCCGCGGGCTTAATGCAGAGCGTGAGCGCGCAAAAAACAGCAAATTAAATGGAAAAATTGCGGAAGTTCCGCAAAAACCAAAAATAAAAAGCAAAAATGAGCCACAAATAAGCAAAGAGCAAACCGATAAACAAACAGAAAGCAAACAGATACGCAAAGAACAGACTCCCGAACAGAAAGCCGCTAAACAGGCTGAGGCCGAGTCTAAAAGTATGTTGCGTTACGGGTTTGACCTTCACCGTGATTTTAATCGTTGGCGCGGTATATGGCCGGAGTCGGAAAAGGACACAGTGCAGAAAACTCAATCCCGTTTTGCCGATTATATGGAAATGCTGCGGGACGTTAAAAACCGTGCTGTGGGCGGCATGAAAACAGAGAATCAGCGCCAGTTTGCCCGTGAAAGCCTGGCAAAGATCGACGATATTATGCACGGCATCAAAAAGGATGTACAGCTGCACGGCAGGGCCGACCCTTTAGAGCTTGAACTTTTAGCCCAGCGGTTAAAGATGCACACTGAAAAATTGAGGAAGATCGCAGATTGAGCAACCTAAAATAAAAAATGGTTGATCCTAATCTATAATAGGTTGTAGGGGTGAAAAATGAAGATAGATCACATAATTAACGCGTTCAATCTGGGGCTTAAGTTCTATCGCGACCTGTGCCTGCTGGCCCAGGACAGGGCGCAGAGTGAGATCGCGACAAAGCTCAATAACGAAAAGGGCGACGAAAAGGGCGACGAAAAGGGCGAGCACTGGGTAACCGTTAACGCAGAAAACGGTAACGGTCAGCATGTTTTATTGAGTGGGGAGGGCCGAGTTTTAGCGGGTATGGGCGGAAAGTTTACCGGGGTTAAGATTGACAACATCCCGCGCAAAAAGTTCATAAATGAGAAAGCCTGGCAACGCAAAGAGCAGGCGAACAAAAAGACAATGAACTACACTTTGCCGGTTAAAGTTCATCCGGAACACATCCAAAACCGTGACCGCTCAGGAGAGGCCAGCCGCGAGCAGATCATAGCCATAGCTAAAGATCCTGATTATGACCGTTTGAGTGCAAGCCGGACCCTTGCGGACGGCGCTCCGGTTGTCGCATACGGTAAGATCCCCGCCGCAAATATGGGGCACATTGTCCGGGCTACTGATGCAAAGGGCAGAAAGATAAATGTTCAATACGCGGTTGTTGATGCCGCAGATGTAGCCGCATCGCATAATTACAGCGGCGATCGTAATGATAAGTTTTACAGCGACGATCCTAATATAACCCGTGCTATTGCGGGCAACGGCCGCATAGCCGCGATGCAGAGGGCCTATAAGCAGGGCACCGCCGGAGACTATAAAGATGCATTGATTGACGATCCAACACACGGGATCGACATAGAGAGCATTGTCAAAATCAAAAATCCGGTACTGGTTAGAGTTATGCAGCCTAGTGACGTGACCGCTGATATCGGCGACCGGTCAAATACTGCGGGCGGCATGAACCTATCGGCAATGGAGCAGGCGCAGAACGATACAAAGCGCATAGACCTGAAAGGAATTGAAACATACGCCGACGGTTCACCGACTCCGGCCGCCGTTAGCGCCTTTATTGACCAGATGCCGGAGAGTGAACGCGGTAACTTAAGAGATGCCGACGGATACCCTACACGCCAGGCGCAGGAACGCCTTAAGGCTGCAATGTTTGCAAAGGCGTATAACAGCGAGCCTTTACTGCATATCGCGTCACAAGCCGCAAGCATGGAGCAGGCCCGCATCGTTAAGGGGCTGCAGGGCGCCGCCGCACGCGTTGCCGATATTGCGGAGAGCAATCCTGAAATAAGGGACCTGATCGCCGGAGCCGCTGAGAGGGCTATAGGCGAGGCGCGGACAATGGGAAATATCGCGGATATCGGGATCGAGCGTGACATGTTCAAAACCGAGGAAAGCGACGCCGCCGAGCGGGCCATTACAAAAATCTTCAAGGCCACAAGCGCAAGAGAGATAACTGGCAAATTGAACGCCGTTGCTAAGGCGCTTAAGGCTGAGGCCGATCGGCCCGAGTTTGACCTATTCGGAGCGGTGGAGAAAAGACCGGCCGCCGAGGTAATCACGGAGGCGTTAAAGCGTTATGAGTCTTAATCTACACGGCATTGTCCGCACTGCGATCAATTTTAACAATGCGGATGAAACGGTCCTCCTGGTCCGCAGTCTAGGCAATGCAAACGTTCAGGGCCGCATAGTCCCGACGTACGGCGAGCCGGAGAGCGTGGGGGCCCAGGTGCAGACGCTGGGCGGTGAAGATCTAAGGGTCATTAACGACACAGAGAGAACGCCGCGGGATCGCAAGTTTTACCTGTACAGCACTGCGGACTATACCGCCGCACCTGCGGGCATGATCCGGTACCTGGGGCGCACCGGCGATTTTATCTATAGGCCGCTTGACGGCACATATTGGAAAGTATACCAGGTGGCTGAGGACTTTAGCCCTGCGGGCTGGGTACAGCTTTTAGCCAGTCAGCAAACGGAAATACCGCCGCAGTTAAGGGAAGTTATGGATGAGTATTTTAACCCTGAGGGAGGTGGCAATGAATAAATCAAAAGCGATTAAGATCGCGATAGCTTTTAAGCGCGGCGCGGCTTTTATACGCGGTATGCGACAGCTGGCACAGGATGCAGATATACCAGAGGGCGCACGCTGGATCACAATAGGGGCAGCAGAAGGCGACGACGGAAAAAGACACGGCGGCCGTAGCGTTTTGATCGACAAAGAATCAGGCACGATCCTAAAAGGATTGAGCAAAGACGTTCAGGGTAAAACGCTCAAAGAGGCTTTTAAGGAATTGAAGAGCGACACATACGAGGTAACACCGGGATCGGGCGTTATGTGGAAAAAGCCGAAGGGCGCAAATAAGGCGCAGACCGCCGAGATCAAAAAGGCTAAAGATGCCTATATTTCATTATCCGAGGGCACCGCCGCGGACCTGGAGCCATATGTAGCTGAGCTTAAGAAACTGCGTAAAGTGGTAAAAGGAACACCGGACGCGGCTATACTTGAGAACCGCATAAAAGAGCTTACCCGCAACGTGCAGGATCTGAGCATTAATGCCAGTGAAGATCTGACTAAAAAATACAACGAACTGATCGACATTAAAAGCAGAGGCGGCGGCCGCGATTTTAGTCAGGATTATGAAACACAAAAAAAGGTCATGGATATGATATCCAAAGAACTTAAGGACTATACCGACGGCCGGATCAAGTTTGCTAAAGATGTAGTTGACTGGGTAAAGAGTAAAGGTAAAACAAAAAGGGGCTAAGAATGAACACAAAAACAGCACAGCAAATCGCGATCGCCTTTAAACGCGGTTTAGCTTTTATCCGCGGGATCACGCGCATGGCACAGGACGCCGATCCGGATGAGAAGTGGATCACAATAGGCGCAGAGGAAGGCGACGACGGAAAAAGACACGGCGGCCGCCCCGTGTGTATAAGCAAATCGACAGGTAAGGTCCTAAAGGGATTGAGCAAAGACGTGGTGGGAATGACCCTTAATGAGGCTTTTAAGGAACTGAAAAAGACGCCGGAGGAAAAGGGCGCTAAAGCTCCGACATTTTCCATAAAATCCCTTACAGATAATATAGCCGCCGGTATTGCCGCACATAAAACCACGGATGCGGATTTTGATGCTAAACTCAAAAAAGCCCTTAAGCTCAAAAAGGCCGACCGTGATAGACCGGGGAGGGATTTTAGGATCGTTAAAATGCGAGCTGAAACAAGCTCCCGCTGGTTTGATGATATGGCAAAAAGTCTTGACTATATCCGTGAAAATTCAGTCGAGGATGCGGAAAAGATCAAGGGTTACGAAAAAGAGATCACTAAACACGCTAACGATTTAAGCGATGCCCTTAAAACCGCCGCCAGAATTGATCAAGATCTTACCTCCGGTAAAGCTGATGCCGGGGTGGTTAAAGAGCTTTCGGATGCTATGCGTAAGGCTGAAAATGCTTTTAGTGACGTTGCTCAATTACGGCAGGATCTTGCAGATACACGGGACCGCCACAAAAAAGATATTGAGGATGCGGAAAAAGAGAAAAGGCACAATGAATTTATGGAAAAGATGCGCGTTAAACGCGAGGAGAGAGCAAAGGCAGAGGCCGCAGAGGCTGATCGGGTAAACAAATTAAGCCCATTTGACCTTAATTATGAGCGTATGCTTAATAAGGAACTCGAGCGCCGTAGACCACAGGACCAGGAGGCCTATAAGAAAGAGTTTGCCGATAAGTTTGGGGGTAATGCTGCATTTAAGACAATGGGCGATCGAGTAAGTAAGGTATTGAGCAAGATCGGGCCAAGTGACCCGTTATACCAAAAAGCAAAAGATAAAATTATGAGCTTATTGCCATATAGCGCCGATTTTTATCAAAAATACGGCCAGCCTATAAGCAA
>JBGUUB010000059.1:0-4763 GCA_045133355.1 Acutalibacteraceae bacterium
TTGGTGAGACAATCAACGATTCCGCTGCAAAGAGCCTCAAGAACTTCTATTCAAAGCCCTTGACACTCAACGCTACAGGCGGCACCTACAGCTTTACCTTTAATAAGGTTACAGGTAAGCTTGAAGTTTCTAAAAACTGATTTTCCGGTGATAAATTAATATATCTTAATTTTAACCGCAAATAAGGCATAAAAATTCGGGTAACTCCTCAGCGGAGTTACCCGTTTTTTAATATACGACAAACAGCCTAAAAATAAAAGCGTACACACGTGTGCGCACGCTTTTTTATAAACAGATTGGATTTATTGTCAGCCTAAATGCAGCTTAGATTTTAACTTTTTAGCGTAAATTTTTCTTTTATAGGTTTTAAGTGTTTTGTCAAATCCTTTATCAAGGTAAAGCTTCCAAAATTCATCTCTGTTAGATGGTCTCGGGCTTGTTCTGTGCAGGTTGGGATTTGGCTTAACGCATTTTTGCGGATCGACCTCAGCGATTTCACAGCCGCTATTCACGCTGTCAAAAAGTGTTTTTCCCTTTTGGGTATTGACGAATAAAAGCGATACTCCCTTGTCGTCGTTAAAACCGGGAACAATGTTGTCAATTCCCCAAAAGTCCGCAAGTGTGAAGTCCGACGGTCTGTTGCAGTTGGTGTAAATGCACTGATAGCATGAAGGCCTTAAAACGTGATTGGCATAGAAAAGCATAGCGTAATCCTTTGAGGAATGTTTTTCGCCGTCAGTCCATACGCTTTCGTAATGCGGAGCCCAGCCAAAGCTTTTATCGCGGAAATCGGCGTTTGTCACACGTTCTGCATGTGCTTTTTTTCTGGTATAGTTTAAAAAGTCGAGCCAAACCTTGTTTGAGGGTGTGCCGTGACAAACCAAATCGACGGTGTAAAGCTTGTCAAGAGGCGTGCGTGTGGTTTTTAAAAAGCCCAGCAGTCCGCCGACCTGACAGCCTGTACCCGAAAAAACAACAGGCTTTCCGGCTTCCAAATCTTTTTTTACCTCAGAAAAAGTTTTTTCAGGGTTGCTTTGAACGTATTTTGAACCTTTAAAAGCGTCGCGTTCCTCTTTTGTCACCGCGCGGCGGTGGCTGACAGAAAAGTCATCGTTAAATGCTGCGCCGAAAACGCTTCCGCCGCTTTCCAAAACCGCGTCGGAAATTAATATAAATACGCCGCCGCTTCGGCTTGTAAGGCGTGTTTTTTCGTCGCTGTGTTTTACGGCGAACGCTTCAAGGACGTTGTTTTTGTTATAACCGTTTTGAAA
The DNA here is from genome assembly GCA_045133355.1 of Acutalibacteraceae bacterium. Taxonomy (GTDB): domain Bacteria; phylum Bacillota; class Clostridia; order Oscillospirales; family Acutalibacteraceae; genus UBA737. The sequence continues at coordinate 1,272 of JBGUUB010000059.1, forward strand.
ACTGCATACTCTTTTGCACTTTCCGCAATTAACACATTTGGCGTCGTCAATGCTTGGATAATAAAACCCTTCGCTGTCCGGTTCCATACTGATTGCGTCTTTGGGACATACAGACATACAGGCGGTGCATCCGCAGCATTTTGACGGCAGGTCAAACAGAATCATAAGCTTCTCCTATTCAATAACCGATTTAAGGTATTCGAGCGAATCGAACTGTAAATCCTTTATTCTGCGGTTAACGTCGTTCCAGTCTATCGGGGTTTCGGTTAATCCGACCTCGCTTATGTCACGCTTAATTCCGACTGATTTCAAGAGCTCCTCGGCTCGAATGTTCTTGCCTGCCCTGTGCTTGCACTCCACAAAAAGATTTCTGTTGAAAATAACCGAGAAAGCGGTTCCGTGGAAGGAATTCGTGAAAACATATTCGGCATTTTTAAAATATCCGACAAATTCCTCAACAGTGGGAGCTACAATGTGTTCAACAGCGGATTTTTTTAATTTTGGCGCGTCCCAAAGCTGATAAATAGGCAGACCTTTTTCTTCCGCAAGCTTCAACGCGCTGTTAATAAGCTCGTAAGGCGGATTGCCGGAAAATATTAAAATATAGGGCTTGTCAAGTTTTTTAACCGCGATTTTGCTCCATTCCTCACGGCTGAGCAAAAGCGAGGGATCCAAATGAGTCATTGCGGTTTTGCCTGTGAGTTCCCTGACAAGCTTTTCGCCGCTTTTTTCGCGTACCGAGTACTGCTGAAAATCCCTAAGCCTTTTTTTGTATTCGTCAATTTGTTCAGCGGGAAGCTCGCTCACGGCAAAGCTTGCGGCATAGGAATACTTTTTACGCGGCTCGGCAAAGGTTAAAAAGTAAGCCGGGTCAAAGCCGACACAGCGTGGGCTCCACACCTGGTCACTTCCGGTGATGAAAACATCATATTCAGAGTTTGCCTGCTTTAATGTTTCGGGTGTGTATGAGGTTTTGCTTTTTACAAGATAATTATCAAAAAACGGGCGGAAGGCTTTAGCGCGTTTAGCTCTTCTGCGGCACATTACCACGCTTTTTGCGAACGATTTGGCAAAGCCGTTTTTTTCAACACGGAAGGGCTTGTAATCGTGAGTGATTTTCGGGCATATATAGTCTACAAGCTCACAATCGGCGCCAAGCTTTGTAATAGTTTGCTGCAGCGCGTAAGCCTGCAATACCGCGCCGTAGTTCAGCGCACGGTGAAAGGTCATAATTCCTGTTTTTTTCATAGGTTACCTCTGATTTTGTAAAAATTTAGCTTACCGTTTTGAAATGATTTTTCCGGCAGGGTAGGTCAGCAGAGTCAGCAGCTTTTTCCCAAAGGAGTCGGGAACCGCCATAATTTCGCCGAAGCTCATATTGCACAGCGAACCGTCACGCGACAGACCGATTATCTGCTTAATAAAGAACCTGCGGTCATAGCGAAAGTAATCCCAGCACTCGTTTATAAAGTGCCTGCGCATATAAATTGTTTCTTTAAACGCGGTGTTGCTGCCGTTTGTTACGGCATTTTCCTGGTCGTTAATGTATAATCTCAGCGCGCGGTCAATAAAGCGCGTATTGTATTCTCTGCCGATGCTGTTCCACAAAATGTTTTCGGGATAAAAGTGAAGCCCTTCAACATCCGGGTACGGGTGCGATTTAAGAATTTCAAGCTTTGTCATTCCCCAAAGCTCGCCCTCAATTTTGTATTTAAACCGTAAATCAAGGTCGTTTGTGTCCAAGTACGGTTTTGGAAGCGGATTTCCGTTAAGCTTTCCCTGTTCGCTGCAGGTGCGGCACGAAATTCCCTTTAACGACGGCTTTAAAGCTTCGGGAACCTTTTCCCATTCAGACTTAAATACTTCAAGAGCCTCGGGTACGCATGAATCATCCGAGTCAAGCGTTATGAAAAACCTGCCCTTTGCCTGACTGACCGCAAAGTTGGTTGCGATATGCTTACCGTGATTTTCCTGACTGTAACATCTTACGGGAAAGTCGGGGTTTTCGGCGCAAAAGGAATCGAGCACTTCGCTTGTGTTGTCGGAAGAACCGTCGTCAACCACAATCCATTCAAATGAGCCGAAGGTTTGATTTTTGAGCGCTTCAAATACCCTCGGAAGTGTGGCGGCTCGGTTATAGGCCGGAGTAAAAACAGTAAAATACGGGTTGTTGGTCATAACTGTCACCTTGCTTTTTTTAACTTGGAAACAAGCTTTGTTTTAAGTCTGGCGACTTCGCTTTTGGAAAGAATGAGCGGAACCGAGATAATGTATCCGATTAAGCCGGAAACAAGGCAAATGATTAGGAAGCTAAGCCAGCTTTTGGCGTGGAAGAACAGGCTTACGGCATAAAACAGTCCGCACAAAACGCCGAAGCAAATCCAGCCTCTGATTATGGTGGGATAGAAAACAGTTTTTTTAACATTCAGGATGTGTGAAGCGTAAAGCGGAACAAAAATCATAGATTTTAGCGAGAGCAGCACCGAGCTTACTCCGGCAATCGCGTATACTCCCAGCGGAGTAAAGTGGATAAGCAGGAGTACGCTGCCTACGGTCACAACTCCGATTACAAGGGATACAAGCACATTTGCTTTAAGCTTGTTACACACGGTAAACAGCGGATAAAGCGTGCGCGTGTGACACATTGAGATGTATGAAATACACGCGAGTACCGTCAGTACCCAAATAAGAAACACTTCATCATGGGTTTTGGTGGGCTGCCACAGCTTATAAAAATCTACGCCGTAAGCAATAAAGCCTGCCAAAGGAACCGACATAATAAGGCTTACGATTTTTTGGGAGTATTTTGCTTCTTCGACCAGCTTTTCCTTTAAGTCCTTGGCGTACAGGATTGTAAAACGCGGCGTAAAAATATTGGCAAGCGTGGTTATAAGCTGACTTATGCAATGCGGAACCGTTACCGAAATTGACAGTAGTCCCATAGGAGCCGGACCGAGAGTCAGGTTGCAAATCAACAGATCAAGTCCTGTGTTAAGGGCATTGCTCAGGTTTGTAATGGAATTCCAAATTCCCGATGAAAGGATAGTCTTAACATAAGACATATCAAAAAGCTTGGGATTCATCTTAACATCGGGTAAAATTTTGCGTTTAACTGTGATGTTAGCGGCAAGAAGGAATATTCCCGCGGCAAGAGAAGCCACAGCCAAAAAGTAGAGCTTTGCGGGGAAGAACGAGAAAAGCACCAAAATAATGATAACCTTAATCGCGTTTCCGATTATGTCGCGAATCGAATTGAGATACAACCGGTTTTTTACAAATGCGGCGGTGGTAAATATAGCGGTGACTATGCTTAAAATAAAGGTTATAAAGGTAATTGCGAAGGTCAGCTTAACCGCTGATTCCAAGCCCGGAGGGATTTGCAGAAGGCTGTCAAGGTTAAGCACAACAACAGCCGAAACCAAAAGCATTACCGCGGCAAGGAACATATCGGCAATAAGCACGGAGCTGAAATATTTTGAAGCGTTTTCTATA
>JBGUUB010000060.1:0-28184 GCA_045133355.1 Acutalibacteraceae bacterium
AAATATTTGCTCTATTGCGGAAGCATATCCGTCTAAGGTTGTACATAGTTTAAACTGCCTGCTTTCTAAATCAGTCCCATCCGTATTTTTAAGCGTTACAAAATACGGTCTCACATTCCATGTTTCAAAAGCTTCATTTAACACTCCTTCAATAGTCGGTTGTACAGTCCATACGGGAGTATCAACCGTTATTGTTTGTCTTATTGGATTTACCGCCTCTGCTACGGCTTTGCCGCTTTGCGCATTTTCACTGTCGGGATTATACCCTTGGTCTACATTTGGAATATTAAGCTCCTCTATATCTTCTTTGGTGAAATAGTCAACCCCTTTTTGCGGGGTATAACCGTCCATACCGTCTTTACCGTTTTCGCCTTTCAAATCCGCTAACTGCTCTGCGGTGAAGTCGGCATAGGTAAATGGGTCGCCCTTTTCGCCTCTCTCACCCTTGTCGCCTTTTTCGCCTTGGATACCTTGTATTCCCTGTTCGCCCGTATCGCCTTTGTCTCCCTTTTCGCCTTGCGGACCCGTATCCCCTTTATCGCCCTTAAAAACACCGTTATCCGCATCATCGCGCACAGATTCTGCTATTTGCTTTGTATCTGTCACGAGGTTAATAAGTTGTTCATATTCCGTCGGAGTAGGATTTTCGGGAAAATATCCTTCGGTGTATCCGCTCGCCGTAACTTCTATAACTGCCTCAGCAGATGTCGCCCTTGACTCACCCATAACCCCCAAAACAGAAACGGTAAACTGCGGAGCTTTTATTACTTCGTTGGGAACTAAACACTCGTCTTCACCTATGCAGATAGTTTCATCTGCGTTAAGGAAGACATTAACTGTTGTATCTCCGTTTTTGAAAACAGCCTTTTTGGTATATCTGTTCCAACTCTCAGGAAAGTTAAAATGTATTATTTCAAATCTTGCGCTATCGGTTACTGTACTGCCATATGCAATAACTTCACCGTTACTGTCTATATCAATGTTTATCAAAACAATTCCTCCAAAATTTATCGTACACCAAATAGCGCATTATCCTCCTTTCGCGCCATAATATTTTGATGCCATTAATAGAAAGATTTGTTTTTATAATTTGTAAACATCAAGTTAAATTATTTGATAAAAAAAGATGCTGCCATATAGACAGCTTCTTTTTTTAATAAACATAACAACAAATTATTTAGCTTTATTATCTTCCGAATTATCTTCAAACGCTTCTGTACTTTGGTCGGGAGTAAGCAAAACAAGCAGGGTACGGAAAATAAGCTTGATATCAAGCCAAATACTGTACTGATTAATATATGTCATATCAAGTATAAGCTTGTCCTTAGGGGAAGTATTGTACTTTCCGTAAATCTGTGCCATACCCGTAAGACCTGCCTTTGCGCGGTGACGGTATTGAAACTCCGGCAATTCCCTGGTGTATTTCTCCACATTCTCAAGCATTTCAGGGCGAGGACCCACTATACTCATATCACTTTTTAAAACATTAATAAGCTGCGGTAATTCGTCAATTCGGAATTTCCTTATAAATCTGCCAACCTTGGTTATTCGATCGTCGTTCTTTGTTACAGAGCGATGAATCGAGCCGTCCTCTGTTCTCATTGAACGGAACTTAAGCACTTCAAAAGACCGTCCGCCGTATGTCGCTCTCTTCTGCTTATAAAAGACAGGGCCTTTATCCTCCGCCTTGATGCAAATAGCGGTAAAAAGGAATATGGGTGAGGTTATTAAAAGCCCGAAGCATGCAATAACCAAATCCATTAACCGCTTTATAATTCTCTGCTCAAAGGTGATTCCGCTAACACCGGCATGTATCATTGATTTATCATCAAAATAAACCCGTTTTCCGCTCATGGCAACAATATCGGAAAGCTCAACGCTGTAATAAATATCTTTTTTAAAGTGATAGCAGTACTCAACATATGCGTTTCTTTCAGATACCGAAAGATTGTAAAAAAACACCGCGTCTGCCGTATCAATTTCCTTAAATATATCAGGTTGATTAGTATAAACAACCTTTGTTATATTGTACTGCTTTTTATAACGCCCAACCTTGGCAATAATGCCTTCGGTCGGCTCGGCTTGTCTTGCTACGATGATACAGTTTTGCGGCTTTTTAAACGAAAAATACAGGTCGTTACAGGTGTATGACATTAAAATAATCAAAAAGACCTGAATAACAAAAGTCGCTAACAACAGCAGCGGGTACTCATACACAAATTTACCGTTATGGACAACAGTAACATTCATAATACACATAAAGAAATGGGCTACAACATCCGTAAAAAGCACCGAAAGAATGAGAGAATTAATTATAGGCTTACTCTTGCGTTTTCCTATATCGAACCCTCCGTATATAACAGTCATTGCCATATACATAATCACAAAAACGCCTAAGGTTACTATGGATGTTCTGGTGGGTATCAGTAAAAAAGAATATTTTTGACCGTAAAGAAAAAAGAAAACAGCAACACAAAGAAAGAACATAAATAGCTTTGCCAGTAAAAGCAATGATGATTCAAACCTTTTAAACATAATAAAACTCTTTTCAAATGATGTAATTATTTTTCACACTACGAATTATACACTAATTTGTCGCAAATTGCAAGTACTATAATCAAAGGACTGCAGAGAAGCGGTTTTATGGCTTTTTAAAAGTGTTTATATTTTAAAATTGACTATTTTAAGTTTTTGTTTTATAATCGTATTTATGAGAATAAAAAATGTTGAAATAACTGGTTTTGCCGCGCTGGCTCCTATGGCGGGTGTAGCCGACCGCGCTATGCGGGAAATATGTCGCGAATACGGTGCTGCCTTTACCGTAGGCGAGCTTACAAGCGCACGGGGCGTAACCCTTAACGACAAAAAATCAGCTTCACTTTTAAGCTGTGCCGATAATGAGCGACCCTTTGCATCCCAGCTTTTCGGTAACGACCCCGAAATTATGGCACAGGCGGCTCGCTCAGCTTTAAAATTTAATCCCGATTTCATTGATATTAATATGGGCTGTCCCGCGCCTAAGGTTGCGGGTAACGGAGGCGGAAGCGCGCTTATGCGTGAGCCGAAGCTTGCAGAGGAAATAGTAAGAGCGGTTGTAAATGCCGTAAATGTTCCCGTCACGGTTAAGATGCGTACAGGTTATGACTTTGAAAGCATAAACGCTCCCGAGCTTGCTCGGCGGTGCGAAAACGCAGGCGCGTCGGCGATAACCGTCCACGGCAGAACAAGGCCCCAGATGTACGCTCCGCCCGTAGATTTAAAAACTATAGCCGAAGTCAAAAAAGCCGTAAAAATACCCGTTATAGGTAACGGTGATGTCACAGACAGCAAAAGCGCAAGACATATGTACGAGTATACAGGATGTGATTTTATATCGGTCGGGCGTGCGGCGCAGGGCAATCCCTTTGTTTTTGCGGAGATAAACGCATATTTGTCGGGCAAAAGCTATTCTCCGCCCACTCTCGAAAAACGGTTTGCGGTTATGATGCGGCAGATAAAACTTATGTGCGAATACAAAGACCCGTATATCGCAATTCTCGAATCCCGCAAACATACCGCATGGTATATGCACGGTCTTGAGGGTGCGGCGGCGCTTCGGCGTATGTGCGGTGAAATAAACAAAATTTCGGATATTGAGGCAATTTGTCAAAAAGCACTTGAACAGAACCCGAATTTGTGATATGATAACTTAGTTATGAAAGGTTACGGTGATTTATATGTCAGGACATTCAAAATGGAACAATATCAAGCGTAAAAAAGAAAAGACCGATGCGGCTAAGGCTAAAATCTTTACCAAAATCGGCAGAGAAATCTCGGTTATAGTTAAAACAGGCGGTGCAAACCCCAACGAAAACAGCAAATTAAAGGACGCTATCGCCAAAGCCAAGGCGGCTAATGTGCCTAACGAGAATATCGAAAGAATAATCAAAAAGGCGGCGGGCGACGGCGAAGCCAACAACTACGAGGAGCTTATTTACGAGGGCTACGGTCCGTCAGGTGTTGCGGTAGTTGTTGAAACCCTTACCGATAACCGCAACAGAACCGCTGGAGAGATGCGCCACTATTTTGATAAATGCGGCGGCAATTTAGGTCAAAGCGGCTCGGTTATGTTTATGTTTGATCGCAAGGGTCTTATTAGAATTGAAGCCGAGGGTCTCGATGAGGACACCGTTATGGAAGCAGCCCTCGAAGCCGGTGCCGACGACTTTAATTTTGACGGCGATGTTTTTGAAATTTCCACCGACCCGAATGAGCTTGGAGCAGTACGCGATGCGCTTGAGGGCAACGGCTATAGCTTCCTTTCAGCCGAGGTAGAGTATGTTCCGCAGACAATGGCGACGATTGACGATGAGGAAACCGCCGCTAAAATGGAAAAGCTTATCGATATGCTTGAAGAAAACGATGATGTTCAGGCAGTATGGCACAACTGGGATATGCCCGAGGAAGAATAAATTTACTTACAATAAAATTCGCTCCCTGTAGCTTAGCTTACAAGAGCGAATTTTTTATTTTCCCTGTCACCTTTTATCCTTTCTAAGCGTCTTAATTATAGAAAAGCAAAACGGCGGTGCGGTTATGGTATTCAGCAGTCTTCAGTTTATATTTATTTTTCTTCCTATATTTTTTATATGTTACTACGCCGTGCCGAGAGGTTTGAAAAACGCTGTGCTATTGATTGGCAGCTTATGCTTTTACTTTATAGGCGCAATCAAAAATCCTGAACATTTTGCAATATTTTTGATAAGTATTTTAATCGACTATATTGTCGCTTTAAAAATTGAAAATACAGAAAAGTTAAAAAAGCTGTATTTGACTGTTGCTGTTGTTTTTCACATTATCAGTCTTTCGCTTTTCAAATATTCAGGATTTATAATCGGCGAAATCAGCCGATTTGTACCGAGCCTTGATTTTGCGGCAAATATCGTTCTTCCTATTGGAATTTCCTTTTACACCTTCCAAGGACTTTCTTATGTTATCGATGTTTACAGGGGTAAGATAAAAGCGGAAAAGAGCCTTATTGACTTTGCGGTTTACATAGCTATGTTTGAACAGCTTATCGCAGGACCTATAGTGACATATAATCAAGTGGAAAAAGAACTCCACGCAAGGAAAATTAAAGCCGACAATATACTTAGCGGAATAGGAACATTTATTTTCGGCTTAGGGCTCAAGGTGTTGCTTGCCAACCCTTTAGGCAAGCTGTGGTCTCAGGTTCAGTCAATAGGGTTTGAAAGTATATCTACTCCCCTTGCCTTAATGGCGATTGCGGCGTTTTCTTTTCAAATATATTTTGATTTTTTCGGTTATTCGTTAATGGCGACGGGACTCGGCAAAATGATGGGATTTAAATTACCCAAAAACTTTGATCACCCATATCTTAGTCTTAGTATGACTGAGTTTTGGCGGCGCTGGCACATAACCCTCGGCTCTTGGTTCAGGGAATATGTTTATATACCGCTCGGCGGAAACCGCAAGGGTAAAATTACCGAATTCAGGAATTTACTTATAGTATGGCTTCTCACCGGTATTTGGCACGGAGCGGGTTATAACTTCCTCCTTTGGGGAGCGGTGCTTTTTGTAATAATAGGTATCGAAAAACTTTTCCTCGGAAAATTTCTAAATAAGTATCCTTCTGTGGGACATATTTATATGGCATTGATTATCCCCATTACTTGGACTATATTTGCCGTGGAGGATTTGGGTCAGCTCAGGATATTTTTATCCCGTATGTTTCCCTTTTTCGGTCAGGGTGTATGGTCGGTTTTCAGGTACGATTATCTTAAATACCTAAAGCTTTATTTTCCTTTTTTAATTGCGGGGGTTCTTTTCTCAACAAAACTCCCCTATAAATTGCTAAAGCGCATTAAAAACCGTATTGTTATATCGGCGATACTTGCCCTTATACTTACTGCAAGTGTTTACTGTATGTATATGGGGCTTGACGACCCGTTTTTATATTTCAGATTTTGAGGAGATTGTCTTATGAAAAAGAAAAACTTTATAACTTTATTTTCCCTTGTAATTATAATTATTGCCGTTTTGACGGTTGCTTTATTTAAAAAGCCTGCTTCAAAAGAAGGAGATAATTCCTCTTTGCCAATACCAAGCAATACATCTGAAGTTTCTTCCGTCTCTTCAGCTTCTTCTCCTTCCTCGGATGTCTACAAATCTGAAAGCGAAGCAACACCGTCAAAAGAGGAAAACAATAACACCGTTACGGGAAACGCTTTATTTATTGGCGATTCAAGAACGGTCGGTCTTATGGAATACGCTAAGATTACGGACGCGGACTTTTTCTGCAATGTAGGAATGAGCGTTTATAACATCAATAAAAAGACTGTTTCTGTTCCAAGCATAGGCAAGGTGACATTTACCGAGCTTATAAGCAACAAAAAATACAGCAAAATATATATTATGTTAGGCGTTAACGAGGTAGGTTATGAAACAAAGACCACAGTTTCAAAATATTCGGCGCTTATTGATTTCATCAAAGAAAAACAACCCGATGCCGCTGTATTTATCGAGGCTAATCTTCACATTTCAAAAAAGCGCTCCGACAGTGACAAAACGGTAAACAACGCCGCGATTGATAAGCTGAACGCCGAACTTGAAAAGCTTTCGGACGGCAAAACGGTATTTTACATTGACGCTAATACCGTATTCGATGACGGAGCGGGAAATCTCGACGCTGATAAAACGGCGGATGGAACACATTTATACGCTAAATATTACGCCGAGTGGGGCGAATGGATTATAGGTCAAACCGCTTTGCTTGTCGGGAAGGGGTGATTTTTACGGATAAGGAGGAGTTTTGCAAACAAATACGGCTTTGTGAGAGGGCGATGTACTCTGTGGCTTTTTCGGTGTTAAAAAACGAATCCGATGCCGCAGAAGTGCTGAGCGAAGCTATATACCGTGCTTATAAAAAGCTTGAGACCCTAAAAAACGAAAATGCCTTTAAACCATGGATATTAAAAATTGTACATAATACTGCAGTTGAAGAAATCCGCAAAAATTCAAAGCTTGTTTCCATGGAAGAAATACCCGAAACAGCCGACAGCGTCACCGAAGAAAAGCTTACCGCACATATCACACTAAAGGCTGCCGTTGACAGTCTTGAACAACCATACCGCACAACGGTCGTACTTTTTTATTATGAAAATCTTTCTGTCTTAGAAATTGCACAAATAACGGAAACAACCCCGGAAGCCGTTAAAAAGCGGCTCTCAAGAGCGCGAAATATGTTAAGAGAGCTTTTGAAGGAGGATTTCAACAATGAATAATTTCGATAAATACCTTAAAATAAAAGCCGAAAACGAACGCTCGGAAATTCCCGATTCGGTTAAAACCCGAATTGAAGAAACGCTTTCAAATCTTCCGAAGCAAGGCGACAAACCCAAAAAAATACGGTTATTGCCTCGCATTGCCTCGGTCGCCGCCTGTCTGATATTCGTAATGCTTTTCCTGCTCCCGAATATAAGCGTTGCCTATGCCGAGGCGGCTGAACAACTGCCGATTATCGGAAAAATAGTGAAGGTTATAACCGTGAGAAATTATTTCTATTCCGACGATTATCACGAAATGGATATTGATGTGCCCGAGGTAAGCGATGAAAACAGCGAAGCCGCCGACTATATTAACAAGGAAATAAGCGAGCTTACTCAAACGCTTGTAAATCAATTCTACAGCGACCTTGAAGCTATAGGAGACGAGGGGCACAGTTCGGTTTATGTCGATTATGAAACCGTGACAAACACCGAAAAATGGTTCACCCTAAAAATAAGAGTTCACGAGGCGGCGGGAAGCAGTAACACCTATTTTAAATACTATAATATAAATAAGCTAAGCGGTAAAATAGTAAAGCTCGGCGATTTAGCCGCGGATGACAGCTTTTATGATATACTTGAAAAAGAAATCAAGCGTCAAATGAAGCTGGAAACAGAGCTTGACAGCAATAAGGTGTACTGGTTTGACGATAGTATTATAGGCGAGGATTTTGTCGCGTTAGATTCCGAACACAATTTCTATCTTACTGAAAACGGGGATATGGTTATTGCATTTGATAAATATGAGGTCGCACCCGGGTATATGGGAACTCCCGAATTTACGATAAGCAAGGATATTATCAAAGAAATCATAAAGCCCGAATTTAATAATATTTTTTCATAGACAAAAACACGGCAGACGGATTGCTCCTCTGCCGTGTTTTTGCTTTTATATTTCCTTTAAAAATTCGCCTATGCGGTTTATTGCCTCTTTGATGTGCTCGACCGAATAGCAGTAGGACGCACGGATAAAGCCCTCGCCGCTGTCGCCGAACGCCGTACCGGGCACTACCGCGACATTTTTGCTGTAAAGCAGTTTTTCGCAAAACTCCTCGCTTGTCATTCCCGTGCTCTTAATGCTCGGAAAAGCGTAAAAGGCACCTCTCGGCTCGCGGCATAGGAGTCCTATTTTATTAAAGCCAGACACCATCATACGGCGGCGCATATCATACTCCTTAACCATATGACAGACATCCTCATCGCAGTTATTAAGCGCCTCAATAGCGGCATACTGTGAGGTGGTCGGCGCGCACATAATGGCAAACTGGTGTATTTTGGTTATTTGGTCCATTATTTCTCTTGGACCGCAAGCGAAGCCCAAACGCCAGCCCGTCATAGAAAAGGACTTAGAAAAACCGTTTACGGTTATAGTTCTTTCCCACATACCGTCTATAGCTGCTGGCGAAGCGTGGCGCTTACCGCTAAATGTAAGCTCGGCGTAAATCTCATCGGAGAGAACAAGTATATTTGTGTCTTTAAGCACCGCCGCCAACTTTTCAAGGTCTTCCCTTTCCATTATAGCGCCGGTCGGGTTGCAAGGATAAGGTAAAATCAGGAGTTTTGTGCGGTCGGTTATCGCGTTTTTAAGCTCCTCGGGTGTGACCTTAAAATCGTTTTCCGCCTTGGTCTCAATTATAACGGGAACTCCGCCCGCAAGACGGGTTATCGGCTCGTAGCAAACATAGCTCGGCTGTGGGATAATAACCTCGTCACCGGGAGAGACCACCGCTCTGATACAGCCGTCAATAGCCTCACTTCCGCCAACGGTGACTAAAATTTCCTCCTCAGGCTGATACTTAACCCCAAATTTGCGCTCCATATAGTCGGAAATCGCGGTTCTTAGCTGCATAATGCCCCAATTTGAGGAATACTTGGTCTTACCCTTTTCAAGGGAGGTTATGCCCGCCTTTCTAATCTGCCACGGGGTCTGGAAATCAGGCTCGCCAACCCCTAAGGAAATTACATTTTCCATCGTGGCGGCAATATCGAAAAATTTTCTTATGCCCGACGGCTTTATATCGGTAACCGTGGGGTTTAAAACCTTGGAATAATCTATCATATAAAGAACTGCCCCCTGTCATCGTCTTCCTCGCTTACCAATTCAACATCCATTTCCTTATAACGGCGGAGAACAAAATGGGTAGTGGTTGAGGTTACAGAATCAATAGTTGCAAGCTCCCTTGCCACGAAGCGGGCAATGTCCTGAAGTGTTTTCGCCTTTACAACAACATTGAGGTCGTAAACGCCCGACATAAGGTAGACCGACTCCACCTCGTCATACTTCATTATCTTTTCCGCGACCTCTTCAAAGCCGAGCCCCGCCTTGGGCACTACATTAAGCTCGATTATCGCAGAAACATACGGGTTTTCCACCTTCTGCCAGTCAATTATAGCCTTGTAGCCCTTAACAAGTCCGTCCTTTTCGAGCTGTTTAATCTCGTTTTCTACCGTTTTTTCGTCCGAGCCTAACATTACGGCAATGTCCTCGGCTGTGTATTTCGCGTTGCGCGCCAACAATTTAAGTATTTCGTATTTCATATGTATGTCCTCCTTCAAATAATAAAGCCCCGAACGCCACAATGACATTCGGGACGAATAAAATCCGTGTTACCACCCAAATTCGGAATAAAAATTCCGCACTCAACGGTACAAATATACCTTTGCCCTCTAACGGAGACCGCCGTCAACCCTTTCGGATGCCGCTCTAAGGCAGCTTCATCAAGAGACCGACAAAGATTTGCACCAACCATCTTCTCTCTAAAGTACGGTCACAGGACTACTTATCCCTTTCAACGCGTTTAGCAATTTATTTAATGATAAACCATTTAAACCGTTTTGTCAAGCGATAGCTTTGGATTTCTTATTTTATCTTAAATATTTATTATTAATTTCCGCACTCGATACTGATTTTATTGAATATATCAAGTATATCGTCAACCTTTGCGTTCTGCTTTTCCTCACCTGATTTATCTAAGATGATATTGCCTTTATCCATCATAATAAGCCTTGTTCCGTACTCCACGGCGTAGCGAAGATTGTGGGTTACCATAATGGCTGTTAAGCGTTTTTCCTTAATGACCTTATCGGTAAGCTCCATAATAATCTCGGCAGTTCTCGGGTCTAAAGCGGCGGTATGTTCGTCTAAAATAAGGAAATCAATCGGAGTCATTGTTGCCATAAGGAGCGAAACCGCCTGTCTCTGACCGCCTGAAAGCGCTCCTAATTTTACATCAAGCTTATCTTCAAGACCGAGACCCAACGAGCTTAACTGTTCGCGGTAGTGCTGTTTTTTCGAATAGTTTACACCAAAGGAAAGTCCGTACCCCTTACCTTTATTATCCGCAAGGGACATATTTTCAAGTATGGTCATATTAGGACAGGTTCCCGCCGCAGGGTTTTGATATACTCTGCCCATCATACGGTAACGGCGGTATTCATGCAGAGCGTTTATGTTCTTGCCGTCTATCAGCACTTCCCCACCGCTTACAGGGATACTTCCGCAAATAATATTGAGCATTGAGGTCTTACCGCTTCCGTTACTGCCGACTACCGAGACAAATTCGCCGTCATTCACGGTCAAATTAAAATCATCAAACAGACAAAGCTCGGTTACCGTACCGGGGTTATAAATCTTAGATACATTTTTAAGCTCTAACACTTTGCATTTCCCCCTTTCAGCTTACTGCGCTTTGATACAAGACCCGAGGTTTTATCATTGAAAATGAGAATAAGCGCGAACATAACGGCATTTAAAAGCTTTAAATATATACCGTTGGTATCGACCAAAACCAGATAGTTAAGGCAGAGCGAATAAATCACAGCGCCTAAAATAACCGCCGTGGTATCGCTGATAAAACGGATTTTTGAGAATACCGCCATACCGATAATTACCGAGGCTAAAGCCATTACTACCTTGCCGCTTCCGCAGGAATTATCGTACTGTGAGAAGAGGTTAGCGTAAAGTGCGCCCGACATAGCAACAAAACCGTTTGCAAGGGCAATACCCAAAATTTTGTATGTGCCGCTGTCCTTTCCCAAGGATACGACCAGCATTTCATTGTCGCCCGTTGCCCTTAGCATATATCCGAGCTTAGTTTTAAGGAACAAATCAATAATGAGTTTTACCGCTATTACAAAGACAAGCTCGATTATAAGTATCATATAGTCGCGGTTTGCAGTACCCAAAAGTCCTGCCGCTTTTCCGCTGAAAATACCGCTCAAATTCTCGCTCCTGAAGGAGAAAATCGTGGTGGTAAGCCCTGTTCTTGTAAGCAGCTTTGTAAGGGCTAATGTGACCGACAAAAGTGCGGTCATTACAATAATACCCGAAAGCAGCTTTGAAATGTTGAACTTAACATGCAGAACGCCGGTCACCGCGCCCGCCGCAAGCCCTGCAAAAAAGCTTAAAAGTATTGCAGGCAGAGCAGGTACACCAAGCTTTAACATTAGAATTGTGCAAACAACACCGCCGAGCGGAAAGGTCCCGTCAACCGAAAGGTCGGGGAAATCAAGAATAGAATAGGATATATAAACGCCTAACGCTAAAACTGCAAAGCAAAGTCCCATTTGCAGTCCGTCGATAGTTGTGGCAAAAAACAGCATAGCATATTTCCCTTTTTAATATATTTTCAGCGCGGCGATTTTTCACGCCGCGCTATATTTGTTATTGAAATTATTTTGCTACATCTTCCGCGGTAACGGTGGTAGGAACGGTAAGTCCGAGCTCGGTGCAAACCTCGCTGTTATAATAGTTGGTAGGCTCGGTAATATAAGCTACGGGAATTTCGGAAGCCGACTTGCCGCCTAAGATTTGCGCCGCCGACTTGCCCGCGGACGCGCCTACATCAATATAATCAATCGAAGCGCTTGCCGCGCAACCCACCTTTACCTGCTCGATTTCAGAACCGAAAACAGGTATTTTCTTTTCGTTGGTAATCGGGAGTATGTTTGTTTCAAGCTTTCCTACAACCGTGTTGTCAAGCAGGTTTACAAAGCAGTCAACCCCTCTGCCGATAAGCTCGTTAGTCTTAGCGTCTATGGTGTTGATATCTGCAACAGCGGAATCTAAAATTTCCATTCCCTCATACTTCTTAGCCGCTTTCTTAAGGTTTTCAACCTGAACGGGTGAGCTTGATTCCTCGGTTGAGTAAAGCACGCCGATTTTAAGCGCGGTCTTGTTCATAAAGCCGGTTACAACCTCTAACTGCTTTTCAAAGTTCGGAATATCCGAAGAGCCTGTAACATTTTCGTAATTTTCCATAACCGTAGCGTCTGTAATCGCGCAGTATACGACAGGCACATCTTTATCTGCGGCGGCATTGGCGGCGGCAACAGCCGAGGGTGTCGCGATAGCGATAATCACAGCCGCCTTTTTGTTCACAAGGTTGTTAGCCTGAGTCTGTGAAACGCTGGGGTCAAAGTTGCTGTTTACATACTCTATATTGTAGTCTTCCTCGTTGATTCCGTTTTCCTTAAGTCCCTTCATAATGCCGTCATAGCAGTTGTTAAGGGAAGCGTGTGAGCCGAACTGAATAATACCGATTGTCTTCTTTGCAGAACTGTCCGATGAGCTGTCTTTAGCGCCGCAGCCCGCGAAAGCAAATACAAGTGTTAATGTTAATACAAAAGCGATGATTTTTTTAATGTTTTTCATAATAATTTTCTCCTTAAAATTTATTGTTATTAATAGCTTAAATAGAAGCACGCCATCGTTTGGTTAATAAAATCATAAAATTCTCCTCCAAAATCAAAAAAGTCTTATCCCATAAAATATGGGACAAGACTTGTAATCCTGCGGTACCACCCAAGTTGTCGGTAAAACCGACCGCTCATTTCTTACACTAATATGTAAGCCGTTCGGATAACGGGCACGGTTCCCGTCGGCTGCTACTCACAAAAATGCTTTCGGCCGCCCTCATAAGTCCATTCACAATACTCTCCGCCGCGGCATTTCCACCGTCAACCGCTCTCTTTTGGTTTTAAGTAAAGCTACTATTCTTAATCACAGGTTTAAATATATGTTATTGTTATTATAGCACCGATTTTTCGGTTTGTCAAGCTTTTTTTGCAAAAGCTTCTTGCTTTTCACCCTCGGTTTTGGGCAAAACGCCGTTCTCGCGCTCCTTCTCCGCAAGGTTTGCCCTTGCGTTAGCAAGCATCAGCTTGATACGGTTTTCCTGATTGACCTTTGACGCACCCGAATCGTAATCTATAGCGACAATGTTCATATCGGGATTTTTTTCCTTAAGGGGCTTCATCATACCCTTGCCGCAGATGTGGTTTGGCAGACAGCCGAAGGGCTGAGTGCAGACAATATTATGGACGCCCTCATCGTTAAGCTCGAGCATTTCGGCGGGCAAAAGCCAGCCCTCTCCCATCTTTGTGCCAAGTCCCATAAAGTCCTGAATCAATTCCATTGTATGCGTAATAGGGGTAGGAGGTGCAAAATTCCCGTCCTCTTCCATAAGCGAAATAATCTCTTTTTGCTGTTTTACAAGGTAATTGAAAACGAAATCAAGTATCGGCTTACGCATTTTATGAAGACCGTAAAGGGAAATATCGGTTATATTAGATACTATGCAGTACATAAAGAAGTCAAGAAGCCCGGGCACTACAACCTCCGCCCCCTCGTCAAGCAGGAACTGCTCAAGATTGTTATTGCCAAGGGGCGAATACTTAACATAAATCTCCCCTACTACGCCGACCTTGACCTTTCTTTCATTTGAACGCGGTATTTTAGCAAAGGCATTAAGCATTTCCTTACAGTTTGCCTTAACCTTTTTAAAGGAGATACCCTCGGTCTGCATTTTGTTTGCAAGTTCTAATGTAAACTTATCCGCAAGACGCTCGGTCTCCCCCTTGTTAAGCTCATAGGGTCTGCACTGATTGGTAATATTCATCAGCACATCGCCGTAAATAATCGCGTAAAACAAACGGTGCAAAAGCGGAGCTGACAGCTTAAAGCCCGAATGCTTTTCAAGCCCCGCAAGGTTAATCGAAATTACGGGAACAAAGCCGTACCCCGCCTTTTCAAGCGCCTTTCTAAGAAGAAAAATATAATTAGATGCTCTGCAGCCGCCGCCTGTCTGGAAATAAATCAGAGCGGTTTTATGCACATCGTATTTCCCCGATTTCAGCGCGTCAATAAACTGACCGATTACAAGGATTGCGGGATAGCAGGTATCGTTATGAACATATTTAAGCCCTGTTTCGATTATCCTGTGTCCAGTTGTTTCGAGCAGCTCAATATTATAGCCATAGCTCTTAAAGACCTGCATCATCATTTTAAAATGACGCGGCAGCATATTAGGTGCTAATATTTTGTAGGTCTTCCGCATTTCCTCGGTAAACTCGACATATTTACGCTCTTCCATTTTCACCGCTCCTTTCGTCCAGCGCTCCTATAAGCGAGCGCAGTCTGATTTTAACCGCGCCTAAGTTGGTTATCTCGTCAATCTTAATCTGTGTATAGTACTTGCCCGCGTTTTCTAGTATCGAACGCACCTCGTCCGTTGTAATAGCGTCCACCCCGCAGCCGAAGGATACTAACTGCACAAGCTCGGTATCCTTATGCTCCGCGGCATAACGCGCCGCGCGGTAAAGCCTTGCGTGATAGGTCCATTGGTTTAAAACCTTGACCGTAAACGGCTCGGCAAGACGGAAAACGCTGTCCTCACTTACCACAACAAAGCCTAAGGAATTTGCAAGCTTATCTATTCCGTGACCTATTTCCGCGTCAATATGGTAGGGTCTGCCCGCCAAAATCATAATGCGTTTGTTGTTTTTGCGAGCAAAGTCAAGCGCTCTCGTCCCCTCGTCCCTTACCGCCTGCATATATTTCTCATACTCATTAAGACCGAAGTCAACCGCCGCCTTAACCTCTGCCTTATTAATTCCGTCAAAGAATTTTGCAAGGTAATTGTAAAGCTCCTTGGTAAGCTCTTTCTTATTGTTAATATTAAGGTAGGGATAAAGTAATTTGACCTTTGACAGCTCCTCAACATTGCCCTTTAAAAGCTCGGAATAATAGGCTACAACAGGGCAGTTGTAGTGATTATCGGTCATTTTCTCGTCCATATTGTATGTAAGGCAGGGGTAGAAAATCACATCCGCTCCATCTTCGATAAGGGCTTCAATATGACCGTGCATTATCTTTGCGGGATAACAGGCTGTGTCCGAAGGTATAGAGAACTGTCCCTTTTCATAGGTGCGCCGTGTAGACATCGGCGAAATCATAACCTTAAAGCCTAATTTTGTGAAAATCCCGTGCCAAAGCGGCAATAATTCGTACATACCGAGCGCCAGCGGCAGACCTACCGTTCCGCGTGTTCCCTCTTCAGACTTTAAGGAGGTAAGATAATTACGCTTAAATTCGTAAAGATTAGGCAGCGGCTCTTTCGGGGCGGCTTTTCCCAGTCCCTTTTCGCACTGGTTGCCCGAAATAAACTTCTTGCCGTCTCCGAAGGAGTTAACCGTCAGTCTGCAATGGTTGGTACAGCCCTGACAAACGGCGGATTTTGAGGTATGGGCGAAGCTTTTAAGACTAACGCTATCGATTATATTCGATTTCGTACACTTTTTAGAGTAAAGCGCCGCGCCGTATGCGCCCATAAGTCCCGCAATAGAGGGGCGGATTACATTGTGACCTATTTCCCTTTCAAAGGCGCGCAGAACCGCGTCATTATAAAATGTGCCGCCCTGAACCACTATTTTTTCACCCAGCTCATCTGCGGAGGAGGCGCGTATAACCTTATAAAGGGCGTTTTTAACAACGCTTATTGACAGTCCCGCCGAAATATCCTCTACCGACGCGCCGTCCTTTTGCGACTGCTTAACCGAAGAATTCATAAATACGGTACAGCGGCTTCCCAAATCAACGGGCGCTTTTCCGTGAAGTCCCTTTTCGGCAAAGTCCTCAATCGAATAGCCCATAGCCCTTGCAAAGGTCTCAAGAAACGAGCCGCAACCCGAGGAGCAGGCTTCGTTTAACATAATGCTGTCAATAGCACCGTTTCTTATCTTAAAGCACTTAATATCCTGACCGCCGATATCGAGAATAAAGCCGACATCAGGCTCAAAATATTTAGCGGCGGTATAGTGGGCAATGGTCTCAACAATGCCGTAATCCACCGAAAAGGCGTGCTTAATAAGCTCTTCGCCGTAGCCTGTAACGGCAGAGCCCGCGATTTCAATTTTATCCCCTAAAAGAGAATAAATCTCGGTCAGCTGTTCTCTTACAATCTCCACGGGATTACCCTGATTGGAGGCATAATAGGAGTATAAAATTTCGTTATTTTCGGTCAAAAGACAGAGCTTTGTGGTAGTAGAGCCGCAGTCGATACCAAGGTAGGCTTTGCCCTTATATTCGGCAATATCCGCGTTTTTAACCGTGGATTTCGCGTGCCTGTCGAGAAACTCTTTGTATTCGCTTTCATTCGCAAAAAGCGGTTTTAATCTTCCTTTGCCCGAAGATACAGAGCCCGCGTTTTCTACAGCCTTAATCAGCGAATCGATAGTATATGTATCCTGCTGTTTTTCGGCAAAATAGGACGCACCCAAAGCCACGGCGTAACGCCCGTATTCAGGAAATAACGCGTGTTCGTCGTCAAGCCCCAAGGTTTTCTTAAAGCGGAGTCCCAGTCCTTTACAGTAATAAAGCGGGCCGCCTAAGAAAAGCACCTTACCTTCAATCTTTTTGCCTTGAGCCAATCCCGCAATGGTCTGGTTTACGACCGCCTGATAAATACTTGCGGCGACATCTTCTTTCCGCGCGCCTTGATTAAGAAGCGGCTGAATATCAGTCTTAGCAAAAACGCCGCAGCGGGAGGCTATAGGATAAAGTCTGCCCGCGTCAAGGCTCAGCTTATCAAGCTCGTCAACAGTAATGTTTAATAGGGTTGCCATCTGGTCGATAAATGCGCCCGTGCCGCCCGCACAGCTGCCGTTCATACGCTCGTCAAGTCCGCCGTCAAAAAAGATTATCTTGGCGTCCTCGCCGCCTAATTCTATTACGCAGGAGGTGTCCGGCTCTTTAAGCTTCACAACCTCGCCCGTGGCGAAAACCTCTTGAATAAACGGAATATTAGCCGCCTCGGCAAGACCCAAGCCCGCCGAGCCTGAAATAGCGGCGGCAAGCTCGCTGTCCCCTGTAATTCCGCTTACAAGGTGCAACAGCTCCGCTGTTTTTTCGCGCACCTGCGAAAAATGCCGCTCATAGCGCTCAAAAAGTACCTTTTCCCCTTTACGAAGCACGATTTTTGCCGTGGTTGAGCCGATATCGATACCAAGCGAATACTCAGCCGCGGTGCTTTTATTACCCATATTCATAACCTCATAATTTTGAATTTTAAATGCAGTATATCATAAATTTGTTAAAAAATCTACATAGGTTTTCAAATTTTATCCCAACGCAACATCTAAAATCATCATCAGACAAAAACCGACAGCAAAAAACACCGTCCCGATATTGGAATGCTCCCCTGCCGACATTTCGGGGATAAGCTCCTCTACCACAACATAAAGCATTGCGCCCGCCGCAAAGCTTAAAAAATACGGGAGCGCGGGCAAAACAAGGCTTGACGCCGCAACAGTAATAAGCGCGCCTATAGGCTCAACAAAGCCCGACGCTGCACCCCTTAAAAATGCACCCGATTTACTTACGCCCTCAGCTTTGAGCGGCATTGAAATAATAGCGCCCTCCGGGAAATTCTGAATAGCTATACCCAAAGAAAGCGCAAGCAATCCCGTAGCGGTAATGCCCGAATTTCCCTTAAGAAATCCCGCGAAAACTACGCCGACCGCCATTCCCTCGGGAATATTATGTAGTGTTACCGCAAGCACCAGCATAGTAGTCTTTTGTAATTTACTTTTCGGTCCTTCTGCTTTTTCTTCGTTTATATGCAGGTGCGGAATTATACGGTCGAGCATCAGCAGGAATAAAATTCCCGTCCAAAAGCCCACGGCGGCGGGGACAAACGACCATTTACCCATATTACCCGCCTGTTCAAGTGCGGGAATTAAAAGACTCCAGACCGAAGCCGCCGTCATAACCCCAGCCGCAAAGCCGGACAAAGAGCGCTGAAGAACAGAGCTCATACCCCTTTTCATAAAGAAAACGCAGGCCGAGCCTAAAACCGTACCCAAAAACGGTACGGCAAGTATGTAAAAATAATTTGCGTTCATTATACAGTCTCTATATCGATCGAGTTGATTATTACATCATCGCAGGGTACATCGTTTACGGTTTTAACCGCCGCTATGTTATCTACTATATCCATACCCTCAAATACCTGACCAAACACGGTGTGACGAAAATCGAGCCACGGCGTGCCGCCTAACTCCCTGTAAGCCTCAATTATATCCCGTGGGAATCCGCTTTCTGTAAGCTCTTCCATTTGTTCGAGCATATTACCGGGTGCCTCGTTTGCCTGAACGATAAAGAACTGACTGCCGTTAGTATTAGGCCCTGCGTTTGCCATAGAAAGCGCGCCGCGCAGGTTGTGAAGCTCGATATCAAATTCGTCCTCAAACTTGCCGCCCCAAATTGATTCACCGCCGATACCCGTGCCTAAAGGGTCGCCGCCCTGAATCATAAAATCCTTAATAACACGGTGAAATTTAAGCCCGTCATAGTAGCCGTTTTTGGCGTGGGTTATAAAATTCTCTGCGGTCTTAGGGGTCTTGTCGGGAAAAAGCTTTATTTTAATATCTCCCATATTCGTGTGCATTATTGCGACTGTGTCTCCCTTTTCGGGAGTTTTTAACTGAAAAGCATTCATATTTTTTCTCCTAATTGCATTATTTATCGGCTTTTTGCCGTATTTTATGCTTGTATTTTACCACCATATATAGTATAATACAAGTACTTTTTGAAATATATGTAATTACTTTTAAAGGAGTAACGGTTATGAAATGTCCTTTTTGCGGATTTGAAGAAAGCAAGGTAATTGATTCCAGACCTACCGACGAAGGTCAGCGCATACGCCGCCGCCGCGAGTGTCTTAAGTGCGGGAAACGCTTTACCACCTATGAAATTATCGAAAGTCTGCCGATTATCGTTATTAAAAAGGATAAATCGCGCGAGACCTTTAACAGAGATAAGCTTATGACAGGTCTTCTTAGGGCTTGCGAAAAGCGTCCGGTATCAATCGATACGCTTGATAATATGATTGACGAAATCGAAACCGTACTGCAAAACTCCCTTGACCGCGAGGTAAGCAGTGAAAAAATCGGCGAGCTTGTAATGGAAAAGCTCAAGGCTATAGACGAGGTAGCTTATGTCCGCTTCGCCTCGGTTTACCGCCAGTTTAAGGATATTAACACCTTTATGCGCGAGCTTAACAAGCTTTTGGAGAACGATTAATTTCTTTAGGAGAGAACTATGAACGAATTTGAGAAAATGGCGGAGCTTTTGCTCCCTGATATTGATAAAACGCCCGATTATTACGAGCAAATTTACAAGCCCCGCACCCTTCCCGAGGGAGCGAGGGTAACGAGAATCGCCCCCAGTCCTACAGGGTATCTTCATTTAGGCACGCTTTTCGCCGCCCTGGTAAACCGAATTACCGCCACCTCTACGGGCGGAGTATTTTACACAAGAATTGAGGATACCGACAAAAAGCGCGAAATAGAGGGCGGAATAGAGGATATTATTTCGGGTCTTGACCGTTTCGGAATAAAAATTGACGAGGGCTTTGTTTCTGCCGATAAGCAGTCGGGCGAGTACGGACCTTACAAGCAGAGCGAGCGCGCCGAAATTTATCAGACCTATGCAAAATCGCTTATTAAGCAGGGTCTTGCCTACCCCTGCTTCTGCACCGCTGAGGAATTAGACGAGGTGCGCAAGATTCAAGAGGAGCAAAAGGAGCGCACAGGCTATCACGGCAAGTGGGCAAAGCACCGCGACATAACCTTTGATGAGGCGAAAGCCTTAATAGACGAGGGCAAGCCTTATGTGGTGCGCCTTAAATCCCCCGGAAGTGAAGAAAACAGAATAGTATTTGACGACTGCGTTAAGGGCAAGATTGAAATGCCCGAAAATGACGAGGATTTTGTAATCTTAAAATCTGACGGAATACCGACCTACCACTTTGCCCACGCGGTGGACGACCATTTAATGCACACTACCCATGTGCTTCGCGGTGACGAGTGGATTTCTTCTGTTCCGAAGCACATTCAGCTTTTCAAGCTGTTAGGCTTTAAGCCACCGAAATACGGGCATATTTCCCCTATTATGAAGCTGGACGGCGGCGCAAAGCGCAAGATTTCCAAACGCAAGGACCCCGAGGCGGCGGTGCATTTCTTCGCCGAGCAGGGGTATGACAGCGAAAGCGTTATAGAATACCTTATGACCATTGCTGCCTCCGACTTTGAGGACTGGCGCAGGGCTAACCCCGATAAGTCTTATAAGGATTTCAAATTCAATTTAAAGAAAATGAGCGTTTCAGGCGCCCTGTTTGATTCGGACAAGCTTAATGATGTCTCAAAGACGGTTATTTCTAAGCTTGACAGTAAAACTGTTTATGATAAGCTTACCGATTGGGCAAAGGAATTTGACCCCGAGTTTTACGAAATTCTGACCGCAAACCCCGATTTTACAAAGGCGATGCTTTCAATAGACCGCGATGTGCCAAAGCCCCGTAAGGATATTTCAAAGTGGAACGAAGCAAAGGATTATTTTTCATATTTCTTTGATGAGCTCTACACCCCCAATTTCACTTTGCCTGAAAATATCGCCCCTGCGGACGCTGCTCAGTTCCTTAAAAGGTACAAATCGGTTTATAATGTATCCGATGACCGACAGCAGTGGTTTGACAGAATAAAACAAATCGCGCCCGAAATCGGCTTTGCCGCCGAAACAAAGCAGTACAAGGCAGACCCCCAAAGCTTTAAGGGTCACGCAGGCGATTTAAGCACGGTACTGCGAATTGCGGTGACAGGCAGGCGCAATACACCCGACCTTTGCAGTATTATGCAGGTTTTGGGCTATGATACCTGTATCACCCGCATTGACGCGGCGATTAATTCACTATGAGGAGTAAACTTTATGTCAGACATAATTAAGACCGAGGAAAACGCTGCTCCCTCGAATTTTATACACGATTTTATTGACGAGGATTTAAAGGAAGGGGTATATACTCATGTTCAGACCCGTTTTCCGCCCGAGCCTAACGGATATTTGCATATAGGCCATGCCAAGGCTATTACTATAGATTTTGCTACTGCCGAGAAATACGGCGGAAAGTGCAA
This sequence comes from Acutalibacteraceae bacterium, assembly GCA_045133355.1. Classification (GTDB taxonomy): domain Bacteria; phylum Bacillota; class Clostridia; order Oscillospirales; family Acutalibacteraceae; genus UBA737. The sequence continues at coordinate 21,573 of JBGUUB010000060.1, forward strand.
TCTTCGCTTTGACGATACCAATCCCGTAAAAGAGGATATCGAGTATATAGAAGCGATTGAAGAGGATATTAAATGGTTAGGCTTTAATTGGGACAATGTATATTTTGCCTCTGATTATTTTGATTTTCTTTACGAATGCGCTTTAAAGCTTATTGACAAGGGGCTTGCCTATGTTGACGAAAGCAGTGCGGACGAAATCCGCGAAATGCGCGGCACACTCACCGAAGCCGGTAAGGAAAGCCCCTACAGAAACCGTCCTATAGAAGAAACTAAGGACCTTTTCCGCCGTATGACCGAGGGCGAGTTTGACAACGGCGCAATGGTATTAAGGGCTAAAATCGATATGTCCTCTTCAAACCTTAATATGCGCGACCCGATTATATACCGCATTATGAAGGCTACACACCACCGCACGGGCGACAAATGGTGCGTTTATCCTATGTACGATTTCGCACACCCGTTAAGTGACGCTAAGGAGGGGGTTACCCACTCCCTTTGCTCCCTTGAGTTTGAAAACCACCGCCCGCTTTATAACTGGTTTTTAGAGGTGCTTGATATTCCTACCCCACCCCGTCAGATTGAATTTGCACGAATGAATGTAAACTACACACTTACAAGTAAGCGCAAGTGCTTAAAGCTTGTAAACGACGGTTTGGTTTCCGGCTGGGACGACCCGAGAATGGCGACAATATGCGGTATGAGACGCCGCGGCTACCCTGCAAAGGCTATCCGTGATTTTGTTGAAAAAATCGGCGTTTCAAAAGCGTACAGCGTAATTGATTATGCCCTGCTTGAGTCCTGCGTGCGTGATTATCTTAACGAAAACGCAGAGCGCGCCATGGCGGTTTTGCGACCGCTTAAGGTTGTAATCGATAATTATCCGGAGGGCAAAACCGAAGAAATCCCTGTTGATATTAACCCTGCAAAGCCAGAGCTCGGCAAGCGCTCGGTTACATTTTCCAAGGAAATATTTATCGAGCAGGACGATTTTATGTTAGATCCTCCGGGGAAATATTTCCGCCTCTGCCCCACAAAGGAAGTTCGCTTAAAGGGTGCGTATTACATTAAGTACGCTTCCCACGAAACCGACGAAAACGGCAATATAACCGCGGTTCACTGCACCTACGACCCCGAAAGCTTTGGCGGAGAAACCCCCGACGGCAGAAAGGTTAAGGGCACGCTTCATTGGGTAAGCGCGGAAAATTCCTTTGACTGCGAAATAAGGCTTTATGACCGCCTTTTCAATGTTCCGAACCCCAGCGATGAGGAGGGTGTTTCCTCCTTTGCGGATAACCTTAATCCTGATTCGCTGACCGTGCTTAGGGGCTGTAAGCTTGATAACTCCCTTAAAGGCGTCAAGGCGGGCAAAACCTTCCAGTTTATGAGACAGGGATATTTCTGTGTAGACCCCGACAGTAACGAGGAAATAACCGTCTTTAACCGCACGGTTGCCCTTAAGGATTCCTTTGCGAAAAAGGCATAAGCTATGACTGTTAAGGATATTTTTGACTACCTAAACGAAAAATTCCCCACCGACACCGCCTGCGATTTTGATAATGTAGGTTTGCTTGTCGGCGACCCCAACGCCGAGGTTAAAAAGGCGGTTGTCGCCCTTGACTGCACACCGAGCGCAGTTAATACCGCAATTACAAACTGCTGTCAGCTTATAATCACACACCACCCTATAATATTTAACCCCCTAAAACAAGTTTTGGCGGGGAGCGCGGTTTATGAGGTTATCAAAAATGGTATTTCGGTAATTTCTATGCATACTAACCTTGATGTAGGCATAGGCGGAGTAAATGATTGCCTCTCCTCTGCCTTATTGCTAAATAATATAACTAAGGTCACGGCTGAGGATGGGTATCTGCTGAATATTGGTGAGCTTACCTCTCCGCTTTATCCTGACGGTTTAGCCGGATATATAAAAGAAAAGCTGGGCGGTGCGGTAAAGTATTACGGTGCGGAAAGGCAGATTAAACGGATTTTACTCTGCTCGGGCAGCGGCGGTTCTTATATCGGCGAGGTTTTAAAGCATAACTGCGATGCGCTTATAACCGCCGATGTTAAGCACAACCAATTTCTTGATGCCGAGCGTCTCGGCGTTTCCCTTTTTGACGCGGGACACTTTGATACCGAAGATGTTGTAACTGAGCCTTTAAGAGAGCTTTTGCAGGCGGAGTTTCCCAATATTGTTTTTACTGCCGACCGTATCTCTGAAATAAAGCATATATAAATTTCATATACCGAGAATTTGTAACCGAACGGCAAGGCCCTTCGGTTACTGCTTTTTAGGGCTTTCTTTAGCCTGCCTTTAGGTATATACATAATAATATCAATATGGGAGGGATTTCTATGCGAATACTGATTGCCGAGGACGATCCGAGATTGCTTAAATCGCTTATTCACATTATGAAAACTAACAATTACTCTGTGGACGGCGTTTCGGACGGTAAAACGGCACTGGAGCTTGCTTTATCCGACGAATATGACGGTCTTTTGCTTGATGTTATGATGCCGGGAATTGACGGAATAGAGGTGCTTAAATCGCTCAGAGCCAACGGAATCACGACCCCTGCCCTATTTTTGACCGCCCGAACCGAGGTTGAGCAACGGGTTGAGGGGCTGGACGCGGGTGCGGACGACTATCTGCCTAAGCCCTTTAAAACCGCCGAGCTGTTAGCGCGCGTCCGTGCAATGTTACGGCGCAAGGATAACTATACTCCCGATTTGCTTACAGTAGGTGATTTGACCCTCAACCGCTCGACATATGAAATTATTTTCGGTGATTCCCGCCGCACTTTAAGCGGCAAGGAATTTCAAGTGCTTGAAATGCTTATGCAAAAGACAAATATGATTGTCACAATCGAAGAAATAATGACGCATATTTGGGGCTGGGATGCCGAGGTTGACACAAGCGTTATATGGGTGCATATTTCAAATATCCGAAAAAAGCTTGAGGCTGTTTCATCTCCCTTTACCGTACGCTTTGTAAGAAACGGCGGATACCTGCTGGAGGAAAAGAAATGATATACAGTCTGCAAAAAAAGTTTATTACAATATGCGGTATTGCGCTTTATTCCCTGCTTGTTATTATTTTTTTACTGATTGGCATTTTCAGCACCATACAGCTTAATTCCGCAATAGATCAGCTGACAGACAGAATTTCAACAAACGGCGGAAGATTTCCTAATAAGCTTGATTCAGGACGGCTTAATAAAGACGAAAAGCGCCCGTTCATGGGCTTTATAACCGAGGAGACACGCTTTAGCACAAGATATTTTTCGGCAACCTTTGATTCTGACGGCAATCTGCTTTTGGTCAACACAGAGAGTATTTCCTCTGTCAATGAAGCTGAAGCCGCCGAATACGGGATAAAGGCTTTAAAAAAATCCCGCGAGCGCGGATGGATTTCCTCTTTCCGTTATAAGGTGGTAAGTACGGACAGCTCAACAACCGTAACCTTTGTGGACGCAAGTATGAATATTTCTATGACCTTTTCCACCGTTTTGACCGTTTGCGGTGTGCTTTTCGCGAGCTTTCTTGCCGTATTCCTGCTTATCCTCTTTTTCTCAAAGCGTGCCGTAAAGCCTATTGCCGAAAGCTACGAAAAACAAAAGCAGTTTATAACCGACGCTAATCACGAGCTTAAAACGCCGCTGACCCTTATTCTTGCAAATCTTGATATTATTGAAGAGGAAACAGGAAATAACGAATGGATTAACGACATACGCTGTGAGGGCGAGCGTATGAGCGCACTTGTAAATCAGCTTGTAACCCTTACGAGAATGGATGAGGATGCCAAAAATTCACAGGTGGAAAGCTTTAATATAAGCGAACTGCTTAATGAAGTATGCGGCGATTTTTCCGCCCTTGCAGAGCAAAAAAATAAGCAGCTTTGCGTATTCGTTCAGGATAATGTATATTATAAGGGCGATGCGCCCGCCCTGCGGCGGCTTTTTACAATTTTACTTGATAACGCCGTTAAATACTGCGATGAAAAAGGCGATATTTCGGTAACCCTTATAGGCGGAAAGTATTTGACTGTATGCGTAGAAAATTCCTATTCAGCCGTAGATTCCACCGAGCTTGACAGGCTGTTTGACCGCTTTTATAGGGCGGATAAATCGCGCACCTATGACGGCGGCTTCGGAATAGGGCTTTCGATAGCTAAGGCGATAGTGCAAAATCACAGGGGCAAAATATATGCCTATAAAATAGATTCCTCGCATATCGGCTTTAAGGTTATTTTGAAATAAAAGCTTTATTTTTTCTTTAGCCTGCCTTTAGTCTCAAATGCTACAATTACTACACTTTATTAAAGGAGCATTTGAGATGTATATTATTAAAAACGCTTTTAAATGTATCGGGCGCTCTAAGGGGCGAAATGTACTAATCGGCGTGATTGTGCTGGTTATAGCCGTATCGGCTTGCGTGGGTCTTTCAATACGGCAGGCGGCGGAAAAAGCCAAGTCCGACACTTTAGAGGGACTTACCGTAACCGCGTCGATTTCTTTTGACCGCCGTTCAATAATGAACAAGGTGCAAAACAGCGCGGCAGAGACCGAAGGCGGCAGGTTTGACAAGGGACAGTTCAGCGAATTGATGGGCGCGGCTTCGTCACTCAGCCTTGAGGATTACCTGAAATACGCCGAGGCTGACTCCGTTAAGGAATTTTATTATTCCGAAACCGCTTCTGTCAACGGCTCTGAGGATTTTGCTCCCGTCACCTCAGAAGAAAGCACAAGCAGTAGTTCACAAGCATCCCCTGCCGGCAAGGGCGGTATGTCCGGCGGATTCAGCTCCGCCGATTTCCGTATTACGGGCTACAGCGGCGAAAATGCCATGACCTCGTTTGTGGACGGAACCGCGGCTATTACGGACGGTGCGATCTTTGACGAAAATACCGAAAGCCTTGACTGCATTATTTCAGAGGAGCTTGCCGCCTTTAACGACTTATCGGTCGGCGGTACAGTTACGGTTACAAATCCTAATAACGAGGATGAAACTTACACCCTTACGGTTGTAGGTATTTATACCGATGCCTCGGCAAACGAGGATGTTCTGACCTTCAAAGGCGGTTTATCAAGCGATCCTGCAAATAATATTTATATGAGCAGTACGGCGCTTGAAGCAATAACCGCGTTATCGCAAGAAACAAACAAGGACGAAACGGAAAACGCCCTTACCGCCTCGGTTACCGGAACATATGTATTTTCGGACTCGGACTCTTATTATCGTTTTGAAGAAGAGGTACGGACATTAGGTCTTGACGAATCCTACACCGTCTCCTCCCCCGACTTAGCGGCGTATGAAAACAGCCTTACTCCCCTTACGACCTTGAGCGAAACCGCGGGCTGGTTTCTTATAGTTATTCTTGTAATAGGCGCTATAATACTTATTGTGCTTAATATTTTCAATGTACGCGAGCGCAAATACGAAATCGGCGTGCTTACCGCAATGGGTATGAGCAAGGGAAAGGTTGCGCTCCAGTTTTTAACCGAGATTTTCGCGGTTACGCTTTCGGCGGTCATAATAGGCGCGGCGGCGGGCGCAGTTTCTTCAGTACCTGTTACTAATGCTTTACTGCAAAATCAGGTAGAGGCACAAACGGCTCAAACAGAGCAGGTTGAGCAGAATTTCGGGCGCGGCGGCAAAATGGGAACAGCCACACCGATTGAGAATACAAATTATATCACCGAGATAAGCCGTGCCGCAGATATGACCGTTATTGTCGAAATGCTCGGTATCGCGGTACTTCTTACATTGATTTCAGGCGCTGTGTCAATGCTTTTTATAATGCGTTACGAGCCGCTTAAAATACTTGCGAACAGAGATTAAGGGAGGTCTCGATATGTCAATTCTTTCGTTAAATAATATATGCTTTTCATACGGTACAAATAAAGTGCTTAAGGACTTGTCGCTTGAATTTGAAAAGGCAAAAATGTATTGTATTGTCGGTAAATCAGGCGCAGGAAAAACTACCCTGCTCTCTGTTTTGTCGGGGCTCGCAGAACCTGACAGCGGAACCATATCCTATAACGGCGATGATATAAAAAAGATAAACAAATACAAATTCCGCAGTAAATATATTGGAGTGATATTCCAAAGCTTCAATCTTGTAACAAAATTTACGGCGATGGAAAATGTAGTGCTCTCAATGGAAATTGCGGGGGTTCGCGGCGTTAATAAAAAGGAAAAAGCAATGGAGCTTTTAGAAAGCGTGGGGCTTGACAGTGACGAAGCAAACCGCCGTGTTTTAAAGCTTTCGGGCGGGCAGCAGCAACGCGTCGCTATAGCCCGTGCCCTTTCCTACGACGCCGATATAATCTTGGCCGACGAGCCTACGGGCAATCTTGACGGCGAGACCCAAAAGGAGATTATGGGTATTTTCAGACGGCTTGCGGACAGCGGCAAATGCGTAATTCTCGTAAGCCACTCCCCCGAGGTTGCAAACAACTGCGACCAAATCTACACATTGCAGAGGGTATCCTCAAAGAAGTAAAAAAACCGTATACTGCAAAAACGGGGCTGTAAAAAACAAATCGGGGTTTGTAGGGGTGAGGCTTAAAGATAATTCGTAGGGGTGGGTCTCTTTTGGCTCCCGTTTTT
>JBGUUB010000061.1:0-2687 GCA_045133355.1 Acutalibacteraceae bacterium
CGGAGCTGTGGCCGGTATGCAGAACTGGACCCGGCATGAAACGACGCCGGAGGAGATCGAGCAGTGGAGCAAAGACCCCGATAACGGCTTTTGTATCAGGACCGGCGGGGATCTCGGAATTATCGCGATAGACTGTGACTGCGATAATGAGGAGAGAGCGGGGGAAATCAGGGAACTCTTTTCAGGAATGATCGGAGCCCCCGATATACCACTAAGAAAACGAGGCGGCGCGCGCTGGGCCGCTTTGCTTATTATATCAGATCATAAGCCTGGTGAAAACATAAGCAAAAAAATAATTGCGATGCCGGACGGCGACAAAGTGGAGATCCTGGCTGACGGTCAGCAGCTTGCATGCTGTGGAACGCATCCAAAGGGCACCCGCTACAGCTGGAGTGGGCGGCCGTTCGTAGATGTACCGGAAATTAAGGGCGAGATCCTGGACTCGTTTATAGACACAATCAGCACCCTGTACGGTGTGGAAAATGTACAGACCGCCTCCGCGGGTGTGAGAGTAAAGGGCCAGACCTTCAAAGCGATGGACCCCGTGCGTGATTTTCTTGAGGAGCGCGGCGAGGTCCTGAGTTACGGCCCTAACGGCGAATTGTTTATCATGTGCCCGTGGTGCTCCGAGCACACAAACGAATCGGGCGGCCGTGATACTGCCTATTTTCCAATCGGCTCAAACGGTTACCCGCGCGGGGCGTTTAAATGCCTGCATGCTCACTGCTCCAAGCGTACGATCGATGATTTCAAAGCACATCTTGAGCATATGGGCTATGAGGAGATCCCCGCAGACCAGTACCCCGATGAAACACAAACGGAGGAATACCCCGGCGAAAATCGTAGGCGTGAAACGTTGGAAAAGTTCAGGAATGACAAAGGGATAATCTCATATGGTTTTACCACGCTGAGGCTTGCCATGAGCTGCCCGACCGTGATCGGCTATGAGCTTGCGTATGACTCATTCACCAATGCAAAGAAGATCCGCAAAGCGATCCCCGGCGCACAGTGGGAGGAATACACGGACGCTAAATATACCGTAGAGCTTATTGTGCGCCTCGAAAAATTCGGGTTCAAAATGGGGCGCATAGGGACGGGGCCGTGTTTTGATGCAATGGAGGCCGTGAGCGTACGCAACCGTTTTAACAGCCTGCGCAATTACCTGGATCTAAATATGCCAAAGTGGGACGGCGTTAAACGCGCGGAGCGCTTTTTTGCCGAGTACTGCGGGGCGGAGCATACTCCCTACAACGCCGCGATCGGCCGTTACCTGTTTGCCATGCTGTACGCCAGGGCAACCACAGAAAAACCCGTTAAGGCCGATATATCCATAATCTTAATCGGTGCGCAGGGCATAGGAAAATCCACCGCAGTGCGTGCCCTGGCGCTTAATGACCAATGGTGTACCGGTGTATCAATGCGCCTTGAAAACAAGGAACTTGCGCAGAGGATCCAGGGCAAGACCGTGATTGAAGTCGGCGAAATGGCCGGAATGAGCAAAAAAGACATTGACGAACTTAAGGACTTTTTAACCCTTGACGCTGACCAGTGGCGCCCCGTTTACTCCCGTGACCAGGTAACCGCGATCCGTCACTGCCTTTTCATTATGACCACCAACAACAGCGCATTTTTAACCGATTATACCGGTAACCGTCGCTTTGCATGTGTGGACGTGCACAAAATTGATATTGAGAAGATCCGTGCTGACATTCTGCAGTTGTGGGCCGAGGGTGCAGAAATCTACAAGGCCGACGGCGGCGAAAAGCTGCACCGCGGGATCGAACAGTACCAGGAGGCTGAAAACGAAAAACATATACTTTGTGACTCCTGGGAGGATGAGATCCTTTCATGGATCGAGATGCAGGACGCCGCGGGGGAGTCCGGCTATCCGATCACCAGCCGCAATATTCTTAAATACGGCCTGGGATTTAATGCCGCATCGGTAAAGCGTACGGATGAAAAACGACTCGGGGCAATCATGGAAAAGCTGGGATACAAACTCACAAACAGCCGCCGCAATCCGTGGAAAAAGCAGCAATGGGGATGGTATAAGGACCAGTAGGGGATCGCCCTGTTCACTGCATTTTAGGGCCGAGCCGTTAAGGCGGGCCCTTTTTTGTTATAAAACCGTTAGGTGTTAGAATTGTGTTATGAGTTTTTTATAACAAAATTTTGATCAAAATTTTGAGTAAAATCAATAACTTAGCTACTCTTGTTAGGTGTTAGGTTTATATATATTAATATTAATATATATTAATATACCGTACGCGCACAAAGCTAGCACGAGCAGTAAAAATTTTAAAATCCGCGGGAATGTTTGTTATTAATTCCTAACAAAATTAAAATTGCCCGCAAACCCTTATACCATAAGGGTTTGAGCGTGATAGGAGTACGCATAACTAGCCTAACATATTTTCCTAACACCGGTAATTTTGATTAAAAAATGAACTAATTTCACGTTAGATCGCTATGATTACAGCCTGGCTTTTTAGATGGTTGGTGCAAAGTTGGTGCAAAGTTGGTGTGAAGTTAGAGTGATGCCCTGAAAATGAAAAAGCCTCCGGCACGGATCCGGAGGCTTGAGAGCTCAAATATTCGCAACGGCGCTATAGTATCACGGGCCACCGGTTAAAAGTGTGAGCGTTACCGCAGATCACAAAAAGATCTTAAAAGGGTATTGACAACAT
>JBGUUB010000062.1:0-30864 GCA_045133355.1 Acutalibacteraceae bacterium
GGCGTGCATTTACACCAATGAATAAAAAGGGGCACTTTTGGATATAAAAAGGGGATTTTTTAAAAAAAACTTTTAAAAACACTTTTAAAATATAAATAATTAAAAATAATATGAGAGGGGCGACTATATGAACAAAAAAGAACGCCAGGCACAAGAAAAGAAAATACTGGAGATAGCAAAGCAAAGCGGATTACAAACAAATTATTTTTTTGTTACGACTTTCGATAGATATAAAAGACTATTAAGGCACTTAGAGGGGTTAGAGGCTTGCATAGATGCAGAGGGAGAAATGACGGTAAAGGAGTACGTAAGAGGACGAGAAAATATAGTAGTTAACCCTGCTATTAATGCTTATAATAATACGGCGTCACAAGCAAACAAGACCGCCGAAACTTTATTAAAGATTATTAAAGGGTTTAGAGCTGAGGACAAGACTAAAGAAGTAGATCCACTATTAGAGATTATTAACGGGGGCGGTACGAGTGACTAATACCAAAGCTTACGAGTATTGTAAGAAAAGTATAAGGGCTAAAACTACGCCGAAATATGTTAAAAAGCAGATGCGCGACTTTATGCGCGTATCTGAGGGCAAAGATAAAAAGTATATGGTTAATATGGCAAAGTATAGGCAAATAGAGCAAATACTTAAAATCTTAATTATGCCCAAAGGCTTAAAAGCGGGACAAACTCTTTTTGAATGTACGACGGGCTACCAATGGCTTATATATACCGCTGTTTTATGTACGGTTTATAGATCCAACGAAGAGCGCAGGCGCTACGAAACTTGTATACTAGAGATATGCCGAAAAAACTTTAAAACTTACACCGTAGGAACGCTTTTTATAATACTCTTTATAACAGAGCCTAACTTTTCCGAGTTTTACTCAGTAGCGCCCGACGGTAAATTATCAAGGGAAATAAAAGAGGCTATAACCAAGACTATAAAAAGTAGCCCGCTTATATATGAGTATAAGGGCGTAAAACGGTTTAAGCTGCTACGGGACTATATAGAGTTTATAGCGAAAGAAAGCAAGTACACGCCCCTTAACTACTCAAATAGTAATATGGACGGTAAGCTGCCAAACGTATACTGTGCGGACGAAGTGGGGGCGCTACCTAATACTTACGCAATCGAGGCTATGCAGAGCGGACAGCTTAATATACTTAATAAACTAGGCTTTATTATTTCGACTAAGTACCCGACTATAGATAACCCTATAGAAGAGTATGACGCTTACGCTAAGAAAGTATTAGACGGCATCATAAAAGACGAGAGTATATTTGCCTTATTATATGTACCCGATAACCCGAAAGCGTGGGAAACCGACGACCTAGTTTTAAAGCAGGCTAACCCCGTAGCATTGGAAAGCCCCGAAATATGGAGCGACTTATTAAAGAAAAGAGCCAAAGCTATAGCTATGGAGAGCGCCCGCGAAAACTTTGTTACTAAGCATTGTAATATTATTTATCAAGGCGCAGGCACGGAAACATACATAGACGTTAAAGACGTGCAAAAGTGCCGAGTTAATAATATAGATTGGAGTGGTAAAGTAGTATACTTAGGCGTGGACTTATCAGAAAGCAACGACAATACTAGCGTCGCTATGGTAGGCGTAGACGATAACGAGGACATTATAGCCGAGGTAGTGGCTTTTATACCCGAGGGCAGAATAGAAGAAAAAAACGCTTTTGAAAAAATAGACTATAGAGAGTTTATGCGGAGCGGTAAAGCTATAGCCTGCGGCGATAAGGTTATAGACTACGCCGTAGTCGAGGACTATATACTAGCTTTAGAAGAGCGCTACGGGGTGCAAGTCCAAGCGGTAGGCTATGACAGATATAACGCACTCAGTACGGCGCAGAAACTAGAAAGAGCAGGCTATAATACTATCGAGATACGGCAACATAGTAGCGTTTTACACCCGCCTACTAAATTATTAGCGGAAAAGATAGAAAGCGGCGAGTTTCAGTATACAGAAAATAAGCTACTAGAAATTAACTTTCAAAATGCTAGATGCACTTTTGACACTAATAAAAACCGCTACGTTAATAAGAAAAAGTCAAAAGGTAAAGTAGATATGGTAGTAGCTTTAATAAATGCGGTTTATCTATTAGAGCAGGACTATTTTTTAAACCAATCAGATTTTAACGTTTTAGTGATCTAAAAAAAATTACGGAATAAATGACGTTATAATTGTGTTATATTCATATTGTCATTTGGTACACCTTTTTCGTAATACATAATCAGAGAAAAGGGCGACTAACTACTAGCGGGGTTAGCCGTCCTTTTTTCGTGCAAAAAAAATACGGAATTTTTTATATATCATTTATGTTATGTTATTGGCGTAAAAGGGGGTTATACCTTATGAGCTTTTTAGACGCATTTAGAAAACGGGATAGAGAAGTAGACGACAAGACAGTAGACGACGTCTTGTTAAGGGCTATTTTAGACGGCGAAGCTATAACACGCGAGGACGCTTTAACGCTCCCAGCGGTTAGCGGAGCGGTAGACTTCATAAGCTCTACAATCGCGTCTATGCCCGTTAAATTATATAAATACAAAAAAGGCAGAATAGAAGAGCAGGACGACGACGTAAGGGTAAAAATGTTAAACGTCGATACGGGCGATACTTTAAATGCTTACGAGCTAAAAAAGAATCTTGTCACTGACTATTTACTTTCAAAGGGCGGCTACTGTTATATCGAGCGCGAGGGCAACGAAGTAAAAGCCCTAAAGTATATACCCGATAGTTATATATCAATATATCGTGATCCTAACCCGCTCGATAAATGGTTTACTATTTTCTGTTATGATGCTGAGTTTCAACCGTGGGATTTTATAAAGCTTTTAAGAAATACGCAGGACGGCGCGAGCGGTGTAGGCTTATGTGTTGAAGTAAGCAAGGCATTAGAAACCGCCTACAATATGCTTAAGTATCAGCTTATGCTAGTAAAGGGCGGCGGAAACAAGAAAGGCTTTTTAAAGTCTAATCGTAAATTAGGGCAGGAAGAAATAAACGTATTAAAAGCAGCTTGGCGCAACTTATACGCAAACGACCAAAGCAACGTAGTTGTATTAAATAACGGCTTGGAGTTTCAAGAGGCTTCTAACACTAGCGTAGAGATGCAGCTAAACGAGGGCAAGCGCACCTTGCAGGACGAAATAAACAATATATTCCATATAACCGACGATTATTACGAAACATTTAAAAAAGCTATTTATCCGATTGTAAGAGCTTTTGAAACTGAGTTAAACAACGTTTTACTTCTTGAAAAAGAAAAGGGTAAATATTTCTTTGAGTTTGACGTAAAAGAAATAGTTAGAGCAAACATTAAAGAACGTTACGAGGCTTATAAGATAGCCAAAGAAATAGGACTAAAGACGCTTAACGAACTGCGACGCGACGAAAACTTAAACGATATAGAGGGCTTGGACGTTGTAGACTTTGGCTTGGGTTCTGTTCTGTATGATGTGAATACTAAGACATATTACACCCCTAACACGGGCGACGTAAAAGGCGGCGACGTTACCGTATCAGAGGACGGCGATGAAAATATATCATATAGCGAACATATACCAATATAGAAAGGGTTTAAGCTATGTATACCGTGTATATGCACGTTACACCAGGTAAAAAGATATATATAGGTATAACAAGACAAAACCCCGTTAAAAGGTGGCTTAATGGTAAAGGCTACCAAGGGCAAGGCTATTTTTATAACGCTATCTTAAAGTATGGTTGGGATAACATAGAGCATAAAATACTATTTACGGGACTAACCAAGGCAGAGGCGGAAGAAAAAGAAATAGAGCTAATAGCACAGTATAAAAGCAACGTAAGAGAGTATGGTTATAATATCCAAAACGGCGGGAGCGCTACGGGTAAGTTTTCAGAGGAAACTATAGAAAAGCTTAGATCTGCGAATTTAGGAAAACATCACACTAAAGACACTTGTAAAAAGCTAAGCAAATTACAAGCCGACAGATGGAAAAACGAGGAATACAGAAAAGAACAGATAGCTAAAAGGGTAGGCGTTAAACCTTGGAACAAAGGAAAGAAAACCCCCAAAGAGGTAAAAGAAAAACTAAGCCTTGCTAAGTTGGGAAAACATAAAGGGGCTAACCATTGGAACGCTAAAAAAGTAAGAAATATAGATACGGGAAAAATTTATAACTCTTTAAGCGAAATAGCCGAAGAGTTAAATATAAAAAATGCAAGTCACATTGTAGCCGTATGTAAAGGCAAAAGGGCGAAAGCTTACGGCTATAAGTGGGAATATATAGAAAGCGAGGGCAACTAATGAATATAAGAGTTAGAGGCGATACCGTAGAATTAGAGGGTTACGTTAATGCTATCGAAAGATTGAGCAAACCCCTAAAGGATAGGCTAGGGACTTTTGTCGAGCGTATTAAAGTAGGCGCTTTTAAAAGGGCGCTAGAGCGTGCCGACGACGTGCGTATACTTTTAAACCATGATTGGAAAAGAGACTTAGGCGGCATTAAAGACGGCAACTTGGAGCTTAACGAGGACGCTATAGGCTTGCACGCAAAGGCAACTATAACCGATAAGGATATAGTAGAAAAGGCAAAGCGCGGAGAGCTGCGCGGGTGGTCTTTCGGTTTCGTAGATAGAGACGTAGAGCAGGGCGAAGAAAACGGGCTTGTAGTAAGAAACGTTAAAGACTTGGATTTATACGAAGTATCACTTATTGATCGCGCCCGAGTGCCTGCTTATGACGGCACGTTAGTAGCGATTAGATCCGCAGACGATAAAGCTATAAATATAAGCGACCTCACAGAGAGCGAGCTTATTATAAGGGTTGAAGAAGAAAAACCCGTTGAGGAAGATAATCACGCGGCAGATAACGGCGCGGTAGATTATACAAAGTACCATAAAATCATAGACGAAATGAAAGGAGAATAGTTAACTATGAATTACAAGGGACTTGTTGAAAAGAAAAACGAACTCATAACACGCGCCGAGGCTATACTTAACGACGCAGAAACAAACAAGCGCGAGCTTACCGACGACGAGGCGCAGGAACTTGCAGAAATCCGCGACGACGTTAAAAAGATTAAAGCAGCGCTTGAAATTCACAACGAGATCAAAGACGAGAAAAAGGAACTTAAAGAAGAAGTAGCCGAGGGCAAAGAAGCAGAGGACAAGCTTAACGAGGCAGCTTGCGAAGAAGCAGAGCGCAGAGCATTTGAGGCTTATGTGCGCGGCGTAGTACTTAACGAGCGTGCCGAAGCTGTTAACATGACAAAGGTAGCTAACGGCGCGGTTATCCCAACTACAATCGCTAATAAGATTATCGCAAAAGTATATAATATCTGCCCCGTACTTGAAAGATCTTCAAAGTACAACGTAAAGGGCAAGCTTGAAATCCCTTACTATGACGAAACATCACACTCTATAACCGTAGATTATGCGGACGAGTTCGAGGATCTTACAAGCAACGTAGGAGCTTTTACAAAGATAGAGCTTGACGGCTTCTTAGCAGGGGCGCTTACACTTATTAGTAGATCACTTATTAACAATGCACAGTTTAATATAACAGATTTTATTGTAGAGCGTATCGCATATGCTGTTAAAAGATGGATAGAGGGCGAGCTGCTTAACGGAACAGATAGCAAAATAGCAGGACTTAGCGGAGTATCTAAGACTATCACAGCGGCAGCGGCTAACGCAATCACAGCCGACGAGGTTATAAGACTTCACGATAGCATTATAGACGATTATCAGACCGATGCTATTTGGATCATGTCACCCGCAACAAGAACAGCTATTAGAACACTTAAGACAAATACGGGTATTTATCTCTTAAATGATGATATTTCTACACCGTTCGGCGCTTCAATACTTGGTAAGCCCGTTTATGTATCTGATAATATGCCCGATATGGCAGCAGGAAAGACCGCTATATATTACGGCGATATGAAAGGACTTGCTACAAAGTTTAGCGAGGACATCACAGTAGAAGTGCTTAGAGAAAAATACGCAACAATGCACGCCGTAGGTGTTGTTTCATGGGTAGAGCTTGACGCAAAAGTAGAGGATCAGCAGAAACTCGCAAAGCTTGTTATGCACGCTTAATTTAAGGGGGTGCTAATATGTCTAATACAACTATAAAAGCCCTTATAGGATTTAGCGACGGCGTTATATCTTTGGGCGTTGGCGAAATTGCAGTAGTAGACAGCACAAAGGCGGCAAGCTTTATAAGCGGCGGTCTTGCTGTTGAATATACCGAGCCGATTAACCCAAGCGGTAGCGAAAGTATAACCGCTAACGGTACTTACGACGTAACCACAAAAGCAAGCGCGGTTGTTAACGTCCCCGTAGTTACTCTTACATACAATGCGGGCAGCGGTAGCGGTTCAATAGATCCCGTAACCACAGCGGCAGGAAATGAGATAGAGTTAGACGACGGCGCAGGACTTACACCGCCGACAAATTACGAGTTTGCGGGTTGGGCTACCGAAAACGGAGCGGCTACGCCAAACGTAACAAGCCCTTATAAGATTAACGCTAACTCTACAATATATGCCGTATATGAAAGAGTATCCTACACCGTTGCGTATGATGTAAACGGCGGCACGGGATCAGTAGCAAGCGCAACCGTAACCATAGGCGAAAGCGTAGCCCTTAATGACGGCGCAGGAATTACGCCACCCGATACAAAGACCTTTAAGGGTTGGGGACTTAGTGGCGACGCTACCGAAGTATTAGAAAGTCCGTATACACCCGAGGGCGACGTAACACTCTATGCGATTTATGAGTAAAGGGGGGCGTTGCTATGTATGAAGCGATTAAGAGCTTTAGCGGCGTTATATCCATGAGCTGCGGAGAAGTAGCCGAGATAAACGACGACTATATAGCTAAAGACCTTTTAAGAGCGGGCTATATCCGAGAGGTAAAGCCCGCCACAAAGGGCAAGGCAGAGCCAAAGGCAGAAGAGGCTAAAGAAGAGCCAAAAGCAGAGCCAAAGGCAGAGAAGAAGCCCACAAGGGCAAAAGCTAAAAAGGGGTAAGACGCCCCACTAAAGGGGGTTAACCTTATGAGCGATATAACTAAGGTAAGCGAAATAACAGCGCAGAGCATAGCCGAGTATTTGAGAATAGCAGAGCTAACGCAGGACGACGAGGACTATATTAAAACAATCCTTGGCGTAGCTAAAGACTATATATTAAAGTACACGGGCATAGAGAACGCCGAGGCGCTAGACGCTTATAACGATATGGTTATAGTAGTATATGTGTTATGTCAAGATATGTACGACACTAGGGCACTATACGTAGATAATAGCAACGTTAACACGGTAGTAGATAATATATTAGGCTTGCACCAAAGGAATTTATTATAATGAGTAATACGAAAAACGCGGGTAAATATAATAGACGTATACGTTTTTACAAGATCACTAAGGGCAAAGATGCGGCGGGGTTTCCTGCTAACGTCGAAAGCTTAGTACTTACAGTATATGCAGAGGTTAAGACGACTAAGGGCTTTACTCTTATAGCTAATAACACAGACTACGAGAAAGCACTAACCCGTTTTACTTTCAGATACCCGCAGACGGTTATAACTTACGATATGATAATTAAGTATAACGGCAAGACCTACAACATAGAATATATTAACAACGTTAACGAAGCTAACGAAGAGATAGAGCTAGAATGTAAGGAAGTGTTAAAAATTGGCACAGTTTAAGCTAGAGCTACCTAACGACATATTAAGGGATATAGAGAAGCTAGACCGCGACACGCACAAGATGCTAGAGGAAATGACAGAGGCAGGCGCGAAAGTGGTACTAAGTAATATTAAGTCTAGCGTGCCTAGTAGTTGGTATGCTAGTAATATTATGAAATGCTTAAAGATAACCCGACCATATAAGACACCAAGCGACGACGGCGTTAACACTAAAGTAGCGTTTTACGGGTACTTTATAAACCGCAATAAAGAGCGGATACCCGCGCCGTTAGTTGCTAACGTTACAGAGTACGGACGAAGTAATAGCCTATATCCAAAAAAGCCTTTTTTACGACGATCATTTAAAAAAGCACAAATTGAGCGGGCTATGCAGGAAGTACAAAAGAAGTATATAGAGGGTTAATAAATGTATAACTTTAACGCAGAAATTGAAAGCCTACTAAACGCCGCAAAGGGCGGTTTAGGCGTACCCGTTAGCTTTATGTTTTACGAGGGCGACGCTACAACGTATGTTACTTATATGCAGCTCGACAAGGACAACACAGAGGCAGGCGACGACAATATATTAGGTTGTGTGCAATACTACGACTTTGATATATATAGCAAGGGTAATTACTTAAGTGTAGTTACAAACTTAATAAATATAATGACGGCGGCGGGGTGGACGTACCAACCAAGCCGAGATAGTCCCGATATGTACGAACGGGATACAAAATTTTATCATAAAACAATTTGTTTAGCAAAGGAAAGCGAGGGCTAAAAAATGGCAAGGATAGGTTTAACTAATATATGGTTTAGTAAGCTTACAGAGGCGGCAGACGGTACGGCTACTTATGAGGGCGCTACACAGTTAGGCAAAGCCGTAAGCACAGACTTTGCGCCGACTACAAGCGACGCTAAACTTTACGGCGACGACGCTTTAGCAGAAAGCGACAACACAGCAACGGGCGGCACTCTTACACTTGGAATAACAGAGGACGACGACACCGTTTTTGCGCCGTTACTTGGGCATGAGATAGACGACGAAACAAACGAGGTAGTATATACTGCGGACGACGCTGCGCCGTATGTAGGCGTAGGCTATATACTTTCTAAGATGGTAAACGGCGCTAGAAAGTATAAGGTAGACTTTTTTTACAAAGCTAAGTTTAAGGATATGCAAGTTTCACAGCAGACCAAGGGCGAGCAGATCGAGTTTACAACCCCGACAGTTGAGGGCAATATATCAGTACTTGCAGACGGCAAAGGCACTTGGAGAAAGTCAAAAACATTTACTGCGCTTAGTGATGCGCTTACATATCTTAAAAACCTTATGGCAGCCGTAGGCACTACATACAGAGTAACATATGACCTTATGGGCGGCACTAGCTCAACTATTGAGGACGAGAGCGTAGAGGCGGGCGAAAGTGTAATACTTGACGACGGCACGGGCATAACAGCCCCAAGCGGTAAAGTGTTTAGTAAGTGGGCTTTAGATCCCGAGGGAACTATAACAGCCGTTAGTCCTTACACACCAAGCGAGGACGTGACACTTTACGCAATTTATGTAAATGAAGAGTAAAAGGTAAATTTTATAGGGGCGGTTTTATGCCGTCCCTTTTTTGAAAAGTAAAAAAACGCATTTGCGTTATAGAAAGGGTTTTTAGCTATGGATAAATTAACGTATAAAGGGATAGAGTACGACTTAGTATTTAATCTTAATGTAATGGAAATGTTGCAAGAGGAATACGGCAGCGTCGAAGCGTGGAGCGCTAAAGCTATGGAAAGCGACGAGCCTAACATTAAAGTTTTAAAGTTTGGTTTTAAAGCCATGATAAACGAGGGCATAGAAATATACAACGAGGATCATATAGACGAGCAGAAAGAGCTTGTAGACGATAAGACCGTAGGCAGAATTATAACCGCGGCAGGCTTTAGCAACGTAACGGATATTATAGCTAACACGGTTATTAATAGCACTCATTCAGAGGACGACGAACCAAAAAAAGAAACGACCAAGCAGAAACGCCCGAGCAAATAGATTTTGCTTGGTATAGGTTTATAGGGCGCAAAAAGTTAGCCCTCAGTAATAAGGAAACTATGAGGCTAACTTTAAAAGAGTTTAAACACGCTTATAGAATTTATAAAAATGACTTTGATTTAGAAAACTTATTAAGATACAACCGCACTACATACGCCAAGATAGAGGGCAGGACGCAAGAGAACGACGGCGAAGAGTGGCAGGGGGTAGTTATTGACGATATAGAGGGCTAATTATATGGCAGGATTTGGCGGTAGTATAAAACTACAAGGCGAAACAGAATATAAAAAGGCTTTAAGCAATATAAAAGACGGGCTTAAAAGTGTTTCTAGCGAAATGAGGCTAGCTAGCGCGCAGATGCAGAGCAGCAACCGCGACACGGGGGCGTTAACTCAGAAAAGCGCGGAGTTATCCAAGAAATTAGACGAGGAAAAGAAAGCCCTAGCGGATCTTAAAAGCAAATATACGGATATGTCGAAAGAATACGACACCCAAAAGGCTAAAACCGCAGAGCTTGAAACGTCTTATAATGCCGAAAAAGCAAAGCTTGAAGAGATAGGCAAGACTTTAGGCACTACTAGCAAGGAATACCAAGAGCAGGCTAAGCACGTAGACGAGTTAGAGAAAGAATTAAACGAGAATAAAACCGCCGAGGATCAAATGAGCCAAAGCCTTAACAAAATGGGGCAGGAAATAACCGCGACGGAGACTAACATAGTAAAAGCCGATAACTCTTTAGAAAAAATGAATAAACAGCTTAAGGAAAGCGACAAGGACAGCAAGACGGCAGAGCAGGCTATAGCGGCTTTAAGTAAGACTATGGAAGTATTAACGGCGGCAACGGCGGCGGTAGTAGCGGGCGCGGTAGCTGCTACTAAGGCTATAGTGGATCTAACCGCGGCAAGTGCAAAGCACGGCGACGAAATAGACAAGGAAAGCCAAAAGCTACAATTATCCGCGCAAACTTATCAAGAATTAGACTACGCTTTAAAGCGTAACGGTAGCGATATAGGGCAAGTTAGTAAGGCTATAAAGACCATAACGGGCGACTTAGGCGACTTTGAAAACGGCACAGAGGGCGCGACGGAAAAATACGACGCTTTAGGCGTTTCGTTAACTAATGCCGACGGATCTATAAAGAGTAGCGAGCAAGTGCTACTTGATAGTATAGATGCTTTGGCTAATATGGAAGATACAACCCAAAGGAACGCGCTAGCACAAGATATTTTCGGCAAGTCTTACGCCGATATGTTGCCACTATTAAACGCAGGAAGTGAAAGCCTAAAGGCGCTTATGAACGAAGCCGAAGAATACGGCATGGTTATGAGTGACGAAGCCGTAAAGCAGAGCGCAGCTTTTAACGATAGCCTTTTAAAGATGCAGGGAACTATTGACGGCGTTAAAAACCGATTAGCTACTAATTTTATGCCAAGTATAACTATGGTTATGGACGGCATAAGCGACTTAGTGAACGGCAACGAAAAGGGCGGCAAAGCTATAGAGCAGGGCGTAAAAGATTTTATAACACAGTTTCAGAAATTAGCGCCCGAAATAGGCAAGATAGTAAATACACTAGCTAAGACACTTATAGAAGTAGCGCCCGAGCTGCTTAAAAGCCTAGCTACGGGGTTATTAGATGGCATAAACGAGCTTATGCCGACACTTATAACTGTAGTAGCAGATATAGCTAATATGCTTATTGAGCTTATGCC
The DNA here is from genome assembly GCA_045133355.1 of Acutalibacteraceae bacterium. Taxonomy (GTDB): domain Bacteria; phylum Bacillota; class Clostridia; order Oscillospirales; family Acutalibacteraceae; genus UBA737. The sequence continues at coordinate 11,445 of JBGUUB010000062.1, forward strand.
GCAAATAGTAGAGGTAGGGCTAAACTTAGCAAGTGCAATACTTGACGGAATAACCAAAGCAGCGCCTAAGATATTAACCGCGGTAGTTGCTCTTATACCTAAGTTAGTAACTAGCTTAATAAAGGGCATACCTCAGTTATTACGGGGGGCTTTGCAACTGTTTAGCGCTATTATTAAGGCTTTGCCCGAGATAATAACCCAATTAGTGCAGGCTTTGCCCGAGATCATAACCACGACAATAGACACGCTTTTAGATAGCTTAGACATATTAATAGAGGCGTGCGTAGAATTATGGCAGGCTTTAATAACAGCAATCCCAATTATGATCGAAAAGCTTTTGCCCGAAATACCGAAGATTATAACGGAGATTACAAAGGCTTTAATAAGACTTACGCCGAAGCTTTTAGACGCAGCCGTAACTTTATTTATGAGCTTGATAGACGGCTTTTTAAAGATCACTACACAGTTACTAGCAAAGATACCTACTTTCTTTACTCAGTTAAAAGCAGGCTTTAAGCCAATGGTAACTATATTTAAAGACTTATGGAGCGACATAAAAAAAGTATTTTCAAACGTTGGCGAGTGGTTTAGTGATAAGTTTAGAGAGGGCTTTAACGGAGTTAAAAAGGCGTTTAGCGGTTTTAAGTCGTTCTTTAGCGATTTATGGGGACATATAAAAAGTACTTTTAGCTCTTTAGGCAGCTCTATAGCCGACGCTATAGGCGGAGCGGTAAAGAGCGGCATAAACGGCATTATAGGAACGATAGAAAGAACTATAAACAGCGCTATAAGACTTATAAACGGCGCTATTAACCTTATAAATAAAATACCTAATGTAAACGTTGGAAAAATAAGCGAGTTATCTTTTAACAGACTAGCAAAGGGCGGTATAGTAGACCGTCCAATAATTGCAGAGATAGGCGAGGCAGGACGCGAGGCGGTTATACCGTTAGAAAATAATAAAGCTTGGATAAAAGAGTTAGCTACGGATATTAAGCAGGCTATGGCGGGCGCAACGAGTGCAACCGCTATGCAGGGCTTTAGCTACGGCGAAATGGTAAGCGCTTTTAAAGATGCACTTGGACAAATGAAAGTAGTACTAGACGACGAAGAGCTAGGCACGTTTGTAGAAAAAACCGTAGCAGATGCGATTTTTACATAAAGAGGGGGCTTTTAAATGATACCTTATATTATAATTAACGGCGTTTCGTCGCGGAATATAAACGGGCTTTTAATTCAGAGCTTGCCGCCTATTACTAAGCCAAAAATGCGTACGTCTATAGAGGATATAGACGGACGCGACGGCGACGTAGTAACTACGCTAGGCTTTTCTGCTTATGATAAGCCCGTAACGGTAGGACTAAAAGGCGACTTTAATATAGACGACGTTATAAGCTTCTTTAACTCTAAAGGCAAGGTAGTTTTTAGCAACGAGCTAGATAAGTATTATAACTTTGCGGTTTATGACACTATAGACTTTAACCGCCTGCTAAGATACCGCACGGCTAATATTAACTTACACGTCCAACCTTTTAAGTACTCAAACGACGAGCCACCTATAACCGAAGTAAACACGGATAATAAGACTATAGCGGAGCTTGAAGTAAGAAACACGGGCAATATTTACAGTAGACCAAAGCTTAGCATAACGGGGCGCAACACGATAACGGTATATATTGAAAACGTGCAAATATTTAGCATAAATTTAAGCGCGGCAGGCGAAACGATCATAATAGACGACTTTAACGCCACGGACGGAGCGGGCAACTACTTAAACCGTAAAGTTATAGGCGACTACGAAAACTTAAAGCTACCCGCAGGCGCTAATAAAATTATCGTGACGGGAAACTATGAAAGCATCACGGTAGAAAGATATAGCAGATGGATATAAAAGGGGGCTTAATATGGTTAATAAACAAAACTACATAAATGCGATAAATCAAGATATAGATATGGTAAGGGGCGACACTTTAGCGTTTAACTTTCAGCTTGCAGGGCTTGGAAGTCTTGCAGAGTATGAAGCCCTAGACGTGTTACTAGCCGTTGCGGAGCATTACGACGACGAGGCATTAATCGAGATAACCAAAACGGACGGCATAGCGTTAGAGGAATACGACGCAGAGACGGACATAGCACTTTTTAGCGTATGCGTAGCGCCTCAGTATACTAAAAATATGGATCTAGAGCGCTATTATTATGATTTGCAGATAAAAGACACGGATAACGTTATAACCTTAATGCGTGGGCGTCTTACTTTATTATGGGACGTAGCGGACTAAGAAAGGGGGCAAATAATGAATAATATTATTTTTAGAACTAAATTATTAAGAGGCTCGCAGGGCGCAAGAGGCGAAGCAGGCGAAGCGGATAGCGTACCAAGCGACGGTATAATAGCATACGACGGCACAGACACGCCCGAGGGATACGAGGAAGTAACCCCCGACTTGTCAACTATAAAATGGCTTAAAAAAGTAGCATCTACACCGTTAACAGCTATAGCCAAGGTAATAGATAGCTTAGAGGAGACTACAAACGACAGATACAACGCGCCGAGCATACACGCCGTACGTGAAGCGGTAGCGGAAAAATGGGGCGATATATACCCCGTAGGTGCTATATATATGAGCGCTAATAGTACAAGCCCGTCGGTACTTTTTGGCGGAACTTGGACGCAGATAAAAGACCGCTTTTTACTTGCAGCGGGCGACACTTACGCAAGCGGACAAACGGGCGGCGTAGCGTCTAACCCTTATACGCCTGCGGGTACGGTAAGCAATACAACGCTTAATATTAATCAGATACCAAGCCACACCCACGGCGTGCCTACTTATGGCTTTAATAAATCGGCAGGAAGTGAAGCAGGCGCAGGAATAACCGATAACCCGTCAATTATACAAGGCTATGTAGATACGCAGGCAGTAGGCGGCGGGCAGCCTCATAACCACGGCTTTAGCGGTACGGCTACCACTTTTAATAATATGCCGCCGTACTTAGCCGTTTACGTATGGGTTAGAGTAGCCTAGGGGGTATAAAATGGACGTTCTTATAACGGTACTTTCTACCGTAGCCGTAGCCTTAATAGGGCTACTTGGCACGGTTATAACAACGAAAGCAGGCAACGAAAAAATAGAGCATGAGCTAGATAAACATAACGCCGTACAAGACACGAAACTAGAAGAGCTTACGAGAGAAGTAAGGCAGCACAACGACTTTGCTACACGTATCCCCGTTATAGAGCAACGCGTAACGGCTTTAGAAAAAGAAACTTTTAGAAATAAGGGGGCTTAATATGATAAGAGCCTTTAGTACTACAGATAAGGTATATAAGACCAACGGCGACGCGGTTATAGCTGCTACTAAGGCACGCGTAAAAAATGAGGATAACGGCGACTTTATACTTGAACTAATATGCGGTAGCGAGTATAACGACTATATCCAAGCTAATAATATAATCGTAGCGCCGACGCCTCAAGGCGATCAAGCTTTTAGAGTGCGCCAAGTCGAGAAAAGGGGCAATAGAATAGAGGCTAAATGTTATCATGTTTTCTATGATGCGGAAAACTATATAATAGCCGATAGCTACGCCTATAATATGACAGCAAAGCAAGCACTAGAGCATTTTAACACGGCTACGGATAATACTAGCCCGTTTACTGTAGACAGCGATATAACGTCTATTAATAACTTAAGGATAGTTAGAGGATCATTAGCCGAGGCGGTTATATCTGTTATAGAACGTTGGGGCGGGCATCTTTACCGCGACAACTTTAACGTATCAGTAAAAAGCATCTTAGGCAGAGACAACGGCATAACTATAGAGTACAAGAAAAACCTAAAAGAGTTAACGGCGTCGTATGATTGGAGCGGGGTTATTACTAAGCTTTTGCCCGTAGGAAAAGACGGCATATTAATAGACGGGCTTTATGTATCAAGTGCTACTCAGTACGATATACCTTTTACTAAAACGGTATCATTTGAGCAGGAAATAGAGCGCGAGGACTACGCAAGCGAAGAGGCATATATAGCAGCACTAAAAGCGGATCTAAGAGCGCAGGCACAAAGCTACGTTAATTTGGCTTGCGTGCCTAATATAAACTATACTTTAAAAGGCAACCCCGAAAAAGTAACAGATATAGGCGATATTATAGAGGTAAAAGACGCACGTATAGGCGTTAATGTGCTTACTAAGGTTATAGCTTACGAGTACGACGCTATAGCTAATAAGTATGTTAGCTTAGAGTTTGGAAACTTTACGCCTAAATTATCCTCATTAATGAGTGATATTAAAAGCGAGACAGCTACGCAGATAGCAAGCGCTACAAGTAATATAAATATCGAAGTAAACGCTATAGAAAACGCCGTTACTATTCTTAATAACTCTATTAATCAGTTAGATAACGAAAAGCAGGATAAGCTAACAGCGGGCGAAAATATTAATATTAATAATAATATAATCAGCGCCCAAAGTATTAACGTATTATACGGAACGGACGCCCCCGAGGATATTAGCGGCAATAATAAAGACTTTTACTTAGAGCTAGTTAACACGGGAAACATATTATCGCTTGATAAGTTTCATAATGAAAACAGCACAGAGCAAAACCCGATATATTTAACAGACTTTACCGCAACAAGTCAAAATGAGTATAGTTTTATTATACACGGCTGCCCCGATAACCAAGGGCATGGCGAGTGGTGCTATTTTGAGTTAGACGAACTTATAGAGGGCAACACTTACGGCTTAACTTTCAAGATGCAATTTAATAGCGGCGCTACTTTTCCGTGGGGTTATTATGACTATATAGAGACTTGTGGGGAAAAAATAAACTTTCAAAAAGATAGCGCTTTACATACCTATAGTTGTACTTTTACGTATGAAGCAGGCGGGCAAATGCTTTTTAACTTTCCTGCTATTAACGATAACGTCATGTTTACGGCAACTATTACGGATATGGTTATAACGGGGGACTTAGTACCCAAGGACATAAAAGAAATATACAACAAACACGAAGATACTTGGAGAAAGTACAACCCACCCGCTAGCGCTAGCGCGTTATCAGAGTTAACCGACGTAGAGCTAACCAACTTAACCGATAAAGATATTATAGAATGGGACGAGATCGCGGAAAAATGGAAAAACGTTGCAAACAGCGGGGGCGGTGGAAGCTCCATAATAGTTGACGGGCACATTTATTCCACCACAGAAAAGCAAATTGGAGTTTGGTTAAATGGTAAGCCTATATATGAAAAGACATACGAGCTACAATCAGCAATAACAGTTTCATTCAATTCGTGGAGTAGTTCGGGAATTTCAACAAGTGGGATAGAACAATTAATTAATGTTATCACTTATTACAATTCAATTTGTTGGGGAGGTTCGATTCTTACAACCATAGACCAAGGTGACTTTCGTTTTCAGACAGCACGAAATGGAGCTACGTGTTCTTTAAACAAATTCGTGGTTCAATACACCAAGTCAGCCGACAGCGCAGGAAGTGGTGGATACCAAGCCTACGGATTCAGCCCAATTATTTATTCAGAAGAAGAAAGAGAAGTGGGTGTATGGATTGATAACAAACCGCTTTATCAAAGGACAGTAAAATTAAACACTATGGTAACAGTTTCAACTTCAAGTTGGACTTACATAAACGAGTACGATTCAAGTGAAATTGAAAGCTTGGTTGATTTTGTGGGGGCGACGTATGACAACGGAAAATGGACAGATAGCAAGGCATACGACGCAAGCATAGATTCAACACAAACACACGGACTTAACATATTATCATTAAGAAGCGGAAATGATTATATAAATGGCTTTACAATATGGTATACCAAAACCACCGACGTAGCAGGCGGCGGAAGTTATAACACTTTAGGAGTGCCGACAGAGCATTATACAGAAGATGAGAAAGTAATAGGTACATACTTAGGGAAACCACTATACCAAAAAACCATAGTAGATCAAATACCAAGCGGGCAGCTATCCAAAAGTGTATCTTTTGCGGGACTTAACATACAAGCATATATTGATTTTAAATGCTTGTTTGATAACACTATTTTAATGGACATACACGGAGCAATAGGAAATCCGAGTACAATTAGAATTACATCTAATAGTACATATGCAAGTTATGGATATATTGACGATTCGGGCGTAACCATTACAAGAAGCAATTCGGCATTTTATGCAGATGCCTCGATAAAGATAACTTTAAAGTACACCAAAACAACCGATTAGCAAGCCCATAGAGGCGTTTAAAATTAAATAATGTATAAATTGTCATATGACAATAAAAAGCCCTTAAACGAGCCAAATAAAGCGCCGTTTTTGGGCTTTTATTTTGGTGTATAAAATTCTTATTGACAGATATATGTATATACCGCGTATACTTAAAGTATGAAAGATTACAGTATTTTAGAAAAATGGAAAGACGATTATAATGAAGCTGCTATATATAGCTTAGTAGACGAAAACGGCAAGCGATATATAGGGCAGGCTATCCGTTTGCAAAACAGATTAGAAACACATAGGCGCGCATTAAATAAAGCATACAAAGAACCCGATAACGAGGAAATAACCGAAAACGCTAATTTAATAAAAGCGGTACGCGAGGGGTTAAAGTTTAGGGTAGAAATATTATATAAAATACCATATTACGAAAGAACTAAAAACATGTTGCGTTATTATGAAAATTATTATCATGTAAAATACGGAGGTTATAAAAATACTTACAATATAGCCCCTATATATGCCCCTAATTGGCACTATGAGAAAGATAACGAAATAATAGAGCTATAATAAAAGCCCCTATACTGAGGGGCTTTTTTATGTTATTATATAGCCGTCCAACATTTCATATATAAGGGGGTTTAGTGGTATCATATGATAATTAATGAATTAGTTATATAATGATACCACTTGCGCCCGATCATATTAAAAGCGTTACGTCTAAAGTAAAGTCTTTATCTAGTCTTTTATAGTCTATACGTTTTATTATACGCTTAAGCAGGGCGTTTTTATCCTTTATAGAAAGCGTGCTATATTGCTCTAATGCTTTGGAGAGTATAGGCACGGCTTTTTTTGCTCTTAAGTCCTCAGTAATTTCTAAATTTTTAAGCGTTTCTAGCTGAGCATTAAGGCTTGCTATATTACTTTCTATAGATGCAGAGCGGGCTTTAAATAAATCGACGCTATAAACGCCACTTTCTAGCATCTCACAAGCTATATTTAAGGCTTTTTGCTGCTTAGCTATAGCTTTTTCTATCTTAGCTATATTTTCGTCCCGTTCTTTTCTTTTGTTTTTTAAGTCGCCCCCGTAGTTATCAAGTATATAGTTAAAGTCGCTTAATTCTTTTTTAAGATGCTCTATTAACGTCTTTTCTACGGAGCTACAGACGATACCACGGCAGGCGCAAGACATATTACGGCATTTATACGACGTGACGCCTAACCCGTTAGAGGATCTAACCACGCCCGAGCCACATATACCGCAATACATAAGCCCCGCGAGAGGGTTTTTTAATTCATTGTTATATCGCACTTTGGGCGCTTTTGCTTCTCTAAGGGCTTGGCAGGCGTTAAAGAGATCCGCGGAGACTATAGGGGCGTGTTTACCGTCATACGCGCCCGTTTTAGTGTGTATTTTGCCAATATAGACGGGGTTAGTTAATATCTGCTTTATAGTTGTATAGCTCCATTTGCCCCCTTTACGTGTCAATACGCAGCTATCATTTAAAGACTTGGCTATAGCGTGGACGCTTTGCCCGCCTGCGTAGTCCGTAAAGATGCTTTTAACCGTATCCGCCTCAGAGTTAGGCACTAAAACGAAGCCGCGCCCGTCGTTTTCTTTATCGTATCCGTAAGGCGTTAAGGGCGCTATAAAGTAGCCCTCTTTCATAGCTTGCAGGCGTCCGCGTTGCATACGTCTATTTATTATCTTATATTCACGCCTAGACATAAACAAAGAAAACTCTAAAAAGTCCTCATCTATATTTTCGTCGGATAAATCAAAGGTTTTTTGCAAGGTGTATATTTTTGTATTGCTAGCTTTAAAAGTCTCTAATATCTCTACTTGGTCTATTTGGCTGCCCCTGCTTAGTCTTTCTATTTCGACGCATACAACGCCGTCATATAGCCCTAATTTAACGTCTTTTAATAGCTTTTGCATCTGCGGGCGGTTGGTTATGTTTTCGCCGCTTACGACTTCTTTATATATCGCTATGATGCTTAAATTATTACGCTTGCAATAGTCTTTTAATAGTGTTTCGTGGCGGGCTAAAGTTTCGTCTATGGTTTCGTTTTCGTCGTCCCTAGACTTACGCAAGTATAATGCAACTTTATTTATCATTTTCGCCGTTCCTTTAACATATTACAAAAATCATTAATTAGCTTTACCTCTTCTTTTGAGTAGTTATCGTTTAACACGTCTAAATTTTTGTTGCCGTTTATTAAGTATTCAAGAGACACGCCGAAGTAGTCCGAAATATCTAATAATACTTGCAACTTTATTTTATCCGTACCGCGTGCATACCATGAGTTAATAGTACTAGGCGCGACGTGGATAGCGCGGGCTAGATCCGCCCGTTTCATGTTATGAGATTTTAATAGATAGTCTAATTGTGTTAAAAATGTCATATTGTCACCCCCTTTTTTATAATTTGGTTATAGTGTACAAAGTATTATAACGAAAAAGCGTTTAAGTTGCAAAAATAAAATGCAAAATTGACAATATTTATTTTTGTATTGACAATTTGAACGTAAAAGCGTTATTATTATGCACGTAGGGAAAACGCAAACACGTTTTTAGCCTCAGATATAAACGCAAATAAAACTAAATAGAAAGGGGGTTAGCCTTATGAAACAAAAAGCTCTATTTTATCCTAATGTTAACGCAGAGCTTGCAAGGGCGGGCTTTAATATGGCTATGTTAGCCGATTATATGGGCATAACAAGGCAGGCAATACATAACAAGCTTAGCGGTAAGACGGGCGTAACGCTTAAGGATATGGAGAGTATACAAAGCTTTTTTATAGCGAAAGGTTGCGGCACTTTTTCGCTTGATTATCTTTTTGCAAATGGCGGGTAGTGTGATTATACGCAGGAATACACCCGACGCCGCTATATTATCTAATCTATACGACTTTATTAACGAAACGATCACAGACAGCAAAGCATATTATACCGAGAACGAAATAGAAGAGCTAAAAGCAAATAATAATTATATTTTTTTAGAAAGAGGGAAAAATGAATAAGGTAATATTAATAGGGCGTCTAACTAGGGACGCAGATATAAGACGGGCAACCGACACGCTAGTAGCACGGTTTACGTTAGCCGTAGATAGACCATATAGAAAAGCAGGGGACGAAACAAGCGCGAGCGCGGACTTTCCTAGCTGCGTAGCATTTGGCAAAACGGCGGAGTTTGTAGAAAAGTACTTAAGGCAGGGCGTAAAGATAGCGACAGAGGGACGCTTGCAAACGGGATCATATACCAACAAGGACGGCGTAAAAGTCTATACTACCGACGTAGTAGTAGACCGCATAGAGTTTGCAGAAAGCAAAAGAGTAGACGACGCCGAACCGCCTAGTATAAACGAATATATAGACGTCCCCGAGGATATTATTAACGATTTGCCATTTAAATAACAGAAAGGAATATAAAAGCATGGGAAAAGAAATAGACGAGGCTATAGCCGACGCTATGGCAGAGGAAGAAGTAGAAAAGGAACGCATAGAGGAAATGTTAAAGCAGGGCATAAATGACGCCGAGAAAGAAGCGAGAGAGGACTTTAAGGACGTGTTGAGAGAACACTTTAACACACTTAAACCAAGTAGAAAAGTAGAGGTAGACTTAGACGAGTATATAGCACTTAAGCAGAAAGAAACCGACTACGACAGAGTTTTAACCGTCATAATGAAGCATTTAAGACTATCTTATAACGACGAATATTTAACAACTGATAGTGACGTTTCGGAAGTAGCGAACGTGTTAAAGGCTTTATATCCTAAAGAATACGACAATATGTTTAACGCGCTACTTAAGCGAAAAGAGTTTGAAGAAAACGCAGGAGTATAAGAGCCTATGGATCTATACGAGCAAATAATGAAGCTTATGGCGGAGTTAACCGTTTCTATAAGAAAGCTTAGAGATAATGGCGCAAAATTAGCAGAGGCGGAGCGGGACTATAAAGTAATACTTAGGCAAGAAGCCCTTAAACTTAGGGCGGGAGATATGCCCGTAACTCTGATAAATCAAATAGTTTACGGAGTGCCCGAGGTTGCAGAAAAGCGACTTAATAGGGACATACAAGAGGCTAACTATAAAGCCAATCAAGAACATATTAACGTTGTAAAGCTCCAACTTAGGATACTAGAGAGCCAACTTTCGCGAGAATACGGCGTAGCAGGACGGGGGGATATATGAAAATAAATAAAGCGCATTGTTTGTTTGAACAAAGCGGAGTATTTAAAAACGAGTTTATAAAACTTGGTATCCCTGCCGAAGATTATGACATACGAAACGACTTTGAACAAACCGACAATATTATAGACTTATACAACGAAATAGATAAGGCTTACGAAAACGAGCCAAGCATATTTGACAGAATAACAAAGGACGACGTAATAGTAGCGTTTTTCCCTTGTACAAGGTTTGATTGTAAAATCCCGTTAGCATTTAGGGGGCAAATGGTGCAGCAAAGTAAATGGACGGACGAGCAAAAGTTACTTTACAGTATGCAACTACACGACGAGTTACACGACTTATACAAACGGCTTTGTAAATTGTGCTTAGTATGTATAAGGGGGGGGGTACAAGACAGTAATAGAAAACCCGTATAATCAACCTCATTACTTAACTACTTACTTTCCTTTACAACCTACCATTATAGACAAGGACAGAACAAAAGACGGCGACTATTACAAAAAACCGACGCAATATTTTTTTATAAACTTTCAATCTGAGGATAACTTAGTTTTAGAGCCTTTGGAGTATGTAAAGACATTAAATGTTAATAGGGTAAGAGGTAATGAGGAAATGACACGACAAGTAAGACGATCATTATTACACCCACAATATGCAAGGCGGTTCATATTAAGACACTTAGCAGGAGATACAAATAACAATGGCTAAATCAATATTACAAGATAAAAAAATTTGCTATATCTGCGGAACAACTCAAAGCTTGCATAGGCATCATGTATTTTTTGGAAGTGCTAACCGCAAGCTAAGCGAGGCGGACGGCTGCGTAGTTTATCTTTGCCAAAGACACCACACGGGAGCGGGCGGAGTACACGGCAACCGCAAAATAGATCTAACTTTAAAGGCACGTTGCGAAGTAGCTTGGATAGAAAAATATAATAAGACTATAGAGGACTTTATAGAGCGATACGGCAGAAATTATATATAAAAAATGGTAGGACGTTTTAGGACGTCCATATAATAGCCGTAACATGAACGCAAATGCGTTTATTTTGCCCGTAGACGCGTTTAAATAGAAAAAAGGTATAAATGGATACCTAAAACAATTAACACGCCTTAAAAACGATTTAAAAGGGGGTACTAAATGAAATTTAAAACCGTAGAGCAGGACATAAGACCGATACTTAAAGAAAATTACGCGACACGTTGCGACGATATGGCGTTATATGCGTGTTATGTGTTTGAAAAAGTGCAGCATTTAAGACTTGGCAAAGGTTGGTTGCAACAAGTCTTTAGTGATAGGCGCATGAGGATAATGTGCGGTATTGCACCGTATGAAACCGTTAGCCGCTGCCGTCGCAAGTTGCAAGAGAAAGACGACAGCTTAAGAGCGCCCGAGGATCTGAGGAAAGAACGCCGAGAGATAGAAAAGAAATATAAAGAGTATGCAAAGGGGGCGGACGTATGAAAAGGCTAATCATATTATTGCTTGTTTTAAGCTTGGCGGTATCTTTTCCGACATATGCCAGGAGCAAAAAGCCCAAGGCTAAATTAACTTACTTAGGACGCTTTTATATAACTTATTACTGCCCGTGCGCTGAGTGCTGCGGAGCGGGTGGCGGTAAGATCACGGCAAGCGGAACGACACCAACAGCGGGGCGGACGGTAGGCGTTAACCCGTCGGTTATACCTTACGGCACTAATTTAAAGATTGGCAATACTTACGGATACGTCGCAGAGGATACGGGCGGCGGTATAGGGACATATCATATAGATATTTTTGTAAATAGTCACGCCGAGGCGCTACAAAAGGGCGTGGACTATAAAGACGTTTGGGCGGTAACTTATCCAAAGCAGACGCTTAAGAAGTGTAAGCCGCTTAAATTCAGAAATAAGAAAAAGTTTAGCAAGTATCTAAAAGCAAAATTCAATATAGAAAAGGGGGTTATAGAATGAGCGACGGCATCATAATAACGCTAATAATATGCGTAACTATCGTAGTTATTACGTATATAAGCAGGGGAAACGATAAAGAGTAAACGAGGTATAGAAAAATGAGCAAAAATAGAAAGATAAAAATAAAGTTAGCTATAAACGTGGTTATATGCCTACTTGGGGCTATGATGCTCGATAGTGAAAGCATAATACCGTTAATTATCTGCGGAATTAGTGGGGCGTGGCTTTTATTATTTGCGATAGCAAACAGTACGGGGGTTAAATGATGGCTAAAAAATATTATTGGTTAAAGTTAAAGGCGTCCTTTTTCACTAATATAGCTATGAAAAAGTTACGCAGGATAGCAGGCGGCGACACTTACACAATTATATACTTAAAGCTACAACTCTTAAGCTTGAAAGACGAGGGGCTTTTATTCTATGAGGGTGTAGAGCCTACCTTTTACGAGGAAATGGCTTTAGCACTTGACGAGGACGCCGAGAACGTAAGGGCGACGCTTATATTTCTAGAAAATATGGGGCTTTTATCCAAGAGAAGCGAAAGCGAGTATATACTTACTGAAGTGCCTTATTTAATAGGATCGGAGACAGATAAAGCCGAGCTTATGCGGAAAAAAAGGGAGCGGGACAAACTTTTAAATGGTAACAATGTTACCGCCGTGTTACCGCCCGTTACTAATTGTTACACAGAGATAGAGAAAGATATAGATATAGATAAAGAGAAAGATATAGAGATAGAGAAGAGTAAGAGCAAGAGAGAGAAAGCACTCGCGCCCGTCAAACATAAATACGGGGAATATAACAACGTATTATTAACCGACGAGGAATTAGAGAAGCTTAAGGCAGAATACCCCGACTACTTGCAGAAAATAGAGAACTTATCGAACTATATAGCAAGTAAGGGTAATAAGTATAAAAGCCACTATGCAACTATAAGAAATTGGGCGCGGAAAGATGCAGAGCAAGGCAAGGCTAAAAATACTAAGGCGCAAGAGCTAGATAACTTTTATAACATGGCTAGCGCTTGGGCGGAAAGTGAGGACTAAATGACAAAACAAGATTTTGCAATATTTGCTAGCGCCTTGCGGACTTACTACCCAAAAGAAAACTTGCTACCAAATGAGCAAGCTATGCAGCTATGGTTTAATCAATTAAACGATATACCGTATAACATAGCCGAGATTATGCTAAATAAGTGGGTAGCGTCGAATAAATGGAGCCCCGCTATTTCAGACATAAGAGAGGGCGCGGCGGCTTTGATGCAAGGCGAGGCTAAAGAGTGGGGCGACGCTTGGCAGGAAGTGCTAAAGGCTATAAGTAAGTATGGATCATATGAAGAGGCTAAAGCTTTGGATAGTATGGACAAATTAACAAGGCGAGTAGTAGAGCGTTTAGGGTATCGCAACTTATGCTTTAGTGAGGAAATACAAGTAGACCGTGCTAACTTTCGCATGATATACGAGCAGGAACTAGAGAAGCATAAAAAAGAGGCTGCTTTGCCTCAGAATTTAAAGGCACTAATTAAGAACGTGCCGAAGATGCTAGAGGGGGGCGAAACATGAAAGAGAAAGAATTTGAAAATAAATGCGGATCATGTGCAAACTTTGAACGCTTAGAGGTAGACGGAAAAGTAAAAGAGCGGGGGCGTTGCTGCGTTAGGGGGGTGTACGTTTACCACCAACAAAGCCAAAAGGAGTGCTTACGCTATAAACAAGATAAGGGGGCGACGCATGAAACACGTATTTATTAAAGTTACCAAAGATAAATATGAATTTATCGTAGCTATGGGGGACAGCGTAAAGGAATTAGCGCAGGAACTAGGCACGACCAAAAATACTATAGATAGCGCTATGAGCCACGCAAGAGCTAAAGGGCAAAAATCAGTATATAGAAAGGTGGTTATAGACGAGTGAGAAACAAGTACAAAATACCGTGGCACGTCCGCCAATTTGTAAAAAAAGAGCTATTAGACTATAAGGCAAATAAGAAGCTGCTAAAGAACTACAAAGGCGACACGAGGGGGCTACTTATAGCAAGTACGCGTATTTGTCAAATAGAAAAGGTATTAAACGGGCTTAATACTGAGGATAAGGAAATAGCGGAGCTAATTTTTTTAGAGCATTACACGCAGGCAAAGGCGGAAACTACGGAGCATATACCGAAAAGCTTATACTATACGATAATGTCAAAAGTGATCTATCTAACAGCTATAGAAATGGAATTAATATAACAGAAAGGGGCAAGATATGGCTAAGTATAAAATTATAGACGTTTCAGAGTTTAACGGCGTCATAAATTGGAAAAATGTTAAAAGCGCTTGCGACGGCGCAATTATAAGAGTGGGCTATAGAGGATATAGCGCGGGAACTCTTAAAGAGGACGAAAGAGCAAGAGTTAACTTAAAAGAAGCATCAGAGGCAGGCGTACCGATTGGCGTATACTTCTTTACGCAGGCAATAACCGAAGCAGAGGCAAGAGAAGAGGCTAAATTCACTATTAACATGATAAAGGGCTATAAAATAGCCTTGCCCGTGTTTATAGATAGCGAGGACGCGACGGACGACTACAGAGGGCGCGCGGATCATAACAAGCTTAGCAGGGCAGACCGTACGGCAATAATAAAAGCATTTTGCGAGGAAGTCCAAAAAGAGGGCTACGCGGGCGGAGTATACGCGGGCGAGTGGTGGCTTAATACTTTCTTATATGCCGATAAGCTGACTAACTTTTATTTATGGGTTGCTAAGTATTCTAGTATAGAGCCTAATATAAATTCTAATACAATAACGTGGGACGCTTGGCAATATGCTAGCACGGCTATAATTGACGGCGTGGCGGGTTATTGCGACGTATCAGAGTTTTATAATATAAGCATCAGTAAGCCAAAGGCAAAGAAAAAGAAAAGCTACGAGAAAGTAGCCGAGGAAGTAATAGCGGGCAAGTGGGGCAACGGTACAAAAAGAAAAAAGGCGCTAGAGGCTGCGGGCTATGATTATTATAAAGTCCAAGACTTAGTAAACGCTAAGCTTAAAGCAACTACTGAGGATAAAAAGAAGTACTACACAATAAAAGCAGGCGATACGCTTAGCTCTATAGCTAACAAATATAGCACTACAGTAGATAAGCTTGTAAAGCTTAATAATATAGCAGACGCTAATAAGATATACGCAGGCGATAAGATCCGCGTAAAGTAAAGGGGGGTTAAATATGATTTTTAATAATAAAACTTATGACATATTAAAAGATATAGCTTTGTACGTTTTGCCTGCTTTGGCAACGTTAATATTAGCGCTTGGAAATATATGGGGCATAACTTACGCCGAGGCAATAGCGGCAACTATAACCGCTATAGATACCTTTTTAGGGGCTATACTTAAAATAAGCTCCAATAAGTACGCCAAAGAGAAAGAGGGGGCAGACAATGAAAGCAAAGACAGTTAAAGGCATGATAGTAACGCCGTTAACTATGGAAGTGGGCGACGTAACTATAAGAGTTGAAAAAACGGGCAAAATAAAAGGCTTAAAAAATAACTTTATGACACTAAGCCTAGCAGACGAAAAAAGGGGCATCATGTTACAAGTAAATTATGAGGATATAAAAGAACTTGTAAGGGGGTTATAATATGACTTTTTATAAATTATATAAAAAGCTTTATCCGACGCAAAATATTATTGTTATGTCTCAGTATAAAGGCGAGGTAGATATAGAGTATAAGGGAGCGGCTAAAGATATAAGCATAAGCTATTATAAGGCTAAAATAAAAAGAATTATGGCAGATAGCGACGGCGAAATATGGATAGAGCTAAAATAAAAGGGGGCTTTAATATGGACTATAAAACAATAGACTTTGAGGCAATAGAAGAGCTAGAGGACGAGTTAAGAGACAAATTTAAAACGCTAGGCGAGATTATACGCGACACGATAGAAAAGTTAGGCGAAATTTTAAAGGATATAACGGAAAAATACGGGGAAATATCTAAAAAGCCTAAATTTAAGCCCGTTAAAAGCCTTATAAAGCCGTATAGACAACCTTTTATTAAAGTAAGGTATAGAGCAAGGGCTAATTTATAAAGGGGGGTTAATATGGACTTAAAAAGTTGCTCTAAGTGCGGGAAAATACACCCAAGAGGCTATAATTGCAACGTAGGGCGTATATATAACCGCACTAAGGACGATAAGCTAAGAAGTACTTACGCATGGACTAAAAAGGCTAAGCAGATAAAAGAGGACGCGCTAGGGCTTTGTGAAGTATGCAGGGCGCAAGGGTTATATACTTACGATAACTTAGAAGTGCATCATATAACCAAGCTGCGCGACGATCCTAACGGACTACTTGACGACGATAATTTAATAACGCTATGCAATTATCATCATAGGCAGGCAGACGACGGAGAGCTAAGCGCGGACTACTTAAGAGAGTTAGTTAAAGAAAGGGTAGCGATAAAATGATATTACATTTTCCTAACGTGGTTATGCGTTGGCATAACAATAAGCGCGGTATATGCGGGATAGAGGACTATATAGCAGATTTTTATAATTTAAAATATGGCTATGAGTTAACCGAGGGGCAAATAGTGCATAGCATACAGTATGACGGGCTAAGCGGACATAGTTTTATATTATACGATGCAGAAATAGCGCACATTTTGCCCGAGGGCTTAACAATTAGAAAATGGCTTGAAAAGGGTTGGGAAACCGACGACGCTTTATATTATGGATTCATTACTGAGGACGGGGGCGCGTTTCTGCCGTGGAAATTTAACGACGCCGATTTACAATTACAACCTTGCCCAAGTTTTTACGAAAATTATAAAGCCAAGGACCTATTAAACCATACGGCAAGACTTAACGAGGATAAAATAATAGGCGGTAAAGTTTACGCAGATCCGAAAGGGAGCGGGCTTTTTTATAGGCATGGCGGTTGGAGATGCAATAACAAGAAATTCGAGGGCAACATAGAGCATATTGTAAAGTTGGGACAAATGGAGCTAGACTTGAATGTTTGATTTATGGGTTGAGGATCAAATGACAAAAGAGTGCTTTAGGGTAACAAGGGACAAAACAAAGCCGATATATTACGACGAGGACGGCAACGTAGTAAATAACTTTGACTTGTCGGAAATAAGTAGATATAAATTTTTCCCTTGCTGCCCAAGAGAAGCGCCAAAGAATGACAACATAATAGAAACGGGCGAACAATTAAGCATATTTGATTACATGAAAGGCGCAGGACATGAAAGTAGATAAACCTATAACTATGGACTTGTCAATAATGGACACGTTAATAATAACAACCGCTTTATTAGCTTTTTCTGAAAATAACAAGTATAACGAGATAGACAGAGAAGCGGCGAAGCTATTAAAAGCAAAGATAGATAAAAGGGTAAAGGATAACGCGATAGATATAGAAAGGGGCGACTAAATGAACGCAAGACAGAAAGCTAAGAAGTATAAAAAAGAATTGGAGCAGCTTAAAGCTTTAGAACTTAGGGAAAAAATAGTTAAGACAAAAACTATAAAACCGTTATTATTTAGAAATAAAATAGCTATTGGATATAGTGAACTTAACGCTATGGCTAATATACCTATGGCAGACCGTGAAAATATAATAAAAGATAGGTTATTAAAACCACTTGTAGAGGAATTAAAAAACAATATACACGTAAAGCTTACGCAGGACGACGAGCGCAGAATAGCATATTATAGCACGGATATATACATAGCAACAGAAAGGGGCTACTAAATGAACAGACGCCAAGCAAAAAAGAAACTTAAAAAAGATTATGGCATCATAACGCCAAGGCAGGCAAGCCCAAGAGTAGCTAAAAAGTTTACGTTAAGCTTAATAGACGTAATACAAAAGAAACTAGCGGATCATATAGACAACTTAATAATAAACGGGGATAAATGAGAAAGGGGGCGACTAAATGGACGAGTTAAACATAGCTATAGCTACTACTGAGAAAGAATTAAGGGAGTTATGCGAACTATCGCGAGAGTATCATGCAAAGGCGGAAAAGTATAGCACGTTAGCGAGGATCATAGGCGAGACGATAGAAAACAAAAGGGGCGAGCTTGCAAAGTATGAAGCTATTCAGAATAAACGATAAAGGGGCTAGCAAATGGAAAAGTTTAAAGTAGGCGAGTATATCATATATGTAAACGGCGATAGGTACGAGCTAGGCAGAATAAAGAGACTAACAGAGGACGGCGCTTTTATATGTTACCATGAGGGCGAGACAGCGGCAAAGACACCTTACGACTTGATACATAAATTAATAAATGGCTTTACTATTAAAGAAACAACTATAGGCGGCGAAGTATTTAAAGAAAGCGAGGGAGAGTAAATGGGAAATGATAATTTTATAGAGTTAGCCAAGACATTAATAATACAATACTACGACGAAGTTAGAGATATAACAGACAGTAAAGACTTGAATAGACAAGATATTTATGTAGTTTGGCTTAGTAAAGTATTACAGAATAATAAGGCGTTATTATCCACTACGCTAAGTGACGGTATGTATTATGAAGTAACATATAATGGAGATAAAAAAGAAATGTACTTAGACGCTTATAAAAAATGGCAAAATAAAGCGGTTAACGTTTTCGGAAATGTAAACGAGGAACTAATAGGGGATTTTATTTAGAAAGGGGCGACTAAATGAGACTAATAGACGCGGACGCACTAATAGAAGTACTAAAAGATAAATATTTAAGCGATTGCTTTTTAACAGACGCAGGCGGAGTTATACAGTTATTAAAAGATACTCCAACTATAGAGGGCAACGAGTTAATAGCGGGCATGATAAGCGACGACTACAAAGAAAGGTTTATAGCTGAGTATAAGCAAGTGAGTATAAGAGTTAAGAGGCTAGAGAAAATATTAGACGACTTTTACAAAGAAAATCTAAGTTTCAAACTAACAGATGTAGAGCTATTAAAGCGACAAGCTAGGACTATGTACGAATATATAGATATATTAGAGCTAAGAGCGAAACGCGAGGGCATAGAACTAGACTAGCAACTACCCCCGAGGGGGCGGA
>JBGUUB010000063.1:0-8633 GCA_045133355.1 Acutalibacteraceae bacterium
ATATGGAATGCTGCGCCACACATTTCTAAAGAATCACAGGAAAACGATGTTGTCGGGGCTTCAACTGACGGGCAAGCTGAACGGACATCTGGAACAGATAGACCGTCAAGCGAACGAGATGATGGAGAAGCTGACAACCGATATGGCGAAAGCGCAGGGCGTGAACGAAACGCTGAAAGCGACCGACCAAATGAAGTGGGTGCAGATGATGAACAACATCAAGGCATCAGCGGAGGAAATCGTGCTGAAGGAAATCGTCTACAGCTAAGCGGTCACGATTACGACGCCCGCAGTGAAATCCCGTATTATCACGAGGATGATGAAAAAGCCGAGCTGCTTCGTAACTGTATTGCCTTAAAAGACCATCGAAAAGAAATTGCCACGTTTTTTGCGGAACATGAGGATCGCAGGGAACGTGGTAATTTTATTAAGGGCTTCTTTGACAACACCTATGTAGAGCATATTCTTGAAAGCGGTCAGCGTGTAGGCTACCGTGCCTATGACGATTTGCTTACCATGTGGCGCGGCAGTTATCCCACCCGTGAAAAAGAGGATTTTTTGAGTTGGGAGCGCATTGCAAACAAGATCTACGGACTGATGCTTTTGCATGAATGGCTCAGCCCAGATGAACAGTCTCTACCCACTGTCGGCGAACAGATAAAGCTCATTGAAGAAGCTAAAAACGAAAAGGATAAGAAGTTTGTGTTGCCCCAGGAGGCAATCGACTACGTGCTTTGCCGAGGTAGCGACTATTCGCAAAGTAAGCTCCGTATTTATGAGCAGTTTTCAAAACAGGAAAGCAAAGAGAAAAACATTGCTTTTTTGAAATCCGAATACGGAACAGGCGGACATTCGGGCGCCCTGCCCGAAAGCGGATATTGGGAGCAACACGACGGCAAGGGCATTGAAATATCAAAGGGTATTACCGGAAACTCCGACAGAGTTGAATACCAAATCACATGGAACGCCGCCGAAAAGCGTATCGGTGAGCTTATAAAGGTCGATAGGTATTTAACACCGGCTGAAAGAGAAGCGTATCCTGCGTATAAGCGAGAAACGGAGGACAGAAATAAGCGCTCTGAGCTAATGCGTGAGTTTCGCTCTATTTTTGAGGACTACAATGATTTTGAACGACAGCTTGGTAATGAGAGTGCCGTTCTTTCTATGTTCGAGCTTGGCGATTGTGCGTCAAAGTTTACTGCCGGAGAAAAGCGTTGTGAGTATGTTTCCGGCAAGCCGTTTATCTTGCCGTTAATGCGTGAGTCACTTCAAAAGATTATTGACTCAAAAACCCACTTGACCGAACGGGCTGAAAGAATGCTTGAAGCCTTATCCTGCGATATAGCAAAACCCTTTGAGCCAACCTATGACGAGCTGAACCCGCCGCCCGAACCGCCGAAAGAATACCGCTTTTCGCTCGGTGATTCGGTATATATAGGAACAAAGGAATATTCTATCCTATCCCTTGACGGCGACACCGTCACGCTCAACGACAGCGAATTTCCGTTGTTTTGCGAAGATATGTCACGGGAGGAATTTGATCGCAAGGTAAGCGAAAATCCGATGAACGACAAGTACCTACATGTGGTAGAAAGCGTTATTGCCGAGTCGGAAGAAACCCAGGACAACACGAAAGTGAGAATATCCCTGGATAGCGGAAACGACCTCGTTCATTGGATATATTTCAATCCCGATGCAAATGCCGGAGGTCAGTATGTTTCGGGCGATTTGAGCTTCTCTTTTTTTGAGGAACTTATCGAGCAATATGATATAGCGAATCATCCCGAAAACACGGATCGGTTTGTTGCAGATCTTGAAGAAATGTCGGATCAGTTTTTAGCCGACATCAACACGCCGTTCTTTATGGAAGCTGAAAACGACTATGAGATGGACTGCGATTATATCCGGTTCACACCCGAAAATATTCTGAGCATCCACAAGGATATTCAGCAATTTGAAGCGGAACATCAAGCAGAACTTAACAGAATGGCTGGGCAGAACGAGCCGATCTCCCTGCCTGTTTATGACCGTGGAACAGAAATTCTTTATGCCATATTAGATAAGCTGAATGTCGGTGATATCAAGCTCAGCTTTGATGACGATGGGTTGGTCGCAACAGACGGTTACAACAATGTTTGGCGGGGTAAACAGTTCTATGCGTTTCTTGTGGAGGATGCTATCAGCTATGACGAATACGGCAAGCCGAATGAGCTTTCGGGCGAATTGCTCAAAGACTTTGCTGAGCTTTGCGTGCATAACGGCGTTGAGGTGAAGGATTACCGTGCTCCGTCCCCTTGGGATGAGTACGAAAAAGCAAAGAAAGAAAACCCCGATGCGGTTGTCATTCAAAGGGTCGGCGATTTTTTTGAAATCTTCGGTGAACAAGATACGAAAATTGCACACGAAGTGCTTGATTTGACCATTACAAAGAGAACCTTTGAAAACAAATCAATCAGCACACCGATGTGTGGCTTTCCTGTGTTCAAAACAGAGGAATATACCCAAAAGCTATTGGACGCAGGTTATGATGTGGTAGCCGTAACCCATGAACCCGGGGATAAGCTTCAGGTAAGACGGATTGTTTCATCGGTTCAAAAAGCTGAAGAAACCCTTGCGCCTCCGCCCGAACAGAAAAAGCATGGCAAACTGTCGCCGAGCATCATATTCCCCGAAATCAAGAGCGATTACCGTACAAATTTTCGCATAGAGGACGATAACATCGGCGTAGGTACTCCGCTTGACCGATTCTATAACAATGTCCACGCCATTCAGCTTTTACGAAAGCTTGAAGCAGAACACCGACTTGCTAACGGCACCGAACAGCGCATCTTATCCGCTTATGTAGGTTGGGGCGGTCTGCCGCAGTTCTTCGAGGAAACCAATCCGCATTATGCAGAGCTAAAGGAGCTGCTTTCGGAGGACGAATATGCGTCGGCAAGGGCGTCTGCATTGACCGCCTTTTATACGCCGCCCGTTGTTATTAAGGCAATATACAAGGCTTTTGAAAATATGAATTTCAAAAGCGGTAATGTGTTGGAGCCTTCCTGCGGTATCGGCAATTTCATGGGACTTGTCCCCGACAGTATGGAAGACGCTAAATTCTACGGTATCGAGCTTGACGCAGTTTCGGGAAGAATCGCACAGCAGCTCTATCAGAAAAACAGTATTGCCGTGCAGGGCTTTGAGGATACAAAGCTGCCGGGCAGCTTCTTTGACGCGGCGGTGGGCAACGTCCCGTTCGGGCAGTTCAAAGTACCGGACAAGCGGTATGATAAGCATAATTTCCTTATTCATGATTATTTCTTTGCCCGAACGCTTGATAAGGTGCGACCGGGAGGTATTATTGCCTTTATCACTTCAAAAGGTACGATGGATAAAGAAAATCCGGCAATCCGAAAGTATATTGCACAGAGAGCCGACCTTTTAGGTGCTATTCGCTTGCCGAACAATACCTTTAAGGACGCCGCAGGAACGGAAGTTACCTCGGATATTATCTTCCTGCAAAAGCGTGACAGGCTTATCGACATTGAACCCGATTGGGTGCATCTCGGCACCGATGAAAACGGTATCAAGATGAACAGCTACTTTGTGGATAATCCCGATATGATTATGGGCGAAATAAAAATGATAACCGGTCCGCACAGTATGCAGTCAGCCTGTATCGCCTATGAGGATCAAAGCCTTTCGGAGCAGTTGACACAAGCCATAGAAAACATCCATGCAGAGGTTACGGAATATGAATACGAAGACCTGACCAACGAGGAAGAAGACCTGTCTATCCCCGCCGATCCCGAGGTTCGTAATTTCAGCTACACGGTAGTTGACGGCAAAATCTATTACCGTGAAAACAGCCGTATGAAGCCCGTTGATGTATCCGTAACCGCCGAAAACCGAATTAAGGGTATGATCGGTATTCGTGACTGTGTGAGAACGCTTATTGAATACCAAACCGAAGATTATCCCGAATCGGATATTAAGGCAGAGCAGGAAAAGCTCAACGAGCTGTATGACGCTTTCAGCAAAAAATACGGACTTATCAATTCAAGGGCGAACAATTCCGCTTTCAATTCCGACAGTTCTTACAGCTTACTTTCTTCCCTTGAAGTGCTTGACGATGAGGGCAATTTTGTCCGCAAAGCGGATATGTTCTCAAAGCGAACCATAAAGCAAAAGGTTACGGTTGCAAGCGTAGATACGGCTTCCGAAGCCTTGGCTTTATCCCTTGCGGAGAAAACGAAGATAGATATCCCGTATATGTGCGACCTGACGGGAAAAAGCGAGGAAGAAATTGCCGAAGACCTTTCGGGTGTCATCTTTCTTAACCCGTTTTATTCCGAAGGTTCCTCCGAACCGAAATATATACCCGCTGATGAATATTTGTCGGGTAATGTCCGAGAGAAACTTGCAGTTGCAAAGACGGCGGCTGAGAGCGATACTGCTTTTGAAGTCAATGTAAGGGCACTATCCGAGGTTATGCCGAAAGACCTTACTGCAAGCGAAATATCCGTCCGACTCGGTGCAACTTGGCTGCCACCGGAGGATGTCGAGCAGTTTATGTTCGAGCTTTTCAGTACGGCAAGGTATATCTCTTGGAACATTCATGTGCACTATTCGGAGTACACGGGCGAATGGAATATTGAGGGCAAGTCCTACGACAGAGGAAATATCAAGGTATATAATACCTACGGCACAAGCCGTATCAACGGATACAAGATTATAGAGGAAACATTAAATCTTCGTGATGTGCGTATCTTTGATTATGTGGAGGACGAAAACGGCAATAAAAAGCCGGTGCTGAACAAAAAGGAAACCGCCATTGCACAGGGCAAACAGCAGCTTATCAAGGACGCTTTTGCCGACTGGATATGGAAGGATCAGGAGCGACGGGACAGGCTTTGCAAGCTGTATAACGAAAAGTTTAACAGCGTTCGTCCCCGTGAGTATAACGGCGAGCATTTGAACTTCGTCGGTATCAATCCGGAAATTACCCTTCGTCCACATCAGGTCAACGCCATCGCCCATATTCTGTACGGTGGTAATACCTTGCTTGCTCATGTGGTAGGTGCCGGCAAGACATTTGAAATGGTTGCGGCGGCACAAGAAAGCAAACGCTTGGGGCTTTGTCAAAAGAGCCTGTTTGTAGTACCTAACCACCTGACCGAGCAGTGGGCGGCAGAGTATCTTCAGCTTTACCCGTCCGCCAATATTCTTGTGGCAAGCAAGAAGGACTTTGAAACCAAGAACCGCAAGAAATTCTGCGGCAGAATTGCCACCGGTGATTACGACGCTATTATTATCGGGCATAGCCAGTTTGAAAAGATACCCATGTCGATTGAACGACAACAGGCTATTCTCAGCCAACAGCTTGAGGAAATCATGAACGGCATTGCAGAGCTTAAAAAGAATCGCGGAGAAAACTTCTCAATCAAACAGCTTGAAAAGTCTAAAAAGACGGTCAAACAAAAACTCGATAAGTTAAATGACCAAACCCGAAAGGATGATGTCGTTACCTTTGAAGAGCTTGGAGTTGACCGTTTATTTATTGATGAAGCGCATTATTACAAGAACCTCGCCGCATTTACGAAAATGCGGAATGTGGGCGGTATCTCTCAAACCGAGGCGCAAAAGTCCAGCGACCTTTATATGAAGTGCCGTTATCTTGACGAGCTAACGGGCGGTAAAGGGGTTGTGTTTGCAACCGGTACGCCTATTTCCAACTCTATGGTGGAGCTTTATACTATGCAGAAGTATTTGCAGTACAACCTGCTGAAACGGAACAACCTTATTCACTTTGACAGTTGGGCGTCTACCTTCGGCGAGACGGTAACGGCAATCGAGCTTGCTCCCGAAGGCAGCGGATACCGTGCCAAAACACGCTTTGCCAAGTTCTACAACCTGCCTGAGCTTATGTCCCTGTTCAAAGAAACAGCGGATATTCAAACGGCGGATATGTTAAACTTGCCTGTGCCGAAAGCAAACTATCATAATGTGGTCTTAAAACCGTCCGAACAGCAAAAGGAAATGGTGAAGTCACTATCCGAGCGAGCCGAAAAGGTGCGTAACAAGATGGTGGACTCAAGCATTGATAATATGCTGCTTATCACAAACGACGGACGGAAGCTGGCACTTGACCAGCGTATGATAAACGAAATGCTCCCCGACAGCGAAACGAGCAAAGTGTCCGCCTGTGCCGATAATGTATTTGACATCTGGCAGAAAACTGCGGATGAACGTTCTACACAGATGGTATTCTGCGACCTTTCCACACCGCACGGCGACGGTAGTTTTAATGTATACGATGATTTGCGGGATAAACTTATTGCAAAAGGCGTACCAAAGGAAGAAATCGCCTATATCCATTCCGCAAATACCGAAATGCAGAAAAAAGAACTTTTCGGCAAGGTGCGAAGCGGTCAGGTTAGGGTGCTTATCGGTTCCACGCAAAAGATGGGTGCAGGCACAAATGTGCAGAAAAAGCTGATTGCCCTGCATCACCTTGACTGCCCTTGGAGACCGTCGGATTTGCAGCAGCGTGAGGGACGAATTATCCGACAAGGCAACGATAATCCCGAAGTCGAGATATTCACCTATGTTACCGAAAACACCTTTGACAGCTATCTGTATCAGCTTGTTGAAAGCAAGCAAAAGTTCATAGGACAGATTATGACCTCAAAAAGTCCTGTACGCTCTGCGGAGGATGTGGACGAACAGGCTCTCTCCTATGCTGAAATAAAGGCACTTTGTACGGGCAATCCGTATATTAAAGAGAAAATGGACTTGGATATTGATGTATCCAGGCTTAAACTTCTCAAAGCCAACCACCTCAGTCAGGTTTATTCGTTAGAGGATAAAATCCATAAGGAGTTCCCACAGAAAATTGCGGCTTTGGAAGAACGCATCAAGGGGTATGAGGAGGATATCGCCACTGCCGAAAGTCACCCGGTCGGAGACAAAGACAGCTTTTGCGGTATGGATATAAAGGGCTTTAATTTCACCGACAAAAAAGAAGCCGGCGAAGCAATTATAGCCGCCTGCAAAGCAATGACCAATCCCGACCCGATTAGGCTCGGCACTTACCGTGGCTTTGATATGGAGCTGTCCTTTGACACCTTCAGCAAAGAATACAAGATAGTTCTTATCGGCGAACTGCGGCACACCGTTGTTCTCGGTACAGATATTTTCGGTAATATTCTGCGACTGGACAATGCGATCGGCGCAATGCCCGAGCGACAGATCGCCTGCAAGGAGCAGCTTGAAGATACCAAGGTGCAGCTTGAAAATGCAAAGGTGGAGTCCCAAAAGCCCTTTCCGCACGAGGAGGAGCTTAAAACAAAGTCCGCCCGTCTTGCAGAACTGAACACGCTTCTCGATATGGATAAGAAGGACAATGAAATCGTTGACGGCGAACGCAGTGAAGAATCAGAAGAACCGGACCGAGCAGACAGCCGTGACGCGAGGTAATGTATTGCGGCGGCGGGAGCAATCCTGCCGCCTGTTACATAGCGCCGAAATTTCAAAAACACAGATTCATAAATAAAATCAGAACGGTAGGATATAATATATTTAGAACCTTGCGTATTGCCTATCTTTTTTTACATTTGTATCTTGCGTACTGTTGGCAATTATGGTATAATACAAACAGCGTATTATGAAAGGCGGTATTCTTAAATGGAAATTAAGCGAAAAATATATAAAGATCTGTGTGAATGGAAAAAATCCGCAAACGGGACAAAAGCGCTTATGATTGAAGGTGCAAGGCGAATCGGAAAGTCAACAGTTGCCGAAGAATTTGGAAAAAACGAATATAGGTCATATATTCTCATAGATTTCAATAAGGCGTCAAAAAAAGTAAAGTCTCTTTTTGACGATCTTACAGAACTGGATATATTTTTTCAGTCGCTGTCGCTTGAATACAATACAAGGCTGTATCAGCGTGAAAGTCTTATAATATTCGATGAAATTCAAAAATTCCCAAAAGCGAGGGAAGCTATAAAATATCTTGTGGCAGACGGTCGTTACGATTATCTCGAAACAGGTTCGCTGATTTCCATAAAGGAAAATGTTGAAAGTATTACAATTCCCTCGGAAGAGAGAAAAATTAAAATGTATCCGCTTGATTTTGTGGAGTTCTCCTCTTTTCTCGGTGAAGACATTTTGCTCGATTATATAGCTGAGTGTTTCAAAAAAAGAGAACCGCTTGAAAGGTCCATGCACAATAAAGCACTGCGGCTTTTTAAAGAATATATCCTTGTCGGCGGTATGCCGCAGGCTGTTTTGGCTTATAAAAACGGAAGTCGTGACTTTGCCGCAGCGGATACCGAAAAAAGGGATATACTCGGACTATACCGCGACGATATTAAAAAAGCGGCAAGAAGATATAATTCTAAGGTGTCGGCTATATTTGAAAATATTCCGGCATACCTGTCTACTCATGAAAAGAAAATCGTATTGAGTAATATTGATTCTAATGCCACCTTTGATAAATATGATGAACCGCTTTTTTGGCTTGACGATTCAATGATCTGCAATCTTTGTTATAAATGCAACGATCCGAATGTCGGCTTTGCATTAAACAAAAATGAATCGGCAGTAAAATGTTATCTCGGCGATACAGGGCTTCTTGTCAGCCTTGC
>JBGUUB010000064.1:0-3128 GCA_045133355.1 Acutalibacteraceae bacterium
GCCTGTGCGGTAGCGGTAGGACTTTACTTCCTCCTAAAACCGTACCTCGGAACAGAAACCGTATCGTGGGTGTGCATTTTGGGAGCTGCCCCTTTTGCGGCTCTCGGCTTTGTGAAATACAACGGAATGACGGCTGAGAAATTTATATGGGCGTGGATAAAGTCCGAGTTCCTTATGCCGAAAAAGCTGGTCTTTCATTCCACCAACACCTATTACGAATTGATGAAACCGACAATCGAACAAAAACAGAAGGAGGCTTATAAGAACAATGATTAAAACCCTTACAAACCTGTTAAAGCAGGACAAAGAAAAGTTTGTAGTACCAAAGGGCGTACAGGATTGTATTCCCATCACCGCTATTTATGACGACGGCATTTTCCGTGTGGGCAAGGACAAGTATTCCAAGAGCTTCAAGTTCACGGATATTAACTTTGCCGTAGCAAGCCGTGAGGACAAGGAAGCAATGTTCCTTGAATACTCCGAGCTTCTCAACTCTCTTGACAGCGGAGCTACTACAAAGCTGACTATCAACAACAGACGGCTTAACCGTTTGGACTTTGAGAAAACCATTCTTATCCCCGAAACCGGCGATGAGCTTGATGTTTACCGAGAGGAATATAACAAAATGCTTCTCGACAAGGCGACCGGTGCAAACGCAATCGTTCAGGATAAGTATGTTACTATCTCCATCAACAAAAAGAGCGTGGAGGACGCAAGAACCTATTTTGCCCGTGTCGGCGCTGACCTGATTGCCCACTTTGCAAGACTCGGAAGCAAATGTGTGGAGCTTGAAACCGATGAAAGGCTGAGAATTGTCCACGATTTCTTCCGTGTCGGTGAGGAAACCGCCTACCACTTCAATATTAAGGAAACGAGAAAAAAGGGACACGATTTCAAGGATTATGTTTGCCCGGATACAATGGAATTTGAAAAGGACTACTTCAAAATGGGAAACCGTTACGGGAGAGTCCTTTTTCTTCGTGAGTACGCTTCCTATATCAAGGACAGTATGGTAGCTGAGCTTACCGACCTGAACCGCAACCTGATGATGTCCATTGACATCGTACCTGTTCCTACCGATGAAGCGGTGCGAGAAGCAGAGAGCAGACTGCTTGGGGTTGAGACGAATATAACCAACTGGCAGAGAAAGCAGAATCAGAACAATAACTTTTCCGCTACCGTTCCGTATGATATGGAACAGCAGAAAAAGGAAATGAAGGAGTTCCTTGATGACCTTACTACTCGTGATCAGCGAATGATGTTCGCTGTACTTACTATGGTTCATACTGCGGACTCCAAAGAACAGCTTGATAACGACACCGAAGCTCTGCTTACTACGGCAAGAAAGCATTTGTGCCAGTTTGCCGTTCTCAAGTATCAGCAGATGGACGGACTGAATACGGCTATGCCCTTTGGAACACGCAAGATTGACGCATTCAGAACCCTTACCACAGAAAGCCTTGCGGTATTTATCCCGTTCAGAGTTCAGGACATTTACCACGAAAACGGCATTTACTACGGTCAGAATGTTATCAGCAAAAATATGATTATCGCCGACCGCAGACAGCTACTCAACGGCAATTCCTTTATTCTCGGCGTATCCGGCGGCGGTAAATCCTTTGCGGCAAAGGGAGAGATTGAAAATATCATTCTTTCCTCCAACGCAGATGTTATTATCATCGACCCCGAGCGAGAGTATTCGCAGCTTGTAAAGGCTCTCGGCGGCGAAATCATCAATATTTCCGCTACTTCTCCGAGCCATATCAATGCAATGGATATGAACAAGGAATACGGCGACGGAGCAAATCCGGTTATCCTGAAATCCGAGTTCATTATGTCCCTTTGCGAACAGCTTATCGGCGGCACAAACCTCGGAGCAAAGCAGAAATCTATCATCGACCGTTGTACGGCGAGCGTTTACCGAGACTATCAGCAGAGAGGATATACCGGTACTGTTCCTACTTTGCAGGACTTCCGTGCGGAACTTTTGAAACAGGACGAGCCGGAAGCAAAGGAAATCGCCCTTGCTATCGAGCTGTTTACACACGGTTCTTTGAATACTTTTGCAAAGCCGACCAATGTTGATACGGATAACCGACTTATCTGTTATGACATTCTTGACCTCGGCAAGCAGCTTATGCCTATCGGTATGCTTGTCGTCCTTGACTCTATTCTGAACCGAATCACACAGAACCGTGCTAAGGGTAAGCAGACTTTCATCTTCATTGATGAAATCTACCTCCTGTTCCAGCACGAATACTCCGCAAACTTCCTGTTTACCCTTTGGAAGCGTGTGAGAAAGTACGGTGCTTATGCCACCGGCATTACGCAGAATGTGGACGACCTTTTGCAGAGCCATACGGCAAGAACTATGCTTGCAAACAGCGAGTTTTTGATTATGCTCAATCAGGCGTCAACCGACAGAATTGAGCTTGCCAAGCTGCTTAACATTTCCGACCTCCAGCTTTCATATATCACGAATGTTGACGCAGGACACGGACTGATTAAGGTCGGCAGTTCGCTTGTGCCGTTTGCAAATAAGTTCCCGAAGAATACGAAGCTGTATAAGCTGATGACAACCAAACCGGGCGAGGGTGTATAACCCTTGCCCTATTCTGTAAATGAGAAAGGAAACACCTATGAAAAACAAAATCTATATTGCCATAATCTGTGCTTTCAGCATTGTATTTGCCGTCAGTTCAGGTTTTCTCATCAAGCACTATTACGACTCTGCAAAGCAGGCTGAGATGTACGACAATCTGATTGAGGTTGTGGAGACAGAGCCTGAAGAAACCACAGAGCCGATGAACTACTCCGAAGAAAAGACCTTTATCCCGGAGTATCAGGAGCTTTATCTGCAAAACAACGATATGGTCGGCTGGATTAAGGTTGAGGACACAAAAATCAATTATCCCGTTATGCAGTCAAAGGACAACCCGAACTTCTATCTGAAGCACGGCTTTGATAAGGCATACACCGACTACGGCTGTCCTTATGTTCAGGAAAACTGCGATATGGAACTGCCAAGCGACAATATCATTATCTACGGTCATCATATGAACGACGGCTCTATGTTCGCCGGTCTTATGAAATTCAAGGACAAGAGCTTTTGGGAAAAGCACAAAACA
>JBGUUB010000065.1:0-161305 GCA_045133355.1 Acutalibacteraceae bacterium
CGGTCAAAGGCGCATTAGCTACGATAACATCAAGGACATCAGCACTCCAAGTCATAGCCTGCGTAAAAAATGTACCGATATTTGTAAGAAATATAGACATAGCAGACTCAGTCATATTGACTTTTACTCCTTTCTAAAGAATAATATCTTTCAGCTGATAAAGATAAACTAAATTACATCAAACCTACAACACGCCCGAAACGGTCATATACAGGGCTTACAGTATCGCCAACAACAGGGGGAGTAGGTAAATCGGAAAATTTAATTTTTATTGAAGAACAAATACTACCAACCTCTTCCTTAGCAACATCAGCGGGACGAACAACAGACAAGACCCAGTTATCATAGCGTTGTCCATTGTATTCGCCTTTCTTACGCTGTAAGCCAATTACCTCGTATTTTTCCATTTTAAAAAGCTCCTTTCATAAGAAATTATATAAGTGCTATTAGGGGTGGGAATAGCAGATATATCAAGCTGACCATTTATCCATAGCGTTAATCGTGCGATTTAATTGACAATGGACAAAATCACTCATCCACGGCGGTACATCCAATTCATCACGGATTTCATTGTACTTTTTCTTAGTGGTGTATTTACTACTACCGTCAGTAATAACAGATTCCATTAATGGACGGTCAAGGAGTAAAGCAACTAACATTGAATATACAAAAACGCTATTTTTCTGCAAGTATTTATGAAGTCTTTTCTTAGACATAGGAGCATATGGGACTGCCCTGAATTCGGCTAAATATTCATTTAGTATAATTAATAGTTTGAAAAATCGGGGACGGAATGGTTACCGTCCCCTATGATAAATTTTCTGTGTGAAGTTTGTATGTTTTATTTCGCCAACGGATGATATTTCGCATATGCCATGGTGTACTTACTTTTAACAAACTGTGCGTAAACCTGCGTTGATGAAATATCCGAATGGCCGAGCATTTCCTTTATATCCTTAAGCTGTGCGCCGTTTTCCAGCAGATGTGCCGCAAACGAGTGCCTGAGCGTGTGCGGTGTAATATCCTTTTTGATGCCCGCTTTTTCTGCATAATACTTGATAATCTTCCAAAAGCCCTGCCGTGACATCGGCTGGCCGTTCATATTCGTAAAGAGTCTGTCCTCTGCCGCATCCGTCACTATAACCGGTCTTACGGTAACAAGATAGTTTGATATAGCCTTAACAGCCGCAGGATACATAGGTACAATGCGTTCTTTTTTTTCGCTGTGTAGGTGCAGTATTCCGATTTGCAGATTAACATTACTGACAGTCAGCTCTATAAGCTCTGAAACTTTAATTCCGGTAGCGTATAACAACTCAAGCATAGCCTTATCTCGCCTACTCTTGTAATCCGTGCCGTCAGGCTGAGATAAAAGCAACATTATCTCATTTGAATCAAGTATACCGGGAAGTTTTTTCTCAGTCCTTTTAATTTTAACCGCTTCTGTCGGATTTTCTTTGCAAAATCCTTCGGAAATCATAAATTTATAAAAGCAGCGTAAAGACGCGAGAATACGGGTTTTAGTAGCCTCTGACTTACCTAAGGCGGTCAAATAATTCAGATAACCGTTAAAATCGTTAGAGTTTATCTTCTCAGCCGATTTGCCTATGGAGGTGCAATATTCAAAATACTGATGCACATCGCGAATATAAGAATCGACTGTGTTTGCAGATGACTTCTTAACATTTAGCAGATATGTTTTGTAAGCCGCGATGTAATCCGACATATTAAACCTCCTTAAAAATATTTTACAACATTAAACTGTCCAAAAAAGAACAAGACAGCACCGCATCCGTCAAGGCGGATGCCAATAGAATAAAGGCGATAAATAAATATCTTCCGCAGTAGTTCTTAAAATCAAATGCAAGGTTTACGGACGGCGAACCCGGCAATGTCATCTTTGCCATCAAAAGCGAAAATCTCATCGATTCCCTTCCCGCAAGCAAAAGCGCAATCAAAAAAACAAATGCAGAAGGTACAATTAAAACTGCGTTAAAAGCTATTCCCTTTACCGAATATTCAGAATATAAAAGTGCTGAGATTCCGCCGTAAAAAAGGCCTATCAGAGCAGCAATAAAAGGTACAAGAATTACTCCGAGCATAGAGGTTCCTGCCGCGAAAAGCACAAGCAATACAAGGGCGGAGCTCATAAAAGAACTAAGCGCAACAGACAAAAATGATTCACCCGACCGTAAAGCAATAAAACGCTCAACATATGTAGTTGAATAATTTGAAAGCACCTGAATTCTTGATTCGGTAAAAATTCCGACCGAAACTCCCGCGACAATTAAAACGACTAATACTGCCAAAATATTATTCTTTGTGACAAACTCCGTAAGCTTAAAATTCTTAAGACTTAATACCTTTCCTTTTCGCATATCATCACTCCCGTTTCTAAAAAATAATATGCGAAGCTCGGACAAGATATGCTAAAAAGAAAAAACAATATTTTGACATCGTAATGTTAAAACGGCACAAAATATTGATTTTTAATGTTGTTATGTAAACAAAATTTACAAAAGTGCCTTAATTATAGGTGCGGTTTAAAGCGGCATCATACAGAGAAAAAGAAAGCGAAAAGCCGATTTAAACGCCTACAATATATTTATACTACATTTTTAAATTTATGTCAACCGTCAATTTTCAAAAGCTTTAATGTTATGTAAACTATTTATGTAAACCACACAATATATGCGCGCATCAACTTTATGTAAACCCAATTTATTGTAATTAATACTTTAAAATTTTTTTGTTATATGTTATACTTATTTTGGAAATTAAATCGGTAGATTGGAGAAAATCAAATGAAAAAGACAGTGATAGTAACAGGCTCTTCTAAAGGAATAGGTGCGGCAACCGCAATACTTTTTGCGCAGAAGGGTTATAATGTCGTAATCAACTATAACGATTCGTATGAGTCGGCTAATATACTCTGCCGCTCTCTTGTGAGCAACGGATATTCCGTAATAACCCAAAAAGCCAATGTCGCTAACAAAATGGAAGTCGATATTATGGTAAAGGAAGCCCTTTATAAATTCGGTTCTCTTGATGTGCTTATCAACAACGCTGGAATAGCCTATCAGGGACTTATAACCGATACCGACGAGATTGACTTTGATAAAATAATAGATGTTAATTTAAAGGGAGTTTTCAACTGCTGTAAATCGGTCACGCCCGTTATGGTAAATCAGAAATCGGGCAGTATAATAAATATTTCCTCTATGTGGGGACAGGTCGGAGCTTCCTGCGAGGTCGCCTACTCTGCCGCAAAGGCGGGAGTTATCGGTCTTACTAAAGCACTTGCAAAGGAATTAGCGCCAAGTGGAATTAATGTGAACTGCATAGCACCGGGACTTATTGAAACGAGTATGAATCAAAACCTCTCGGTCGAAGAGCTTAACAGCTTTGTTGAGGAAATCCCTTTAGGCAGAATGGGTAGTGCGGACGAAATTGCCGCCGCCGCATACTTCCTCTCCTCCCCCGATGCCGAATACATAACAGGTCAGGTTTTGGGAATTAACGGAGGGTATGTAATCTAAGTATCAAATAAAATCACTTAAAATAACTTAAAATAACTCCTAATTTATTATTGCATTGAAAAAACGCCTACTTCCGTCGAGGCAGGCGTAGAGGTAGATAAACTGTATTGGTTACTGTAGAAACACAGTATCTCAAAGGACGGATTAATTGAAGAAAAAACAAGCTCGGCAAAAGCAGAAAAATAAAGCTTATGCAGAGCTTGTTTGCTTTTAAGCGGACAAATCGGGGCTTGTGGAGGGGATTGCAATAGCTATACTTCGGCTCCCCTTGTCAGGGGAGCTGTCTGCGAAGCAGACTGAGGGGTAGTCAGAAAAGGCTTTATAAGAGCATTTTCTCTCCCTCCGTCTTTTTGCTTACGCAAAAAGCCACCTCTCAACTGCCGTTTCGGTCGGTGCTTCTAAGCTTACGCTTAGAGATTGCCACAGGCAATCCGCACCCTCGTCAGAGGGAGGCAAGGGTGCTTGTCACGGATTCATCCCTACAAACCCCGATTTGTTTTTTACAGTCCCGCGTTTTTATTCTTATGAATTTAAAGTGAGTATTTATCTATTTCGTCGAGCTCGTCTTGGGTAAAGGTTGTATTTTCCGTAGCTTTGATATTATCGAGTATTTGCGAGGGCTTAGACGCGCCTATCAGCACCGAGGTGACAACACCGTCACGCAGTACCCACGCGAGCGCCATTTCGGCTAAGGTCTGTCCCCTGTTTTTTGCGATTTCGTTAAGCCCGCGAATTTGAGCAAGCCTTTCCTCGGTAATAGAGCCCTCTTTCAAAAATCTGCCGTCGGTTTTAATTCGGCTGTCCTCGGGAATACCGTGCAGGTATCGGTCTGTAAGCATTCCCTGGGCCAATGGGCTGAAGGCGATAATGCCTTTTTTAAGCTCAGCGGCGGTTTGTTTCAGCCCGTTATGTTCTATTGTGCGGTCAAATATTGAATAGCGGTTTTGGTTGATAATAAAGGGGCAATGAAGCTCGTCAAGAATTTCACACGCCTTTTTAAGCCTTTCACCGTCATAGTTTGAAAGACCGACATAAAGCGCCTTGCCGCTTTTTACCGCCTGTGCAAGCGCGCCCATAGTCTCCTCAAGCGGGGTTTCGGGGTCGGGGCGGTGATGGTAGAAAATATCAACATAATCGAGCCCCAATCTTTTAAGGCTGGCATCAAGGCTTGCCAGCAGATATTTACGGCTTCCCCAGTCGCCGTAAGGACCGTCCCACATTGTGTAGCCTGCTTTTGTGCTGATTATAAGCTCATCACGGTAGGCAGAGAGCTCCTCGCGCAGAATTTTGCCTAAATTCTTTTCGGCGCTGCCGGGCTCGGGGCCGTAATTGTTCGCAAGGTCGAAATGGGTGATTCCATTATCAAATGCGGTAAAGCACATTTCTTTCATATTATCATATTTTGCGGTGTCCCCGAAATTATGCCAAAACCCCAGCGATACTGCAGGAAGTTTAATTCCGCTTGCTCCGCAGCGATTATAAGTCATAGTATCATATCTGTTTGCGTCAGCATTATACATAAAATTCACTCCTAATTAAATCTGAAAAGTATTTTTTGAATATCCGCGTCAAAAAGGTTTTCCTTTGTGACAGTAGTAACAGAGGTGTAAAGCGTATTGCCGTCAATAGGTTCGCCCGAAATTAGCGACGCCGCCTTTTCCACGCCTAAATATCCCATTGCAAAGGGATTTTGAACTATAAGCGCGTCCATTTCCCCTGTTTCAAGCAATGAAACCGATGTAATGTTGCTGTCAAAGCCTACAGCGCGCACACTTTCCGAAAGTCCGAGCTCTTTTACCGCATTTCCTACGCCCAAGGTCATCCATTCATTAAAGCCTACTATAACATTTATGCGCGGCTCCTGTAGAAGAAGCCTTTTTGCGGCGGCGGTTGCGCTTTCCTCATTGCTTTCCGCCGTTACCGTAGCTAATACCTGCGCGTTATTAAAGGTACTGATATACTGCCTGAAGCCCTCCTCGCGCTGATTTCCGTTGTCTGTATTGGCGTTGTAATTAACAAGACCGATATAAATATTCGCCTCGGGCGCAAAGCCGTCTGTTGCCGCCTTTCCCGCCGCTTTTCCTGCGGCGATGTTATCCGTCCCGATAAAAAGGCTTACCGAATCGGAATTTAAACCGCTGTCTATAGTAATGACCTTTACCCCGGCGCGCACGGCGGCATTGACCGTATCTACAGACTGATTAAAGTCTATTGCAGAAAGGAGAATAGCCCCTGCGCCGCTTTCTACGGCGGCCTCAATCAAGGCGTTTTGGGTCTCGTAATCCTCTTCGTTTTGGGGGCCTTCAAAGGTGACCGTAACATTATACTCTGTGGCGGCAGAATACACGCCGTTTTTAACATTGTGCCAAAAGTCGGAGTCAACTGCTTTTGCAATTACGGCAACATATTTCTTATCGTCCGCTCTTCCGCAGGCGCAAAGCGCAAAAAGCAATGCAAGGACTAAAAACAGGGACAGTATTTTTTTAAAGCTCATTTTCCGCCTCCTTGTAAAGCTTCGGTATTCTTGC
The DNA here is from genome assembly GCA_045133355.1 of Acutalibacteraceae bacterium. GTDB lineage: Bacteria > Bacillota > Clostridia > Oscillospirales > Acutalibacteraceae > UBA737. The sequence continues at coordinate 6,068 of JBGUUB010000065.1, forward strand.
GGTGACCCTTGTTCCTACATCAAGCTCGCTTTCGATAGTCAGTCCGTATTTTTCTCCGAAATAAATTTTAAGTCGGTCGTTAACATTTTTAACACCTATTCCGCCCGAGTCGCTGCGCTCCTTTTTAAGGATTTTTTCGCATTGCTCTTCGGTCATTCCGACGCCGTTATCGCTTACCGTAATAAGAATATCATTTTCGTGATCCTCTGCCTGCTTTACGGTAATAATAATTTTCCCCTCGTCCACCATACGGTCTATGCCGTGATAAATCGCGTTTTCTATCAGCGGCTGAACCGTAATTTTATTACAGAGACAGCCGTCAAGCGCGGGGTCTGCTTCTATCCTGTAGGAAAACTGATTTCTGTATCGGTAGCTTTGTATTATAAGATAATTTTCGGCGTGCTGAAGCTCCTCTTTAATTGTTATAAGCTCTCTTCCCCTGCTTATGCTTATTCTGAAAAGCCTTGCCAACGCCCTTACCATCTCGGCGGCGTCCTTTGTTTTGCCCTGCTCGCACATCCACTGTATGGAATCGAGGGTGTTATAAAGGAAATGAGGATTAATCTGTGCCTGAAGCGCCTTAAGCTCGGTCTTTCTAAGCTCCTTTTCTTCCCTGTGTACCTGCTCCATCAGGTTTTGAATGGTTTTCGCCATATGTTCAAAGGAAAGGGACAATACTCTTAGCTCGCTGACGGTTTCCGTGCCGCCTGTATAAGAAAAATTATCCGCGTGACGCTCAAAGGACTTCATAGCCCGCATAAGTGAGCGCACGGGCGCATTTACAATCTTTGAATAAACGAGGAGCACGAAAAGCGCGATTGCGGCACAGAAAAAGAATGAAAAGGCTATACTTACAACAATTTGTGTTCTGCGCTCGACCGCAAGCTCGTCGGTAAAGGTTACGCCCACCACGCGCCAAAGCTCATCGTTTGTGGTATTTAGCGTATAGATAATATTATTTTGGTAATGTACGCCGTCTTCCAAGGATTTTACAAGCCCGGTGTTTTCGGTTTTAAGTCCCGAAAAAATCAACTGCTGCTGGGGGTGGTATATGATGTTGCCGCCGCTGTCGGTTATAAAGCAGTAGCCGTGACCTCCGATGCCTACATTATCAATATACTTTGCGATTTCCGAAAATTCAAAATCAATCGCAACATACACTCCACCGCCGAAAAGGGGGCTATCGGTTTTTGCGGCTATCGTCACCACCCACGGGTACTCCCCCTCAAACAGGGTTTGCACATGGGGGCTTGAAAGCGCGAAATCCTCGGCATTGCCGAAAAGCTCCCTATCAAAGGAAAGATTTTGATAAACGGTATCCTTGAGCTTTTTGCCGCCGCCCGTACAGCTTATAATATTGCCCTCATCGTCATATACTGTGGTGGCGTAAATATCCTTTTGCATTCGGGTTATTACGGAAATTTCATCGTTAAAATCAGTTGCCGAGGCGCACTCCGCTAGGGTGTCCGATATGAAGCTTAGCTTTTCCCGCACCGAATCGAGATAATTGTTGACCGAAAGCGCGGTTTGCTGTACCGTCTGTTCGGCGGCAAGCTTTGTTTCCCTTAAAAGCGCGTCGCTGTAAACGGTAGCAAAAATCGCAATACATACGGAAACAGCGGCAACCGCCGCCGCTGTAATTGAAAGAATACTAAGCGCAGACAGACTTATCCTAAATCGTCGGAGTTCGGTTTTCATTATTCTTCACTCCTGTTAAGGGTTCTTATTTTATTAGGAGACTCTCCGTAAAACTTTTTAAAGCAATAGCTGAAATAATGCTGGTCGCTGTAACCGCATTTTTCCGAAATCTCGACTACCTTCATATTAGTACATAAAAGCATATCGTAAGCCGCTTTCATTCTGCGCTCGGTAAGAAGTGTTATAAAATTCTTTTTCTTGTGTTTTTTAATAAGCGCGCTTAAATAATTCGGGCTGACGGCAAGCTCGTTGCTGACTCCCGTTAAAGAAAGCGATTCATCGGAATAATTGCCGTCAATAATCTGTACTACTCTGTCGCAGAGAATCTCGGTATCTCTTTTCTGCGCATTTGAAATTAAGGTCTTAGCGTCCTTGCAAAATTCGATAAGCTCATTTTTCATAACGCTTTCACTGCTGTGAGAAGTCATACGCGCAAAAATCGGATTAGAGGAAAATAGCTCTGAAAGCGCGTTCTTTTCAGATGCAGAGCTTACCACCCTGTAAACCGTAGCGATTATTTGCATTACAAGAAGTCCTGCGTTTTCGGGCGTGTTGCTTTCGTAAAGTCCGTTAATAAAGTCTTCAAGCGAGTCCTCGTCGCCTACCTTTAAGAGCTGTTCAAGCCTAACGGCAGATTTTTCCGCGCGGTCGATTTCAAGCTCGCCGTCCCTTTCCTGGTCATTTATGAATCGAACCTCGCCCGCGCCGTCGGAGGTGTAGCGCCTTGCGGTTATCGCCTGAAAATAAGCACCCGAGCAGGCGGAAAGCACCGAAAATTCACGGCTTACACCTATCGTGCAGGTTGAATTAAGTATTCGCTTTGCAGTTTGGACAATTTCAAGCAATGGAAGCTCTAACAGATTTGAAAGCTCGCCCTCTCCCGTTACCACGGCAAGGGTAACCGCCCTGCCGTAAAGAATAAGGCTTATCGAGCGCATATATCTTGAAATTACAGAGTCTATAAAATCGGCGTGAGCCTTTTCGGTTTGGGAAATACCGTCAACATTTTTAAACTTTGTAACCAAAACGCAAAATCGAATCGGATTATCGGTTTCCCCTATTATTTTAAGTTCCCTTGCCTTATTGAGCAGCTGCCCTTCATCGGGCTGTTCCTCGTTGCTGCCAAGCATTAAGGGTATTAAGAATTTATCAGTCTGAAGCTTGCGAATCTGCTCGCTGTCGGTCTTATCAGAAGAAATCATCCCGGCAAGGCGCTCATCCATTCGACTATGTATTTTAATAAGCTCTTCGGACATCTCTTCAGGTGAAATCGGCTTTAAAATGTAGCTTATAATATTATATTTTATCGCTGTTTGAGCGTATTCAAAGCTATCGTATCCGCTTAAAATTACCACCTGTGTGGCGGGTCTTATTTCCCTGACCCGAGCCGCCAGTTCAAGTCCCGAAATCATAGGCATTTTAATATCAGTAAGTATTAAATCAGGCTCAAGGCTTTCAAGCACATCGAGGGCTTCAACGCCGTTTTCTGCCTCGCCAACGACCTCAAAACCGGCGCTTTCCCAATCTACACGCTCTATAAGCGCCAGCCTTTGCTCCTGTTCATCGTCTACTACAAGCACAGTGTATTTCACGCGGCAGCCTCCCTGCGTTAATTTAGTTATATTCTATATTTTATATTCATTATAACATTAATTGCCGAAAAACGCAAACCGAAATTCGTAAAATACAGTGATTTAACAAAATGCGCTCGGTTTCCCGAACGCATTTAAGTATTACTCCGATTTTTCCCAGCCCGCGTAAAGGGTCATACTGGTAGTTACTGTATCTGTTGTTATATCAAAGCTATCTGTGCAGTCGCGGTCAGTATACCACCCTGTAAAGACATAACCTTCCTTAACCGGGTTTTCTTTAAGCTCCACAGTCTCTGAGTGCATAACCTTTACGCTTTCTATATGCGAGCCGCCGTTTGTGTCAAAGCTCACGGTGAAGCCGTTATGGCTTACGATAAATACCGTCGCCGCCACAAGCAGAAGGATAAATACCGTAACCATAATATTTGCGGTTTTAAGGGACATATTCACCTTAGCGTACAGACCGCCTGTTTTAGACTGTTTTTCGGTATTTTTCCCGTTCTCCATAGCTTTCACCGCCTTATACTGAAATTATTTACGGGCAAGATATTTACGCATATCGATTGAGCAGGCAACAAGGATTATAAGACCCTTGATTACATAAAGCATATTCGGGTCAACTGAAAGGAAGTTAAGTCCAACGAATATAATCTGTAAAAGGAATACGCCTATTACTATACCGCTTATCTTACCTGTACCGCCTACAAACGAAACGCCGCCGATAACGCAGGCCGCTATAGCGTCCGATTCATAGTTAAGACCTGTATTAGCCGAGCAGGAAGCGATGCGCGCGCCCTCGATAAAGCCTGTTATACCGTACATAGCGCCGGCGAGCACGAATACGAGTACGATTGTCCAGAAAACATTTACGCCCGATACATTTGCCGCCTCTTCATTAGAGCCTACCGCAAACATATTTTTACCGAATTTGGTCTTATTCCAGATAACCCACATAATCGCGGTGAGAATTATGGAATAAAGGACATACTTAGGAACTGCTACGCCGCCGATTGTAAAGAGAGTTCCGCGGACAAAATTAAGGTAGGATTCGTCGAGTCCAGAAAGGGTCTGACCGTTGTTTCCGCCGAGCATTAAATACATAAGCACAAGACCGAAAACAATAAGCTGAGTTGAAAGGGTTACGATAAACGGATGAAGCTTAAACTTTGCAACAAAGAATCCGTTTACAAAGCCAATAGCGGCACCGACAGCTATTACTATAAGTAAAACCAACCAAAGCGGCACAACCGCTAAATTCGGGAATATTTTGTTGGCATAGCCCGTCATTTGAAGAAGAGACGCGGCTATACAAGCAGTTAAACCAACGCAGCGGCCCGCCGAAATATCGGTTCCCGTAAGGACTATCGCTCCGCCGATACCGAGCGCTATAGGCAGCTTTGCGGCGGTAAGAGAGATAATGTTTACGATAGAGGATACCGAAAGGAACGCGGGCACCTGAATCGCAATATAAATTATCGCGATTAAAATGATTATGTACATCGCGTTATTAAAGAGCAAATCGCTAATCGCGCGGCGCTTATCCGCTCCGGATTTTGACTTGAAATCGTCAATCCAGGCATTAATACGCCCTTTTCTTTTAATATTTACACCAGACATATTTTTCTTTCCCCCAGTTTATGCGTATTTAGCGGCGAGCGCCATAATTTCTTCCTGCGTAGTGTCCGCGGCGTTTACCTCGCCCGCGAGCCTTCCGCCCGACATTACAAGTATTCTGTCGCATACGCCCAAAAGCTCGGGCATTTCCGAGGATACCATAATAACCGTCTTTCCGCGGGCTGCAAGGTCGATTATCAGCTCATAGATTTCATACTTTGCGCCGACATCAATTCCTCTTGTAGGCTCGTCAAGCAAAAGCACCGTCGGATCTGTAAGAAGCCAGCGACCCAAAATAACCTTTTGCTGGTTTCCGCCCGAAAGCGACCGTATCTTGGTTTCCTGATTAGGCGTTTTAATGTGCATTGCGTCGATACACCAATCGGTGTTCTTCTTCATTTTGCTTTTGCTTAAAAACGGACCGGCCTTGCACTTTTTAAGGCTCGAAATAACCGCGTTTTCCCTTATATTCAGAATACTGAAAATACCTGTTGCGCGGCGCTCCTCGGTAAGCAGGGCAAAGCCGTTTTTAATAGATTCGCGGGAATTGCGGTTGCGTATAGGCTTGCCGTTAAGAGTCAGCCTTCCGCTGCGCCTTGTTGCCACACCGAATATGTTTTCGAGAAGCTCGGTTCGTCCCGAGCCGTCAAGTCCCGCAACCCCTAAAATCTCGCCCTTTCGAGCAGAGAAGGACACATCGCGAAGCTTAGAATACTCCGCCGATAAATCCTTAACATCAAGCAAAACATCGCCTATTTCGTTGGTTTTGGGCGGATAAAGGTTTGTAAGCTCTCTGCCAACCATAAGCTTGATTATATCATCGGTGGTAAGATCCTTTGCGTCCCTTGTGGTAATATACTTACCGTCGCGCATTATCGTGACCTCGTCGGATATGCGGAGAATTTCCGCCATCTTGTGGGAAATATAAATTATTCCGCACCCTTGGTCGCGAAGCATATTAATAATTTTGAAAAGGTGCTCAACCTCTTCCTCTGTAAGCGAGGAGGTCGGCTCGTCAAATACGATAACCTTTGAATTATATGAAACGGCTTTTGCGATTTCCACCATCTGCCTTTGCGAAACAGGCATACGGCTCATCACCGTTTTGGGGTCAACATTAATTTCAAGCTTTTGGAATATTTCCTTGGTCGCCTTATACATTTTTTGTTCGCTGGTAATGGGTACTCCCTTGGCGACTGTCGGGAAGCGCCCCAGCCACATATTGTCCATAACATTGCGCTTAAGCGCCTGATTAAGCTCCTGATGCACCATTGCAACTCCGTTTTCAAGAGCTTCCTTGGAATTTTTAAAGTTAATTTCCTTACCCTCAAGGTAAATTTTACCGCTGTCCTTGGCGTAAACGCCGAAAAGGCACTTCATAAGGGTGGATTTCCCCGCGCCGTTTTCACCCATAAGCGCGTGAACCGTGCCTGCCTTTACCGTAAGGCTTACATTGTCAAGCGCCTTTACGCCGGGGAAGGATTTTTCAATGTTCTCCATTCTAAGAAGAACGGGTTCGTCTGCGTTTTCACGGACGCTGTCGTTTATTATTTCGTTATTGCTCATAAGAACTCGTCCCCTGTCCGTTTTGGTTTATTCCGTTGTGGGGGCAGCCTTTTTAAGGCTGCCCCTTAAATTAAATTATTCGCCTGTGTATACGCCGTAAGGAATGTTAACTCTCCAGGTGCCTACAACATTTTCGCTGTCAACGCCGTCAAAAGCATCCTTGCTGTTTAAGTAGTTCTGTCCGATTGCGGTAATAGCGCTTGCCATACCGTCGGCGTCCTGCTTAATCGTACCAATCATAGAGCCCTTGCCGATTGCGTCCTTAGCCGCGTCGGTAGCGTCAACACCAAATACGGGGATAACCTTTGCGCCGTCCTTGTTGTAGCCCGCAGTCTGAAGTGCGGAAACAGCACCTAAAGCCATTTCATCGTTGTTGGCGATAACAAGCTCAACCATATTCTTGTTAGCCTCGCTGTACTGCGAAAGAATGGTGTTCATATAATCGGTAGCAGCTGCAGAAGACCACTGACCGTTCTGGTCAACAAGGTACTTCTTGGAGTTGGAAGCGTCATAGAATTCAAGTGCGGGCTTGCCTGCCGTTGTGAGCACCTTGTCGGCATCCTCAACGCCGAACTGGGTGCGGGCGATAGCCTCCATATTGCCTTCCTGACCCTTGAACATAACATAGCTTATTTTGCCGTCGCCGTTAAGGTCAACCTTATCGAAGTTTTCAACAAGATATTTGCCTATCATTTCGCCCTGCATATGACCCGCCATTTCGTAGTCTGTTCCAACGAATACGCACTTGTCATAGCTGCTTACAACAGATTCCTCAACAGAGCGGTTGAAGAATATAACGGGAACATTTTTTGCCTTTGCCTGGTCGATAATGTTTTGAGCGGCGTCGTTTGAACCGGTATCAACAACATTTACAACAAGAAGCTTTGAACCTTTAGCGAGAGCGGTTGTAACCTGCTCGGTCTGGGTTGTCTGGTTGCCGTTCGCGTCATAGTTCTGATACTTAAGTCCCGCGTTGGTAAGGAGCTTATCCATAGCCGAACGGACGCTCGAAATGTAGGTATCGCTGTATGTATAATAGAATACCGATACCTCACCGTCCGAAGAACCCGAGCCTGAACCGCCGCAGGCGGTGAGCCCTAAAACGAATGCCAGAGCCAGAATTGTTGCCAATAACTTTTTCATTTCAATTACCTCCTTAATTTTACGACTTTTTTCTGTCGTCAAGCATATTATAGCTAATTTAAGAGATTATTAAAATAGACTTTTTTATTTAAAATGTATAAAAAATTATTTATAAGTTAAAATTATATGTGCAATAATAAAAAATTTAACAATTCAGGTAAATTTTTCAACTTTTTAACATAAGTTTACATAAAAAAGTGGATAACTCGGTGGAAAAGTCGATTAACTCCCGTTTTTTAAGGGAAAAACTTATCCACCGAGCTACCCTTTTCGGTGTTTATGTTAATTAATCTTTGTAGCTTCTGCCGTTTAAGAAAGCAACCGTCCTCTCTACGGCGTCCCGGCTGTCTCCCCAATCGGCGTTTTCACGGCTTCTGTAATCATACATGGTGCAGTACTTTGATAAATCCGCATACAGCTTTTTTGAATATTCGGCGGTAATTCGGTTAAGATTTTCGGCAAACTCCCCGCCGTAGGAACGCATATTTTTCTTAGAAGCCCCGCTTAAAAGCCTTTCATAATGCGGCAGACAGAAAGACGGCTGGTTATTGAACATATCGCGGAAATCCCGCTCATTTTCGTAACAGCGGTAAACCGTATCGATAAGGCGGGACATACCCCACTCTATTTTTGAGCAAATAAAGCAGGAATCGCTCACCCTTTTAGCGCTCTGCTCCTTTTTTGAATCGGTATTAAAAAGCTTTTTCTTAAAGATACCCTCGTTAATTTCGTTAATATGGGTTTGTAGCATAAGGGCTAATTGAAGTCTTCCCCGCCGCGACATCATTTTATCATAGTGATACTCGCAGAAGCCTACCTTGTTGGTCTCAATCCGAACATCAGGCTCCATCATCGCGTCCCCTAATATGTAATCGATCATTCTTTCCTCAATCGTGTCCCGCATACGGCAAATCGGACAGCCGTCATTAACCTCGAAAACCTCACTTACCGGGATAGTGCAAATATCGTCTCTCATACCATTACTCCTTCTGATTTATCTGCGGAAACGGGCAGGCGTAACTCCGCGCTTTTTCTTAAATATGTTACAAAAATAGTGTTCGTCCGTAAATTTCAGCATATCCGAAATTTCCCTTACCGAAAGTCCCGAATTTTTTAAAAGATTTTCCGCCGTCCTGATTTTTTGCTCAAGAATATAAGAATAAACCGTTTCGCCGTACTCTGATTTGAAAATTCTCCCAAGCTGGGACACAGAAAATCCGGCATTTTGCGCTACCGAAGCGGCGGTTAGCTTTTCATATATATTGCCGTCGATATACGCTTTAATTTCCGCCGCGGGGTTTTCGGATTTTTTTTGTGAGTTTGCCGCAAGCCGCTGTACTATACGGTGAAAAATCAGCGCTCCCTTTTCGTTTATTCGGTTAATATCTGTCTCGCCAAGGCAAAAATCAAAAAACTCATCGAACAAATCCTCTGCCGAGATATTCTTAAAATGTATTCGGTTTTCAATGCCGTAAGCAGATAGAAGTTTATTACAAAGCGTTCCTGTAACATTAAACCATTTCTTAGTCCAAGGATTGTTTCTGTCGGAATAATAATTATGCTCCATTCCCGCAGGAAGAATATATGTGTCGCCATTTCTAATATGATGCTCTTCTCCGCCGCATATAACCGTTCCCTCGCCGCCGCAAACATACTCGGCAACATACAATTCGGAGCATTTACGGTATTGTTTATAATTCGGATCGGGGTAGGTTATACCGGCGAGATTGACCTCAAAAGCGGCTTTTGTATTAATATCACCGGCAGATAAATAAAACATTTTTTCCATATGCTTAAAATCCTCAAATTTGTGCTTAAAAAACACATTTAATTATCCTCATAATAATGATATTATACAATAAAAAGCTTTAAAATACAATAAAAGGAGCAGATATTATGGAAAAAAATTTAATTCCCCGCCCCGAGCATCCGCAGCCGATGTTCAAAAGAGACAACTGGCAGAATCTTAACGGCGAATGGCTTTTTGAATTTGATTTCGGTACATCAGGCGCAGAACGCGGACTTTTTAAGCCCGAAAAAGCTGATGAGTACACCAAAAAAATTACGGTTCCATTCTGCCCTGAAAGCGATCTTTCAGGAATCGAATATAAGGATTTTATTCCGGCGGTTTGGTATAAGCGGTCTATTACCGTAACCGAAGAACAGCTGAAAGGGCGTGTCCTTTTGCACTTCGTCGCGGTCGACTATGAGTGCGATGTATACATAAACGGCACAAAGGCGGGTAATCACTTCGGCGGTTACAGCTCATTTACGCTTGATATTACCGATTTTTTAAATATAGGCGAAAATGACCTTACAGTAAATGCAAGGGATAATGTCCGCTCAGGAAAACAGCCTAAAGGTAAACAGTCGTCCGCCTTTTATTCGCAGGGTTGCGATTATACCCGCACCACAGGAATTTGGCAGACCGTTTGGCTTGAATTTGTACCCTCGGGTTACATTAAAACCGCAAAGTACTATCCCGATATAGAAGAGTCGGCTTTTGATATTGAATTAACCCTGTCACTTGGAGGAAAGCTCACGGTTGAAGCGCTTTACGAGGGTAAAAATGTCGGCGGCTGTACCAAGGAAATTAAGGGAAGATATGCAAGATTCCGTCTTCCTCTTAAGGAAAAACACCTGTGGGAGGCAGGAAACGGAAGACTCTATGACCTTAAATTCACCCTTGAAACCGAATACGGCACAGATGTACTATACAGCTATGCGGGTCTCAGAGAGGTAAGAATCGACGGCTTTAAGGTGCTTATTAACGGCAAAAGCGTTTTCCAGCGTACAGTACTTGATCAGGGCTATTATCCCGACGGAATTTATACCGCCCCGTCCGACGAAGCTCTTAAACGCGATATTGAGCTTTCGATGTCGCTTGGCTTTAACGGCGCACGCCTGCACGAGAAAATATTTGAGCCGCGTTTCCTTTATTATTGCGATAAGGCGGGCTATCTCGTTTGGGGCGAACACGCTAACTGGGGACTTGATATAAATAACGAGGGCGGATTACTAAACTTCCTCCCCGAATGGAGTGAAGCGATTGAGCGTGACTTTAATCACCCTGCAATAATCGGTTGGTGTCCCTTTAACGAAACATGGAATCAGTTCGGCACAACCGCCCGCCGTATATTAAGGTCGGTTTACGAGGAAACCAAACGCCTTGATCCCACAAGACCTGTTATAGACACTTCGGGATGCTACCATGTAATAACCGATATTTATGACCAGCATGATTATGACCAGAATCCCGAAAGCTTCCGCAAGTCATACGCCGACTATAACGGCAAGGCAGATAGCTTCAACCTGTGGTATAAAAACGATCAAATCTATATACCCGATCTTCCCTTCTTTATGAGTGAATTCGGCGGAATCAAATGGATTCCCGAAAGCAAGCAGAAAGACGCTGCGGGCAATTCATGGGGCTACGGTAACGCTCCCTCTACCGAGGAAGAGTTCCTTGCCCGCTATGAGGGGCTTGTTTCCGCACTGCTTGAGGCACCCAACATTATGGGCTTCTGCTATACCCAACTTTACGATGTTGAGCAGGAGGTAAACGGACTTTATACCTACAGCCGTGAAAAGAAATTTGAGGATTACTCCCGAATAACAGCCGCCAATACCAAAAAGGCCGCTATTGAAGACTAAATGATCTAAAAAATTAGGTGCTGTAAAAACAAATCGGGGTTTGTCTGTGTGTTTGTAGGGGAGGGTCTCTGCGCCCTCCCGAAACATTTGGAGTATAATCGGGTGGGCTAAGAGACCCTCCCCTACGAATTATCTTTAAGCCTCGCCCCTACAAACCCCGATTTGTCAACCAATAAGCAACCAAGCTCGGCATAAGCTTTATTTTCCTGCTTTTGCCGAGCTTGTTATTTTATTCAATTAACCCGTCTTTTTATAGAATGTGTTTTTGCACAAACTTTTTAATATTGAATTTTTTTAATTTTAATGTATAATATTATTCGGTGATGAATATGTTTTCCGCAAAATTCGATAATAATAATGTATACATAACAAATTACGGCGGCTTTGACCTGCCCCATACCCTTGACTGCGGTCAGGCGTTCCGCTGGGAGGAAACCGAAAACGGCATCTGGCGCGGGGTCGCGTTTGATAAGTACCTTGAGCTTGAAAAGCTTGCCGACGGCACGGTTGTGCTTTATAACACCTCTAAGGAGGATTTTGAAAATATTTGGCGGCATTATTTTGACCTTGACAGGGACTATGACGGGATTATAACCGCCATAAGCGAGGACGAAACGCTAAAGCGCGCGTCTGAATACGCCCACGGAATTCGTGTCTTAAATCAAGAGCCGTGGGAGACCCTGTGCTCCTTTATAATTTCACAGAACAACAATATAAAGCGAATTAAGGGTATTATTTCACGGCTTTGCGAGAATTTCGGCGAAAATAAGGGCGGGTTTTACACCTTCCCCACCGCCGAAAAAATTGCCGCTCTTACCTTAGAGGACTTAAGCGTTTTAAGGAGCGGCTTCCGCGCAAAATACATACTTGACGCGGCAAATAAGGTAGCCTCGGGCGAGGTTGATCTTAAAAAGCTAAAAGCCGCGCCAACAGACGGGGCGCGGGATAAGCTTATGAAGATAACGGGCGTAGGGCCTAAGGTTGCCGACTGCGTTCTGCTTTTCGGGCTTGAACACGCCGACGCGTTTCCTAAGGATGTGTGGATTAAGCGGGCTATGCAGGTGCTTTTTGACGGTGAGCTGCCCGACTGTGCCAAGCCCTACGCGGGAATAGCTCAGCAGTATATTTTCCTTTATGCCCGCGAAACAAAGCTTGCAATAGATTAATAGTACTCCGTAAAGGAATGGAGCGTTCCCGAGTCGCGGTCGCGCCAACCGGGAAGAGTTGCAAGATTCACATTGTGAATGCTTCTGAAAATATTGTCGTCCACATTTGGGTTGACCTTTTTAATATCCTCAATCAGCGCCTTGATTTCCTTTCGCTTTGAAAGGCTCTCGTTATGGGCGCTGTCCTTAGTAAATTTGCAGGCGCATTGCAAAAATTTAAGCCCGTTATAGTTTGAAAAGGCTATTATATCCTTTTCCTTTACCTTATAAAGGGGGCGGATAAGCTCCATTCCCTCAAAGTTGGTGCTGTGAAGCTTTGGCGGCATTGTTTTAATTTCGGAAGAGTACATCATACTCATTAAAACGGTCTCTATAACATCGTTAAAATGGTGGCCGAGGGCGATTTTGTTACAGCCGAGTTCCCTTGCCTTGCTGTAAAGACAGCCGCGGCGCATACGGGCGCATAGGTAGCAAGGCGAGCCCCCTGCCCTTGCGGTAACATCGAAAATATCGCTTTCAAAAACCGTAATATCAATATTCATAAGCCGTGCGTTGTGTTCGATAAGCGCACGGTTTTCATTATTGTAGCCCGGGTCCATTACAAGATAAATACATTTAAAGGGTATCTCGCTGTGCTTTTGCAGCTGCTCCATGCACTTAGCAAGCAGCATAGAATCCTTGCCGCCCGAAATGCAGACGGCAATCTTATCCCCCGCCGAAATCAGCTGATATTCCTGAACCGCGCCGATAAAATTATTCCAGATCGGCTTGCGGAATTTCTTTATAATACTGCGTTCGATTTCAATATGTTTTTCAAAATTTCTTTCCAATTTGCGCTCTCCAAACAAAAAATAACTCCGATACAACCATTATAATTATAGCCGTGTCGGAGAGTTTTTTCAACTGTTTTTAAGCTTTTGCTTTCTTTCTGTTCACAAAATGAAGTATAAGCATAAGAGTGGTCAGGAGAACAATACCTGTTCCGAGGATTACAAACACATTTTGAACAAAGCCTGCGAGCAGATAGCATACAAGCGAGATACCCGCTACCGTCATGGCATAGGGCAACTGAGTAGAAACATGGTTTACATGGTTGCACTGCGCGCCTGTGGACGCCATAATCGTTGTGTCCGAAATCGGTGAGCAATGGTCGCCGCAAACAGCACCCGCAAGGCAGGCGGAAATGCAGATAACAACCATTGACGGAATAGCACCGGTAGAAGAAACATTAGCAAGCTGATTATCAAACACGCCTGTGACAATCGGAATAAGAATACCGAAGGTGCCCCAAGAGGTTCCTGTTGCAAAGGCAAGACCGACCGCTACTACAAAGAGGATGGCGGGCAGAAGAATCTGAACAGCGGTAGCCGACTCAACGAGTGAAGAAACATAAGCGCCCGCCTCTAAAAGACCTGTCATAGACTTTAACGCCCAGGCAAATGTAAGAATAAGGATAGCGGGAACCATCTGCTTAAAGCCCTCGGGAACAGCCTTCATACAGTCGTTAAAGCTTAATACCCTGCGGCACATATAATAAATAACAATCAAAATCAGCGCGGCTATAGAACCGATAGAAAGACCGTAAGCCGCATCGCAGTCCGCAAACGCGTCGATAAAGCCGGCACCGGAGAAAAATCCACCCGTGTAAATCATACCCGTTACGCAAAGAACAATAAGAACGATAACGGGCAGTACAAGGTCAATAACCTTGCCCTTTGTTGTAACCGGAGTCTCTGTTGCGGAGGAATATGTATTATCGCCCGTTGTGAACAGGTCGCCGTTTGCGGCGTTTTGCTCGTGGATACGCATTGAACCGTAATCAACATTGAGTACCGACATAAGTATTACCATTAATATGGTAAGCAGAGCGTACATATTGTAAGGTATCGTTCTAATAAAGAGTGAAATACCGTTTACGCCCTCAACAGTACCGCTGACTGCCGCCGCCCAGGATGAAATCGGGGCGATAATGCAAATAGGTGCGGCGGTCGCATCTATAAGATAGGCAAGCTTTGCACGGGAAATCTTGTGAGAATCGGTAACGGGACGCATAACCGAGCCGACGGTTAAGCAGTTAAAGTAATCGTCAACGAAAATAAGCGCACCGAGCCCGAAGGTCGCAAGAGAAGCTCCCCTGCGGGTTTTAATCTTTCTTACAGCCCATTCGCCGTAAGCGCGGCTGCCGCCCGCACGGTTCATAAGCACAACGATTATTCCGAGAACAACCAGGAATACCAATATACCCACATTCCAGGAATCCGAAAGATTTTTGATGATGCCCTCGTTTACAACCGCATTAAAGAATGCGGGAAATCCGCTTCCGAGAGTTTCCTCCTCGCCGATGGAAATAGCGGAAGAGGAGAACATACAAAGCAGTCCGCCCGTAACAATACCGAGAAACAATGAAGAATAAACTTCTTTAGTAATAAGGGCAAGACCTATTGCCACAACCGGTGGCAGTAGTGACCAGAGGGAGTTTACCGGGCTTGTTATCGGCGACTGAATAAAGCAGAGAACGACAAAAGCCAGCACGATTAGCGCAAAAACGATTTTACTTGGAACGCCTTTTTTCATTTTTTTACCTCCTTAAATAAATAGAAAAAGCCATAACTGCGTGGTACGCAATCACGGCTAAGCCTTAAAAAACGATAGCGCTCCACGATTGTGACAGGCATTTACATATTATGTAAATGCCCAACGGAGCCTTGCGGCAGCAAAAACTACGTTTCGGCGGCTGCCCCTTTCAAGCTGCTGTCTGCCGACACAAAGCAACATTACTATTGACATGCCGCGCCTCTATCAATAATTATTACAAGGTAGATAATATCACAGCAAATGACACTTGTCAACAAAAAATTAATAATTTGTTCAAAATTCCACTTTATTTATGATAATAGTCATATACCTTTTGTGCGGCGGATTCCGTCATTTTAGGTGCGGCAGAAAGCTCGTCTACCGTAGCATCTTTTATTGCCGAAACAGTTTTAAAGTACTTAAAGAGTGCTGTAGCGCGAGCTTTTCCTATCCCCTCGATTTCCAAAAGCTCAGAATTAAGCATAGCCTTACTGCGCCTGTTTTTGTGGTAGCCTATAGCAAAGCGGTGCACCTCGTCCTGAATACCCGTAATAAAGGTAAAGGCGGCGCGATTTGATTTTATTGAAATATCGCCGCCCGAAGCCGCGATAGCGCGGGTGCGATGCTTTGAATCCTTAACCATACCGAATACGGGAACGGCTATATTATGCTTTTGAAGTACGGGAGCTACTGCCGACATCTGACCGAGACCTCCGTCAAGCAGTATTAAATCCGGCAAGACCGAAAAGCCCTCCTCTTCCCCTTTTTTATATTCTGTAAATCTGCGGTCAAGCACCTCAGCCATAGAGCGAAAATCGTCCTGTCCTATAAATGACTTGATTTTAAACCGCTTATATGCGGGTTTAAAGGGTCTTCCGTCCTTATAAACAATCATTCCCGCAACATTTTCACTGCCAGCGGTATTTGAAATGTCGTATGCCTCAATATATCTCGGTGCGGTGGGAAGTCCCAAAAGTCTGGCAAGCTCATCGAGAACCGACATTTCCCTGCCTGTTCTGTCGGTTTTTTCCGAAATATTTTCGGCGGCATTTGCAAGGCACATATCAAGCAGTGCCTTTTGTTCCCCTAACTTAGGGTTAATAAAGCTTACCTTATGCCCCGATTTTTCGGTAAGCCAACGCTCGGTCAAGGAAAAATCGCTTTCTGTATCAATTAAAATTCTCGGCGGAATATCGGTTTTTTCAGAGTAATAACGCTCCAAAAACTCCGCGTAAAGGCTTTTTCTGTCAAAAACCCCGTCAATTATAAAATGCTGTTTATCGGTGAGACGGTAGTTTCTGAATACAAATATCTCAACACAGGCATTCTCACCAATAAGGGCGGATGCGATAACATCCTCAGATCTATAAGAGGCACGGACAACCTTTTGCTTTTCGCGAATTTTATTAATCGCATTAATTCGGTCTCTTAGCTTTGCGGCGGTCTCAAACTCTAAATTTTCCGCCGCTTCAAGCATTTTTGCATTTAATTTTTCTACAGTCTCCCCGTCCGAATCACCGTGTTTAATAAAATCAACTGCGGAGTTTACCGTTTCAAGGTATTCGCTGAGCGAAATTTTACCGCGGCAGGGCGCATCACACAGCCCTATATGGTAATTAAGGCAGGGCTTTGAGGGTTTGTCAAAGCTCCTATTGCAGTCGGGCAGCTTGAAAATTTTGCGTGCCTCGTCCACCGTCTCCTTTACAACATATGAAGATGAATAAGGTCCAATAAATTCCCCGCTTTTATCGACCGATTTTGCAGTAATAAGCTTTTTCCACTTGTCCGCGGTTATTTTAATATAGGAATATCCCTTATCGTCCTTAAGCAAAATGTTATACTTAGGCTGATTTTGCTTTATTAGCGAGTTTTCAAGAATAAGCGCCTCAAATTCGCTGTCACACAGAATATACTCAAAATCATCGACATTTGAAACCATACGCTTCACCTTTTCGGTATGCTGATTACCACTGCCGAAATACTGAGTAACGCGATTTTTAAGGGCCTTTGCTTTGCCTATATAAATAATGGCACCGCTTTTATCCTTCATTATATAAACCCCCGCCGTCAGAGGGAGTCGGTTAGCCTTTGCCTTAAGCTCGGCTAACTTTTCTTGGTCGGCATAATAATTCACTAAATCACCTAAACATTTAAAATGAATATTTAATAATGAATAATGAATAATGAATAATTTAGGTATCGGCTTTGCCGACTTGATATAAAATCGTGCCGCAGGCACTCATTAATTCTTCATTTTTCATTATTCATTCTTCACTTATACAATGAGCATTGCGTCACCGAAGCTAAAAAATCTGTACTTTTCCTTAACGGCGGTATTGTAAGCGTTCATTGTGTTTTCATAGCCCGCAAATGCGGAAACCAGCATAATAAGTGTACTTTCAGGCAGGTGGAAATTAGTGATAATCGCGTCCATAGCCTTAAATTTGTAACCCGGATAAATAAATATATCGGTATCTCCCGAGCAAGCGCGGATTTCACCGTACTGCTTTGCACAGCTTTCAAGGGTTCTGCAGGAAGTAGTACCCACGCAGATGACCCTGCCGCCGTTTTTCTTGGTTTCGTTTATAGTTTTTGCGGCTTCTTCGGGAATATAAAAATGCTCCGAGTGCATTTTGTGTTCGGTTATCTCCTCGACCTTTACAGGTCTGAATGTGCCGAGCCCCACATGAAGGGTTACATAAGCGATATTTACACCCATATTTTTAATTTCTTCGAGCATTTCCTTGGTAAAATGCAGTCCCGCTGTGGGAGCGGCGGCAGAGCCCGCCTCGTTTGAATATACGGTCTGATAGCGCTCCTTATCTTTTAGCTTTTCTTTAATATATGGGGGGAGCGGCATTTGACCCACCTCGTCGAGTGCGGCAAAGAAATCGCCGTCACAGGCGAATTCTATCATACGGTTGCCGTCCTCGAGCACATCTGTAACAGTAGCGTTAAGCTTATCCGAAAATTTGAATTTATACCCCGTCTTAGCCTTTTTGCCCGGCCCCGCAAGACATTCCCAAAGCTTATTCCCGTGCTGACGAAGAAGTACAAACTCCACAACCGCGCCCGTATCCTCTCTTACCCCGTAAAGCCTTGCGGGGAGAACGCGGGTGTCGTTAAGGACAAGGCAGTCACCTTTTTTAAGAAATTTAGGTAAATCATAAAAATGATTGTGGGAAATACTGCCGTCGGTTTTTGATAAAATCATAAGCCGTGAGGAATTTCGCGGCTCTAAGGGTGTTTGAGCGATAAGCTCCTCGGGTAAATTGTAAAAAAAATCACTTGTTTTCATAAAAAATAAAACTTTCCTTCATTTTTCGCATAAAATAAATTGACAAACATTATTTACAATGTTATGATAATATGAAACGAAATTGAAAAACACATATTCGTTTCATTAACGGTTTAATTATATTGCAATTCTCAATATATATCAAGCCCGAATTTGCAAATATGTTTGCGAAAGGAATGTTTTACAAATGAAAAAGTACAATGTAGGTATCATCGGAGCAACGGGAATGGTAGGTCAGCGTTTTGCGCTTTTACTTCACGACCACCCGTGGTTTAATGTCTCAGCCCTTGCGGCAAGCTCGTCCTCGGCAGGTAAGACCTATGAGGATGCAATCGGCAAGCGCTGGGCTATGAAGGCTCCGATACCCGAGAATTTAAAGGATATGGTTGTTTTTGATGCCGAGGCGGATATTGAAAAAATTACCGCGGCGGTTGACTTTGTATTCTGCGCCGTTAATATGAAAAAAGACGAGATAAAGGCGCTTGAGGAAAAATATGCAAAGCACGAGTGCCCTGTTATATCTAACAACAGCGCACACCGCTTTACTCCCGATGTGCCGATGATTATTCCCGAAATCAACGCCGACCATGCTGAGATTATAACCGCTCAAAGAAAAAGGCTTGGCACAAAGCGCGGATTTATCGCGGTTAAGTCTAATTGCTCACTTCAGAGCTATGTTCCCGCCCTTTATCCCCTTGATGAGAAGTTCGGAATCGAAAAGGTGCTTGTATGCACCTATCAGGCTATTTCAGGTGCGGGCAAAACCTTTGAACGCTGGCCTGAAATGGTAGACAATGTAATCCCATACATCGGCGGTGAGGAAGAAAAGAGCGAAAAAGAGCCGCTTAAGATTTGGGGTAAAATTGAAAACGGCGAAATAGTACCTGCAAGCGACCCGAAATTTACCGCACAGTGTATCCGTGTGCCCGTTTCGGACGGTCACTTAGCCGCTGTATTTGTTGATTTCAAGAAAAAGCCTTCAAAGGAAGAAATAATTGATATTTGGAACAGCTATTCAGGCGAGCCTCAAGCGCTCTCCCTTCCCCACGCGCCCAAGCAGTTCCTCCACTATTATACCGAGGACGATATGCCCCAGACAAAGCTTTGCCGCGATTCAGAGGGCGGTATGGCGGTCTCTGTAGGCAGACTTCGTGAGGATACGCAGTATGACTATAAGTTCGTTTGCGTTTCACACAACACTTTAAGAGGAGCAGCAGGCGGCGCTGTACTGTTGGCAGAGCTTCTTTGTGCTAAGGGCTGGATGGACTGATTCACTTTTTTAAAAGGAGTGGTCTTTTATGAAAAAAAGAATTTTCACAGGTGCCGCAACCGCGCTTATCACCCCTATGAACGAGGACGGAAGCGTTAATTTTGAACGCCTTTCCTCGCTTGTTGACGAGCAGATAAAGGGCGGTATAGACGCGCTTGTTATCTGCGGTACTACGGGTGAAAAATCCACACTCGGTTATGATGAGCATTTAAAGGTTATTGAGACCGCCGCAAAAGCAAATGCCCGCAGAGTTCCCCTTATTGCGGGTACAGGAAGTAACGATACCGTTTATTCGGTAGGTCTCTGCGCCGATGCCGAAAAAGCGGGAGCTGATGCCTTTCTAATGGTCACGCCTTATTACAACAAAACCTCTCAGCGCGGTCTTATAGCGCACTACAATTATATTGCAGACCGCGTAAATAAGCCGATTATTCTTTACAATGTACCGTCACGCACGGGAGTGCCGATTAAACCCGAAACATATAAGGAGCTGTCAAAGCACCCGAACATTGTGGCGACGAAGGAAGCAAACGGCGACCTCGCATCAGTAGCTAAGACGCGCTATCTATGCGGTGATGACCTTGATATTTATTCGGGTAACGATGACCAGACGGTTCCGATTATGTCTTTAGGCGGTATCGGCGTTATTTCGGTAATGTCAAACTTTCTGCCACAGGTTATGCACGAAATATGTGCCGAGTATCTGAACGGGAATACCGCCAAAGCGGCAGAGCTTCAGATTAAGTACACGGGGCTTATGAACGCGCTTTTCAGCGATGTTAACCCCATACCCGTTAAGGCGGCTATGAATCTTTTGAGTCTCAATGCAGGACCGTGCAGACTTCCCCTTTATCCAATGGAGGAAAAGGTACTCGAGAGCCTGAAAGAAAAGCTTAAAGAGTGCGGCTGTCTGTAAAACAAATTCCATAAAGTTCAGGATGTGAAATTAATGATAAAGGCAATACTTTGCGGCGCTTCGGGAAAAATGGGCGGCTTTGTTGCCGCCGCGGCTGAGGCCGACGGAGGAATAGAAATTGCAGCAGGTGTCGACAAAATCAATAACGGCGAAAAATTCCCAATTTTTTCCGTTTTTCCCGATATTAATGTCAAAGCGGATGTTATTATTGATTTTTCGAACCCTGCCTTGCTTGACGATTTGCTTGATTATGCAGTAAAAAACAACACACCCGCAGTTATTGCAACCACGGGCTACAGCGATTCGCAGATTGAAAAAATCAAAACAGCAGCTGAAAAAGTGCCGATTTTCTTCTCTTTCAATATGTCGCTCGGTGTAAATCTTATAGCAAGCCTTGCAAAAAAGGCGGCGCAGATTTTGGGTGACAGCTTTGATATTGAAATAATAGAAAAGCACCACAACCAAAAGCTCGACGCACCCTCAGGTACGGCTATAATGCTTGCAAATGCCGTCAATTCGGTTTTTGACGATAAGCTTAACTACGAATATGACCGCCATTCCGTACGCCGTAAAAGGCCTAAAAACGAGATTGGTATTCATTCCGTCCGCGGCGGCACAATCGTCGGCGAGCACGATGTGATTTTTGCGGGGCACGATGAGGTTGTAACCATATCCCACTCCGCACAATCAAAGGAAGTTTTCGCTGTCGGAGCGGTTCGCGCCGCAAAATTCCTTT
The DNA here is from genome assembly GCA_045133355.1 of Acutalibacteraceae bacterium. GTDB lineage: Bacteria > Bacillota > Clostridia > Oscillospirales > Acutalibacteraceae > UBA737. Next base: position 27,295 of record JBGUUB010000065.1, read on the forward strand.
ACAGCAAAAAAGCGGGACTTTACGATATGAACAGTATGATGTCCTTTGAATAATTTTTGATATAATTTTAAAACCGCGCACAGACATTTTAACCTGTGCGCGGTTTTTTACAACGGTTAAAAATCGGATTACTAGAAAAATTAAAACCAAGCTCGCTTGCGAGCAGACAAATTGGGGTTTGTAGGACTAAAATGATAGTTGTCATAGCCTCCCTTGCGTAAAGGGAGGTGGCTCGACTTTGTCGAGACGGAGGGATTGTTGTTAAAACAAAAATCAACAATAAAAACAGGGTTTCCAAAACAATCCCCCAGTCTCGCTCCGCTCGACAGCCCCCTTTACACAAGGGGGCCTCATTACGCGCTAATCAATTCATCCCTACAAACCCCGATTTGTTTTTTTAGATTCCTTTTTATAGCTGAATATTAAATTGGTTTTCCCTATGATGCTTCTTTTAAGCTTTGTTCTTCAACGCTTTGTGCGGTTTTTAGCATATTTTCGGCGAAAATGCCGTAGCCGCTTGTCGGGTCGTCAATTAAAACATGGGTGACCGCTCCGATAAGCTTTCCGTTTTGAATTATGGGACTGCCGCTCATACCTTGTACAATTCCGCCTGTAATACTTAATAATTCATCATCGGTAACCGTGACAACAAGGTTTTGGGTAGCAGATAAATATGCAGAACTGCGTTTTTTAACAGTACAGGAATAAAGTTTCGGTGAATTTCCGTCTATAGTGCAAAGAAGCTGTGCCTCTCCGTCCTTTACCTCCTGTTTTAAGGCGATTTCGGTTAGATTTGAAAGATTAAGCTTTCCCTTTAAAAGGCTGTAAACTCCGTTTTCGCTGTTTAAATCGATTGCACCTATTGTACCGTAGGTGAATTTACCCTTAAGCTGTCCCGGACTTCCCGAGGTTCCCTTTTCCACGGAAATAATCTCCGCCGTGACAAGCTCGCCCGAATCAAGCTCTAAAAGCTTTTCGGTATCTTCATCGCATACACCGTGACCGAGCCCGCAAACCATGCCTGTAGCGGGGCTGTAAAAGGTAAGAGTGCCTATTCCCGCGCTGCTGTCACGCACCCAAAGACCAATTTTATAGCTGTTTGTCTCCTCAGAAAGCGCCGCGCAAAAGCAGATTATTTTCGTTTTCCCGCCCCGCTTTATTTCAAATTTCATTTCGTTGCCTGCCGACGCCTCTACCGCCGCGCTCAGTTCCTCATTTGTGCTTATCTTCCTGCCATCAACCGAAACGATATAATCACCTTTCATTATACCCGCGTCTTTTGCGGGATTAATATTGCCCTTTTCGGTTTCAACATCGGTCATATCGATGACAAGAACGCCCTCGGTGTAAAGCTTCATACCGAAGGGCGTACCCAAAACCGCAACCTGAAGCTCGTCTACAACCTCAACGCTGACGCTGGAAAAGGGTATTATTCCGAACGCCTTAAGCTCTACATTAAATTCCTCTCCGATATTTTCGGTTTTTCCGCTTGCCGAAAGCTTTGTACCTTCATATACGGCGGTTATGGGCACAGCCGAATCAATAGTCAGCGGGTCACCTTTTTTGATTTTATAATCGTCGCTTACGGTTATATCAAGATAGGCTATCATTGAAAAAACCGCTATATCAAGCGCTAAAATTATATAGAAAACGCTTTTTGCTAAAACACGCGCAAATTTCAAAACAATCACTTCCCGTGATTATTTTGCGCATTTTATCACAAAATAATAATTACAAAAATAACCGCCTGAAAGCAAGCGGTAAAAAATCAATTTGAAAAAAATCCCTTTTTTGCGCGAGGTTCATAGGGTGCAGAATCGGTTGTTACAAGGATTGTTTCAGGTCCTATAACCTCAATTTCCGACCATGGAATGACAATATCCTCATCATGACCGAAAAGCCCGAAAAAACGCGGTCTGCCCGGTATTATAACCGAGGTAAGGCTGCCGTCTGCAGTATTGAATTCCACATCGTAAACATAACCTAAAACACAGCCGTTTTTAATGCAAACAACCTGCTTATTCCTCATATCCGCTATTCTGCAACACATATTCTCCACTCCCGAAATTACTTTACAAGAAAATATATGCCGCCGCTCGGAGTTTTAGTCTTCAAAGACATTTTCGGGTTCTTCCTCTCCGTCAGGATTAGATACGGTTTTTTTCTCAACTTCAATTCCGAGATTGTGACGCTTTTCAATATCATCGTCGGGATGCTCCGCATAGTACGGGTCAATTATATATTTCTTAATTGACGGGAAGGTGCAGTATTGAATAAGGAGATACCTGAATGATGGGAAGAAAAGAATATATATTAAAATTTCAACCGTGACTACGGCAAAAAAATAGGACTGCAAAAGGAATAAAAGCGCAATATTAACAGCGTATATAAGCAGTATTGAGAAAAAGCAAAGCAAGTTCATTTTAATATTGATAAAAACGAATTTAAAGCTGTTTTTATACACCTGCTTAAGCTTAAAATTAAAGGTGATTATAAGCGTCCAGATGTAGTACTGCATTACCGTAAATATAAAGGTAATACAAAGCGATATACCAAGCCCGACAGTGGACATAACACCCTCAGAGCCGAAATAAAAGAAATAAATATCAAAGCCGAGGATTATGTAGATAAGTGTATTAATAATTCCCGCGGGAAGCGCTTGCTTCCAGTTTTTCTTTATTGTTTCCAAAAAGTCGCTTGTACCGAAGGAATGCTTGTCCCTTGCGATATTTCGTGTGACATTGGTAATACCCGCCGCTGCCAATCCGTTTGTAAGTATCGGAATTGAAATTATGCCGTATACTAAATTTATAACAATAAACTTCCAAAAATTACGGAAAAATGTTTCAAAAAAAACTATAAAGGTCTTCTTTTTAGGGGCGTTCTTTGAAATTCCGGGACCTTCCTTCTCGTAATTGAACAATCCAAAAAAACCAGCCATTATTAAACTCTCCTACATTATTTTTTCTTATAAACTAATTTTTCGCCGATAGAAATATTCTTATATCCCAAAATATATGAAACGCCTGCTATCGCGGGAATTACAAGCGGAAGCAGGAAGAGAAGTATAAACCGCCACAAAGAAAGCTCAGAAACACTGAAGGCACCGCCTAAAATTATTTCAATAAATGAGTATACCGACGAGTTTAAAAACTTATAAATTGTTAACGAGAAGCTGGGCAAGGAGGAAAACTTTGCAATAATAAGGTAAATAAGCAATAAATAATTAGGTATAGTTGCAATGGCACCTGTTTTAAAGCCTATAAGCTTATCTTCGTTTTTATGTTTGAATTTGACAAGATTGCTGTCGTTAGTACCGCTGTGCCAAAAATTCGGATAAATAAACCCGCATAGCAGCGAAAAAGTGAAGATCTGCGAAATAACTAAAAAGCAGATTCTCCCGCTTTTTGAAAGCTCTGAACGGATAGAAGCAGTGGATATTGTATATCCTTTTTCTTCATATTCTGCTTTTTTTGTATCGTCGCCGTCTTTATAATAATAAGTATAGAGCTCCTCGGATTCCGCTGACTCATCAACCGTACCGTAGGCTATATATCCAATATTTTCTGTAAAAGCCGCAGTTGAAAGCACGCTGAACGAGAGCACAAGAAATATGCACATAAAGTTCGTTACTGCAATTTTCAAAAACAGCTTTCCGCCGCCCTTCAATATTTCTTTCATAAGCACACCTTTTCTAAATATTATATATCATTTATTATAATTCATAAAAATAACAAATGCAAGAAGCACCTTGGTACTTCTTGCATTATTAATAAAATATTTACAATATAATTATTAAAGCAACCGTAATAAGTGCAAGCAAAGCGGCAGACGCCAGAATAAGCGCGCGTATCTGCTTTTTTCGCTTGACTCTGCGGCGCAAAGCCGACTTAGGAGCGGAATCGTCATAGTTAAAGGAAAAGCTGCTCGCCGCCTTTTTAAGCTGCTTTGCGCTCAGCGTTCCGTATTCGGGAGTCACATAAAAGACTATTTTTTCAAAAAGCTTACTCCCCGTATTGTTGACGACTATAACCGTTTTGCTTACACCTTTAACCATATTTTTTGCCCTTTCTATATCTATTCAAAGAGATTATTGGCAAAAAAACGGTTTAATATTCATTACGGATTAATAGTTTTGGGCGCTTATCTCAAAAAAGCTCTTCGGATGGGCGCATACAGGGCATACCTCTGGAGCCTTAGTGCCGACCATTATATGACCGCAGTTGCGGCATTCCCAGACCTTTACCTCGCTTTTTTCGAATACGGCTGCGGTCTCAACATTCTTGAGCAGTGCGCGGTAACGCTCTTCGTGGTGCTTTTCAATGGCGGCTACCATACGGAATTTTGCGGCAAGCTCCGGGAAGCCCTCCTCTTCGGCGGTTTTTGCAAAGCCGTCGTACATATCTGTCCACTCGTAGTTCTCACCCTCGGCGGCGGAAAGCAGATTAGCGGCGGTATCGCCTAAGCCCTCTAACTCCTTAAACCACATCTTAGCGTGTTCCTTTTCGTTCTCGGCAGTCTTTAAGAAAAGGGCTGAAATCTGCTCGTAGCCCTCTTTCTTCGCGACAGAAGCGAAATAGGTGTACTTATTTCTCGCTTCTGATTCTCCCGAAAACGCGGTGCGAAGATTTTTTTCGGTCTGTGTTCCTTCATACTTACTCATTTTATTTTCCTCCTTGAATTTTTATATGATATAGGTCACCCTATATGCAAGCTATTCGTTAATTTCGGCTATCGTAACGCCGTTTTCGCCCTCGCCGAAGGAGCCGGTGCGGAAGGTTTTAATATTTTTATGTGCTTTAAGATGCGCCTGAACCGCTTTTCTAAGCACTCCTGTACCCTTGCCGTGAATTATTGTTACGGTAGAAATTCCCGAAAGCACGGCGTTGTCTATATATTTATCAAGCTCTAAAATCGCCTCGTCCGACGCCATACCGCGTAAATCCACTTCTCCCGAAACCGAACGCTGACCGCGGGAAACAAGCCCCGAAACCCTGCGCGTTTTTTTGAATTCCACAGAGTCGCCGCCGTGTTTTTTAAGGCGGAGATTATCAAAATCAGTCCACATCTTTATAGCGCCCGAAACCACCAAAGCCTGCTTTTTGTCATTCTTTACATCAATCACCGTGGCCTCGCGGTTAATATCCGCTACAATTACAGTATCACCCTTTTGAAGGGTTGTTACCGCGTCACCACCCGCGGTACGGTTTGTTACAGGGTCGGCGCTTTCTTCAAGCTCGTTTAAGGTTTTCTTAAAGCTTGCCCTCGCCTTTTCTGCAAGCTTTGCCGCATTTTCGGCGTTGAGCTGCTTCTTCATTTCCTCAAGCTCATTTAAAAGCCGTGAAGACTGATAACGCGCATTTTCTATTATTTGATTTGCCTTCTCACGGGTTTGCTCCATAAGCTTTTCTTGCTTAATTGCAAATTCGTGCTCCCGTTGTTCGGTCTTTTTGCGGGATTCTTCGAGCTTTACTCTAAGGGTTTTAACCTCATTGCGCTCGTCCTCAGCCTCTTTTCGTGCGGTTTCAAGAGCGGCGACAACCCGTTCAAAGCGCAAATCGCTGTCCGAGACATATTCCTTTGCCTTCTCAATAATGCTTTTATCCAGCCCCAAACGCCCCGAAATCGCAAAGGCATTTGAACGGCCCGGCATACCGATAATCAGCCTGTATGTAGGCTTTAGTGTTGCTACATCAAACTCGCAGGACGCGTTTTCTACCCTATCGGTATCAATAGCGTAGGATTTAAGCTCGGGGTAATGGGTAGTAGCAACCGTTTTAGCACCTATTACCGAGAGCCGCGCTAAAATCGACCTTGCAAGCGCCGCACCCTCAACAGGGTCTGTACCCGCGCAAAGCTCATCAAACAGCACAAGCGAATCATTATCCGCCTGCTCGGTTATAGATATAATATTAACCATATGCGAAGAAAAGGTCGAAAGCGATTGCTCAATGCTCTGCTCGTCACCGATATCGGCAAATATTTTTGAATATATAGCTATCCTGCTGCCGTCGTCGGTTGGAATCATAAGACCGCACATTGTCATAAGGGTAAGCAGCCCCACCGTTTTAAGGGTTACGGTTTTGCCGCCGGTGTTGGGGCCCGTTATGATAAGAGTATCGTATTCCTTACCTAATTCAAGGGTTATCGGAACTACGGTTTTATAGTTAATAAGCGGATGTCTCGCGCGCTTTAAATAGGTGCAGCCGTCCTTGTTAACCTCGGGCATACTCGCCTTCATTTTATAGGCAAGCTTTGCTTTGGCAAAAATCAAATTAAGCTGTGAAAGAGCATTATACGAATAAATAATGCTGTCCGCAAAGCTTCCGGCTTCCGCCGAAAGCTCGGACAGGATACGCTCTATTTCCTCCTGCTCGCGAAGCTTTAGCACTCTAATTTCGTTATTGGTTTCAACTACCGTCATTGGCTCAATAAACACGGTAGAGCCTGTCGCCGAGGTATCGTGAACTATACCGTTTAGCTGACCCTTATACTCCGCCTTAAGCGGTACTACAAATCTGCCGTCCCGTTGGGTTACGATAGCTTCCTGTAAATATTTAGCTGTAGGACCTTTAATCAGCTTATCAAGGCTGTCGCGGATTTTGGCCGATTTTAAAGAGATTTTACGCCTTATATCATAAAGTGCGGGAGAAGCGTTATCGTTAAGCTCCTCTTCGTTTTTAATGGCAAAGGTAATCTTTTCCTCTAAGTATTTATTTGGCACAAGGGCGGAAAAAATCGGGTCAATAGAGGTTTCCTTCATTCCCGAACAGTCCTCGCGCCAGCTTTTAACCGAGCGGATAACCCTTAATGTTTCAGCAATATCGAGCAGTTCCGTTATTGAAAGGACCGCAGAGGCTTGTGCCCGTCTTAAAGGAGAGGAAACATTTTTAGCCGCACCGAAAGAGGGCGCGGAATAACGCGACATAAAATCATAAGCGTCACCCGTATTTTTAAGCGCTTCTCCTACCGCGTTAATATCGGTTTGCGGAATAAGCGCGCGCGCCGCATCTGCCGCGTCAGAAAGCGCGGCTTCCTCGGCTAACATATTTAAAATTTTATCTAATTCAAGAGTTTTTAAATATCTTTCGATATTGTATTCCATACCTACTCCTTAACAGTATTATAAAAATCAAGCGCCGCAAAACGGTGGTCGGTCTGAACAGTGATATATTTTCCGGTGATTTCGGAGAGCTTATCTGCACTTTCCTCGGGAACTGTAAAAGAATACAATCTTGAAAATTCCGAATAAACGATATGCCGCATTGCCGACAAAATGGTACGGTCAAGCGGTATCAGTCCGCCGGTCTGCGACTTACATTCCGCGCATAAAAGCTTACCGTCTCGAACATCAAAATACATTATATCGTCCTCAAATTTTCCGCACCCGCCGCACGCAACAAGGTTTGGCATATAGCCTGCAAGAGCGGCGGCTCTAAGCTCTGTTATCGCCTTAATCAGCGGCGTATAACGCTTTTCCTTAGTTAAAAAGTGAAGGGAATTTAATATCAGACGCAAAAACTCGCCATCGGGTATGCCCGACGCCACAAGTACACCGCACAGCTCGCAAAAATACTGGGCTAAAGACAGAACATCGATTTCACTTCCTACACCGAAAAACAGGCGAATAGGAGTTGCCTCGTATATCTTATATGTTTCTTTTTTTTTGAGAATTGTAAAGCTCCCATATGTGAGCAGCGAGGTAGCCGTGCCTTTTTTGGATTTTATGGACTTAGCACCCGCCGCAAAGGCACGGATTATACCGTAATCGCGGGTAAAGAGAGTGACCAGCCGGTCATTCTCCCCCACGCTCATTTCCTTTATCACCAGAGCCTCCGTTGTAAAACGGGACTGATTCTCTTCCACTTAATTCCTTCTCCTTACGCGTGCTTAGAAAGGTTAAATAATCGCCTACACTGCCGCTTTTTAAAAAATTATTCCACAAATTTTCGTTTTCCATTAATTTCCCCGCCTGTCATTAGAGTTAACATTAAAAGTTTTCTCTTTCACAGCGGTATTATAATAGGAAATTACAGTAAACAATTTTCAATCAAGTCCAAAGGTATGAATAAGTCCTTCTCTGTTCCGCCAATCTTCCTTGACCTTTACCCAAAGCTTAACAGATGCGCGTATTCCGAAAAATTCTTCAATATCACGCCGTGCTAAGGTGCCGATTTTTTTAAGCATAGCGCCGCCCTTACCGATAATAATGCCCTTGTGCGACTCTTTTTCGCAAATAATCGTAGCCTCAACCTCAACAATAGGCTCACCCTCCGCCGTATCCCGCTCAACAAAGCGTTCAAGGTCAACCGCGATACCGTGCGGTACTTCTTTTTGGAGACTGCGTAACAGCTTTTCCCTTATCATTTCGGCAACCATTACCTTTTCGGGCTGGTCGGTTACATCGTCATCATCAAAATAATGCACAGATGGCTTTGAAAAATTATAAAGCTCGTTTAAAAGAATATCCACCCCATCGCCCGTTTTTGCCGATAGCGGAACTACCGTATCGAATTCAAACTCCTTTGTATAAAGGGTTATAAGTGTTAAAAGGGCTTCCTTTTTTTCAAGCATATCTATTTTGTTAATAACAAGCACCGCGCGAAGCTTTCTTCTTTTAAGTTCTTTAATAAGCTCCAGCTCTGCCGGTGGCAAACCGCCCTCAAGGCTGAATTTGGGTGCCGCCTCGACTACAAGAACGGCGGCGTCAACATCTGCCATACCGTCGCCGACTGCCTTGTTCATATTTTTATCAAGTACATTCCGCGGCTTGTGAAAGCCCGGAGTATCGATAAAAACAAGCTGAACAGCGCCCTTTGTCAAAATTCCCGTGATTTTGGTACGGGTGGTCTGGGGTTTGTCCGAAACGATAGCCACCTTTTGACCTAAAATTCGGTTCATTAGGGACGATTTTCCCACATTTGGTCTGCCTATAATAGTAATAAAAGCTGATTTCTCTTTCATTTATTCTTCCTTATATGTTAAATTTTATTTATGGCAAGACCTAAAGCGTCAAGCACCTTTTCCTCTTTTTCACGCATTATGGTCTTTTCAAGACCGCCGTTTTCATGGTCATAGCCTAAAAGATGGAGCATTGAATGAACAGTAAGGAAAGCCACCTCCCGCTCGATACCGTGACCGTAAAGGTCTGCCTGTGAAAGGGCATGTTCAACCGAGATGACAATATCGCCGAGCATTTTAGCGCCGGTTTCGGGATTTTCGTCATAAACGCCGTTTTCACCTAAGGGGAATGAAAGCACATCTGTCGACGCATCAATATTGCGGAATTTATTGTTCATTTCCCTTATCATTTCATCGTTCACCAATGTTACTTCAACCTCTGACGGGTCATCAAACCCTTCAAGCTTAAGAGTTGCGGTGCAAGCCTTTCTGATAAGAAGTCTTGTACCCGTAGGCAGCTTAATTTTTTTCTGATTGTCTGTAATGGTTACCTTTACACTCATTTCTTTTCAGCACTTCTTTCGTAAGCTTTTATAATTTCCTGAACAAGGCGGTGGCGGACAACATCGCGCCCTGTCAGGTGATGAATTGCAATATCGTCGATATTTTTAAGAATCCTTACTGCGTCCTTAAGACCCGAACGCTTACCGTCGGGCAAATCTATCTGTGTTATATCTCCCGTGACTACTGCTTTTGAATTAAAGCCCAAGCGGGTTAAAAACATTTTCATCTGCTCGGTTGTGGTATTTTGCGCCTCGTCAAGGATAATAAAGCTGTCGTCCAAGGTTCTGCCGCGCATATAGGCAAGCGGTGCCACCTCAATATCTCCCCGTTCCTGACATTTTTGGAAGTTTTCCGCTCCCATCATATCGAAAAGCGCATCGTACAGCGGTCTTAAATAGGGGTCAACCTTTTGCTGTAAATCCCCCGGAAGAAAGCCGAGCTTTTCTCCAGCCTCGACCGCGGGACGGGTTAAAATAATGCGGTTGACCTCCTTAGCACGGAAGGCGCTCACGGCGCTTGCCACCGCAAGATAGGTTTTACCTGTTCCCGCAGGGCCGACGCCTATTGTTACGGTGTTTTTCTTAATAGCTTCAATATACTGCCTTTGCCCTATGGTTTTAGGCTTTACAGGCTTACCCTTTGAGGTGATGCAAAGGCAGTCGGCGTCCGTCAAGGCGCTTATTTTGCCGTCCTCCCCATCCTCAACTAAGCTCGCTACATAATTAATGCTCTGTTCGGTTATCTGCTCGCCCTTGTTAATCATAGCAAGCAGTCCCTCGACCGTACGGGACGCGTGCATAACATCGGTCACATCGCCCTTAATTTTTATCTGGCTTCCGTGAGAGGTTATTATAACCCTGTATTTCTTCTCTATACGCTTTATGTTCTCGTCAAAGTTACCGAACAGATTAACAATCTGCTCTATCCGTTCAATATCAACCGTCTGTTCGAACAAGGCATACTCTCCTAAAATTTTAGTATATCTTATTATATTATAACACATTTTTTCTTAATTTCCAGTACTAAATAACAAAATTTCGGCCTTTGCTATGTTTTCTTCGGCAGTAATTACGCTTTTTAGTGTTATACCGCTCTCCTTTTCGGTAAAATTGCGGCTTTTGACTTCAAAATTTGCAATACCTTTTGCCTCGCTTTTTAACAGCTGCTCAAGCTCTTTCAAAAGCTCTTCTTTTGATACCGTGATTTCTTCATCATTTGTCATTTCATAGTATTTTGTTTGAAGTCTTATCGGTAGTTTTTTCCCTAAAAGTGCGGCTTGCTTTGTATCGGAACGGCTTTCAAAGCTTCCGTTTACATTACCTAAGTAAAGCGGAATATTAATCCAAAAAAAGCTAAGCACGCTTCGCTTTTTAACCGCGCCTGTTTTTTTTGCCACTATGCGCTTATAATCAGCCGAAACCGTTATTACCCGTTCTGTCTTGGCAATAATACTGCCTGACGAATGAACAAAACGGGTGCTGTCGGCATGTTCAATTACACCTGACACAAGAAGTTGCCCTTTTGCAACGGTATCACCTACCTTTACTAAGCAGTTGCCTGAGGTGACATCTATTTTAGTGATTATCCCGTCTGCGGCGGCCGTAATATTGGTTGCTATACTGTTGTCTTGCTCCTTTTCCTTCGCTTCGGTCACATTTACAGTCACCATACATCCCTCAACATTGACAGATGCCCAGGCAAGTTTGTTTTGCTCTAACAGTAGTTTCTGCTTTCCGATTTGCGGGTCAATACTGCTTTTCAAAACACCCTCTTTAATTCCAAATGTCTCACAGGTTGATAAAATTTCGTTCTCAGGTACCGCTTTATTGCCCTCTACTTCCACACTCCACACAAAGCAGGACATAAAATACAAAAAGCTAAAAAACAACGCCGCTCCAACAGGTATTCCAAACCGTCTCTTATAGCGGTTAATTATGAACGGCAGACCGATTTTTTTCAAAATATGAACCCTTATTCCGCTTTTTCGGGCTATATCAGGCAGTACCCTGAAGCTGCTTACCGTCATAAAGCATCGGATTTTTTTATCCTTTCGTTTTATGTTCCAAAGCGATATTCCGTGCTTTGCGCAGATGTTTAAAATAACCTCTGTAATATCTCCCGAAAACTCAACTTCTAAAAAACCTATTATAAATTTGTAAAGCCAAAGCATAATGGTCACCTTCGCTATACACAAAATTCAAGGGACGACATATTACCCTTTACGGTTATAGTGCTCCCCTCAAAGGCGTATATATCAAAATTAGTACCGCATACAATTAGCGAGCCCTTCGGTAATTTCAGCTTTAAATATGTATCGCTGTATTCAAAGACACCGATACACCCCTCAACCGTTATCTCTCTGTTTCCGCAAAGCTCAATGCGCGGAGCTTTTGCAAGCTGTGTCTGCTCTCTTACATCCGTGCAGTTGAAAATGCGCCATTTTTCCTTTGGCTTTTCAGATTTGAATTTAAACTTTTTTGACACCGTATACAACTCCCCTGATGTAACACGACAAACTGACAGCAAAAATTTACATTGTCAGGCTTATCGAGTTTGACTCTCCAATGACTAATTTTATGAAAATATCATTATAATAATTACCGAAAGCATATACATATTTCAGGGTGAAAGAAATGAAAAAAATATTATCATTGATTACTGCGGCGGCATTTATAATATTAATTATATCAAGCCCGAAAATCTGCACAGCAGGTGCGGCTAAAGGCTTGATACTTTCGGGAAGGGTGATAATTCCCTCCCTTTTCCCCTTTACCGCCTGCGTGCTGTTTATTATGAAGTCCGGCGGTCTTGAAGCTTTAGGCTTTGCCAAGCCCTTTACAAAAAAGGTTTTTCACCTCTCTCCCGAGCAGTTCTCGCTTATGCTTTTAAGCTTTATAGGCGGATATCCTGTAGGTGCAAAGCTTTTGAACGAGGCGGTGAAAACAGGAAAAATCTCAAAGGAAAATGCGGGAATTATGCTTAATTACTGTGTAAATGCAGGACCTGCGTTTATAATCTTAGCGGTAGGCTCGGGAATTTTAGGCTCGAAAAAAATCGGGTACATACTGCTTATAGCGCATATTTCAGCTTCCCTGATTTTAAGCTTCTTTTTCGGCTTCCGCATAAAAAAAGACAATATCCATTCTGAAATAAACGAAAATAGTTTTGATACAGCGGACAATTTCGTTTATGCCGTTTCTGATGCCGCCTCGGCAGTATTTTCGGTATGTGCTTATGTGATTTTATTCTCAGCCATAAACGAATATATAAGCTGTTTTGCTGAAAAACTACCATATTTAAAATGGGTTGCCCCGCTGTTAGAAGTAACTAACGCAGTTACGGGAATGCGGAATATTGTAATTATAGCTTTTTTATTAGGCTTTGCGGGGGTGTCGGTCTGGTGTCAGATACTAAGCCTTACTAAACTGATAAAGATAAATTATGCGTTTTTTATGCTTTCACGAATAGCTCACGGACTTCTTTCGGCAGTAATTACTGGTCTGCTTTTAAAAATTTTCAAAATAACCGTTACCGTTTCTTCGGCGGTTAAATACACCACCACATATAACGGTATTGCCCTTTCAATTTCTATGCTTTCTATGGTTATAGTGCTTATAATATCGCTTTTTTCCAAAAAAAGGACTGGAAATATACTTCGCGATATAGTATAATGCATACGGTGATGAATATGTCTTCTATGTTTAATAAGGAGCTTCCGCGTTCCTGCAAATATTGCGCTTACGGAAAAGAATCACTTTTCAGCAATGAAGTACTCTGTAAAAAGCGTGGTGTGACCTCCCCGAGCGACTACTGTCGGCATTATAAATACGACCCGTTAAGACGCATTCCCGAAAAGGTAAAAATCGCCGACGGCTATAAGCCGGAGGATTTTTCGCTGTAGCTTTTTAAAAATATTTCCGCCTTTTTCAAAATTTTTGTTGACAAAAACAAGAAATATGGTATAATAGTTTTTGCGCTACGGTGGATGTAGCTTAGTTGGTTAAAGCGCCAGTTTGTGGCACTGGAGACCGTGGGTTCGAGTCCCATCTTCCACCCCACAAAAAAGCGGCTTGATAAATCAAGTCGCTTTTTCACTAATTTAATATTGGGGCGTCGTCAAGCGGTAAGACACAGCACTTTGACTGCTGCATGCGTAGGTTCGAATCCTGCCGCCCCAGCCAAAAATCCGTCGATTTTAAATCGGCGGATTTTTTATCCATTGCGAAAGCAATGGTATATCATCGCCGTCAGGCGTATATCATCACGCTTTAGCGTGTATATCATCAGCCAAAGGCTGCATACTCTTTCGCAATGATGATATACAAAACTTCGTTTTGATGATATACAATTTCTTCGAAATTGATATATTAGCGTTCGGGATTTTTCACTTTTCCGCTATTTATCCTTCATTCCGTCCCGTGCTCAGGCGGTTGATTTCATCTGCAAGCTCGTCGGTTAAATCGTTTTTCGACAGCCGCCATTCCCAGTTACCGAAGGGTACTCCCGGGGTGTTAAAGCGGTCGGCGGAATCAAGCTGTAAATAGTCCTGAATAGGTATTATCACCATTCGCGCCTTTGATTTCATCGCAAAAGCAATAAGGCTTAGCACCGCAGAGCCTGATTTATCTGCCGAAACAAGGTGTGTAAACATAGTATGCTGATGCTCGTTTAATTTTTCAAACCAGCCTCTTGTTGTATCGTTATCGTGAGTGCCTGTGTAGCAAACGCAGTTGCGGTTATAGTTTTTAGGCAAAAAGGGATTGTTAAGGTCGGAATCAAAGGCAAATTGCAGCACCTTCATATTAGGAAAGCCCGTATCTTCAATAAGCTTTTCGACCTCGGGGGTATTGCCGCCCAAATCCTCGGCTATAATTTCTGCGTTAACATACTGCTTCATCAAATTCCAAAAAGGCAGTCCCACACCCTTTTCCCAAACCCCGCTTTTTGCGGTTTTAGCTCCGTAGGGAATCGTGTAATAATCCGCAAAGGCTCTGAAATGGTCTATTCTTATTACATCATAAAGCTTTGCGTTATGAGTAAGCCGTTTGCGCCACCAATCATATTCTGTGGATTTTTGGTAATCCCAATCATAAATAGGGTTACCCCACAGCTGTCCCTCCTCGGAAAAATAATCGGGCGGAACTCCCGCTACAAGAACGGGAGTCATATCCCGTCCCAAACGGAAAATATCGGGATTGCTCCAAACATCCGCGCTTTCAAGCTGAACATAAAAAGGAATATCGCCGATTAGCTTTACGCCGTTTTCCGCGGCGTATTTTTTAAGCCTTAAATATTGCGTAAAGAAAAAGTACTGGGTGATTTCATAAAACAAAATCTGCTCAGCGTGTTTCTTTTTAAAACGGTCTATAGCTTCAGGCAATCGGTATTTAAGTCCGTCCTCAAGCTCAGTAAAGCTTTTGTTGGGAAATGTAGCTTTTATAGCCATAAAAAGAGCGTAATCATCGAGCCAGTAGGCGTTTTCGTTTATAAAAGACCTGAAATCGCGAAATTTCGTGTTAAACCGTTCCGCCGCTTTTTTTATAAGCGGAAGCTTAAACTCCCTTGCCCTTTTGTAATCGGCGTTCTTCGGAAAATTTTCCTCCGGTATCTCGTCGGAGCTTAAAAGCCCGTCTTTCACAAGACCGTCAAGGTCGATAAAGAGAATTTCGCCCGCAAATGCGCTCACTGAGCTGTATGGAGAGTTGCCCTTGCCTACAGGACAAAGCGGCAGCAGCTGCCAGTAGGTCTGGCGGCTGCTTTTTAAAAAATCCACAAAGCGGTATGCTTCTTCCCCTAAATCGCCTATACCGTAATTTGACGGAAGAGAGGAAATGTGCATAAGCACACCGCTTTCCTTTTTATATTTTGTTTCGTTACCCTTTAACAGCACCCGCCGCAACCCCTTTAATAATATACTTCTGACCAAACAGATAAAATACGACTACGGGAATGATAGAGAGAACAAGCATCGCCATCATAGCCCCCATATCCACAGAGCCGTAGCCGCCCTTTAAATACTGCACGGCGATGGGGATAGTTTTATAATCGCTGCCGATAACAAGATACGGCAGAAGATAGTCGTTCCAAATCCACATCGTATTCAGTATTGCAACCGTTATTGCAGTAGGCCTCAGAATCGGGAAAACCACCTGCCAATAGGTCTGAAAGGGGCTGCAGCCGTCAATAGTAGCCGCCTCCTCTATACCTAACGGCACGGTTTTAATAAAGCCCGTGAACATAAAGACCGAAAGCCCCGCGCCGAAGCCTAAGTATATTAATATTATACCAAAAGGATTGTCAAGATGCAAGACATTTGCGACCTTTGACATCGTAAACATTACCATTTGAAAGGGAACAATCATTGAAAATACCAGCGCATAGTATAAAAGCGAGGTAAATTTGCTTTTCACCCTTACAATATACCATGCGCACATTGAGGTGAATATTAGAATGGCGGCAATGGAAAAAACGGTAATAAACAGCGACCAGCCGAATGCCGAGACAAAGCCCGTGCTTTTAATGCCCTCAATATAGTTTGAAAGCCCTACAAAATCAGTTCCCAAAGGCAAGGTAAAGGGAGCGGTGCTTATCGAAAACTTTGCCTTAAAGGAGTTTATAAGCACCACCGCCACGGGAAAAACAAAGGCGGCGGCGAAAAATATGAGCAGAGCGAGTAATACGGCGTTAACCGCCTTTCTTGCCATCAGCTTTCAACCTCTTTTCTGCGTGTAAGATAAAGCTGTAAGAGGGCTATTACCGCCACGATAATAAAGAATATTACCGCCTTTGCCTGCCCTACCCCCTCGTAGCCCGAACGGGAATAAAATGTGTTGTAAATATCAAGTGCTACCATCTGTGTGCGGTTAGCGGGTGCGCCCGCGGTAAGGGCTAAGTTCTGGTCAAACAGCTTAAAGGAATTGGTTATGGTTAAAAAGAGGCAAATGGTAATAGACGGCATAACCGACGGAATAGTGATTTTAAAAAGAACCTTAGCCGCATTCGCACCGTCAACCCTTGCTGCCTCTAATATATCGGTTGGTATATTCTGTATACCCGCTATATAAATTATCATCATATAGCCAATCATTTGCCAATGCATAAGGATAACGAGTCCCCAAAAGCCATAGGTCGGGTTTGATGTTATAGAATACCCAAAATTATAAAGCACACCGTTTATAATTACCTGCCATATATAACCGAGCACTATACCGCCTATTAAATTCGGCATAAAGAATATTGTTCTAAAAAAGTTTGTACCCGGCAGCTCCCTTGTAAAAAGCAGGGCTAAAATAAAGGCGATGACATTTATTCCGATTACCGAGATTACCGCGAATTTCACAGTAAACCAAAGCGACTGCAAAAACAGGTTATCGTCCGTAAAAGCGCGGACATAGTTTAAAAAGCCCACAAAGGTCGCGTCGGTTACGGTGCGGAACTCTGTAAAGGAAAGGAAAACGCCTATTATAAACGGAATTACAAATGCAATTAAAAATGCCGCAAGGGTAGGCAGTACAAATACGGGAAACCAGCGTTTTACCGTCTTTTCCATTTAAGCGCGTTCACTCTTCCATTTATCGGTTATACTTTTGCGGACATCCTCCCACTTTTTGTTGCCCTGAACATAGTCAAGGAGGGAGCTGCCCACCTCTTTCTTAAACGCCTCGCTCGGGAAGCCTGTGAATATCCAAGGAATATTTTTTACCGAATCATCCTTCATATAACGGGAAAGCTCCTTTGCAAGCGGGTCGTTCGGCAGCTCGTTTTCAGAAAAAGTATTAAATGGGGTGATAAAGTCAAGCTTGTTTGTCACATAGTCCTTGCCTGTGTCGCTTGAAAAGAGCCATTCAAGGAAGGCAAGGGAATTTTTCTGCTGTTCGTCGGTTGCGTTTTTATTTATTGCAAGGTAGTTTTCCGTACCTATGCAGATACCCTGACCCTTTTCACCCTCTATTCCTGTATACATAGGCATCATTTTGATGTCGTCCTTTTTTACGGCATTGCCTTTGACTCCCGAAATCTGCGACCAGCTCCAGGTGCCGTTCTGCACCATTGCCACCTTGCCGAGTGCAAATTCCGCCATTGAGTCGGCAACCGACTTGGAACCTAAGAGTGTGGGCTTTGTAATTGAGTTATTGATATAAAGGTCAAATAATTTTTCAAAGTTTTCGGCATACTTGTATTCGATTTTATCCGACTTATACATAGCAAGGGAAAGGTCGGCATCGGCATCGTTATTTTCAAACATTTCGTAATACAGCGGAACATTTAAAAGATGCGACTGCCAGCGCCAGTCCTCTCCGCTCGAAAGCGAAGTAGATGCGAAAACACCCTCAATGCCAAGCTTTGACAGATTAGCTGTCATATCCTCTACAACCGTTTTAAGCTTGTCGAAGCTGTCGATTTCCTCGACCGAGTTAAGGTCGCTCTTTTTATCGGGGAGCGCAAAATATTTTTCCATAATCGCATTGTTGTAGATAATTCCGTAGCCCTCGATAACATAGGGAACAGCGTATACCCCGCCGTCGTCCTTTATAGCAAGGTCTTTATCGGTAAGCATATCGTAAAGCTTGCTGTCCTTAATATCAAGGCAGTAATCGTCCCATTCGTCATAGCCGACAGGACCGTTTACCTGAAAGATTGTAGGAGCGCTTGACTTTGCAATTTCGGATTTAAGGGTCTGTTCGTAGTTGTTGGCGGCTGCGGTAACAACCTTTACCTTGACGCCCTTCTCCTCTTCATATTTTTTAGCCAGCTCCTCATAAACCGAGGCGGATTCGGGTTTAAAGTTAAGGAAATACACCTCGGCGCTTGCAGTTTTCTTTTTGCCGCAGCCTGCAAGGGATATGCAGGAGAGCAAACATATAATTGATAATAATAACGAAATCGGTTTTTTCATAAGTTACCTCCTAATGATTTCTTTTAATAACATTCCGCAAAACGATTAAAAAATTCCATAACTTAAAAATTAAATTTTTTATATGTTCTATAAGGGACAACCTCGTCATATTATTTAGTGTGAGGTGAAGTTCTTTGGATAAAACAGAAAGATTTGAAAGCGTACTTTACGGTGTTTCACCGAAAATCAGGTCTGTGCTTGAAAAACTGCCGAAAACTGTTAAGGGTAACGCAGAGGAAATAAGATTGCGTGCGGGATTGCCCGTAGCGCTTACAGTCGGCGGTGAAACTGTTTTTATACGGACAAGCGGAGAAATCTCCTTTATAATTACGCGAGACCTTTTAAAAGCAGAAAAGTCCGACCTTGAAGAAAGTTTCAAGCTTCTTTGCAAAAGCTCGGTTTACGCTCACGAAAACGAGCTTAAAAACGGATTTATTATGATGGATCACGGTCACCGCGCAGGTGTTTGCGGTACGATGTCGGACGGCGGAATTATGCACGATATAACCTCTGTTAATATAAGAATAGCCAGAGAAATTATTGATGCGGCAAATGATATTGTTCGGGAATACGACGGCGGCGGGTTACTTATAGCAGGTCCCCCGGGAAGCGGAAAAACTACGGTACTGCGTGACCTTATAAGACAGCTATCAGGCGGGAAATGCGGAAAGCACTACCGTGTTGCGGTGATTGACAGCCGCGGTGAAATATCGGGTGGTATAGGCGGCAAATCGGGCAATGATTTAGGCCCTGACAGTGATGTTCTCTTAACGGCGAACAAGGCGGCGGGCATTGAAATAGCCGTAAGGACAATGTTCCCCGATATAGTTGCTTTTGATGAAATAGGAACAGAGGAAGAGTTAAGGCGTGTCAGCGAAAGCTTTTGTGCGGGAGTTACGGTTATTACTACAGCACATATCGGCTGTATTGATGATTTAACAAGGCGAAAAGTAACGGCGGCTTTAATAAACAGCGAGGCGATATCCAAGGTAGCGCTGCTTCCCGCTGTCCACGGGGGAACTATTAAAATTATCAGAACAGAGGAGCTTTGCCGTGGCGTGGCTGTTTAAGACTTTAGGACTTATAACAATTTTGTCTACCTGCTCACTTGCAGGATTTTTCAAGTCCTTTACGCTGAAAAAAAGACATAAAAAGCTTTTGGGCGTTTACCGTTCAATGTCCGATTTAAGGGAACGCATAAGAATGGGTACAGGAGATATTGAACACCTCGTACACCTAAGCTTTGATTCTAATACAGTAGGAATAGACAGCGGTAAGGCTGTTATCAATACTATGTATTTTGAAAAGTCAGATACTGCAGTTTTAGAGGATTTTTTCCGAGACCTAGGTATGTCGGACTCCGAGTCTGAATATGAGCGAATAGGGCTTTATATGACGCTTACATATAAAAAATGCGATGATGCAGAAAAGCAATGCAGTAAGCTTTGCCGACTTTACAGCTCACTTGGTATTCTGTGCGGACTCTTTATTTGTATATTCTTTATGTAGGTGAAAAAATGGATGTCGATTTTATTTTTAAAATAGCGGCAATAGGAATAATAGTAACCGTGCTTAACCTTCTGCTCGTCCGCTCAGGCAGAGAGGATCAGGCTATGCTTACTACCTTAGCGGGGCTTGTAGTTGTACTTTTGATGATTGTAAACGCTATTGCCGACCTTTTTACAACTGTCAAAAGTATTTTCGGACTGTAAAAATGGAAATTTTTAAAATACTTGCAATTTGCATTATAACAGCTGTTTTAGCGGTTGTATTAAAACAGCAAAAGGGCGAATACGCACTTATGGTAGCATTAGCAGGCGGCACGGTTGTTATACTTTACATCATAAAAGGTCTTCTGTCACCGATAGAATACATAAACGATAGGCTGTTAAAAAGCGGTATTAATACCGAATACTTCGCAGTAGCACTAAAAGCGCTGGGCATAAGCTATGTGACGGGCTTTATCGCCGATATTTGCCGTGACAGCGGTCAGGCTTCCTTAGCCTCAAAAGCGGAGCTTGCGGGAAAATGCGCAATTTTTATTATTTCCGTTCCGCTTATAGGGGCTGTTTTGGATACAGCATTAAGCTTTTTAGCATAAAAACACGGAGAAGATTATGAAAAAAGTAAGAATGTTAATTCTGTTTTTGATTTTTGCCGCTTTATTTACCATAAGCGTTTCGGCGGCGGAAAGCGAATCACCCGAGGAATTCTATGCCGAGCAATACAAAAACAGCGGAGCTGAGGATTTAGAAAACAG
Organism: Acutalibacteraceae bacterium; assembly: GCA_045133355.1. Lineage (GTDB taxonomy): Bacteria > Bacillota > Clostridia > Oscillospirales > Acutalibacteraceae > UBA737. The sequence goes on from JBGUUB010000065.1 coordinate 47,916, forward strand.
TCTCCCCGACTCTGCAAAGGATTACTTTTCGGAACACGGCATAGACCCGTCAGATTACAACTGGGTCAACTCACTATCTGCCGAAAGCGTATTTAAGCACATATTGACTTTTATTACCTCCGGTGCAAAGGCTCCTCTTAATACGGGGGCAGTAATAATCGCAATAATATTAATCTCCGCTGCTCTTACCTCGGCAGAAATCAAAAGCAGTGCCATGACTGCTGCCATATATGCCTCCGCAGCCGCATCTGCCGCAGTTATAGTAGTTCCTGTTTCCTCAGTGATAAACACATCGGTTAATGCACTTCGCGGAATAGGAGTTTTTATGCTCTCATTCATACCTGTATTCGCGGTAATTGTTGCCGCCTCAGGTGCGACGGTCACCGCCGCTTCTATGAGTGCGTTGCTCCTTGCGGCGACCGAAACAGTCAGCTATATTTCAAGCTTTATAGTCCTTCCTTTAATGGGCGGATATCTTACATTGAGTTTAAGCAGTGCGGTATCTCCCCTGATTAAAAAATCGGGTATAACCGAAACGGTTAAAAAGCTTGCATTTTGGATAATGGCATTTATTTCCGCAGTTTTTGTAGGAATTTTAGGTATTCAAACCGCCGTTAATTCCTCTGCGGATACCTTAGTTTCTAAGACCGCAAAGTTTATAATAGGCTCCTCTATACCCGTAGCAGGCGGCATACTGTCGGAAGCGATGAACACAGTCACCGCATCTATGGGACTTTTAAAGTCCTCTATCGGAATTTACGGTGCGCTCGCCTGTGCGGTGACCTTGCTGCCGCTTGTGATCGAACTGCTCATCTGGCGAGCTGTACTGCTGATTTCATCATCGGTATCAGAAATCTTCTCCTTAGGCGGAATAGCAGGGCTTTTAAGGGCGATTGATTCAATGCTGTCGGTTTTAATAGGAATTATACTTCTTGTGGGGGCAATGTTCGTGATTTCGCTTGCCGCTGTGGTTACGGGGGTGCGTACGGTATGAGCGGTTTAAGCACATTTTTAACCTCATTATGCGCCGCCTCTGTTTTTATAGGGGCTGTACATCTTATATGTCCCGACGGTAATATGGGAAAACCCGTAAAATATGTCTTAAGTCTTGTTTTTCTTGTGACTGTAATTTCCGCGGCGGGACTATTAAAGGGCGGTATTAGTACCGATTTCAGCTTTGACGCGGCCGCAGAAGTCTCGGACGAAGAATTAAAAACCGCATCTGCAAAGTATGTTTATGAACAAGCGCTCAAAAGCAACAAAATTAATTTCACAGAAATTACAGTTTGTACGGATAAAACTGAAGACGGCAGCATAGTAATTAGTAAAGTTATAATTTTTTCGGACTGTGCAGAGGAAAGAATACGAGCGGCTTTAGGCGAAGCGGCCCAAAACATAGAGGTAGAGATAGTAAATGAATGATGTAATAAATAAATTAACCGAAAAAATTAAAAACCCAAAGATTCTTGTAGGGTTGGGACTTATCGGTATTGTTTTAATCTTCCTTTCTTCTATTATAGGCGGCGGCGAAAAAACGGAAAGTAAGGAGACCTATTCGGATGTTATAACCGCCGAGGAATACCGAACACAGCTTGAAGAAAGCATTGGCGAAATTGTAAAAAGCATTACCGGTAATAACAGCGCAAAGGTGGTAATCACCCTTGAAAGCGGCGTAAGATATTCATATGCCGATATTACAGAGGGTGTTTCGGAAAATAAGAGTGCAAGCAATTCGGAAAGCACCAGCAGCGAGCTAAAACAAACCTATATAACAGTAAAAACCGCCGACGGCGGCGAGCAGGCTTTGCTTGTGACAACCGAAATGCCCGAGGTGCGCGGAGTAGCGATTGTATGCGCGGGAGGAGACGATGAAGAGATAAGCGAGAAAATTCAAAACGCCGTTACCGCGGCGCTTAATATAACATCAAAAAGAGTATACATAGCAGGAGGAAAAATTCAATGAAAAAGGGTAAGGTTTTCGGAAAAAGTCAGATAGCCGTTACGGCTATGGTATTAGCTTTAGGAGCGGCAATATGGCTGAATATGAAATACACGCCATCGTCAGGCAAGTATTTGGGAGAGGCTTCATATGTAAGCAACACAAGCTCAGACAGCGGTGCTGTGCAGACCTCTGCTAAAGCCAAAGAAAAAGACAGCGATTATTTTACCGATACAAAAAAGGAACGCGAGAATACCCGCAAGGAGGCACAAGAGCTCATAGAGGAAACCCTTAAAAGCGAGAAGCTAACCGAGGAGGATAAAAAATCTGCACTTTCAAAAGCAGAAGAAATAGCAGGAAGAATGGAAAGCGAAGTTAACATTGAGGCTCTCCTAAAAGCAAAAGGTTTTGATGAGGCACTCGCCGTTATCAGCGACACCGGAATAAGTGTTATTGTAAGGTCTGAGGGACTCACCTCTGCACAAACTCTTCAAATACAGGATATTGTAACCTCCGAAACCAATATTCAGCTTTCTAACATAAAAATAATTCCGATAAAATAACTGTTGAGTTATTTGAAAAATGTGGTATAATAGACTTAAAGTATGTTAAATAACGGAGGTATATCCATGGAAAATAATAAAACAGAGCTGTCTGTAAATACCGAGGTACTCGAAAAAATGGCTGAAATAGCCGCAAAAGAGGTTGAAGGTGTAGCCGGACTTTCAAAAAAGTCTATCGATTTAAAGGGAATCATTAAAACCAAAAACGCTTTCAAAGGTGTTAAGGTTGAAAGCATTAACGGCGCCATTGAAATAAGCGTTTATATCTGCGTTAAGCAGAATGCCAAGGCGCGTGAGGTCGCCGAAAGGGTACAGAACAACATAAAGGATAAAATTCAGACTATGACAGGCAACGCAGTAACACAGGTTAATGTAATCGTTGCAGACATTGAAATCGAGAAAGAAGAAGAGTAAATTTTTTAGTCGGTAATGTTTTCTCATTACCGACTAAGTTGTATTTTTTGCTTTTTTATTCAAATAATTAAAAAGGAAGGACAGTGTTATTATGTCAGTTATAAATTTAAACGAAGCTAATTTTGAAACAGAAGTATTAAAGTCGGACAAGCCGGTTTTAGTTGACTTTTTTGCAGTTTGGTGCGGCCCCTGCAAAATGATATCCCCAATTATAGACGAGATAGCAGAAGAAAGACAGGATATTAAGGTTTGCAAAGTAAATGTCGATGAAGCTCCCGCACTTGCAGAGCGCTTTTCGGTTTCCTCTATTCCCACTATTGCAGTATTTAAAAACGGCAAGCTTGCAAAGATAGAAACCGGTGCAAGACCGAAACCTGCAATTCTTGCGCTTATTGACTGATAATACAACGCAGGAGACAGAAAAATGAAGCTTTTGATAATCCGCCACGGAGACCCCGATTACAGTATTGATTCACTTACCGAAAAAGGACGAATAGAAGCCGAACTTTTAAAAAAAAGACTCGTAAAGCAAGATATTAAAGATTTTTACTGCTCACCCTTAGGCAGAGCAAAGGCTACAGCGGCACCGACGCTCGCCGCATTCGGCAAAGAGGCAGAAATTTGCCCTTGGCTCGAAGAATTTTCGGGCTACATAATAGACCCTGAAACAAATGAGAAAAGAATTCCGTGGGATTTAATGCCCGAATACTGGACTAAAGAGTCAAATTGTTTTGATAAGGACAAATGGCTTGATACTCCCATTATGTCAAGCGGTAATGTAAAGGAAAAATACATAACGGCGGCAGACGGAATAGACCGATTGCTCAAAAAGTACGGCTATGTCCGTGAGGGTAATTTATACAGAGTAGAAAAGGAAAGCAGGGACACCGTAGCGCTTTTCTGCCATTTCGGAGTTGAGTGCGTGCTTCTGTCTCATATTCTTAACATCTCCCCTGTTCAGCTTTGGCACGGCTTTGTGGCGCTTACATCCTCGGTCACAACCCTTATAACCGAGGAACGCGAACAAGGAAAGGCATATTTCCGCTGTTGCGGTTTCAGCGATATTTCCCACCTTTACGCAGGTGATGAACCGCCATCATTTCAGGCGCGTTTTTGCGAAACATATTCAAATTTTGATGAACGGCATTAAGATATGAAAAACGATGTAATAATAATCGGCGGCGGCGCGGCGGGTCTTTGCGCGGCAGTAGCCATAAAACAAAAAAATCCCGCACTGTCGGTACGGGTGCTTGAAGCCTTGCCGCGGGTCGGCAAAAAACTTGCAACCACAGGCAACGGCCGCTGTAATATCACCAATAAAAACATAACAAAAGAGCGTTATCACGGAAAAAACACCGATTTTGCCATGTATGCCCTATCACGCTTTAGCGGTAAGCAAACCGGAGATTTTTTTCATAGCATAGGCGTTGATTTTGTTTTTGAAGAGGACAAGGGCTACCCTGCTTCTTTACAGGCGGCGTCGGTGGTGGACTGTTTACGCTTTGCCGCCGAAGAGTCAGGTGTAATAATTTGTACCGAAACTAAGGTTACCAATATTCAGCTGTCACGCGGACTTTATAAGGTGATAGCGGGAAATATGAGCTTTTTAGCCGAAAACATTGTAATTGCCGCCGGACTGCTTTCGGGCGGTGAAAGACTTGGCAGTGACGGTCAAATGCTGTCCCTTTTAAAAAAGGCAGGCTTTAAGGCGGTTAAAACCCACCCCGCAATAGTTCAGCTTAAAACCGAACCCGAAACGGTTCGCCAGCTTAAAGGAATTAAGGTTAACGCTAAAGTTTCCCTTAAATCAGACGACAGACTGTTGCGTCAGGAATACGGCGAAGTGCTTTTCTGTGATTATGGACTCTCAGGTCCGCCTATTCTTCAGGTTTCGGGGGCGGCGGCTACTCTTCAAAGCCCTGCTATATCCCTCGACCTTATGCCTGATAGGAGCATTGACGCTTTAACGGCTGAGCTCTGCGAGCGAATAGCTATCCTCAGCGGAAGAAATACCGATGAATTTTTTACGGGAATAATAAATAAGCGGCTCGGACAGGTTATAATCAAAACCGCCGGCTACAAGCTTAACACACCTGTTTACTCTCTTGATAATAATGTCGCTAAAAAAATGGCGGCACTTATCAAGGATTTTAGCTTTAATGTTACGGGTAACACCGGCTTTATTAATTCACAGGTAACCGCAGGCGGGCTTGATACAGAGCAGTTCGACCCTAAAACTATGATGAGCCGTGAGTATAACGGACTTTACGCCATAGGCGAAATTTTAGATATTGACGGCGACTGCGGAGGCTTTAATCTTCAATGGGCATGGTCAAGCGCCCTCTGTGCCGCAGACGCGATAATGAAAAAACAATAAGCACTGCAAAAATGGTGTATAATAACAAATCGGGGTTTGTAGGGGCGAGGCTTAAAGATAATTCGTAGGGGAGGGTCTCTGTGGCCTCCCGTTTATACTCCAAATGTTTCGGGAGGGCGCAGAGACCCTCCCCTACAAACACACAGACAAACCCCAATTTGTCCGCACAAAACCCAAGCTCGGCAAAAGCTTTTTTCTGCTTTTGCTGAGCTTGGGTTTTTAATTATAGCTTAATTAATCCGTCTTTTGAGATACCGTGTATTTTTACTTTTTCAAGGCTACGGCTTTTTTTGCCTTTTCTGCAATATTTACTGCACGCAGTCCGAACTCGTCAAGCAGCTTAGGCGCAGGGCCTGAATGACCGAAGGTATCGTAGACGCCGAGTTTTAAAACAGGAACAGGATGCTCTTCGCAAAGCAGCTCGCTTACAGCGCCGCCTAAACCGCCAATTACCGAATGTTCCTCGGCGGTGACGATAGCCCCCGTTTCCTTTGCGGCCTTTATAACAGCCTCGTTATCGAGCGGCTTTATGGTGTGCATATTAATAACCCTTGCATTTATGCCGTCTTTTTTGAGAAGCTCATAAGCCTCAAGAGCCTCGGCAACCATAAGACCTGTCGCAATAATTGTTACATCATTTCCCTCTTTAAGCGCGACAGATTTGCCGACCTCAAATTTATAATCATCGCCGAATATTACAGGAACCGCAAGACGGCCGAATCTCATATAAACAGGTCCGTCAATTTCAAAAGCGGCTTCAACCGCTTTTTTAGCCTCTGTTTCATCAGCAGGGTTGATGATGGTCATTCCCGGAATTGTACGCATAAGGGCAATATCTTCACAGCACTGGTGGGTAGCGCCGTCTTCACCAACAGAAATGCCCGCATGCGTCGCGCCGATAATTACATTAAGATGCGGATAACCAACAGAGTTTCTAATCTGCTCATAAGCGCGTCCCGCCGCAAACATAGCAAAGGAGCTGCAAACAACCTTCTTACCTGTTGCCGCGATACCCGCCGCAATTCCTATCATATCGGACTCTGCAATACCGCAATCATAAAATCTGTCAGGATATGCTTTTTTAAACATTCCCGTCTGTGTAGCGGCGGCGAGGTCGGCATCAAGCACCACAAAATCGTCCCTTTTAGCGCCTAATTCAACAAGAGCACTTCCGTAAGCCGCTCTTGTAGCAACCTTTTTAATTTCTGACATCGTTCTGCTCCTCCTTACTGTAATGCTTCAAGCGTTGCTTTAAGCTCAGCCATTGCCTGTTCATACTGCTCATCATTAGGCGCAGAACCGTGCCAGCCAACCTGATTTTCCATAAACGAAACTCCCTTGCCTTTAACGGTTTTGGCAATAATCGCAACGGGCTTATCTACTGATTCAGCTTCGTTCAAGGCGGCTTCAATTTGGTCAAAATCGTGTCCGTCAATTACGATTGTGTGCCAGTTAAACGCCTCAAATTTTTTATCTATCGGTGCGGCAGAATTAACCTCTTCTATAGAGCCGTCAATCTGAAGATTATTGTAATCCACAAAAGCAATAAGGTTGGAAAGTCCCTTATTTGCGGCAAACATAGCCGCCTCCCAAACCTGACCTTCCTCAAGCTCGCCGTCACCTAATACGGTGTAAACCTTAAAGTCATTACCGAAATGCTTTGCAGAAAGAGCCATTCCCACAGCGGCAGAAATTCCCTGACCCAAAGAGCCTGTGGACATATCAACGCCGGGAATATGCTTCATATCAGGATGTCCCTGCAAAATACTGCCAATCTTACGAAGTGTATTTAAAAGCTCGGTATCAAAGTAGCCGCGGTTTGCAAGCACAGAATAAAGCGCCGGTGCCGCGTGACCTTTTGAGAGAACAAAACGATCTCTGTTCTCCATTTTAGGATTCTTAGGGTCAATATTCATTTTTGCAAAATACAGATAGGTCAAAATATCTGCACAGGAAAGCGAACCACCCGGATGACCTGATTTCGCACTGTGTACCCCCTCAATAATTCCAATTCTTACTTTGCAGGCATTAAGCTCCAACTTATTTTTAGCCGCCGCGTCCATTAAATCATTCCTTCCTAATTTTTGTTAAGTATTCTATAAAGTCGGCTACCGCACCGTCCTCACAGCTACCGGCGATATAATCGGCGTATGCCTTAATATCATCAGGCGTGTCTTCAGGAACTGCGCTTATATCCGCATTTTTTATCATTTCAAGGTCGTTATAGTAGTCGCCCATTGCGAAATAACAACCTTTTTCTATTTTAAGGATATTTTTGAGCTTGTCAAGCTCCGAAGCCTTTGAAACTCCCGCGGGGAACTGCTCGTAATATTTTCTTTTTCTTCCCGCTATCACCGCCGAGGTATCCGAAAATGCGGAAAGCGGCTTTTCCTTAGCAATCATTTCCTTTACAGAGGACAAATCATTTTCGTTATCAAAGAAGAAAACCACCTTGTTCCAACGATATTTTGAAGCTTCTTCAAAGCTGACATTTTCGCCGCTTATCCACTCATATTCCTGATGGTCGCGGGTTTCCTGAGTTTCGTTGATTGTAAGAATCTTTTCGCCGCTGTGAGCTTCAATGCCCACATTAAGCCCCATATCAAGCACCTTTTTTGCGATGTAATAATCGTTTTCGGGCAAAAACAGCTCGTCAAGCGTCTTTTTATTCTCATAGTCGTAAATCATACAGCCGTTAGCAACAACCGAGGGCGAAACCCGCTTGATTTTATCAAGCACGGGACCGACCGCACCTACCGTTCTGCCCGTAGAGAGGGAAAAATAACCGCCCTCATTCATAAAAAACTCTATTTTTTCAATGTTTCTTGGATTGATTTTACCGCTTGACATTAAAGTTCCGTCAATATCGCAGGCAAAAAGACAGCCCGAAAAAATACCCATTTCATCTTACCCTTTTCAAAAAATTCACAAAGTAATCCGGAAGAGGAGAATCAAATTCCATATACTCCCCTGTTCGCGGATGTATAAACCCGATTTTTTTAGCGTGCAAACATTGACCGCCTAATTCCTTTATTACCTTTTTAGGTCCGTAAACCTCATCCCCTGCCACAGGATGGCCGATATAAGCCATATGCACCCTTATCTGGTGTGTTCTGCCGGTTTCGAGCTTTAAGCGCGTATGCGTAAAGCCGTCAAGGCGCTCTACTACCTCATAATGAGTTACTGCGTTTTTGCTGTTTTCATAAATAACCGCCATCTGCTTGCGCTTTACGGGATGCCTGCCTATAGGTGCGTCGATAACGCCGCTGTCGGCTTTAAGGCTTCCGTAAACCACCGCTTCATACTCACGGGTAAAGGAATGCTCCTTTATTTGTTCTGCTAATTTATTATGGGCAAAATCATTTTTCGCAACCATTAAAAGTCCGCTTGTGTCCTTATCTATCCGGTGGACAATACCCGGACGCATAACCCCGTTAATGCCCGACAGCGAATCACCGCAACGGTACATAAGCGCATTTACAAGAGTACCGGAATAATTTCCGGCGGCGGGATGCACCACCATTCCCTTTGATTTGTTTACAACGAGTAAATCATTATCTTCATAGACTATGTCAAGCGGAATATTCTCAGGCGTTATATTGTAAACCTCGGGGTCGGGCAAAGTAATCTCTACCCTGTCCCCTTCCTTTACCTTTGAATTTTTAGCGGCTGCTTTGCCGTTTATAAGCACATTTCCGTCCGCAATAAGCCCCGCCGCACGGGAACGCGTTATCTCGGCAGTTTTGGCGGTAAAAACATCTATACGCACCGTTTCCCCGCTGCAGACAGTTTTAATCCTTTCCATCGCTTTGCTCCGAAAGATTTTCAGCCCTTTTTTGCTTTTCTTCTTTTATAGCATCTAAAATAAAGTAAAGAATCAAAAGCCCCGCTCCGACAACAATAGCGCAATCGGCGACATTAAATATCGGGAAAGATGGAAAAAACTCAAAATGCAGAAAATCAACCACATTTCCCCCGTGGAACACGCGGTCGATCATATTACCGATACCGCCCGACAAAACAAGGGTAATCGCCCATAGTAAAAGGCGGCTTTTATTTCCGTATTTAATGTACAGAAAAACACAGACAGCCATTATCACGACGGTCAAAGGAATCAAAATATATGTATGCCCGTAAAGCATTCCCCAGGCACCGCCGCGATTATGAATATATGTAAGGTTAATAAAGCCGTTTATAAACTCACGGGACTCGCCCAATACAAAGTTAACCGAGATGTAATATTTTGTAAGCCGGTCGGCTAAAATTATTAAAGCTCCGCATAAAACGGCTAATATATATGAAATCAAACACTTCGCTCCCTGTATATAATTTATTCTTCGTCATCCTCAACGGGTGTATCGTCGGCTACGGTAAAGCCTGTATCAGAGGTTATATCATCTGACACATTACCGTCGGAGGTAACAGCGTTTGCCGAAGGCACGGGAGTAACACTTGCTGTTATAAAGCTTTGAGGATTAGGGGCTTTATCAACCGCCGCAGCGACAACCTCAGCGATATGCTTAGGATCCATCGGAGCTACATCCGGCAAGGCTTTAAGTATTTCAAAATGCTCTTTATATTTAGCAGAAACCGCAGACTTAAATGCAGCCATTTCCATTTTAAGTTTATCGTAAAGAAGCTGCTGTCTTGCAACGCTGTCCTCAGCGGCAGCTTTCATACTGTTCGCCTTAATCTCTGCGGTCTTAACCATATCCGAAAGTTCTTTTTCAAGCTTTTCCTTGCGCTCCTGTGCTTTAAGCTCAAAGGCAGTAGCAAGCTCTTTTTCACGGGCGGTTATAACCTCAATATTTGTTTCGGCATTCTTTACAATCTGCTCACTTTTCTGCTTTGCCTCGTCAACTATTTGGTCTGCCAGCTTCTGCGCCGAAAGCAGTACATTCTGAATACTGTTCTGCGAGCTTCTGAGGCTTTCCATTTCCTTATTCATTGCCTCGATTTTTGCTCTGTATTCCTTGATTGCACGGTCAAACTGGGCATAGTCCGCCTCAATTTTATCGAGAAGAACATCTACCTCCTCCTGCTTATATCCGCTCATTGATTTTGTGAATTTAACATTTCTGATTTCAGCAGCAGATAACATTTTGTTGCCTCCTAAATATATTTCTTATAATTTATTACAATCCTGTTCTTTTTTGTCCGATTTTCAAGCGAGCCGATTAAAAATCTGCCCTTGCCGCGAACGGAAATTACATCGCCTTCGCAAACCGATTTTGTAGGCTTACTTACAGAAACTGAATTAACGGTTACAATCCCCTGTGACAAAGCTTCCAGTGCCCTTGAGCGCGAAAAGCCGCACAACGCGGATATTATGCAATCAATTCTGTCCGAAGCGGCAGTATTTGAAAATTCGGCAAGCTTATCTCCCATTGGCAAGGGGTCGGTATACCCCTCCGCAACGGTAACACCCGTTCGCCCGATTTTTGTAATTTGTGATTTTATGTATTCGAAAATTTCATGGGTCACAAAAACAACGGTTCTGCCTTGTTCGGTTAAAATATCCCCCACCGTTTCCCGTTTAATACCAAGTGCCATAAGGGAACCTAAAAAATCACGATGCGAAAGAATATCGCTTTCTCTGTACTTAAAAGTGAGCGCGCTTATCGGGAAGGCGTCTTCCTCCATCCAATCGGGAAAACATCCGAGCATTACACGCTCTGCACCGTCGTAACCTCCGAAAAATGAAGTGCGGCAGGGTGCTTTTTTAAGAACCTGTTCTGCCAAAACAGCTTCGGCGGCTGTAAGAAAGCCTAAATATTTCGGCGAAGAGCTTTTGATACAAATATCGGCGGTATCCTTAATTCTCGCCTTAAAAAGCTCAGTTTCCATTAAAAATAGTCTTTGGCATTATCATCAAAATCGTCAAGCATTAATTCGCCCATGACATCCACCGTGGTGGGGACAATTATAAATGTGCTGTTTGCCACCTTACGGATATTTCCGCCGTTAGCGTATGCGACACCGCTTAAAAAGTCAATAATTCTGCGAGAAACATCGCGGTTTGCCGCCTCAAGATTCAAAACAACAGTCTTTCTTGCATTCAAGTGGTCGGCGATAGAGGTCACATCCTCAAAGCGGTCAGGCTTAACAAGGACTACCTGCATCTGTGACTGGTTAAAGCTTACCGTTTTACCCTTTCCTCCGGAGCGCACTGTAGGCTCAGGGCGCTTTGTATAGGATTGCTCATAGGAAGAAGTTTTTTTCGGTTTTTCTACCGGCTTTTCCTCTTCTACATCTTCAATCTCATCCTCAAACTCGTCCTCATCGGGTATGCTCATTATGTTTTTTATGCTGTCTAAAAGTCCCATTTTTCTGCTCCTTATTATTTATTATTATATATGCGTCTGCCGAAAAGCGAGGTGCCGACCCTTACGAGTGTAGCACCCTCTTCGGCGGCAATGTCAAAATCGTTTGACATTCCCATCGACAGTACGCTCATATTACTATTATCTATTGTTTTGCCCTGAATGTCAATAAACAGTTTATACATTTTACGGAAATATTTTCGGCTTTCTTCGGGCAAATCAGCAGCGGGCGGTATAGCCATAAGCCCTTTTACCCTTATTGCGGGTAATTTTGCGACTTCCTCTACCGCTTTTTCAACTTCTTCGGGTGTAAATCCTGACTTTGACTCCTCACCGCCGATATTGACTTCAAGCAAAACATCCATTGTGATGCCGCGCTTTAATGCCTGCTTTGAAATTTCGTTTGCAAGCTTTAAGGAATCAACCGATTCTATCATTTCGACCTTATCTATTATATCCTTAACCTTATTGGTTTGCAAATGTCCGATAAAATGGCTGTGCGCAGGTTTTAAAAGGCTGTGCTTTGAAAGCAGTTCCTGAACTCGGTTTTCACCGATATGCGTAATTCCTTTTTCTATTGCGTAATTAATTGTGTCCGGATCTACAGTCTTTGTTGCGGCAAGCAGGGTTATTTCCTTTTTATCGCGTCCGGATTTTTCAGCCGCAATTTCCAGTTTCTCCAAGACCTTTTCATAATTCAAATCAAATTCTTCAGCTGATAATTTTTCCATCATAAAGATTCTTTCCTTTCACGATAACCTCATCATAAAGTCTTAATACGGTACTATCGCTTGTCTGCTTTTCGCATATCATATATTCACCGTCGGTAAAAATAACATTCACCTCAACAAACTTTACCTGCATACCCGTAAGCACATATACACCGCGTTTTGAATCGACCACTCTAAGGGCTTTTTTGGGAATTTTCAATCCGCTGTATTCCTTTTTGACGACCGTCATAGGGCCTGTGCGCATAGAAGCCAATTCGCTGTTCATATCATTACAGGCAAAAAGCACAACAGCACTCGACTGGCTATCAGACAAATTGATTTGACTGACTGTCACCTGTAGTTTGGGATAACTTTTTACCGAGGTATATATAGTAAGATTGTCCCCCTCCTTATAATTAAGGGATTCATTTATACTGACCTCAGCGGCGATATACCACTGATAATCCGATACAATCTTTCCGATGATGCCTTCGTCCGTGCTTTCGGCGTTTATTGAGTTTAAGTATTCAGGAGTTATAGCGTCTAAATTATCGCAGGTAAGCGCCTTTTCGTAGCCGTCTGTTTTAGACACAAAATATCCTGATTGTGCCGCCGTTAAAGTACCCTTTGCCGCAGGCAAGGAGGCAGAAAGCTGTTCCTTTTGGGCTTTAAGCGCAGATAGCTGAGCCGAAAAATCGGTCGTTTCACCCATTGCCGCCTGACGCCTGTTATATGACGACAGCAGTTCTTCAGACTTTTCAGAAAAGGTGTCAAAATTACCGTTCGCTCCGCTTATAATAAGATTATTCAAATTCTGCTTAACCTTTGAGTTTATCATATCAAGGTCTGCCGCCTCTAAATCATTGTAGCTGAGCATTTCCTCAATATCTTTAATTTTACTGTCAACCGAATCAATGCGTTCAAGAGTAATTGATGCCGATTCGCTGTCGTAAATGTTAGCGATTACACCGTCCTTTGCAACGCGGTTGCCATCGCCTATAAGAAAGTGCATAACTCCGTTTCCCGACTTAGTTACAAGTGTCTCATTCCTTATTATTATTCCCGTGATGTTAAGACCGTCAGCAATCTCGCTGTAAATCGCTGTTTCGGTTGTTACGGGATTATAGAGAGAAGAAACCGCCTGATGAACGGCAAAAACCGCAATCAGCAGAATAACAAAGCCTTTAAGCACTGTTGTTCCTTTCATACTGTTTCCTCCCTCTCTAAAAATTCTTTAATAAGCCTTTCTGCCTCTGTCACTACATTCTCCGTTTCGTCAATGTAAATCCAATTTATGCGTTTATCTTTGTTAAACCATGTCATCTGTCTTTTAGCATATCTTCGGGTTTGCCGTTTAAGGTTTTCTGTAGCTTCGTCAAGAGTACCTTCGCCCTTTAAAAATCCCGCAAGTTCCTTGTGACCTATAGCCTGAACCGCTCCTCCTGCCATCGAAAGCGCAATCTTAGCTTCCTCTAAAAGCCCGTTTTCGAGCATAATATCAACCCTTAGGTTTATACGCTCGTAAAGCTTTTCACGGTCGCGGTAGTTAATGCCTATTAAAAGCGGCTCAATATATTGCTCGCCGGTATGGGATAATTCATTTTGCTCGGTAATGGTTTTACCTGTTGTTTTATATACTTCAAAGGCACGTATTATTCTGCGGCGGTTATTCGGGTGAAGCCTTGCCGCGGTATCGGGGTCAAAACGGGATAATTCCTTCAGCATTTCCTCTGCGCCGATTTCATCAAAGCGGTTTTCAAGACTTCGTCTCAGCTCATAGTCTGTTTCTTCCTCGGTATATTCGGTATTATCGGCAAGAGAGCTTATATAAAGACCTGTTCCGCCGACAACTATGGGCAAATTTCCCCTACTATCAATATCCGAAACAGCAACTCGTGCCGCCTTAACATAATCAGCAACCGAATAACTAACGCTCGGTTCTAAAAATTCAAGTAAATGGTGGGGTATACCGCGCATTTCCTCTGCATCAGGTGCGGCAGAGGCAATGTGTATTCCTTTGTAAATCTGCATTGAATCGGCGGATATAACCTCGCCCGAAAATTTTTCTGCAAGCAAAATTCCGAGTCCCGTTTTACCCGAAGCTGTAGGGCCTACTATAAAAACTGTTTTAATTTTACTCATTGTATTCTGCCAAATTGCTTTTCAAGCTCTCTGCGTTTAATTTCAAACGCCACGGGACGGCCGTGGGGACAGTACATAATATCCTCCGAATAAAGCACCCTTTCGGCTAATTTTTTCATTTCGAGCGAACTTGTTCTGCTTCCCGCCTTAATAGCCGCCTTACATGCAACCGTGTGATAAAGGTCGTCAAGTCTCTCAACCTCGGCAGAATGATTTTTAATAAGACTTTCGGCAAGCTCTCCGATTAAAGACTCTGCGTCAGAAGCAGTAAGTGTAGTCGGAATGGACAAAATTCTCACCGTGGAGTTACCGAAATCCTCAATTTCAAACCCTGCTTTTAAAAGCTCATCGGTATTTTGAATAACTGCGGAATATTCCTCACGCGGAAGTACAGCAGTTACAGGGGTTAAAAGCGCCTGAACGGATACACTCTGCTTATTTTTTAACTCATTGAACAAAATACGCTCATGTGCGGCATGCTTATCTATCATATAAATGCTGTCACCCATTTGAACGATAATATAGGTCAAAAATGCCTCGCCGATAAGTGTTATTTCGGGACGCTCGTCCTCTCTGTCCTTAGTTATGTCAACCGATAGCACTGCTTTCGGCGGTAATTCTCTTACATTCTCAGCCCTTTGCGGTATCGGTGTGTTTTCCGCTTTAACAGGCTCGTTCAGAGGTGAAATTGGCTCGATTTTCTCTCCATGAGGTCCCACGGTTGAATAGTTATCCATAAAAGCAGGTCTTGACGGACTTCTTAAAGTTGAGTTGTTATGTAAACTTGAATTCTGCAGATAAACTCTTTCCGCCACGGTCGGCTCTTTAATTGTCTGCTGGCGGTATTCCTCGGTCTTCAAACGCTCAAAGGGATTGAACACAGGCTCTTTTAATTTCACCTCAGGTCTTGTATCTCCCTCAGTCAGAGCATTTTTAACCGCCGAATATACCGAATCGAAAATTCTTCGCTCGTCCGAAAAGCGCACCTCTGTTTTAGCGGGATGAACATTAACATCAACAGTATCGTAGGGGACTGTGAGATATAATACAAACCCCGGAAATTTACCGACCATAGCGCTGTTTTTATAGGCTTGCTCTGCCGCCGCGGTTACGGTGCCCGAGCGGACAAGTCTGCCGTTTAAAAAGACAAATTGATAATTCCTTGTAGGTCTGCAGGAAACGGGCTTACAGGTAAGTCCCGAAACGGCTATTTTTTCTCTTTCACCTGAAACAGGAATAAGAGTTCCGGCAAATTCCCGCCCTAAAACGCTGTAAACCGTACCGCTTAGCCTGTTGTCTCCGGCGGTATTAAGTGTTTGCTTACCGTCACGGATAAATTTAAAGGCAATTTCAGGATGCGAAAGGGCAATTCTATCCACCACAGCAGCGGCGGCATTTGCTTCGGAAATATCTTTTTTAAGAAACTTCATACGGGCGGGAGTGTTGTAGAAAATATCACGGATAATTATTGTCGTCCCGTCAGGACAGCCTGCCTCTTCGTATAGCTTTTCCTCTCCGCCCTCTATTATATAATGCGTACCGAGCTCGCTATACTTAGTCTTTGTGAATATTTCAACTTTAGAGACCGAGGAAATTGCCGCAAGCGCCTCGCCGCGAAAGCCCAATGTAGCTATCGCATCAAGGTCGGCATCTACCTTAATCTTGCTTGTAGCATGGCGCAAAAATGCCGTCGGAACATCGCCGTGTTCTATTCCGCAGCCGTTGTCGGTAATTCTTAAATAAGATATGCCGCCCCTGTTAATTTCAACGGTAATGTTATTAGCTCCCGCATCAATAGAATTCTCAACCAGCTCTTTTATCACGGATGCAGGACGCTCTACCACCTCGCCTGCGGCAATAAGCTCTGCCACCTCTTTAGGTAATAGATTGATTTTCGGCATTTTTAACGCCTCCTTTTATATGGATTTTGCTTTATTAACTAAATCAAAAAGTGTTTGCATTGCTTCTATCGGGGTCAGAGTATTTACATCAAGCATCTGCAGTTCATGGAGAATATCCTGTGCACCCTGCATTTCGAGCGGCAACTGCATATCGGGGTCAGGAGCGGTCCTATAGGTTACAAGCCCCTCTTCCTCGGTTTTCTTTAAAATCTGTTTCGCGCGTTTGATTACATCTTCAGGTATACCGCCGAGCTTTGCAACCTCTATTCCGTAGCTGTCGTCCGCTCCGCCGCGGACAATGCGCCGCAAAAAGGTTATATCGTCCCCGCGCTTTTTGACGGCTATATTATAATTTTTAACCCCTTGAAGCTCGTTCTCCATTTCGGTAAGCTCGTGATAATGGGTAGCGAAGAGCGCCTTTGCGCCGAGCTTCTTTTTATCAGCAACAAACTCAAGTACTGCTCTGGCTATCGACATTCCGTCAAAGGTAGAAGTACCTCTGCCGATTTCATCAAGTATAAGCAAGCTTTGGTTTGTAGCGTTTTTAAGAATATCGGCAACCTCGTTCATCTCAACCATAAAGGTAGATTGACCCGCCGCCAAATCGTCCGAGGCACCGACACGGGTAAAAATTGCATCGACCACACCGATTTCAGCATCGTCTGCAGGAACAAAGCAACCAATCTGTGCCATAAGTGTGATGATCGCAACCTGCCGCATATATGTGGATTTTCCCGCCATATTAGGGCCGGTTATAATAGCACAGCGATCCTCCTTCATATTAAGCATAGTATCATTTGATACAAACGGGGTTTTAATCACCAGTTCGACAACAGGGTGTCTTCCCGCCTTTATCATTATCGCTCCGCTGTTGTTTACAAGCGGACGGCAATATCTGTTATTAACAGATACCTCTGCTAATGAACAGAGTGCATCAAGCCTTGCTATAGCTGCGGCGGTCTTTTGAAAACGCTTAAGCTCGTCCGCGGTCTTTTTTCTTATTCCGTCGAATATTTCATACTCGAGCTGAACAACGCGGTCCTTAGCTGTAAGCACCCGCTTTTCAATATCCTTAAGCTCCTCTGTTATAAACCTCTCACAGTTAGTAAGGGTCTGTTTTCTTATGTAATCCTCGGGAACTTTATCGAGGAATGAATTTGTCACTTCGATATAATACCCGAAAACCTTATTGTAACGCACGCGTAGATTTTTAATTCCGGTGCGCTCCCGTTCGCGGTTTTCCATTTCGGTTAAAAATGATGTGCCGCTGTTCATATCGCCGCGGATAAGGTCAAGCTCCTCGTTATATCCGCTTTTAATAAGCCCGCCCTCTCGCACGGTAAAAGGAGGGTCATCATCAATCGCACGGTCAATAAGGTCGGCTATATCTTCCAAGGTATCAATATCGGAATAAATTTCTTTTAGCATTTTACAGTTGACCGAGGATAGCAAATTTTTAAGTATCGGGAAACGGTGAGCAGTATCCGCCACGGCATTAAGATCCCGTGCCGAAGCCGTTCCGTAAACCACCCTTGACATAAGGCGTTCAACATCCTTTATGCCGGACAGATATTCCATTGACTCGCCGCGCAAAAAGGTATCGGAGCAGAGCTCCTCTACAGCGTTCTGTCTTAGATTAATTCCTGCAATTTTAATAAGCGGTTGTTGAAGCCAGCTTCTAATCAGTCGCTTGCCCATTGCGGTTTTAGTTTTATCAAGCACCCATAGCAGCGAGCCTCTTTTAGACTTTGTACGCATAGTTTCAAGAAGCTCCAAATTGCGTATTGCAGTCATATCAAGCCGCATATACTGTGTTCCCGAGTATACATCCAGCTTGTTTACCGAAATCTTTCCGTTTTTGCCCGTATCGTAAAGATAATCTATAACCGCTCCGACAGCCGACATTATCGGACTTTTAGCATCAATTCCAAGCTCCTTAAGTCTTGACTCGCCGAAATGCTTTGCAACAAGCGGCTCAGTCTTTTTAGTATTAAAGGACTCTTTCGGTCTTACGGTTACCGTTTGGGTGAATTTTTCGAAAATATAATTCCATAGCTCAGCTGAGGATTTCTCTAAATCCTCTGAAATCAAAAGCTCTCGAGGGGAAAAACGCGCAAGCTCGTCTCCGACATCATTTTCCGAAGTATCCCCTCCGAGAACCGTTGCGTGACATTCGCCGGTTGAGGCGTCGGTAAAGCAAAGCCCCATGCCGTCCTCGGTCACCGAAACGGAGGCTAAGAAGTTGTTTTTGCCCTCTTCAAGCATTGCGTCTTCTATAACGGTACCGGGGGTTACAACCCTTATAATTTCCCGCTTTACAAGTCCCTTTGCGGTAGCGGGATTTTCGGTCTGCTCGCAGATAGCGACCTTGTAGCCCTTTTCGACAAGCCGCGCTATATATGCTTCACAGCTATGATAAGGCACTCCGCACATAGGCGCCCTTTCTTCCTGGCCGCAGTCCTTGCCCGTAAGCACCAAATCAAGCTCCTCGGACGCTTTTTTCGCGTCATCAAAGAACATCTCGTAAAAATCTCCGACCCTGAAAAACAGAATACTGTCCTCATTCTGCGATTTTATTTCCAAATACTGCTTCATCATAGGAGACAGCTCAGCCACTTTTTACTTCCCCCGCTTTCGGATTGTTTTTATAATTTTTAATTAATGACAGCCGCCGCAAGACTCACAGCTGCCAGTACAGCCTGTAGTTGTGTCGCAGGTGTCGGGGTCTTCGCCGTCGATGCACTTTGAAATAATTACATTAACCTCGTTTACCATATTGTCAAGCTCAGCCTTTGCGGTATTGTACTCAACCATAGCGGGTGAGGACATAATATCGCTGTAAACCTTGCGAAGCTTTTCGTTAAGCTCTTTAACCTTAAGGTCGTCCTTGTTATCGGAGCTGACTTCCCTATCAAGCTCCATACGGACAATATTAAACTGACCTATCGCGTCCTGTAATTCGCTGTCCGAATCGTTTTGGAGTCTTGCCTTTGCATAGCGGATAAAACGCTCGTCCTGCTGGATTGCTCTGCCTAATTCTCTTGCCTTGTCAATAACATTCATTGTAAAAATTCCTCTCGTTTAATTTATTCTGCAGTGCCTAAAAGCACGCTTTCATATGAATTTACTTTTACGGTCACGAATTTGCCGAGCATACTCTCGTCCCCCTTAAATTCGATAACCGCCGTTCCCGAATTGTGTCCCGACATATAGCCTTCCTTACTGCCCGCCGAATCACAAAGCACCTTATAGGTTTTGCCGATGTGCTTTTGTATATTCCTTTCGGAAATTTCCTCCTGAACCTTTAAAAGCTCGGTAAACCACCTACCCTTTTCCTCCCTTGAAACGGGGTCGTCCATCGCTGCGGCGGGCGTACCCTCCCGCGGGGAATAAATAAAGGTGAAAAGTGAGGAAAACTCAACCTCTTTTACAAGGCTTAAGGTTTCCCCAAAATCCTCGTAGGTTTCCCCGGGAAAACCGACTATAATATCCGAGGTAAGGGACAAATCGGGTATCTGCTCCTTAGCGTAATTTACAAGCTCAAGATACTTTTTGCGGTCGTAATGCCTGTTCATACGCTTTAGTATCCTGTCGCTCCCGCTTTGAAACGGCAGATGTAAATGACTGCTGACCTTTTCGCAGTCCCTTATAGTATCAATCAACTCTTTTGTGCAGTCCTTAGGATGTGAGGTCATAAATCTGATTCTGAAATCGCCGTCCAGCGCGTTTATCTGCCTTAAAAGCTCGGCAAAATTAATGCCGCAGTCGGTACCCTTGCCGTAGGAATTAACATTCTGCCCTAAAAGGGTGATGTCCTTATACCCAGCCGCAATCATTTCCTTTGCCTCGGCTAAGATTTTTTGCGGCTCGCGGGAGCGCTCCCTCCCCCTTACATAGGGTACAATGCAATAGGTGCAAAAATTATCACAGCCGTACATAATAGGAAGCCAGCCCTTAAATGTGCCGTCCCTTTTAATGGGCTGATCCTCTATTATCTCGCCGTTTTCAAGTGTCAAATCGAAAATACGCTTGCCGCCCGACAGGCGCTTATAAATAAACTCGGGCAATCTGTACTGCACCTGTGTGCCGAAAACCATATCCACATAAGGATAGCTTTGCCTTATTTTATCCGCAACGCTCTGCCTTTGCGCCATACAGCCGCAAACCGCGACAATAATATCGGGATTTGCCTTTTTAAGCGCCTTTGTCGTTCCGATATTACCGTATACCCTGTCCTCCGCGTGTTCGCGCACAGCGCAGGTGTTAAATATTATAAACTGCGCCTCCGACATATCCTCGGTAATAATATACCCGCACTTTATAAGCATACCCTTAAGGCGCTCGGAATCGCTGACATTTTGCTGACAGCCGAAGGTAACAACGCAGGCTTTAGGCGTTTTTTTGTATAATTTAAGCGCAAGGGCGGCGGCTCTTTCGGCATACGCGCCCTGTTCAGCCGTAATTTCGGCAGTGCTTGGAATATTTTGCAATATAATTCTCCATTCAATCAGTAATCACTTTATTATACAATAAATCCCGCCGATTTTCAAGCGTTTACGGCGAGATATTTTTTACGGTTTTATTCTCCCCTGAAAATAATAAAGGGACAGCCACTGATTAAGGTGAGCTGTCCCCCGGTTAACTTTTGTGAATTTTACGCTTCAAAAGCATCAACTATAATATCCGAAGAAATAATATTAAAGCCAAACTGTGAATTACTGTTTTTAACAAACAGCGTGACCGCCTTGCCCTCTTCCTTTCCGTCGTGCGAATCAAGGGTGACGCTTGTAGTCACGGTATAACTGCCGTCCTCGTTAAGCCTTACGGAATCAATCGTATGCTTATAAACCGTGTATCCGCGCGGTATAACATATACATATCCGTCTTTTTTCGGGAAATCGGCATTTACGGAAGACAAATTTTCAACCTCTACCCCGTACATATTGTAAAGATAGTCTTCTACCCTGCTTTCCTCAATAAAGGAATCGTCCGTACCTCCTGTAACACAAAGGGCAGTAACGGCACAGTTTACCAAATCCTCAACAGAGGCAAGTTCCTCATCATATGCAAAACTGTGATTCAACATATTAAGAAAACGCGCTTCAAGCACCTTTTCCTTATCAAAGTTTTCGCTTACCGTTGCATTCTCAGCAGAAGCAGTGCTGTCAATCTCAGCAGGATTAGCGGAAATAACCGAAAAAGAGGCAAGCATAATCAAAACTAAAATTAACGATATCACATTTTTAATTTTCATACTGCTGCCTCCAAGTTATTTCTTATATATTAATTATACACAAAAGAGGGGAAAATTGCAGATACAATTCGGTTACAAATTGTATCAGGTTTGTAATCATTTTCGTCTTTATTCGCAAAATTTTCTCTGCAAAATTTACAAATTCGACCGAATATATTTGTTTATGACATTTAAATAATTTTTTTAAAAAAATATAACGATTATTAGTTGTATTTGCTAACAAAATGTGTTATAATGATTTCAACAACATATTACCGCGCACCACGGCGCGATAATTTAAAGGAGTGCATTATTTTGAAAGACTATCCCATGAACCTCACACGGAGCATCGCCCTCTTAGGTCACGGCGGCTCAGGTAAAACCACCCTTGCGGAAGCAATACTCTGCTACGGCAAGGCAACCGAGCGTATAGGCAAGACTACGGACGGCTCCTCCGTTATGGATTTTGACCCTGAGGAGAAAAAGCGCAAAACCTCGGTTTCGACTTCTGTTTACGCTCTTGAAAACGCTAATCAGAAGCTTAATATTATAGATGCACCGGGACTGTTCGATTTTGCAGGCGGAGTATGCGAGGCGCTTTCCGCTGCCGATACGGCTATTATAGCAATTTCCGGTAAATCAGGTCTTACCACGGGCGCAAAGCTCGGCTTCGCAAAGGCGCGCGCAGCAAAAAAATCCGTTGCCTTCTTTGTGGGTAAGCTTGACTCCACCCACGCGCATTTTTACCGCGTAATTTCTGCGCTTGTGGGAAATTACGGTGCGGTTATATGCCCTGTGGTTATACCGTATGTTGAAAACGATGAGGTTAAATGCTACATAAATTTAATTGAAAACAAGGCTTATGCCTGTGACGGGCTTGAGCTAAAGGAAATGCGTATGCCCGTAAGTAACGATGCAGACGAAATGCGCAGTATGCTGCTTGAGGCGGTCGCAACAACAGACGACGCGCTTATGGAAAAATATTTCTCCGGAGAGGAATTCACCCCTGAGGAAATCAAAACAGGACTTAAAAAGGGTGTTTGTTCGGGCGATATATGCCCGGTATTTGCAGGTGTGCAGCAGACGGGTGCCGCTGTCCCCATGCTTGTAGACACCCTGCTTGAAATAACCCCCTCTTCTGCCGATTCATACTATTCCCTTGCAGACGGCGAAGAAAAACAGTTTGACGAAAACGGCGAAAACGCCCTGCTTGTATTTAAAACAATCGCCGACCCGTTTGTAGGCAAGCTTTCGTACTTCAGGGTGCTTTCGGGCAAGATAAAGAACGATACCCGCCTTATAAACAGCCGTACCGGTGATGAAGAGCGGCTCTCAAAGGTTATGTGGCTCAAGGGCGGCAAACAGGAGGATGCCGACTGTATAAAAGCGGGCGACATCGGCTCGGTTGCAAAGCTCGGAAACGTTTTAACGGGCGATACACTTTCTGCTTCCGGCAAGGTATCTGCGGCGGCAATAGAATTCCCCGCACCCTCCCTTTCTGTTGCAGTATATCCCAAGGCAAAGGGTGACGAGGAAAAAATTGCTTCTGCCTTTAACCGTATCGCCGAGGAAGACCCGACCATTTCGGTACATACCGATAACGAAACCCATGAGCAGATTTTGTCGGCTCTGGGTGAACAGCATATCGATGTAATTGTCTCCCGCCTAAAATCAAAATTCGGCGCGGAGGTCGAGCTTAAAAAGCCAAAAATCGCATACCGCGAAACAATTAAAAAGCCCGTAAAGGTACAGGGCAGACATAAAAAGCAATCCGGCGGTCACGGTCAGTTCGGCGATGTATGGATTGAGTTTGAGCCCTGCGAGTCGGAGGAGCTTGTATTTGAGGAAAAGGTCTTCGGCGGCGCTGTACCCAAAAACTTCTTCCCTGCCGTTGAAAAGGGACTTCGCGAAAGCACAGCCAAAGGAGTGCTTGCGGGCTATCCTATGGTAGGGATTAAGGCTACCCTTGTTGACGGCTCGTACCACCCTGTCGATTCCTCGGAAATGGCGTTTAAAACGGCGGCGTCAATCGCCTTTAAGGAGGGTATTCCGCAGGCGGCTCCCGTACTGCTTGAGCCTATCGGCACACTTAAGGTGCTGGTTCCCGATGAAATGCTCGGCGATGTTATAGGAGATATAAACAAGCGCCGCGGCAGAATTATCGGTATGAATCCCGCCGAAAACAAGATGCAGGAGATTGTAGGCGAGGTGCCTATGGCCGAAATGTCCGACTTTGCGACGGCTATGCGCTCGATAACCCAAGGCACAGCTTCATTTACACTTACCCCCGCGCGTTATGAAGAGGTTCCTGCTAACATTGCACAAAAAATAATCGAAGAATCGAAATAAATCTCTCGGCTCCCTTTACGGGAGCCGAAAAAATTTTTTTTAAAATTAATTTTTTCATTTTTTAGACAAATTAAAACCCGTTTTTTCTATTGTATAGCATTGCGTTTTTTCACCGATAATATTTTAGGGTGATAAAATGCAAAAAGGAAAAATTAAATTTATGCTTTTTTCAATAGGTGCTGTGGGCTACGGCTTAATTGAAATAATCTGGCGGGGCTACACCCATTGGTCAATGTTAGGCGCGGGCGGTATATGCTTTATGTTCTTCGGAACGATAAGCGAAAAATTCAAAAAAGCGGGGCTGTTTGTCAAAAGTCTTATCGGGAGCAGCTTTGTTACGGGAATAGAATTTGCTTTCGGAGTTGTGTTTAACATTATTTTAAAAAAGAATGTGTGGGACTACAGCAAAATGCCAATGAACATAGGCGGTCAGATTTGTATGCCTTATTCCTGTCTTTGGGTGCTTTTAAGTCTTATTTGCATACCGTTTGCGGGAAAAGTCAATAAGCGATTGAAAAAACTGAAATAAGTGGTATAATAACTTTAAACCGACGGCGGTGGAACGCCGCCGAAATGCCACAGGCATTTGAAAACTTGCGTTTTCGTTTAAAAACATTGAATCATTAAATCCGTCGCACTGCGGTGCGACAAACGGCTTTGCCGTTTCTAAGGCTAACGCCTTTGGATTTATGATATAATATTTCAAAAGAACCCCCAAACCCTTATTTTTCAAGGGTTTGGGGGTTTTTCTGTTACTAACCTGATACTTGTTCAATTCAATAAAATTATTGTGGACTGCAATTCTTCAATGGTTTTGTGGGTGTAAACCCTTTCACCAACATCAAGTGATTTGTGTCCCATCATCAAATCAATACAGACCTTGTTTGCACCTGCTGAATCCAGTCTTGACCGGAATGTGTGTCTGCATTCATGCGGTGTATGGGACATTGACAACTGTTCCATGATAGCATTCCAAAATATATAATATTGTGAAGCTGACATCTTCTTTCCATTGTATGTGAACAGATATTTGTGTCCTTCCGCTTTGTGTTTTCTGACAAAGTTTTCAATCCTTGGGTGAATTGGGACAAGACGGTCTTTTCCTGATTTGGTCTTGATACCGCCTTTCATGGTCATCTGTTCAAGGTCAACATTGTCTGATTCAAGGGTCAGCATTTCACTGATTCTGAATCCTGTATATAAAAGGAACAGAACAGTGTCAACCCATTCCTGACTGCTGATGTTCCAAACCGCTTGAACTTCATCTTCACTGAAAGGAAGTTTTGAAGATGGTGGAATTGGGGCAGCAGAAATCAATGCTGAATTCATCTTGGTGATGACATCCAATTCCATTGCAAACTTGTCCAGTTGACCAAATAGGTTCTTGATTGCACCTTGGGTTGAATAACCGCATCCGCAGTTGTCAATGACTCCTTGCATTTGGTATGCTTTGATGTTTTTGTATGGCAGATTGTGCAGACCTTCACAGTGTCTGAATGCAGATTTGTGACTGGATGCAGATGACTTTGACATCTTCTGAAAATCCCTTGCAGACCACTTTTCAAACAGTTCCTTCATTGTTATCTTTGCAAGGTCAATGTCAAATGGGTTTCTGTTATACTCTGCAAGTGCAATCATTGCATCTTGTCTTTCCGCATAATACCCAATGACCAAGTATATTGGATGACCTTTGTCATTCCACCCTGATGTTTTTCTTGCACAGAATGGTTTCCTTCTGTTGCCTGATAACTTCACAACAGAACCATATCCATTTGGATTTTTCATAAAATTTCACCTTCCCATTGATTTTCAAGGTGAAATGTGCTATAATATAGGTACAAGTTCACCTTGATTTCTTTTTCGTGTTTTCATTGTGAATTTGGGTTTTACTTGAACCGGTTGGTGTTGCAGCACTGACCGGTTCTTTCTTTTTGGTTACAGGGTTACAGGTTACAGTTCTTTTCTTTATTTTCTTATTTTTAGGGATGTATCAAATTTTTATCATTCTAAAAAATCAAATTTTCAGATAATAAAGAAGTGTAACCCTGTAACCTGTAACCTTTATTTTTTGCCTTTCAGAGCAGTGACCAACTTCTTGATGCACCAATAGATTCCATAAATTGAAAATTGACCTAATCAATGGTTATCTTTCTGATTTACAAAAGAAATATACTGTCATTCAAATGACCGGGATTGCTGCTGATGAAGAATACAGACTTGAAAGAGAAAACAACCAACAAATCAACAAAAGGCATCCCCTTCATGAATGGGGTTGGTCAGAAGAAGATTGCCTTCAATACTGCTATTCAAAGGGGTATGACTGGGAAGGTTTATATGAAATATTCCGGTCTAACAGAACAAGGTGTCCAAGGGTTTCATGTTGGTGTTGTCCCCTTCAACCGCTTGAAGATTTACGCAAATTAAGAAAACATTTTCCTGAACTATGGGAAGAACTGAAAGATATGCAGTCAAGGACATGGCGAAAATTCAAACCTGATTACACCGTTCAACAACTGGACATCAGATTTGCCCTTGAAGAAAAATATCTTGCAGAAAACAAATCAATTACAAACAAAGCATTCTTTGCTGAATTAAGAAAGGAACTATCAAAATATGAAAAAGTTTGAACTTACATCTGAACAGAAAATCAACTGGTTTGGTCGCACCCTTTACAGAATCAAGGCTTGTATCAGCTTCACAACCACTTCCGGTGATGAAGTCAAAGCAGGTGACCTTGGTGGATGGGTTGAAAAGGAACAGAACCTTTCCCATGATGGAAAGGCTTGGGTTTGCGGTGATGCCGAAGTTTGCGGTGATGCCGAAGTTTGGGGCAATGCCGAAGTTTGGGGCAATGCCAAAGTTTGGGGCAATGCCAAAGTTTGGGGCAATGCCGAAGTTTGGGGCAATGCCGAAGTTTGGGGCAATGCCAAAGTTTGGGGCAATGCCGAAGTTTGGGGCAATGCCGAAGTTTGGGGCAATGCCGAAGTTTGGGGTGATGCCGAAGTTTGCGGTGATGCCGAAGTTTGGGGCAATGCCGAAGTTTGGGGCAATGCCAAAGTTTGCGGTGATGCAAATATCTTTTCCACAGAACACATCTTCTGTGTCACACCTATTGGTGAATACGCATATTCACTGACCTTGTTCAGAACCAAGAACTGTGAAATCAAGATTTCTTTTGATTATGAAATCTATGACCTTGATGCATTCAAGGAAATGGTTGCTGATTGGGATGATACAAAGCAAAGAGAAGTTGCACTTGCTGCACTTGAACTTGGTCAGAAACATATTGACCTGACACCTACAAAGAAAGACATCAAACCTTGTCCCTTCTGCGGTGGTGAAGCTGAACTTCACAATTGTGCGGAAATGCCTGATGTGACCAATGTCACCGGTGTTGGAATCCACTGCACCAAATGTCATATTGCAACCATCCCCTATCCCTTGGGACTACAAGTGAAGGTGAATAATCATGGCAGATGAAAAGAAGGTTCTTGACCTTGATTTTGAACTTCCGGAAGGTGAAGAAATCACCGCAGAAACTGTTGATGAATTATCAAATGGAAAGGGTGAAGAATAATGTTCACAAACAGTCCTTTGGTATCCTATACCAAATTAAGTCCTAACCATTCAGGACAGAGAAATCACGCAATTGACACCATCACCATTCACTGTGTGGTGGGTCAGTGTTCGGTTGAAACCCTTGGAAACATCTTTGCACCTACTTCAAGACAGGCATCTTCCAATTATGGTGTAGGTGTTGATGGTAGAATTGGAATGTATGTTGAAGAAAAGAACCGTTCTTGGTGTACTTCTTCCGCAGCCAATGACCACAGAGCCATCACCATTGAAGTTGCAAGTGACACAACTGAACCTTATGCAGTCAGGGACAATGTGTTTGCAGCTTTGCTTGACCTTGTAACTGACATCTGCAAAAGAAATGGCATCAAGAAGTTGGTTTGGTCAACCAATAAGACTGACAGAGTAAACCACAAAAACGGATGCAACATGACGGTTCACAGGGACTATGCAAATAAATCCTGTCCGGGTAAATACCTTTATGACAGACATGGTGAAATTGCTGCCGAAGTCAACAAAAGACTTGGTGCTGATGAACCCAAGGTTGAAACCCCGGCAACCACTTCTGCAATCAAGAAGGGTGATGTGGTTTCCATCAATTCTGATTCTGCAACCTATTATGACGGAAAGAAGAAGGTTCCGGCATGGGTCAGAAAGAAGAAATGGATTGTCAAAGAAGTCAAGGGTGACAGGGCGGTCATTGACCAAAGTCAGGATGGCAAGAATGCCATTTGCAGTCCCATCAATGTTAAGTTCTTGACTGTTGACGGTGCAAAGGTGGAAGCACCAAAGACCGAAACTTTCAAATCCTATCTTGCAAAGGTCACTGCATCTGCTTTAAATATCCGCAAGGGTGCAGGAACAAACTTTGCAGTGACTGGTGTCATCAGGGACAAAGGAACTTACACCATAGTTGCTGAATCCAAAGGTCAGGGTTCAACAAAGGGATGGGGCAAGTTGAAGTCCGGTGCAGGTTGGATTTCCCTTGACTTTGTCAAGAAAGTTTGATGCTAACCTGTTACTAATGAGATACTAACCACACCGATTTTCAAGGGTTTCAAAGATGTTCAAATTCGGTCAAAACCTTGAAAACAAAGCATCTGCAACCCCTTGAAAATTGAACAGATTTATGATATAATATTTATATATTACTTGCAAGGTGGAACGAATTTTGGATTTTCTGCACAGAACCTGGGCTGAGATTGATATCGATGCCCTTGTACATAATTTTGATATTATTAAAAAGGAAGCCGCAGGTGCAAAGCTGATGGCTGTCGTAAAGGCGGATGCCTACGGTCACTCGGTGCGAATCATTGCCCCACTCTTAGAACAGCATGGGGCGGATGCATTCGCTGTATCTAATATTGAGGAGGCAATCACCCTCCGCGGCTGCGGCATAACAAGGCCTATTTTGATTTTGGGCTACACCCCCGTAAGTATGGCGGCACAGCTTTATTTAAACGATATTTCCCAATGCGTTTACTCCCCCGAATACGCCGCTTCGTTATCGGAAAGAGCCTGTGCGGACGGGGTTAAAATAAAGGTGCATATAAAGCTTGACACGGGTATGAGCCGTTTAGGCTTCGACTGCCGCGACGAAAAGCTTTCAGGTATAGAAGATGCCATAGTCGCCGCCAAGCTTAAAGGCTTTTTATTAGAGGGAATTTTCACACACTTTGCGGTATCCGACCGCACCGAAACTACCGAAGACGGCTTTACCGATAAGCAGTATTCCCGTTTTTGCAACGCTGTTAACCGGTTTGAAGATGCGGGTCTGAAGCCAAAATACCGCCATTGTTGTAATTCCGCCGCCTTTTGTCTTGATAATGACAAGCATTTTGATATGTGCCGACCGGGCATTATACTCTACGGTCTTACTCCATCGAGCGATTTGAAGCTTAAGGAAGCTTTTGTTCCTGTTATGACCGTGAAATCTGTGGTATCGATGGTCAAAACCATTAAAAAGGGCGATACCGTAAGCTACGGCAGAACCTTCACGGCGGAAAAAGAAATGAGAATTGCAACAGTCACCGCCGGTTATGCTGACGGCTACCCGAGACTGCTTTCAAACAAAGGCTATGTGCTGATAAACGGCAAAAGGGCAAATATAATAGGCAGAATTTGTATGGACCAGATGTCGGTTGATGTTTCGGATATCGATGATGTAAAGCAGGGCGACGAAGTTATACTTTTCGGTAAAAGGCTCCCTGTAGAAGAGCTCGCCGATATGTGCGGAACTATTAATTACGAAATTATTTGCGGAATTTCTCCGCGAGTACCGAGAATTACGGTAGCCAAAGCATTTAAACCTGAACCAGCCTTAAAGGGCGGTTTTTAGGCGTCTTTCGGCTCATTGTCGCCCATAGGCGTTAGCCTTATGGACTCCGCTTCACCAAAATCCACACAAAAAACCGCACCTTTAAGGTCGTAGAATTTTGTAAATAAAGGATTTTTTGATGTGCGAGGCAAAAACGCAGTAAATCCTAACGGATTTACGAGTATTTTAACAAAGTCACAGCATAAAATACTTGTTTCAAAATCTGATTCAAGTTTAAATGCTTTGGCTAAAAGGAAAGAAAGAATGAAAAAATATGTTCTCGCCCTCGACGAGGGTACGACAAGCGCCCGCGCCATACTTTTCGATAGGGACGGAAATGCTGTTTCGGTAGCACAGCGCGAATTTACGCAAATTTATCCAAAACCGAGCTATGTAGAGCACGACCCTATGGAAATATATTCTTCTCAATATTCCGCAATAACCGAGGCTATAACACAAATCGGTGCCACTCCCGCAGAAATCGCGGCAGTAGGTGTCACCAACCAGCGAGAAACGGTTATTGTTTGGGATAAAATAACAGGCGAGCCGATTTACAACGCTATTGTGTGGCAATGCCGCCGTACCGCCGATTTATGCGAAGCGCTAAAATCAGAGGGACTTGAGCCTTATGTTAAAAGCGTTACGGGGCTTTGTATTGACGCATATTTCAGCGCAACTAAAATCAAATGGATACTCGACAATGTAAAAGGTGCTCGTGAAAGAGCGCAAAGGGGCGAACTGCTTTTAGGCACGGTGGACACTTGGCTTATATGGAAGCTGTCGGGCGGCAAAATTCATATAACCGACCGCACCAACGCCTCCCGTACTATGCTCTATAATATACATACCCTCAACTGGGACGATACACTGCTTAAAAGGCTTGATATTCCCCGCTGTATGCTCCCTGAAGTTAATTCAAGCAGTGAAATATACGGCTTTATTAATATTTTAGGCGAAGAAATACCCGTTTCGGGAATTGCGGGCGACCAACAGGCGGCGCTTTTCGGGCAGAAATGCTTTTCAGCAGGCGACATTAAAAACACCTACGGCACAGGCTGTTTCCTTTTAATGAACACGGGCGATAAACCCTTTGAAAGCAAAAACGGACTTCTTACAACAATAGCCGCCTCCTCACAAAAGGATAAGGTTTACTACGCGCTTGAGGGGAGCGTTTTTGTAGGCGGAGCGGTTATTCAATGGCTCAGGGATGAAATGGAGCTTATTAGAACCTCGGCAGAGAGTGAAAGCGCCGCCCTCTCGGTTAAGGACAGCGCAGGGGTTTACATAGTTCCCGCATTTGCGGGGCTTGGTGCTCCCTACTGGGATATGTACGCGCGAGGTACAATATGCGGTCTTACAAGAGGGGCAAACAAAAACCATATTATCAGGGCAGCGCTTGAAGCTATCGCCTACCAAACAAACGATTTAATAACCGCTATGAAAGCGGATACGGGGCTTAATATCAGCTCACTTAAGGCGGACGGCGGTGCGGCGGCAAACGGATTTTTAATGCAGTTTCAGTCGGATATTTCCTCCCTTTCGGTTGTGCGCCCCAAAAGCACCGAAGCCACCGCTGCGGGTGCGGCTTATTTAGCGGGACTTGCCATAGGATTTTGGAAGAGCACAGATGATCTCATGAATCTAAACTGCGAAAACACGGTATATATTCCGCAAAAAACAGATAACGAGCGCAAGCAACTGTCAGACGGTTGGAAACGCGCGGTTAAAAGCGCCAAAGCATTTGCCGAAAAACAGGAGGTTCGTATATGAGCTACGAGATTAAGTCTATCGAGGTGCAGAGTACCGATAATATTCATACCCTAAAAGGAGTAATTTACATACCCGAGGGTGAAATAAAGGGTATTTTCCACCTTGTTCACGGTATGTGTGAATATATCGGGCGCTACGCTCACATATTTTCTGCCCTTGCGAAACAAGGCTATGTATGTTGCGGTTACGATAATTTAGGTCACGGTGAAACCGCAAAGAATGAAATCGAGTTAGGCTTTATCGCCCACCGCGACGGCTGGAAATTTCTTGTAAGAGATGTAAAGGCATTTGAGGACGCGGTTAAAAAACTCTACCCTAATATTCCTCTTTACCTTATGGGTCATTCAATGGGCTCGTTTATCGCGCGAATTGCCGCCGAAAATTACGGCGATGAAATTGAAAAATTCATTATCTGCGGTACCGGCGGTCCTAACCCCGCCTCCCCTTTCGGGCTCTTAGCTACCGACATTATGCGGATTCTGTTTGGTGAAAAGCATAGGTCCGATTTTGTAAGCAAGCTTGCATTCGGCGCTTATAATAAGCGGTTTGACGGTGATTCCGAGTTTGAATGGATAACCACCGACCGCGAGATTATCACTAAATACGAGGCGGACAAATACTGCAATTTTAAATTTACGGTATCCGCAATGCACGACCTTATAAAATTAAATCAGCTCGCAAACCGTGCCGCGTGGTTTAATAATATCAGAAAGGATTTGCCTATACTGCTTATTTCAGGGAGTGATGACCCTGTGGGCGCTTACGGCAAAGGTGTGACAAAGGTTTATAATAAACTTAAAACTGCGGGTGTAAATGATGTGACCCTAAGGCTGTATGACGGCTGCCGCCACGAAATTCACAACGATTCCTGCAAGGAAGAAGTTATAAAAGATATTTTACAATTTATCGAATAATAAAGCCGCACACGGCTAACCGAAATGGTTAGCCGTGTGCTTTATATCAAGGGGTTTAATCGGTAATTTATAGACAGTCAAAGACAGCCGCCGATATTTGGGATATCCCACAAGCAACCCCTGATAATATATTATGCTTTAATTTTAAATCGGTGACTTGCGGATAAACAAAACTCCCAATGTGTTTGCCCCGCAATGTGAGGAAACCGTACAGCCCGCGCGGGTCAAAAACACCTCCTTAAAGGGCACTTTGCTTTTCACAAGCTCAACCAATTCGTTCATAAGCTCAGGGTCACAGCCCGCGTGGGTTACAAAAACCCGGTCAAGCTCAATATCCGAATAATCGGAAATTTTCTCATTTACATACTGCTTTGCAACCTCGCTGAATTTACCTCGGTACTTTTTGGCAACATCCATTTTGCCGTCTTTGACTTGAATACAGGGTTTTAGCTTTAATAGGTTTGCGCCAAACATCTCAACCGCAGAACAACGACCGCCCTTATAAAGATATTCAAGGCTGCCGATAATGAAAGACGCGTCAACACACGGTACAAGCGCCCGTGTTTTTTCAACAGTTTCTTCAGCAGAAAGTCCCGAAGCGAGCATTTCCGCCGCCGCAACCACAAGCAGTCCTCCGCCTGTTGAAAGGTTTTTAGTATCAATTACATAAACATTTCCGACCTCTTCCGCCGCAATACAAGCATTATTGTATGTAGAGGACATCTCAGAGCTGATTGTGAAATGAATTACGGTCTTCCCCGCCTCAGAAAACGGCTTAAAAAAGTCAATACAGTCGCCCACATTGGTGGCGGCGGTTTTAGGCAATTCCCCTGTTTTATCGTGATGAGCATAAATATCATCAGGGTTTATGTCCACACCGTCGGTATAAGTTTTATCCCCAAGGGTGATTTTAAGGGGCATTATTGTAATATTATAGCGTTCCCGAAGCTCCTTGCTTAAATCAGTCGTACTATCACTTGTTATAACTACATTTGAACTCAAATTAACACCTTCCTGATTTGTTTTTTTAATTATATCATTAAAATTACATTTTAGCAACAGAATTAACTCACTTTTTTCTGCATCTGTAATAATTTGTAATTTAAATATTATATATTTTTTAAGGGGAGTGTGTTAAAATAGATTTGCTGAATTTTTGGAGCAGGAATAATAAAAGAGAAAGGAACCTTAAATTGAAATTTTTTAAATCGGCTACAAACATAATCCTCACATGTATTATTTTTGTTCTTGTCGGTGCGCTTGTTTGCTCGGTTGTAGTTATCAAAAAGAAAGATAACTACATTAAATCTGTAAAGGCTCAGATTTCGGAAAACGAAAGTCAAATTTTGGATTCCGAGTCTGTGATTGCAGAATACGAAAAGCAAATAGCCGAAAAGGAGCAGGCCAACAGCGACATTGCTTCTCAGTTAGAGGCAGCCAAGAACGAAAAAAAGAAGCTTGAGGACGAAAACGCGGCGCTTAAGAAAAAAATTGAAACACTAAGTGCGCAAAAAGCGGCTCAGTCTGCGGCGGCGGTATCGTCGCCGCAAGCAACTGCACCGAGCGGAAACAAGGTATGCTATCTCACTTTTGATGACGGTCCTTCAAAAAACACCCCAAAAATTCTTGATATACTGAAAACTTACAATGCCAAAGCAACCTTTTTTGTTATAAATTCCGGGGATATAGGATATATTAAAAGAATCTACGAAGAGGGTCACACAGTAGGACTTCACACCGCAAGCCACAACTATGCTAAGATTTACTCAAGCACAGACGCTTATTTTAATGACTTACAGCAGATTTCAGATAAAGTCGAAAGCATTATCGGAATAAAATCCACGGTTATGAGATTTCCCGGAGGGAGCAGTAATCTGGTAAGTAAAAAACACTGCAAAGGAATAATGACACAGCTTGTAACGCTTGTTCAGCAAAAGGGCTATTCTTATTTTGACTGGAATATCTCCTCGGGTGATGCCGACTCCGCCACACCGAGTTACACCTACATAAGAAATAATGTTCTTAACAATGCAAGAAACAAAAATTCCATATGTGTGCTTATGCATGATGCGGCGGCAAAAACCACAACTGTACAGGCTCTGCCCGAAATAATAGAAGGGCTTACAAAAATGGGTTTTCGTTTTGAAGCTTTAACCCCCGAAACCTACGGTTATCACCATCAAAAACTTAATAACTGATATTTAAAACGGCAGTAATTCGATTTACTGCCGTTTAATTTAAATTTAAATTAATATTTAAATTGGTTATATACTGCCCCGCTTGCAAGCTCTTTCCAATAAAACGAGCCGTTTTCGCTTATCATATAGCTGTGCGGACTGTTTTCTTTAGGGATTGAAACCGAACCGCAGTTCATATAAACATAATCCTTATACTCTGTATATTTAGGTACATGGGTGTGACCGTTTAAAAGTATATCCCCTTTACTTAACGGCGGAAGGCTGCCTTCGTTGTAGATATGCCCGTGAGTAGCATAAATAATACGCTCATCTAAGGAAATTACTGCGTAATCCGCAAGCACAGGGAAATCGAGAACCATCTGGTCAACCTCGGTATCGCAGTTGCCGCGCACGCAGAAAATTTTGTTTTTAAGCGGATTAAGCATTGATATAACGCTTTTCGGCGAGTAATCCCGCGGTAAATCATTGCGCGGCCCGTGATACAAAATATCACCGAGCAATAAAAATCTGTCCGCTTTTTCTCTTTCAAAAGCATCTATAAGCATTTTGCAGTAGTAAGCCGAGCCGTGAATATCCGACGCAATAAGTAATTTCATATAACCAACCTACGCAATAACAAGGAAATAGAGAAGTACAACTATACCGAGGATGATTCTGTACCAACCGAAGGCGGTGAAATCGTGCTTTCTGATATAGCTCATAAGGAATTTTATTACCAAAACAGATACTATAAAGGCGGTAATCATACCCACAAGCAGTACCGCAAGCTCCGCAGAGGTAAAGCTAAGTCCGAATTTTAATAGCTTTATAAAGCTTGCACCGAACATAACGGGAACGGCAAGATAAAAACTGAATTCAGCCGCCGCAACGCGCGAAACACCGATTATTATCGCTCCCAAAATGGTAGAGCCGCTGCGAGAAGTACCGGGTATAAGCGAGAGCGCCTGGAAGAGTCCGATAATAAGCGCCGTTTTGTAAGAAATATCCGAAATACTGTTATATCGAGGAGTGATTTTGCGGTTGCGTCGCTCAATCAAAATAAACAGCACGCCGTAAATAATAAGCATTGCGGAGACTACGATATGGTTATGAAAATGCTCCTCAAACACATCATCAAGCGGAATACCGATTATCGCCGCGGGTAGCATTGCAACAATAACCTTGAACCACATATCCATTATGTCCTTCTTGATTATTCCGTCGCCCTTTGTTATGTAGTTGTAGCCTTTGCTCTTATCAAGCGTAAAGGGCCACAGCTTTTTCCAAAAGATTACCACAACCGCAAGTATTGCCCCGAGCTGAATTACTACATTGAACATTTCTTTAAACTCGTCACCCATACCAAGCTTTATAAACTCATCGGCCAAGATAAGATGTCCCGTACTGCTTATAGGCAGCCATTCGGTAATTCCCTCGATAATTCCCAAGATAATTGATTTAATAATTTCTGACATAAGCTTCCTCCAAATAGGCAAACGAGAATCGAACCCTGTCAGGATTCGAATCTCGTCAACCTGAGAAATTGCCAACCTATTCGCCGACAATTTCCTTATATAATTTGATATACGCGTTAGCCGAGTTGCCCCAGCTGTTATCACAGTTCATTGCGCGTTTTCTTAAAATATCCCAGCCATCCTTATCGCTAAAGCCTGCGATTGCACGCCAGACGGCGTTCTCCATTTCGTGGGCATTGTAGTTTCTGAAGGTAAAGCCGTTGCCCTCGCCGTCTCCGCTGTCGGAAATTGTGTCGTTAAGACCTCCTGTTTCCCTTACAATCGGAATAGTGCCGTAACGGAGCGCCACCATTTGGGCAAGTCCGCAAGGCTCGCTTTGACTCGGCATTAAGAAAATATCCGCACCCGCATATATTCTGTGCGCAAGCTGAGGATTAAAGCCGAGCTTAAGTCCCACCTTATCGGGATATCTCTGCGCCATTTCGTGGAAGAAGGTTTCAAACTCCCATTCGCCCGAGCCCAAAACAACAAATTGCAGGTCGGCACGCAAAAGCTCTTCAAAAACTCGCTTTACAAGGTCAAGCCCCTTATGCTTTACAAGGCGTGTTACCATTCCTATAACCGGAACATCGGGAAGCTCGGGAAGACCCATTTCCTTTTGCAAGCTTTTCTTATTATACGCCTTATTCTTTAAAGAGTCAACATTAAAATTCTTATATATAAGCGGGTCGGTTTCGGGATTGTAAACCTCATAATCGATACCGTTTACAATTCCCGTAAGCTTAAAGGTAAACTGCTTAAGAATATTATCAAGTCCGTGGGAATAATAGGGCTGTAGAATTTCATTTGAATAGGTCGGAGATACTGTTGTTACCTTGTCGGCACACTGAATAGCGCCCTTCATAAAGTTCACACAGCCGTCATACTCAATTATGCTTTGGCTTTCATATGGTATACCTAAAACATCGCCGTTCAGGTCAATCCCGTATTTACCCTGATACTGAATATTGTGAATGGTAAATACTGTCTTAATATCCCTATAGGTATCGGTGCCGCGGTACATAGTGTTAAGGAATACGGGAATAAGAGCAGTCTGCCAGTCGTTACAATGAATAATATCGGGAGTAAAATCAATATGCGGAATAATATCCAAGACCGCACGGGAAAAAAATGCAAAACGCTCGGCATCGTCATAATATCCGTAAAGTCCGTCACGACCGAAATAGTACTTATTGTCTATGAAGTAATAAATCATTCCGTCAAGATGGGCTTCAAATATACCGCAGTACTGACGACGCCATGCCACAGAAACGGTTATGCTTTTAATAAAGACCATTTTTTCCCGCATTTCATCGCTTATGGAATTATAAAGCGGCATAACCACTCTACATCCGATAAATCTGCGTCGGAGGGCTTTAGGCAAAGCGCCCGCTACATCCGCCAGCCCCCCTGACATTGCAAAGGGTAAAACCTCGCTTGAGGCAAATAATACTTTCATTGTGCTGTTTCCTTTCTAATTTATCGGTTTTCTTAAAGCACCTGATTTTTTTTGAGAAATACGCATTTTTCAGGTGTTCCCTTCAAAACCATATCGTTGCCAATAGCGGCATTTTTATCGGATATAACATTCTTTATATCCGCCGCAGTTCCGATAGCGGTTTCCTGCATTAAAATGCAGTTTTCAACTACCGCGTCCTTTTCGACTGTAACTCCGCGGAAAAGAATACTGTTTTTAACTGTGCCGTTTATCACGCAGCCGTCTGCGATAATGCTGTTTTTAACGACCGCCTTTGTGCCGTAACGGGTGGGCATATCGTCGCGAGTCTTCGTAAATACGGGACGGCCCGTACCGAAAAGCTGACGGCGTACATTTGTGTCAAGCAAAGCCATACTCGCGTTATAATAGGCGTCTGTACCGTCCAGCACGGCGACAAACTCGCTATGCTCAAAGCCGTAAATTCTGAGCTTGTCGGTCATTTCGGCAAGGACATCTCGGGTAAAGCTTACCTGACCGTCGGAATAAGCATCCTCTACAAGCCGCATTAAAAGCTCGCGCGAAATAATCATACTTCCTGCATAATAATCGGTATCTTCGTCTGCATGCGG
The DNA here is from genome assembly GCA_045133355.1 of Acutalibacteraceae bacterium. Taxonomy (GTDB): domain Bacteria; phylum Bacillota; class Clostridia; order Oscillospirales; family Acutalibacteraceae; genus UBA737. The sequence continues at coordinate 86,202 of JBGUUB010000065.1, forward strand.
TTCAAAATCAATGCTTTCTATTTTGTTTTCCTCGTCCATTTGGAAAAGCATTAAATCCGCGTTATTGACAGGCGGTTTGCCGTTGTGATATACAAGGGTAATATCTGCCATTTTATCGATATGGCTCTTAAGAGCAGCATTGAAATCGATATTCGCAATCGTGTCCCCATTGCAAAGCACAATATACTCAGCGTTACAGCGGTCTATATAATCAATAGCACCGTGCAGAGCGTCAACCGTACCGTTATAACGCTTTGTACCGCTTGTAAGATAGGGCGGCAAGAGATAAAGTCCGCCGTTTTTACGGTCAAGATCCCAGTAAACTCCGTTGCCCACATGGTCCATCAGGGAGCGGTAATTTTCCTTCGTGATTATCCCAACGCTTGAAACGCCCGCGTTTACAAGATTTGAAAGCGGAAAATCGATAAGGCGGTATCTCGCCCCGAAGGGCACTGACGCCATAGACCGCTTGGAGGTAAGTCTTTTAAGCAGAGTATCGTTAATATTAGCAAATATAATTCCCGCAACTGCAGAAGTCCTCATATTTTCTCCTCCTCACCGACATTTTCGGTTATCATTTTCTTAGCTCCTACGACCGCCTTTTTTCCAACCGTAAGGTTATCTCCTATTACGGTAATTCCCCAGTCGTTCGTATCGGTCTGGGCGGGTTCCGTGCCTATTTCGGCGTTTTCACCTATAACGGTGTTTTCGGCGATTATAGAATATTTTACCTTAGCGCCCTTTTTAATAACTGCGCCCGGCATAACCAGCGAATATTCAACCGAAGCGCCCTTTTCAACCGTGACATTCTCAAAAAGAATGGAGTAATCAAGCTTGCCCTCAACCTCGCAGCCATCGGTTATAAGGGAATTTTCTACCTCGGCGTCTTCGGAAACATACTGCGGCGGCATACCTGTTGTTCTTGAATAAATGCGCCAATTCTGGTCTGCAAGATTAAGGTCGATTTTGGGGTTAAGCAGGTCAAGGTTAGCCTCCCAAAGTGAATCTACCGTTCCTACATCTTTCCAGTAATCGGCAAATCGGTAAACCTTCATAAGCTCTCCCGCATTAAGCATTGCGGGGATAACATCCTTACCGAAATCGTTTGAAGAGTTAGGATTAGCCTCGTCCTCTGTCAGATACTTTTTAAGCTTCTGCCAGTTGAAAACATAAATTCCCATTGAAGCCAGATTGCTTTTAGGCTTTGCGGGCTTTTCCTCGAACTCGTAAATCGTGTCGTCTTCCCTTGTGTTCATAATGCCGAAGCGGGAAGCCTCCTCCATAGTGACCTCCATAACGGCAATAGTGCAGGCGGCGCCGCTTTCGGTGTGCTCATTTATCATTTTGGAATAATCCATTTTATAGATATGGTCGCCCGAAAGCACCAAAACATACTCGGGATTATACCTTGAGATAAACTCTATGTTCTGGTAAATGGCGTTTGCCGTACCTTTGTACCAGTTACCGCCCTTCTGCCCCTGATACGGCGGCAGAATATGTACTCCCCCGTTTGAGCGGTCAAGATCCCACGGCTTGCCTGAGCCTACATAATCGTTAAGCTCAAGCGGCTTGTACTGTGTAAGAATTCCAACGGTATCAATACCGGAATTTGCACAGTTCGAAAGCGGAAAATCGATAATTCGGTATTTGCCGCCGTAAGGAACGGCGGGCTTGGCTATTTTGCTGGTTAAAACTCCGAGTCTGCTTCCCTGCCCACCGGCAAGTAGCATAGCAACACATTTTTTGCTGTTCATATCAACACTCCCGACATTTTATTTTTCTAACTTTATAATATTATGCTTGAGACGCCGATTTATTACCTTTTGTCCGCGATGTTGTTTTTTTAGCCGCGGGAACGCGGTAAAAGCTTACAGACATTGCGGGAATATCAAGACTAACGGAATTTTCATATCCGTGCATCGGTATTTTTTCGCTCTTAAAGCTTACCGCCTTATCATCGGTAACTCCGCCGAAGCTTGCGCTGTCAGAGCAGAATATTCGCCTGTAAGAGCCTTTCTTAGGTACTCCTATACGGTAGTCTTCTCGCGCGACGGGAACAAAATTGCAAACCGCAATAAGCTCGCCGCCTGATTTATCCATACGCCTGAAGGCAATAATGCTCTGCGCGTTATCATCGTTGGAGATCCAGGAGAAGCCTTCCCAGGAGTAATCAATCTCCCACAGCTCGGAATTTTTTAGGTAGAACTTATTGAGCTCGGAAACATAATTCTGCATCATACGGTGCTTATCGTAGTCGAGCAACAGCCAGTCAAGCTCCTGCCGGTAGTTCCACTCAATAAACTGGGCAAATTCCTGACCCATAAACAAAAGCTTTTTGCCCGGATGCGCCATAATGTATGCGTAAAACGCGCGCAGGGAGGCGAACTTCATATCGTAATCCCCCGGCATTTTCTCAATCATTGAGCATTTGCCGTGCACCACCTCATCGTGAGACAGCGGAAGTATAAAGTTTTCCGAAAAGGCATAGAAGAAAGAGAAGGTCAGGCAGTCGTGATTATTCTTTCTGAAAAGCGGGTCAAGGGACATATACCGTAGCATATCGTTCATCCAGCCCATATTCCATTTGAAATTAAAGCCCAGTCCCCCGTCCTTAGGCGGTTTTGTTACAAGCGGCCAGGCGGTTGATTCCTCTGCTATCATCATAACCGACGGGTTGGCTGCAAACGCCGCGGTATTGAGATCCTTTAAAAAGGCGATAGCCTCAAGATTTTCGTGCCCGCCGTAGGAATTAGGCACCCATTCGCCGCCCTGACGGCCGTAATCAAGGTAAAGCATTGAAGCCACCGCGTCAACCCTTAACCCGTCGATATGGTATTCCTTAATCCAGTAAACCGCACTCGAAATAAGGAAGTTCCTAACCTGCGGCTTACCGTAGTCGAATACCACGGTGCCCCATTCCTTATGCTCGCCCTTGCGCGGGTCGGCATACTCATAGCAGGGCGTTCCGTCAAATCGGAAAAGTCCGAAGCCGTCACGCGGGAAATGTGCGGGAACCCAGTCGAGTATTACACCGATACCGTTTTCGTGCATAATATCCACAAACTTTTTAAAATCATCCGGAGTGCCGTAACGGGAGGTCGGCGCAAAATACCCAGACACCTGATAGCCCCAAGAGCCTTCAAAAGGATACTCTGTAACAGGCATAAGCTCAACATGGGTGTAATTCATTTTTTTAAGGTACTTTGAAAGCTCGTTTGCGAGGGTTACATAATCATAAGGATTTCCATCCTCAAATCTGCGCCACGAGCCTGTGTGAACCTCATAGATATTGACGGGCGACTCATATATGTTCTTATTTTTCTGTGCCGCAAGCCATTTTTCATCCTTCCAAACATACTCGGAGCTGTAAATTTTGGAGGCGTTGGCGGGCGCGGTTTCATAATGGCGCGCATAGGGGTCGGATTTGAAGCAAGTCATATCGTCGCTTGCGGTAACGGCATATTTGTAAGTATCGAATTTTTTGAGACCCTTTATCTTTGTCTCCCAAATGCCGCCGTCCGACCTTTTCATCGGATTGGCATTGCCGTCCCAATTATTAAAATCGCCTACTACCGAAACAGCCGCGGCATTCGGCGCCCAAACCCGAAAGACGGTGCTGTCACCTCTTAAAAACGAACCGAAGTATTTATATGCTTCTGAAGTAATACCCGAACCGAAATTTTTTACAAAATCCTTCATTTCGCACCTCATATCTTGTTGACAACCCACATTTTTCATGCATGAAATACAGTTGCCATATTTTTTATGTTTATATTATAACAGCATTTGCAATATTTTTCAAGTAATTTTTGTTAAATTTCCGAAACAAATGAAAAAGTTAGATGCCGATATTTGTTAAATATTAACAAATATCGGCATCATTCTGCATACAATTAATAAATTGCGAAAATATTTTACGCCTGATTCAAGCAATAACAGTATAACACTCAGCTGTAAAAATTTGTAACGCTAATTAAATTTTCACGCTGTTTTGTGTTAAGTTCCTCAGAGGATATAAGGGAGGAATACGAAAATAGCACATACCCCGACACATTGCCGTTTTTATAGCAAATTTCTGCCTGCCTTGCTATTATATCATCAAAGGTGTTCCATTCTAAGCTGTCCGCTTCTGAGTCCGTACCTATTTTGTAGGGAGCAAGCCCTATTTTAAGCTCTACTTCTGTATTTTCTTTTGAAAGCTCTATCCATTCATCAAGCAAATTATCAAAGCAGAACCGCTCATCAGGATAATTAAACCCAAAATATAGCTGCGGAATAATACGGTCCACACAGCCGCTTTCAACCCAGGTCTTGACATCTGCATAAAACTCGTTATAATTTTTTTCAACAGATGCCATAGGACTAACCGAAAAAACGATATTCTTACCGTAAAACTTTACTGCGGTATAACAGCCGGATATTAAGGCATTTACATTAGCGCGTCTCCAATCGGAAAGCGAAAGTGGATTTTCAGTTTCCAACTTGTATTTTTCATAGCTTAATGAATCGAACTCAGGGTCGGCAGTCGGATAGAAATAATCGTCAAAGTGAATACCGTCCACCTCGTATTTGTCAAGCACCTCCCGTATGCCGTTAATCACAAGCTCACGCACTTCAGGCTCGGCGGGATTGAGATAAATTCCGTTATAAAATGACACATTTTTATCGTTTTCAGCACTTTCGTCGCTCAGCCATTTATATGCGGGACTTTCGGGGTCTAAACTCTCTATATCACTTGAAGAAGTCTGTACTCTGTACGGGTTTATCCAGGCGTGAACCTTTATTCCCGCAGTATGGCAAGCATTTATTATGTATTGAAAGGCGTCGAAATCAATATCCTTCGCGGCTTTTGTGAGCGGAAAATAATCCGATTTATAAAGTGAATCGCAATAAGGCCGTATATGTACATATATTTCCCCTATTTTAAGTGCTTTGCAGTTTTCGACCGCCTTATCAAATTCTGTCTTGAAGCCGTCCTCGCTTTTAAGCATAGCATTTATCTCGCTGAAAGAAATCCACACTCCGAAGGTGGAAGCATTTTCATACGGCAGCACCTCTCTGTTTTGCGGAATACTGCTGCTATCGCCGACGGAACAGCCGGCAAGCAAAAGAAAAAAAGCAAGCACACACACAATTATATTTTTCATAACGCCCTCCTGAATTTATTATACGGTTTCCCTGTAGTTAATAATAAGCTCTCCCAAAGAAAAAGCTCTGTCCGAGCTGAATTCAAGCTGAAGTGATTTCACAGGGTTTAAATGCGGTATAAGTTTCACAGACTTCAAGGTCCCGCAGGTATAGTCAATATCCGCCTTTCCGAGACTTAATGCACCAAATTGACTTCCATTAATAAAAATTTCAAGTTTTCCTTTAGCGGCGGCAGTAAGACCGATAGTATCAATGAGCTTTTTATCCGAGAAGCTGTCGAAATCAAAGCGTTTCGTTTTTGCAATACTCTTCACAAAACTTTTATCGGTCTGCACCGTTCCTTTACTTAAGAAAAGGTTAGTATCTTCTTCGCCGGAAAGCTTAGCGGTATAAAACACATTTCCGTCAGCCCCCGTGCAAAAAATACACAGCTGACCTGATGAAGAAAATCCGCCTATGGCGTCCGTGTTTGGAAAGTTCCATATATACCACGCGCAATCACTTAAGTTTCCGTCACGGAACTCCATTATAACAGCTTTTTTCCCGATAAACAAGTAGTAACGGTTTTCGTTTTGGACCGCAAAAGCTTTTTGAATTTCATAATCGCTTATAGAATTCAAATATTCCTCTATTTCATTTGATAGTCTTGTAATTTCAAACGAGTTAAGATTAAGTGAATAAAAAGCTTTATCACTGCCAAGCCAGACCGATTTATTACCGCAAATCATACAACTGTATTTGTTTTTCAGTCCTTTGTCACCGTTTACTTTTTTAACTGTAAAGGAATCGCTGTTATAAAAGACAGAATCATCGTCCGCTAATAAAGAGTTTGTATTCTTAGCTGTTCCGTTTCTGACAGATAAAGTGTAAATTTCATTTTCTTTGAAAGCCAAAACTCCGTTTTTATAGCTTAAAAGTGCGTTTATTCCGTCTTCTCCTCCTATTTTGTAGGTGGAATCACAGGGAAAATAAAGCGGATTATCGGTATGCACGCTGAAAATTCTTCCTTTGTCTTCTCCGCCGGAAAAAATAAGCCTTGAACCGCTTAGAGCACAACATGTCGAAGAAACTGCATTTTCAAAGCCGTTTTTTACTGCCTTAGCAGCTGTCACACAAATATTGTTTTCGTGATATTTGTTCATCAAAGGGACGGAATAATCCCCGCTGACAGATGTAAAATTAATCATACCCTTATTTCGATCCACGCTAAGTGTGATTTGAGCTTTGCAAAATGTAGTAGTAACCGAGGTTTGATTGTCCATAATCACCCAATCGGTATATTCACTTGAGCTTGAATAAATACGGCACTTAACAATATCGTTGCTAAGGTCTGTAAATGGAAGTCTGAAACAGGAAGAGTAGCCGTCGGAAGTAAAGTAAGCTTTAAATCGATCGGTAAGCATATTTTGAGATTCCAAAAACATCGGTGTTCCCGTGTAGGCAAAACCTAATGCCTTTGATTCCTCATAGCGATTGCCTCGCCCGTTTATATAAACGACAGGAACATAAAAATTTTGCACCTCCTGCCACGATGTTAAATTGGCATTAAGCTCATATACTGAGTTGCTTGTCTGTGAGTAGTTATATATATTTCTTTTAGTTACCAGAGCAAAAATACCCGCACCGTTCACCGGATCTGCACTGTAAAACAGAATGTTAATAGGCTGATAAAAATCTTCATTGGTTAAGCGGTTAAATACAAAATTACCCGCCGCGGTACTTAAACCGTCCGCCCCGACAAAGAATATATTACAGTAATAAATGGAATCCTCGAGGCAGTATTCTTCAACAGCAACTTTTTTTTGCTCGCCGTTTATGCAAACCGTGCTGTCTGTAACCTTATATGAAAATGTGTCACGGATTGACGGACTTTCACTTTTAATGATATTATGCGAATCCGCACAAAGTCCTGCCCTTGTACATAAAACGCCGCTCTCAGACCACATATTTTCACTTTCTGAAAGAGCATTATCCGGAATATCCGAATCAAGCGGCAACATAACCGTCCCCGACTTAAATCCCCGAACCTTAAATGTTTTTTGTTCTTTACGCTGCAGTGAGCCGAATTTCATAATTTTTACCCCACCGTCACTTTAGGAAGACAGTCCTTTATATGTGTTAATCCGGCTAAAGCCGTCCCCCGTTTTTGATTATAGATTTCAGCAAAGAGCCGGTTTTTCTCCGCATCTCCCTCTCTTAATGCCAAAAGCATTGCCGTGCCGTAGCACAGCGCCTCTTCCTTTTCAGGTGAAATTTCAAGAGAAGCCGAAAGTGAAGAAATAATTCCACAGCCTAAATCCGATGATATCTGATCAACAATTCCAAGTCCGTTCACAGAAGCGCTGTTTGTCTCGTAACGCTCTCCTTCTTCCGCTGAATAGCCAAGCAAATTCATTGCTCTTTTTACCGCATCATACCCTGTCATCTGTTTTTTCCTCCAAACTGTTATTAATAAGACCGTTTATGTCGGGAACCGTACCGTCGGGCAATCGCTCAAGCAACTGAACACGGTCAATAATACCCTTTTCATAAAGGGTTATCAGGGTATTTGTGCATTCCCGCTCGCTGTATACCGTTCCTGCGCCTACCTCAATCTTCGAATTTATAATCAGTCCTTTTAGGCGTTCCGCGTCAAAAGGCAAATAACTTATTCCCTTTTCGTTTGACAGCTTGATTTTCCGTTTTCCGTAGCAAGCAATCCAAAAATCCGCCCAAATTCGTGAAATATCCACCGCAAAGGAATAAAAGCGGTTTTTAATAATCTGCAGGGGCATTATTGCAGCATCACGCATTGTCATAAGCGCGGTTGCGTTGTCTGCACGACTGTCACCGAGTGCAACTTCATTTGCTCCGCATTGAGTTAAGGTGTTGTTAATCAGCGATTGTGCGCTGCTGTCGAAATTCTTGGAAAAATCAGGCGGTGCAACATACCTTACCGCCCCCGCAACCTCTTCACTTGTACCGAAGACCTTTATTATCTGACCGGGCTCGTTGGTTATTCCGTCAGGTACAGTATCGCCGTTGACAACAAGCATAGGCATACCGGATGTCATAGCCGACCAGACATTAGCGGTTATCATACGGTTAATGGCTATCTGATTAGGTATAAGATATGTAATCTCGCTCTCTCCGTAAATTATTTCGTTATAATGCTCCCAGGAAAAAAGCGCCATAGGATACAGGGTTAATCCTGTATCAAAATCTTTACGCACCACCGCATTTTCAGTTACCTTTACACTTTTAATTGTATAGCTTCCGTCAGCCTTGTATTCCTTATAAAGCTTTGTAAGTACTGTGATTTTTCCCTCCGAAGAAGCATCCTCAACCGCCCTCAGAGTGGAAATATCTGCCCCGTAACGCCTTGCCTCGCGTATAACCTCTTCGGTTTCGCGGCAGCTTGAAATTATAATATAGGGTTGTTTTTGCACCTCAGTTATATAAGGGTCGCCGAAAAACACATTATCGATATTGAGGACCTCACAGGCTATGTCGCCCTTTATCGGTGCTGTTCTTTCCTCATCTGCAAACAGGCCTGTCCTAATTTCGCCGTCCCAATAGGTATAAAGCACGCCTGTACCTGTTACATATGCATTACGCAGTACCTGCTCATAAAGCTGATTTAAAGCGACTCTATCTGCAGTAACATTGTAATATCCGCTAAGCTTTGACATTATATCGTTTATCTCTTCGGTCTCACGGTCTAAGGTTTCACCTAAAGCCGTAGGCACACCCTCCGCCGAAAATCTGACCGACAGAGGATTACTTAATATCTGGGACATTTTGTATTCGCCTATGCGCTTTATAATATTGTGTCTTACAAGCGGTCGGTCATTTCCGCATTTAGCTCCGTACCACTGGTCGCCAATGTAAAACCTCTCGTTAATACGGTTTTGCTCATACATTCCCCGCTGTCCGAGCCCCGCCTTAAAATCCGCCGCAGCACGGTATTCGCTGTAAATTTCAAAAGGCTTATTGTTCATATAATTTCTCCCTTTCGATAAATCCGATTAAGGGGAGACCCGCTCCCCTTAACCCTTTAATGTATTTTTCTTAGTTAACGGTAACCGTTACAACCTTAGAGTCTGTTCCCGCAATACCGTCTGCTATAACCTTTACAAAGTAGTAATATTTACCCTTTGCGAGGGTGGTCGGAATCGTATATGATGCGCTTGTAGCGCCGCTTATCTTAACGGGAGATTTTCCGTTTTCGTCAGCGCAGGAATACCACTGGTAGGTAAGCGCAGCCGAGCTTGTTGCGGTTACTGAAAGAGAACCGCTGATGCTACCCGAGGTCACGCTTTTGTCGGTAGGCTGAGAAGTAATTGTGATTTCGGGAGAAATCCAAGCCCATACCGCGTCAAGACCGCTCTTGTTTACGAAGACATCGTAATAAATACGGTAATCAAACTTGTAAGCGTCGGCGTCAATGTTCTGCTCAGGAGTAAAGATTCTCATCTTCTCGGTCTTCTTAACAAGGTGAGCGCCGCTCTTAGGACAAACAAGCATATATACCTCGCGTGCATTTTCCGCCGGTACAAATCCGCCGTTCTCACCGCTGTTAAAGGTGTAGGCTGTCTTCATACGCTCGGAAACCACGGGAATAATAGCAACGCCGTTAATTGATTTTACCTTTAAGGTAATATCGCCCTGTGTAAAATCGGAAACGGTAATCATACGCGAAATCTCAGCCGAGTTCTGAAGTGCCGCATACATATAGCTGTCAACAAAGGCAACCAGCTCCTCGTCATAGCCGACAACCGACTGCACCTCGTTAATAAGAGAGCAAAGCGCCTCATAGGGCTTTTCGGTGTTGCCGTTTATAAGGTTTGACCTTGTCGCGGCAAGACCCGCCAATTTTGAGATTACATAGGCGTCGCACTCAGGCACCACCTTTGTGCGCACATATTCGCCCAAAATCTTACCTGCAAGATTCGCAATGCCTGTCTCGCTCATATCCTCGCGGTCAATTTGCAGTGAACGGGCACGATCCATTGCCATTGTGTAGGAAGAGTTAGCGACGGTAATAGCACCCTTTGTAAAACCTGTGTCGCGGTCATAGTCCGCAAGACCCTGAAAATCCACATCGGGGATTATTACGGTTTTTGCTCCCACAAATTTTGCGGCGAGCGCATTGTCTGCAAAAAAACCTGTTGCACTCTTCTGTGCGAACATTTTATCAAGCTCGGATGAGTATCTTGTTGCATTTTCGATTGAATTGATTGACATAATTTATCACCTTTATTTTTAATTTATCGCCAAAGACCTTTTAAAAACTCCGCGGTCTCAGGACTTACTCCGCCCTTACGGTCGGTTTGTGAACCAACGCTGGCAGAAATTGCACTTTCACCTTGAGCAGCCGCTTTTCGTGCATTGTTATTTTCGGTATGAAGGTATCTGAGATACTCGTCAAGCAAACGTGTTCCTTTCATTTTTGCATTTTCGACAACCGACTGCGGCAAATCGGAAATATCCTTTATATCAGGAAATTCGGTTTTAAGCTCCTCTAAGCCCATATTTTCTTCAGGCTTTTTTTCAAGACCTAAAACATAATCTGCCATTTCTTCGTTTCCGCCGCACTTTTCCAAAAGCTCTTTTTTTCTTGCCTCACGGTGGCTTTCTTCAAGTGCGCACAAAAATTCAGAAACACTTTTACCGTTTTCTGCGGCGATACACTTTAAATTTTCGTAATCAGCGGCTATTGCTTCGAATTTCAGTCCCTTTTGTGCTAATTCCGCTGCTTCTTTAAGTCCCAAGTTTCTGATTTCCTTGTTGTATTTCACAGGAACAAAAATTTCTTCGGCGGATTCAGGTGTGGTTTCCTGTATCTCCGCCTTTTTGTCCTTCTCCGAAGCCCCAGGTAGAGCTTCGGTTTCCAAACCTAATTTTTCCAAAATAATTCTTCCTTTCGTTATCTCTGTGACTGCTCGGTGCCGTCATAGGATAAAAAATTGCTGTATTCCCGCCTTAGCTTTTCTATTTCTTCGCTATCAGTCGCAAAACTTTTTTCGATTCGATTATCCCGCTTTAAGCCAAACGCTCCTAAAAGGAAACCGAATAGAAATGCTGCGGCGGTAGTAGCTATAATCGCAAGCACAGTCATATATCCCAGCCTCCGTTAAAATCGGATTCGCTTATATCGGGACTGTAATAAGGCATGTCCTCACTTTCGGGCCGCGGGTGGAACCGCTTGACATCCTCAAAAGCGTACCTTAACGCATCGCACAGGTGGTTATCGCTGTCCTTAGGCATTAGCTTTCCGTTTTCGGTTGCAGTACCGTCATAGACATAAGATGACAGTTCTCTGATCATATTAACACAATCCGGATTAACTGTTATTTTATACTCGTTTATAGCGTTAATTCCGTTTAAAATACTGTCTCTGCCCTTAACCGACGGTGTAATCCTCGAAATTCCCAGCCTTCTCAAATCATCGTTAGACTTTGGCTCTGCGCAGTCGGCGCGTATGCGCTCTTTTGCAAAACCGAGTTTTTTAATTTCTTCGGCAATATCACAGTTAAGCATACGCCGTTTGCAAAATTCACGGTATATGTAAATCTCTTTATCTATAGGATTTGCCGTAAAAGCCACAAATGCCGTGGGGTCATTGGTGTAGCCATAGTCCAGACCGAAAAAGCTTTTCCACTTATACTGCTCTTTCTTAGGAATTTCCTTTTTGCCAACCGTCCAATTCTCATAAACAAGACCTTCAGAAATACCCCAGTTACCAAGACCTGCCACCTCGTATTTACGGCGGTTAGTCTTTTTCATACGCTCAAATACCGCCCTGTCGGTATTGTCTAAAAATTCGTTTATCAAATAATTAGTGGAAAAGGTAGCGGTTTCCGCGTTTTCGGTATCAAAAAAGCGTTTTTTAAGCCAATGTGTACCGCTCCACGGATTAAAGGTAAGGGTTGTCTGCTTGTAAAGCGGAGATTCAACATTTCCTCTCGGCACAGACAAGTCAAGCTTGTCAAAATCAGCTTCCAGAGAAATTTCAAACGCTTCCTCAATCCAAACAAAGTTTAAATAACCTGTAGGAACAGTAGTAGATGCAAGTTTTAACACATCGTCAAAGCCCCTGAAAATTATTTTTTGACCCGTAGGAATATATACCATTTCCATAGGCGATACGGTATTTTTCCAAAGGTGCGAAACATTAAGTCGTTCCTGAGCCCACTTGAGCTGTGCAAAGGTGCTGTCTCGGTGGGTATTCATAACCTGACGGACAACCAACAAATTACTGCCCTCATATTTCATAAGTCTGTAAATAAAGTTAAGTGCGGTCGTCGTCGATTTTTTTGAGCCTTTGCCGCCTTTTAAAACACGGTAGCGTTTTTTACAGCTCCAAAAGTCGTCATATCCGCCGCCGATAATTTCGGAAAGCTTAATTTCCGACATCATCAATAATTGTCACCGCCCTTGTTGTTCCCGTTTTTTCCGAATCCTTTTCGCTTACGATTGAACGAAGCTCCTTTATAGCCGAAAGATCCCCCGTTACTGCCTTTTTGTACAGCGCAATCATAACCGCGGTCTTTCTTGTAGGATTTTTAACTTCAAATCCCTCGTCTTTAAGCGACTGTGCCTCCGCGTCAGAAAGCCTTTCATTAAGTAGTGTTTTAAGGGTTTTATAAAGTAGCTTGTCGTTCTCTCGCATATTGTTTTCCTCCCGGCGACTACTATGATATATCCATTATTATGGACATTCACCGACATAAAATATCGACTTGACATTTATAGCTTTCTGTGCTATAACAACCAAAGAATGTTAATTGGCAGGGGGTTGTATATATGAGCAAAACAAATCGAATAAATATGACCGAAGGTCCTCTTTTCGGCAAAATATTACGCTTTGTGCTCCCCCTTATGCTTACTAATGTTTTGCAGGTGCTTTACAACGCGGCAGATATGATAATAGTAAGCCTGTCAAACGAGCCTGACGCGGTCGGAGCAATCGGAACAAGCGCGCCTATGATAAACCTCTTTGTAAATATTTTTATCGGCTTTTCAGTAGGAGCTAATGTTGTGGCGGCAAGATATATAGGTGCAAATGACCCCGACAAAGTTTCTAAAGCCGTACATACCGCAATACTCGCAAGCCTTATATTCGGCGCGGCTGGCGGCGCTGTCGGAATTGCTTTTCAAAAATCAATTCTGTCTGCTATGGGTAACAGCGGGAGACTGCTTGAGCTTTCCTCAAAATATGTGATAATTTATTTTTGCGGAACTCCGTTTTTGTCCCTTACCAACTATGCCGTAGCAATTCTCCGCGCCGAAGGCAACACCAAAACTCCGCTTTTTGTTATGTCAGGCACAGGGCTTTTAAATGTGGCGCTCAACCTGATTTTCGTGCTAAGCTTTGGTATGTCGGTTGACGGTGTTGCACTCGCAACCGCGATTTCAAATGCAGCATCTGCGGTAATTCTGCTTATATATCTCGCTCGAAGCAAAGGACTTTGCCGTTTCTCGGTTAAAAAGCTCAGATTCGATAAAACCGCTCTTAAGCGTATTGTATATATAGGTCTTCCCGCAGGAATACAGGGCGCGCTTTTTTCGGTTTCCAATATGCTTATCCAGTCCTCTGTAATAAAGGTAAACAATATGATTACTCCTGCAGGGATAGGCTATCAGCCCGTGGTCAAGGGAAACGCCGCGGTCGCTAACTTAGAAAGCTTCGCCTACACCGCCACAAACTCGGTTCATCAGGCGTCGGTCACCTTTACGGGGCAGAATGTCGGGGCGGGGAAATACAGCCGTATAAGTTCAGTTATGCGCAACTGCTATCTTATAACCTTTTTTGTCGCGGAAATTTCGGCAGGGCTTATCCTGCTTTTCAGAGAACCGCTTTTATCCCTTTACGGCGTTACAAACGGTGCGGCGGGCTCAGGTGAGGCAATCGCCTACTCGGCGGCTATAATCAGAATGTTATATATGTATCCTATGTATTTCCTTTTGGCGTTTATGGAGGTGGGCTCAGGCGTACTGCGCGGACTCGGCAGGTCTATGACCTCAACAACCGTTTCACTTATCGGCTCCTGTGTTTTCCGCATAGTCTGGATTTTTACCGTCTTTGCCGCCCGCCCCACTCTCGGAGTAATATATATTTCCTATCCGATTTCCTGGGGACTTACCGCGCTGATACATTTTATCTGCTGTACTGCAGTGCGAAAAAAATTACTTCGCAGACAAAACGGCAAAAAAGAAGAATCCTTGATTTTGCAATAAAAAAAGCTTTACTTTTATATTTCCTTATGTTATAATATTAAAGCTACCGTGTACTAAGCCTTTGGCGTCCGCCCCTTTGGGGAGTCACTTCGGCCTTTCGCTTGGTTGACGGATGAAATTTTAAAGGAGTGAAAATAATGACTAAGGAATTAAAGCAGCAGATTATGAAGGACTACGCAATTCACGAGGGTGACACAGGCTCTCCCGAGGTACAGATTGCGCTCCTCACCACCAGAATCAACGAGCTCAATGCTCACTTAAAGGTTCACCCGAAGGATCGCCATTCCTATCGCGGTCTTCTCAAGATGGTAGGTCACAGAAGAAACCTTCTCGCTTACCTTCAGAAAAACGATATTGAAAGATACCGTGCAATCATCAAAAAGCTCGGCATCCGTAAGTAATCCGTACATCGTAGGCAGATCGGCATTTCGTTCGGTCTGCCTTGTTGTAAAGTTGGAGATTTTCGCAGTTTAGCGGTAAATCGAGTGTCCGAAGCTTCGGGTATTGGATTTATTGCTAACCGAAAATCTCTTGAAAAATTTTAAAAAGGAGATTTTAGTATGTTTGAAAACTACAAGGTTTACGAAACCACCCTTGCGGGCAGACCCTTAAAGCTTGAAACAGGCATGATGGCACAGCTCGCAAACGCTGCCGTTATGGCAACCTATGGCGAAACCAAGGTGCTCTGCACCGTTACCGCCTCTGCAAAACCGCGTGAGGGAGTTGACTTCTTCCCTCTTTCGGTTGATTACGAGGAAAAGATGTATTCTGTCGGCCGTCTTCCGGGCTCTTATACAAGGCGCGAGGGCAGAGCCAGCGAAAAAGCGATACTTGCTTCCCGCTGTATTGACCGACCTATCCGCCCGCTTTTCCCTAAGGATATGCGCAATGATTGCTCGGTTGTAGCTACAGTTATGTCGGTTGACCCGGACTGTTCTCCCGAGGTTACCGCCGCTATCGGTGTTTCCGCGGCTATCGCAATTTCCGATGTTCCGTGGGCAGGTCCTATTTCAAGCGTTAATGTAGGTCTTGTTGACGGTGAGATTATAATTAACCCCGATTTGGAACAGCGCGCAAAGTCTGACCTTAATTTAACCGTTTCCTCTACCGATGATTTAGTAGCAATGATTGAAGCAGGCGCTAACGAAATTTCGGACGAGCTTATGTTCGACTGCATTATGGCAGGTCACGAGGCTAATAAAGAAATCGTAAAGTTTATAAACGGAATCGTTGCCGAAATCGGCAAGCCCAAGTTCCAATTTGAGTCTAACGACCCCGACCCCGAAATCTTCAAAGAGATTGAAGATTTTTGCATTGAGGATGTTAAAAAGGCGCTTGATACCGACGATAAAACCGTACGCGACGCGGCTCTCCTCCCGATATACAATGCCGTTCACGAAAAGTTTGATGAAAAATTCGAGGGCTGCGAAGCTAAAATCGAGGAGATCATGTACCTCGTTCAGAAGCATGTTGTAAGAGACTGGCTCAAGAATGAAAAAAAGCGTGTTGACGGCAGAGGAATCGATGAAATCCGTCCATTAAACGCACAGGTCGACCTTCTCCCCCGCGTTCACGGCTCGGGTATGTTCACAAGAGGACAGACTCAGGTTCTCTCGGTTGCAACCTTAGCCCCCATAAGCGAGGCACAGAAATTAGACGGACTTGATGAAGAGGTTTCCAAGAGATATATTCACCACTATAATTTCCCCTCATATTCTGTAGGCGAAACAAAGCCGTCAAGAGGTCCGGGACGCCGCGAAATCGGTCACGGTGCGCTTGCCGAAAAGGCGCTTGTTCCCGTTATTCCGAGCGTTGACGAATTCCCCTACGCTATCCGTGTTGTATCCGAAGTGCTTTCCTCTAACGGTTCTACCTCGCAGGGCTCAATCTGCGGTTCTACCCTCGCTCTTATGGCGGCGGGCGTTCCGATTAAAGCTCCTGTTGCAGGTATTTCCTGCGGTCTTATCACAGGCGACGACGGTGTTTACGGCGACTTTATGACAATGGTTGACATTCAGGGTCTTGAAGACTTCTACGGCGATATGGACTTCAAGGTTGCAGGCACTCATAAGGGTATCACCGCAATCCAGATGGACTTAAAGGTACACGGACTTACTCCCGAAATCATTAAAGAAGCTTTCGCAAAAACCCACAAGGCGCGCGATTACATTCTTGATGAAATAATGCTCAAGTGTATCCCCGAACCGCGTGCAGAGCTTTCAAAATATGCTCCCAAAATGTTAACAACCCAAATAAGCCCCGATAAAATCGGCGATGTTATCGGTAAGCAGGGCAAGGTTATACAGTCGATTCAGGAGCAGTGCGACTGCACAATTAATATTGAAGAAGACGGCCATGTTTATGTTTCGGGTCTTGATATCGAAAAGGCTAAGCAGGCTATCTCAATTGTTGAGCTTATCGCCAACGACCCCGAAATCGGCGGCATTTACAGCGGTAAGGTAACCCGTCTTATGACCTTCGGCGCATTTGTGGAAATCGCCCCCGGCAAAGAGGGACTCGTCCACATTTCAAAGCTTGATGTCAAGCGTGTTGAAAAGGTTGAGGATGTTGTAAATGTTGGCGACCAGGTTATCGTTAAGGTTACGGAAATCGACGACCAAGGCAGAATTAATCTCTCACGCAGAGATGCGCTCGTTGAGGTGAACGGCGCGGTTGTCGAGCCCGATGCAGACGATGTACCTCAGCCCCGCCCCGCAAGGCGCGACGGCTCAAGAGAACGCCGCGGCTTCAAAAAGCACGATTAATTAGATATTTAAAATAAGGGCTCTATAATAAATGTTGGGGTAACCAAGTAGAGCCTACGGAGAAAAATAAGAAAAAATAAAAAAAGTAGAGCATATTTGGAGAAAATCCGTTAAAATGGAAATGACGAGTAACCATGAACGGAGGCTCCAAAATGCTCTATAATCATTTTACAGAAGAATTGCTCGGATTGCAAGGGGTAAAAGTAACAAATGTTGAAAAAGAAGATAATAATATAATTATTTATCTCGAAATGGAAAGAAAAAGTCACAGCTGTCCTTGTTGCGGTACCGACACAGAAACAATACACGATTACAGACTGCAAAAAATAAAAGATATTCCTTCATTCGGAAAAAATGTTATTTTAAAACTCCGAAAAAGACGATACCGCTGTCCGCATTGCGGTAAAAGATTTTGTGAAAACAACTCTTTTCTGCCACGATACCACCGTATGACTAACAGGCTGGTAGAATTTGTATTAAACCGCCTGACAGATGAACGCTCTTTTACAAGTGTAGCAAGAGAAGTGAATTTGTCTGTGTCAACGGTAATCCGGGTATTTGACCTTATAAATTATACTAATGGTTTTACCGAAGGCTGTAATAACAAAATTAAAGTTCTCAAAAGAAATGCATACGGTTACAAAAATTTCAGAAGATTCAGAAACCGTATTTTACATATTTTTTCTCATAAACAACTAAATAAAGAACAAGCAGCTGCCTAATAGCAACTGCTTGCACTCAAATTTTCATTTTATCTCTTTACCCCAACTATTGACAAAGAGCCAAAATAAGTCCCCTGCAAACCTAATGGTAAGCAGGGGACTTATCACATATTAATTTAATTTCAGCCGATTTTTTTGACTTTATCACGCTTGTTTGTTTCCCTAACAATATAATGCGGCCGCCTTTTACTTTCCATATAATTTTTAGCAAGATATTGACCGATAATTCCCATACAAAACAACTGTACACCGCCGATAAAAAGAATTATACAAACAAGTGACGCCCAACCCGAAACAGGGTCACCGAAAATCAGCCTGCGGATAAAAACAAACAAAAGCATCACGAATGATATAAATGTAAAAATAAAGCCGCAATATGATGCTATATTCAATGGAACAAGCGAAAAGTTGATTATTCCGTCCATACTGTACTTAAGTAATTGCCAAAAATTCCATTTGGTAGTTCCTGCGGCTCTTTCCACATTTTCATAAGTAATCCACTTCGTTTTAAAGCCAACCCAACCGAAAATGCCTTTAGAAAACCTATTGTATTCATTCATTTCGATAATAGCGTCTACCATTTCCCGCTTCATAAGACGGTAATCCCGCGCACCGTCAACTATATCCGTGTCGGATATTTTGTTGATAATTTTATAAAAAGTCCTCGCAAAAAAAGAGCGAACAGGCGGCTCGCCGATTCTGGTTACTCTTCTGGTAGCAACAGAGTCATATTCCCCGCTTTCAATTACAGCGGTCATTTCAGGAAGCAATGAAGGCGGGTCCTGCATATCGGCGTCCATTATAGCAACATAGTCGCCGTCTGCATTTGAAAGTCCCGCAAACATTGCCGCCTCTTTTCCGAAGTTGCGCGAAAACGAAAGAAATACCGCGCGTTCATCATTTTCGGCAATGTTCTTCATAGCTTGAAGCGTATTATCCTTAGAGCCGTCATCTACAAAAATGAATTGAAAATCATACTCATTCATTTTTTTGCTTACTTTATTGATTTCATCATAAAAAATATTTATGACCTCTTCTTCATTATAGCAAGGAACAATAACCGATATTTTTTTCATTATATTGCCTCTTTATTATTAAAATACCTATAAGTAATGGTAACATACTGAAACTAAGAAGTCAAGCGCTTGTTAATTTATAAAAAGCCAAGATAGGAATGCTTACCCCCTGTCTTGGCTTTTGTTATCAGTCTCCGAAAAAGTCTTTGATTTTATCGGAAAAGCTTTTACGCTTTTTATAATTTTTTTCATCCGTCACCTTGTCAAATTCCTTTAGCTTCTCCTTTTGTGCTTTTGAAAGCTCCTTAGGAACTTCGACAACAATTCTTACATATTCGTCGCCCTTGCCTGAATAGTTAAGGCGTTGAATACCCTTTCCGCGAAGCTTGAATTCATCGCCCGGCTGTGTTCCTTCGTGAATTGTGAATTTAACCCTTCCGTCAAGCGTAGGGACAACTATTTCATCACCCAAAGCCGCCTGTGTAAAGGTAATCGGAATTTCACAGTAAACATCATAGCCTTTGCGCTCAAAAATCGGGTGCGGACGGACATTAACATTTATCCTAAGGTCACCCGCAGGGCCGCCGTTTACGCCCGCATCGCCGCCGCCGCGAAGACTGATAACCTGACCGTCATCGATACCCGCAGGAATATCAACAGTCTGTTCGACGGTATGTCGTATTCTTCCCTTGCCCGCGCAGGTGTGGCACGGCTTATCAATTATCTTACCGCTTCCGTGGCAGTTATTACAAACCTGTTGAGTCTGCATAACACCGAACGGAGTGCGTTGGGTAGTCGCCACCTGACCTGTGCCGTGGCAAACAGGACAGGTTTTAGGGCTGCTTCCCTTCTCCGCGCCACTGCCGCCGCATTCTTTACAGTTATCTATCTTTGTTACCTTAACTGTCTTTTTACAGCCCTTTGCCGCTTCCTCAAAGGAAAGATTAACAGTAGCCGCTGTGTCGTTTCCGCGGCGCGGAGCGTTTTTATTGGAGCTTCTTCCGCCTCCGAATCCGCCGCCGAAGAAAGAATTAAATATGTCACCCAAATCCCCAAAATCGCCTGTAAATCCGCCGCCGTAACCGCCGGCACCGCCAGCGCCGAAATTTGGGTCAACCCCCGCGTGGCCGAACTGGTCATAACGCGCGCGCTTTTCCTTATCGGAAAGTACCTCGTACGCCTCGTTTACCTCTTTAAACTTTTTTTCGGCTTCCTTGTCGCCCGGGTTTAAATCCGGGTGATACTTTTTCGCCGCTTTACGGTACGCTTTTTTGAGGTCATCGTCCGACACCGACTTGTCAACGCCTAAAACCTCGTAATAATCTCTTTTATCCTCAGCCAAAGCAATTTCTCCTACAAATATATGTTTAAACTCAGCCAAAGCATTCAAACTTGAGTCAAGTTTAAATGCTTTGGATACGGCGGGAGCAAAGCCCCCGCCCTACTTATTTTTAACAATTACTGTTTGTTGCTGTCATCAACATCGGTGTAGTCAGCCTCGTAAACATTAGGGTCGCCATTCGGCTGTGCTCCGCCCGCCTGTGCATTCGGGTCGCCCTGGGGGTTAGCCGCCTTGTAAACCTTTTCGCTTATCGCAAAAAGCTCCTTCTGCAGCTCCTCCTGTTTTGCCTTAATAGCTTCTACATCCTCACCCTTTAAAGCTTCCTTGAGGGCTTCCTTTGCTGTATTTATCTTAGCTTTTTCATCATCGGAAAGCTTGTCGCCGAACTCATTAACAGTCTTTTCGGTCTGGTAAATCATCTGGTCGGCATTGTTGCGAACATCAACCGATTCACGGCGCTTCTTATCCTCTGCGGCATACTGCTCCGCCTCTTTAACCGCCTTGTCGATATCTTCCTTGGACATATTGGTGTTTGAGGTAATGGTGATGTTGTTTTCTTTGCCTGTACCTAAATCCTTAGCCGAAACATGAACGATACCGTTCGCGTCTATATCAAAGGTAACCTCAATCTGGGGGATTCCGCGGGGAGCGGGAGCAATTCCGTCAAGGTGGAATACGCCTAAGGTCTTGTTGTCCTTGGCAAATTCACGCTCACCTTGTAATACGTGAACCTCAACAGAGGTCTGACCGTCTGCCGCAGTAGAGAAAATCTGGCTCTTCTTAGCAGGAATAGTGGTATTACGGTCGATTACCTTTGTTGAAACGCCGCCCATAGTCTCAATACCGAGTGAAAGCGGGGTAACATCGAGAAGCAGAAGTCCCTTAACATCGCCGCCTAAAACGCCTGCCTGTAAGGACGCGCCGATAGCAACGCACTCGTCGGGATTGATGCCCTTGAAGGGTTCTTTACCCATAAAGTTCTTGATTGCCTCCTGAACTGCAGGAATTCTCGAAGAACCGCCTACCATAAGCACCTTGTTAATCTCGCTCTTGTCAAGTCCCGAGTCTGAGAGTGCCTGACGGACAGGTCCCATTGTAGCGTCAACAAGGTCAGCTGTAAGCTCGTTGAACTTAGCCCTTGTAAGGGTGGTTTCAAAGTGCTTAGGGCCTGTTGAATCGGCGGTGATAAAGGGCAGGTTAATGTCAGCGGTGGTCATACCCGAAAGGTCAATCTTAGCCTTTTCAGCCGCTTCCTTAATTCTCTGCATAGCCATCTTATCACCCGAGAGGTCGATTCCCTGCTCTGCCTTAAAGGTGCTTACGATGTAATCCATTATGCGCTTATCAAAGTCGTCGCCGCCGAGTCTGTTATTACCTGCGGTAGCAAGAACCTCCTGTACGCCGTCACCCATTTCAATGATAGAAACATCGAAGGTGCCGCCGCCTAAGTCATATACCATAACCTTCTGGTCGTCTTCCTTATCGATGCTGTAAGCAAGTGCCGCGGCGGTAGGCTCGTTTATAATACGCTTAACCTCAAGACCCGCAATTTTGCCCGCATCCTTGGTTGCCTGACGCTGTGCGTCGGTAAAGTAAGCGGGAACGGTGATAACCGCCTCGGAAACGGTCTGACCGAGATAAGCCTCAGCGTCAGCCTTAAGCTTCTGAAGAATGATTGCGGAAATTTCCTGCGGGGTGTACTTTTTGCCGTCAATTTCAACTGTATGGGCAGTACCCATTTCACGCTTGATAGAGCTTATTGTGCGGTCAGGGTTGGTGATAGCCTGACGCTTTGCAACCTGACCTACCATTCTTTCGCCCGTCTTTGAAAAAGCAACAACAGACGGAGTAGTTCTCGCGCCCTCAGCGTTAGCGATAACTACAGGCTCTCCGCCTTCCATTACAGCTACACAAGAGTTTGTTGTACCTAAGTCAATACCGATAATTTTTCCCATAATAAATTCCTCCAAAATGATTACTTTAAATTTTTTAATTTGCTACCTTAACCATTGCGTGACGAATTATTGTATCGCCTGTCTTGTAGCCCTTTTGCAAAACCTCGGCTATAACATTTTCGCCCAAATTTTCATCCTCAATATGCATTACCGCTTCATGAAGATTAGGGTCAAATGCATCGCCCTGTTTTGCAATTTCCTCGATGCCTAATTTTTCTGAAAGACCCTCAAGCTGTTTTACTATAAGCTCAATTCCTCTAATATAATCGGGACTTTCTTTGTCCGCACCTGCGGCACGGTCTATGTTGTCAAGTATCGGCAAAAGCTGTTTTATTATTCCTGCCCTCGCATACTCCGCAACACCCGACTTTTCGCGCTCGGTGCGTTTTTTGTAATTGTCGAACTCCGCTGCCGTACGAAGCAGAACATCATTTTTCTTTTCAAGCTCCGCCTTAAGCTTTTCAACTTCGGAATCCTTTTTGGATTTCTTTTCCTTCTTAGCTGTCTTTTCTTGCGTTTTTTCAGCTTGCTCGGTCTGCGGCTCGGCATTTGCCTGCGCTTTGTTCTCCTCGGCTTCGTTCTCCGTTACTTTGGTTTCCTCTGCCACTTGTCTCATTCCTCCATATCCTGCCTTGCCTCGGTCATAATGTCCGAAAGCCTTGATGCTGTATATTCAACAACAGGTATTATCCTGTCATATGAAATCCTGTTAGGTCCTATCAGTCCCACAGCGCCTCTGTACTTATCATTACAGTTGTATTTTGCGGTGATTACCGTGTAACCCCAAAGCTCTTTAAAGCCCGTTTCACCGCCGAAAACAACTCCTGTATTCGCGCTCATACCGTCCAGAATCGATAATATCGGTTCTTTAAGACTTATTAGGTTTAATATCCGCCGCGCCGCCGCTTCACTTCCGCATATATTATAAAGCGGCGCTTCACCCGAAAGAGTTACATCCGAAGATTCAATCCCCTGCGCCATTTCAAAAAGTGCCGAAATAACAGGAGCTAAATCAAGCGAACCTGCGCCTGCAATAACGCTTTGCATGTAAGCTCTCGTAAGCTCGCTTACAGGTTTTCCTTTCAGCTTTTTTGAAACGGTTTCAGAAAATTTCAAATCAAGCTCGGGTGTGTAAATACAGCCGGTGCGAAAGACGCGGCTTCGCACCCTCCCATCTGCCGTTAAAAGCCACATCAAAACAGAACTGCGGCTTAATTTTACAAGCTGAGCCTGCTTTATTATCGGACTTTGCTCTGTTCTGAAGCAGGTTACCGCGGGAAGACCCGTAAGCCTTGATAAAAGCTCACCTGCCGTTTGCGGGATTTTTTCCGGAGTGGTATGAAGATTTCTGAGTCCCTCGTCAATAAAAGCCTTATCACTCTCCGATATTTTATCGGTATTCATCAGCATATCGACATAAAGCTTAAAACCGCGGCTTGTAGGTATTCTGCCTGCCGAGGTATGCGGTTGGGATAAAAGCCCCAGTTCGCAAAGCTCGTTCATCTCGTTTCTGATGGTTGCGGAGGACGGAGCATTTTTAAGAACGGTAGTGAGTGCTTTTGAACCTATCGGCTCACCCGTCTTAATGTACGCGCTTGTGACCGCTGCCAAAACCGCCTGTTTTCTCGGTGACAGCTCCATCACATTTCACCTCTCGTTTTAATGCTTTTATGTTTTAGCACTCTCGACTCTCGAGTGCTAACGATTATTATTATATGCACAAAATTCCAAAAGTCAATACTTTTTTGAAAAAATCTTTGACTTTTCCTGACCTTTTACAATTTATTAATATTTCGGACATAAAAAAGCCCCTTCTTTGAGAAGGAGCTATTTGATTTTGGAAATTAAGACTTATCTGCGGAGACATCGGCAACGCACAAGATATACTATAATAGCTATTGCTATGAGCAAAACTATTGCGAATATAGCGATAGGAACTATAGAGCATATTACGAACCACGAAGCGAACGCGCCGCATATAGTGCCGGCAACATAGAAGAAAATCGAGGTTAATACAAAGAGTACTACACTAAGGCAGGAAGAACGGCGACAGCAGCTCTCGTTTGTGCTTTCCCTTGAGGTTTCCCTTAAATTTCTCTCGTCATACATACTTTCACATCCCGTTATTTTCTGGCCTGAGCCATTAACAGTATATGTGAAAACGGATAAGTTGCTACTTCATAAATTCATACATTGCACGGTAGCACATATATACATCAAACTTAGCAGTAGTTTCAAACGGAGCGTGCATTGAAAGTACGGGAACGCCGAGATCAACCACATCAACCCCCATATTTGCGATAAACATCGCAACGGTACCTCCGCCGCCGATGTCCACCTTGCCAAGCTCGCCTGTCTGCCAGATAATACCCGCGTTATCGAGCATAGCGCGAATCTCGGCGACATACTCGGCAGAAGCGTCCGAAGTGCCCGACTTTCCTCTTGAACCTGTATATTTGGTAACCACAACACCATAATTCAGGAAAGAAGCGTTTTTACGCTCCATAACATCCTGAAATGTCGGGTCAATTCCCGCGTTAACATCAGCGGAAAGGCATTTTGAATTTCTGAGTGCTTTCGTCACATCGCCCCCCTGCATTTTTGCAAGGTCGCCTATAACATATCTTAAAAAATCGGATTCAAGTCCCGTATTTCCTACCGAGCCTATTTCTTCCTTGTCTGTAAGAATAGCAAGCGCTGTTTTTTGCGGATTTTCAACCTCCAAAACAGCAGTAACCGCCGGATAAGCGCAAACCCTGTCATCCTGACCGTAGGCGCCTATAAGCGAACGGTCAAAACCTATATCACAAGATTTAACTGCAGGTACAAGTTCTAATTCAGCAGAAAGGAAGTCTTCCTCGGTAATGCCGTATTTCTCATTTAAAAGCTTTAATATATTAAGCTTTACAAGCTCGCTTCCCTTATCGTCCTTAAATGGATGAGAGCCGACAAGCACATTTAATTCCTCGCCTTTAATTCCCTCGTTCAAGGTGCGCTTAACCTGCTCGGAAGCCAAATGCGGCAAAAGGTCATTAATTACAAACTTAGGCTCATCATCATTTTCGCCGATGGAAACCTCTTTAACTGTACCGTCCTTTAAGGCAAAAACGCCGTGGAGCGCAAGAGGGACGGCAGTCCACTGATATTTCTTTATTCCGCCGTAATAATGAGTTTTAAAAAGTGCAAGCTCAAGGTCTTCATAAAGCGGATTGGGCTTTAAGTCAAGGCGGGGCGAGTCGATATGCGCCGCAGTAATGTTGACGCCCTGCTCGACAGGCTCTTTTCCGATAACCGCAAACGCTACCGTCTTGCCGCGGTTATTAATGTAAACCTTGTCACCCGCGTTATATTTTTTGCCGTAAACAAACTCGGTAAAGCCCTTTTCTTTCGCTGAAGCGACAGCAACCTTTACCGCCTCGCGCTCGGTTTTAGCGGCGTTCAAAAAGCTTTTATAGCCCTCACAGTATTCGTCTGCCTTTTTTAATACTTCCTCGCTTGATACAAGTCTTCCGTTTTTGCGCTTATAAAAAAGACTTTCCTTTAATTGCTCTGATTTCGATTTTTCTGTCATTTAAAATTACCTCCCGTAATTTCTTTTAATATATCGTAAAAGTGTTTTAAAAACGCCTTCTCGTCGCCGTTATTGTATATAATATAATCCGCGTTTTTCTTAAAAAACTCCTCGTCATTACCTGCATTTATGCGGGTTTCAGCCTCTTTTAGTGTTAGATTATCCCGCGCGATTATTCGCTTTAGCCTTATATCTTTATCGGCTAAAACCGCAACGGTTTTGTTGCAAATTTTATTGATACCGCTCTCAAAAAGTGTCGGCGCATCAAGCAGGGTATTCCGCCCGGCTGCCTGTTTTATTACCAAATCGGCAATATAAGGCAAAATTGTTTTATTAAGCAAGTCGGTGCTTAGCTTATCCTTAAAAGCCAATGCGGCAAGTGCTTTTCTGTTCAAATTACCGTCAGAAAGCAAAATTTCCTCACCGAAAACCGAAACCAGCGCCTTTAAGCCCTCTGTTCCCTTTTGCGTTGCTTCTCTTGCGGTTTTGTCGCAGTCAATCACCTGAAAGCCAAAGTCCTCGGCAATCCTTGAAGCACTGCTTTTTCCCGAGCCTGTCGGTCCTGTAAGCCCTATTACAATACTCATAGCTTAATCACCCTGAATGCCGCCGCGCGGATAAGCCTGTTATAGACCGCAAGTCCGACGCCGCTTTTTGACGGTGCATGAACAAAAATCGCCTGAGCGCCTAAATTATCAGCCTCTCGCAAGACCGAAAAAACACTATGTGCAAGGGTGGCTTCATCACTTGCAGTACCGTAGCAAAGCTTGGGTACGGTTATTCTGCTTTCTTCTTCGCGGAAGCAGACCGCTGCGGCATTTTCTTTTGAATTAACAAACCGTACGAACTGTTCGGAATCACCCTCAACAAGATATGTTTCGGTTTTAGGTGCGTAATGCTTGTATTTCATACCGGGCGAAGAAACCTTTTCGTCCTTTTTAGGCTCTGCAAGCACCGCACTATCCACAACAATATCTGGGAAAATTTTTTTTAGCTCTTCAACCGTTACCGCGCCTGGTCTTAAAAGCCGCGGCGGATTTGTAACAAGGGTAATAACCGTGGATTCAACCCCTACCTGACAGTCGCCCGATATTACAACCGCGTCAATTTTGCCGTCAAGGTCGTCTATAACATACTGCGCCGAGGTAGGGCTCGGTTTTCCCGAGGTATTAGCAGAGGGGGCGGCTAACGGAACGCTGTTTTTAATTATCTCCCGCGCCGTTTTGTCGGAAGGCATCCTTACCGCCACGGTATCAAGCCCCGCCGAAACGCTTGCGGGAATTTTATCGGTGCGCTTAAAAATCATAGTAAGAGGACCCGGCCAAAACCTATCTGCCGCAAGGTATGCCGAATCGGGAATATCCTTTGCTACCGTCTCCAAATCGGAAATATCCGCAATATGGACAATCAGCGGATTATCCTGCGGTCTGCCCTTAGCCTCAAAAACCTTTTTAATGGCATTTTCGTCATAAGCGGAGGCGGCAAGCCCATAAACAGTTTCGGTAGGAATCGCAACTATTCCGCCGTTTTTAAGTATTCGTGCCGCTTGCTCTATGCCGTTTAGGTCGGCTTTAAGCCTTTTTGTAAGCATTGAAATTATCCCTCGTTTTCAGCCTTTAATGCTTCGGTTCTGTAATGGGTGGTAAGCGCGTCAACAACCTCGTCAAGGTCGCCGTTTAAAATCTGTTCCAATTTATATAGAGTCAGCCCTATTCTGTGGTCGGTAACTCTTCCCTGCGGATAGTTATAGGTGCGTATTCTTTCGCTTCTGTCCCCCGTTCCGACCTGTGATTTACGGTCGGAAGCTATTGCTTCATCGTGTTCTCTCTGCGCCGCATCAAGCAGACGGGAGCGCAGTATTTTAAGGGCTTTATCCTTATTTTTAAACTGGCTTCGCTCGTCCTGACATTCTACAACAGTACCTGTCGGAATATGTGTAACCCTTATTGCCGAGGAGGTCTTGTTAATGTGCTGACCTCCCGCCCCCGAAGAACGGAAGGTATCAATTTTTAGGTCGGCAGGATTGATTTCAAGCTCTACATCTTCAGCTTCGGGCAAAACTGCCACGGTAACGGTTGAGGTGTGAATACGGCCCTGTGTTTCGGTGTCAGGCACACGCTGAACGCGGTGAACGCCGCTTTCGTATTTAAGGCGGGAATATGCACCCGCTCCCTCTATCATAAATACAATTTCCTTATAGCCGCCAAGCTCGGTTTCGTTGGCGTTTATAACCTCAATGCTCCAACGCTTTGACTCAGAATACATTGTATACATTCTGTAAAGCGAACCCGCAAAGAGTGCCGCCTCATCGCCGCCTGCACCGCCTCGTATTTCCACAATAACATTTTTGTCATCATTCGGGTCTTTTGGCAAAAGTAAAATCTTAAGCTCCTCGGAGCACCTCTCAATATCCGCTTTAGCGGTCTTAAGCTCATCTTCGGCAAGCTCCTTAAAATCCTTTTCAAGCCCGCTTTCGGATAGTATTTCGAGTGCCTCTTTTTCGGAAGCCTTAGCCGCCGTATATTCGCGGTATTTATCAACTATAGGTGTTAACTCCGCGTGCTCTTTCATTAATTTTGTAAAAACCGCGTTATCAGCCGCCGTCTCGGGACGGGATAACTCCACCGCAATCTGTTCATAACGGTTTACAACCGTTTCAAGCTTATCAAACATTATTCTTCTCCGTCTGCTTTAATTATTTTTTTAAGGCTTTTTTCCGCCTTGACCCTCGGCACCATTACCTCTCTGCCGCAGCCGTCGCACTTAAGACGAAAGTCCATTCCTATCCTTGTAACCGTAAAGGTATCAGCCCCGCAAGGGTGCTTTTTTTTCATTAATAGCCTGTCGCCTACCTTTATATCCATACAAATACCTGCCTTTGCTTATATCGGTATTATTATATACTAAATCACCCTCAAAGGCAAGTATGTTAGACAGAAATCTCGATTTCTTTAGAGAGCGCAAAGGAATAAATTATTTTTTGCTTTACCTTTTTTTCAAAAATCTTCTCACATGCGGCGGCGTATATTGATAACTGCTCGCCGTAAGCGGCGGCAAGGTTTTCGGGATTATCGGTGCGGTCGGTTTTAAAATCTACCACAATAATTTCGCCGTTTTCCTCAAAACAAAGGTCAACCGCTCCCTGAACAATCACCTTTTCATCGGTAAAATCTCCCTTCAAATCAGGGTCAATCGCCGAAGCAGGCACTTCGGTCAAAAACCGCATTTCTCTTTTAACGAGCGGCGACCCTTTAATTCTCGCAAAAAGTGAGCTGTCAAAAAAGTCCCTAAGCTTTTTGCGGTTTACCGCCTTTGCCTCGCGTTCCGAAATATACTGCCACTCATAAAGCCGCTCAATTTCAGCCTCAATATCGTCGGTTTTATCAAAATCAATAAATTCAATAATCTTGTGAGCGGCCGTTCCCCGCTCGGTCGCGGTTATTCCGCCTTCGCTCATAAAAGCGGGTCGTGCAGAAAAGGCGTATTTCTCACTTTCCGCCTTGTTTGCAAGTGCCGAAACCGAGCATTTAGCCTCAATTTCAAAAAGCTTTTCATAAGGGTAGGCGTATCCCAAATTTTCCCTGAGCTTTTCTGCCAATTCCTTGTCAGGCACAGGCAAATCCGTATTAATTTCAGTTGTTTTTTCTTCCCTAAGCGCCTCGGAAATACTTATAGCTATTCGGCTTTCGTTGATTTCTCTGACGATATTGCTTTCCTCTCCCCTTAGTTCCTTTCCGTCAGGATGAATAAGTGAGGTCTTAATCAGCCAATCAAAATAGGAAGACATAGCCTCAAACATATTATCCGCCCTGTTCTCGGAGAGAATAAGCTCTGAAAAAGATTCCTTGAGCTTATTTTCGAGATTTCCGACCGCAGAGGTAAAATGCAACTTATCCTGCGCCCGAGTCATTGCAACATACAGAAGCCTCAATTCCTCTTCGCGAGTGTTTTTTCGAATACTGTCCAATATAACCTCTCTTGCAACCGTGGTGCGTTTCAGCTTTTCATTCTCGTCAAAATATTTAAAACCGATACCGTAGTCAGCGGAATACAGGGCGGAATTTCTCGAATCATTATCGTTAAAGCTTTTAGCAGTTTCCGATATTATGCATACGGGGAATTGCAGTCCCTTCGAGGCGTGGATACTCATAATCTTAACGGTGTCGCCGCTTGACAGTGCCGCCGCTGATTTCATTCCGCTTTCCGACTGTCTGTAAACGAAATTTACAAAACCGCCTATTCCTGCCCTGCTGTCTGCCGAGTACTGCTCAGCCAATGTAATAAGCATTAAAAGATTGTTGTGACGGCGTTCGCCGTCCTCCCTTGCCCAAACTATATTGAGATAGTCGGTATCCTCAAGAAGTCTTGAAATTAGCTTAGGCAGAGTAAGAGTTACTGCAAATATTCTGTATTTTTCAAGCCTTTTTAAAACCTCACCGCAACGGCTGTTCCCGTTTTCTGCGGAAAATACAAGAGCAGAATATAAACTGCCCTCTCTTCT
This sequence comes from Acutalibacteraceae bacterium, assembly GCA_045133355.1. Lineage (GTDB taxonomy): Bacteria > Bacillota > Clostridia > Oscillospirales > Acutalibacteraceae > UBA737. The sequence continues at coordinate 116,444 of JBGUUB010000065.1, forward strand.
CTTTATGCGGATATTCGCCGCATCTTCGGCGGTAAATCCGAAAATCGGCGACATAAGCACCGATAACAGCTCCACATCGGAATCGGGGTTATCAATAATTTTAAGTAACGACAAAAAGACCGATACTTCAGATGTTTCTGCATAACCCTCCAAGGTGTAATTTACGGGTATGCCGTTTTTTCTTAGCTCCTCTGCGACAATCGCCGCCTTTGCTTTGGTATTTCTGAGCAGTATCGCAAAGTCGGAAAATTTCGCATTTCTGAGTGTGTTCTCATCCTGCCTTATACATTCGCCCGACTGCATAACGCGCCTTATAAAATCGGCTATATGCGACGCCTCAATTCGGAGTGATTCTTCAGAATTCCCCGTATTTGTAACAATTTCAAAGCTTACGGGAATCTCAGGCGGGTCGGGATAACGGGCGGCGGGGATAAGCTTTTCATCCTCGTTATAAACAATATCTCCCGTTTTTTCGGTCATCAGGCGCTCAAAGAAGTAATTTATGTATTCGCATATTTCCTTACGGCTTCTGAAATTACAGCCTAAAATTATTTTTTTAGGATCGCTTTCTTCGGCTTTTTCGGCGGGAATAGCCGCATTGATTTTATTAAGAAAATTAGTCGGCTTAGCCCCTCTGAAGCCGTAAATACTCTGCTTAACATCGCCTACGGCAAATAGCCTTTCACCGCGGTTAGACAGGACATAAAAGAGCATATCCTGCAAATCGTTTGTGTCCTGATATTCGTCCACCATAACCTCGTCATAGCGCGAAAGCAGTTCTTCCGCTCCGTTTGCGGGCAAAACTCCCTCGGTTGTTTTTTCGCATAAGAGCTTCAGCGCCAAATGTTCAATATTATGAAAGGTAAAGGTGTTTCGCTCAAGGTATTCGTCAAATAACCTCTTATCAAGCTCATTAAGAATTTTTGTAAGCAGCAAGACCTTGCCGTAAATATCGGCATGTTGCTTTTTAATGCCGTCCGCTCCGTCGAAAAAGAGCTTTTTAAGATTATCGGCAAGCTTTAAAATATAGTCTCTTGCCGCCTTTGCCGCCCTTCCGAGCTCGCCGTTTGCACGGGGAATAGGCGGTAAATTAAAGACAGACAGCGCATTAAATATACTGTCCCAATCCCCACTCTTTGCCGCGTCATAAAGTTTTGCCTCGGTTTCAGAAGCGGCATTAAAACAAAAAGCGTATGTATCATACGCCTTTTCGTTCTCGAAAAGCGCGTCAAGTATCGCCGCATTTACCCGTCTCATTTCCTCTGCGGTTTTGAGAGCTTTATTTACTGAATATTTATACCATTCATTTTCGCTCTTAAAAAACTCGGGATTATAGGCGGATGAAAGTGAGTCAAACCACTCTGTCGGGAAAGCAAGCTGACGGCTGTAATCATACATTTTAAGAATATAATCCGCAAAATTGCCGTCATCGTATTCCGCGCCGACTAAATCGAGCAGCTCAAAAAAGTCCTCACCGCCATTTTCGTAATACTCGTTTAGCAGGGCGGCAAGCACACCTTCGTTTACTGATTTAAGGGAGTTTTGCTCGCTTATTTTAAAGTCGGGAGAGACCCCCGCGCGCTCAAAATTTTCTCTTACAAGGTCAATGCAAAAGGAGTCGATAGTGCAGATTTTTGCCGAGGATAAAAGCTTTCTCTGCTTTAAAAGTCCTATATCGGAGGGATTGGCACGGCATTCAGCGTCAAGCCGCTTTTCAAGTCTCGTCCGCATTTCGGCGGCGGCGGCGTTGGTAAAGGTCACTATTAACAGCCTGTCGGCACTTAACGGGTTTTCCCTGTCGCTTAAAAGCTTTACTACCCTTTCGACCAGCACCGCAGTTTTGCCTGACCCTGCGGCGGCGGAAACCAACACATTGCCTTTAGTGTCAATAGCCGACTGCTGTTCGGGTGTGGGATTAAATGCCATTCGTCTTCTCCTCCTTAATTTTATTTATAACTTCATCATTCTTAAAGCTCGGAACTTTATCACAGGGGGCATTTTCCCAGCCGCAGACCGTCGCATAATCACAGTACTTGCATGCAGGAGTTTCTCTTCCGTCAAGCGGACTTACGGCTATATCACCGCTCAAAATTCCGTCGCCTGTGCGCTTCATTAAGGTTTCGATGTAATCAAAAATCTCGGTAAAATCCTCCGCACTTACAAACGAGGTGCATCTCTTATCCAATGCTCCGCTTTTTGTAACCGAATATTTGGGCACAAATTCTCCCTGCAGTTCTTTATCCATTGCCGAAACAATATCTTTTTCGGAACGGATGAGTCCGTTCATCGCCATACCGCTGTCACTAAGGTCACGCTTGGAGGGCATATACAAAATTCCCGCCGCTTTCTCATCATTTTGACCGTCTTCTCTTACCAAGGCGTAAAGATAAATCAGCATTTGTAGGTTAAGACCGAAAATAATATCGGGCAGTTTAAAGCTCTTGGTTCCGGTTTTATAGTCGATTACCCGTATATAGCCGTTATATTCGTCCACCCTGTCGATACTTCCGATTATATTGATATTCCCTTTATCAAAGGGAATTTTAAGCTCGGGTATATCGCCGCCGTTACCGATTTTCAGCTCGCAGGCGACAGGCTCAAACCCGCTTTGTGCAAATTCGCGGGAAAGCTGAATGACTACCGCCTTTAGGGCGCGTGAAATACGCGATACCAAAAATTTCGACCGTTCGGTTTCAAGGTCGCGGTAGCCCGAAATACCGTCAAGATATTCGTCAATATATTTATCTACAAGTAAATTAATCTCACTTTCAGATAAATCTGCTACACCCTTTTTATAGGTGCCTACTATTTTTTCAAGCACATAGTGTACTATCGTTCCCCGCTGTAAAACATCAAATTCAGCGGGTTTGAGTTTCTTAGCCGTTAATCCGTATTTACAAAAATAAGAAAAGCGGCATTTGTGGAAGGTGTCAAACCGAGAAGCAGACATTGTAATGTTTTTACCGTAAAGCTTTTCGGCAGTCTCCTCCGTAAGCCTTTGCGGCGCGCCCGACAGCATTTCACAAAGATATTCTATCTTTTCATCTTCCCCGCTTCCTTTAAGGGCTGATTTAATCGTTTCGCTGTCCGCAGTCAATCTTCTGCGGCAGTACTGTGAATAAGCGCTCTCATAGGTTTCGGGCAGATTTTCCGCCGTCAGGCTTTCCTGCGGCTCTGAAACTGTTTTACAGCCTAAATTCTCGGCAATTTCAGCGACAAAAGCAGACGGCTCCGACTCCTCGCCTGAGAGCGAATGGGTCGCATAAGAAATATACAGCCTGTCGGACGGACAGCAGAGGTTGCAGTAAACAAGATAGTTTTCGTCCACCACAGAGGAAATCTGATTGTCGGGAATTTCAATTCCAAGCTCAATAAGGCTTTTCCGCTCGGTGCCACCTAATATCCCCGAATTTGAAAGTCCTTTAGGGAACACTCCCTGATTAGCTCCCAAAACAAAGGCAACACGCGGTCTTGACGGGCGTATTCTGTCCGCCGCGCCGAAGGTGACCTCGTCTAACATACGCGGTATAACTCCCACGCTGTCAAGGGAAACGGAAAGAGAAAGCGCCTCGAAAAACTCCTGCCTTTTAATCTCTCGCTCGCCGAAGCAAACAGCCATACTGTCAAGCAGCTTCATATAGCGGTCATAGCTTTGCTTTAAAATGTCACTGCTAAACTCAGCACCCTCATTTTTAAACCGTTTGGAAAGCTGAGCCAACTTTTCGGCGGCATTACAGTCTTCAAGCAATTCAACTACTGCACGGGACATATCGGCGGCAGTGCCCCTGCACTTTTCCTTAAAAGTTAAAAGCGGCGCGGCGGCTTTTTGCCTCAAACCGTTGATTTTTTCAAGTTCAGCATTATCTGCGCCTTTGCCGCCATCTTCCGAAACGAATCCGCGCGGGTCCATTGTCCAGTCGATTTGCCACATAGAGCCGTCGATATTCCAAAGGTAAACATAATTTTCAAGAACCGAAATTTCCTCACGGGAAAGTGTACCGAGACCCGTTTTATGAAAACGCAAAATACTCTCGCTTGTAGGTTTTAATGCAAATTCCAAAGCGGCGTTTGCCACCGCGGCGGCGGGAAAAGCCGAAAGCGGCTCGCGTTTATCCCCGAAAACAGGTACTCCGTTTAGTTTACAGGCGGAATAAATGCTTTCCTCATATTTTTCAGCATCTCTCGCTATAATTACGAAATCGCGGTAGCGGTAGCCCCTTTCGCGCACGAGCTTTCTTATAGTTCTTGCGGCAAACTCCGCCTCGTCCGAGACAGAAGCGGCAGCGCAAATTGTAATATCCCCGCTCTGTTCGGGGCGGTCAAAATCACCGCCTGCTAAAAGCCGTTCGAGCGCCGCCAGAGCTTTTGAATTACAGCAGCTTTTATCAAGCACTAACGGCTTGTCCTCCGCAACCGAAAAACGCGCGGCAGATTTTCTTATCTTCTCTGCGGCAGCTCTTATATTCATAAAGACATTGTAATCACTGCAAAGCTCTGGGTCGTTTGTAAGGCTCACAACAACATCGTCAGCCTGAGCTAAAATTCGGTCGATTATCTTAAACTGCTGACCCGTAAAGCCCTTAAAAGAGTCTAAAATCACGGTCTTATTTTCAAAAAATCGGCAGTTTTCAAGCTGTCTGTAAAGCTTTGTAAGGCTGTCCGCGGGGTCGATGAATTTTTCACCCGTAAGCGCGTCATAGGTCTCGTATATCACCGCTATATCGTGAAGCTTAAAGGCGAGCGATGGGCTTTTTATCTCCTCGGCCGCCTTTTTAAGGTCTTGCGCTGTGACCGTGTTTATTTTAAACTCGCCTATAGTATCAAGCATAGTTTTTGCAAAATAAACCGAATGGCAATATCTGCGCCAGATTTTAAGCTCGTCCGCCGCCGCTAAAAGCGCGCGGTTCATAAAAATCACCTTATCCGCTTCGGTAAGGGTAACCCCCGCGATACCGCCGACCGCACGCCCGACCTCGTCGCAGAGCCGCGAAAAGCTCATAACCGATACATTAAGCGCCGCCTTGTCACCGAGGGTTTTAAGCACCGCCCGCTCGCTTTCAAATGAAAACTGCTCAGGAACAATTAAAACAGACGACTTGCCCGACTCCGCAAGTTTCTTTATCATATTAAGCACATTGTAGGTCTTGCCCGAAGCGGGTCTCCCGAAAATAAATTTAAGCATAAAAAACCACCGTCATATATTATATGAAAACGGCGGGAGCAAGCCCCCGCCCTATAATAATATAACATTTTCTATTACCTTTTTCAAGGAATATCAAAGGAAAATAAGCGGCAGAATTAAATAGCCGCTTACAGCGGGTATGCCAAAGACCGCAGACCCCCCTACCGTCCACCAATTTACGGGGATATGCGCTCCCGTAAACTTCGCTGTCAAATCTATTACCGCCATTACAGCAAGCCCTAAAAACGCATTTAAAAGCAAGGTTTTAAAAAACTTTTTTGTTCTTACAGCAAAAATCAAAAGTGATAATGCTCCGACAATGAGAACAACAATACCGCCGTATTTTAAAATTTCCATACCTTTCACCCAATTAATAATATGACGGAAAGGACAGATTAATGCAAAAAAGCCCCCTTACTTATAAAAGGGGCTTTACGCGTAACCTTATAGGGGCGATGTGGGCATCGCCCTCTACATTTGTAAATGGAGCCTTCGCAGGGGACGATGCCCACATCGTCCCGCAGGGAAAGCTTTATTTAGAAGAAATATACTCATCAATCGCTTTGGCGGCGGTTTTGCCCGCGCCCATTGCGAGGATAACGGTAGCGGCGCCTGTTACGGCGTCTCCTCCCGCATAAACGCCCTCCTTAGTGGTGGCGCCTGTCTCCTCGTTTACGATTATGCCGCCGCGCTTATTAACCTCAAGTCCTGCGGTGGTGGATTTAATAAGCGGGTTAGGAGATGTGCCGATGGACATAATAACGCAGTCGGCATCGATATCATACTCACTGCCCTCTACGGGAACGGGGCGCGCACGGCCCGACTCATCGGGTTCTGAAAGCTTCATTTCCTGACAGCGAACGCTCTTAACCCAACCGTCTTCACCGTTAATCTTAATCGGATTGGTAAGGAACTTGAATACAATTCCCTCCTCCATTGCATGCTCAACCTCTTCGCGGCGGGCAGGCAATTCCTTTTCGGTACGGCGGTAAACAACCGTAACATCGGCACCCAAGCGCTTTGCGGTTCTCGCCGCGTCCATTGCAACATTTCCGCCGCCGACAACTACCGTCTTTTTAGCGTGCATAACGGGGGTCGGACTTTCTTCGTTGTATGACTTCATAAGATTGTTACGGGTTAAGAACTCGTTTGCGGAATAAACGCCGCAGAGTGCTTCTCCCTCGATACCCATAAATCTCGGAAGTCCCGCGCCCGAGCCGATAAATACAGCCTCAAAGCCCATATCGAACAGCTCGTCAACCGTGACGGTTTTTCCGATAATAACATCGGTATCAATCTCAACGCCTAACTTTTTAAGCCCGTCAACCTCTTTTTGAACGATTTTCTTAGGCAGACGGAACTCTGGGATTCCGTAAACAAGCACGCCGCCGGCAGTGTGCAGAGCCTCGAAAACAGAGACCTTATAGCCCTTTTTAGCAAGGTCGCCCGCACAGGTAAGTCCCGAGGGACCCGAGCCTACAACCGCAACCTTATGACCGTTGGAAACCGGCACTTCAACATTACCTGTATCGTGTGCGTTGTGCCAGTCGGCTACAAAGCGCTCAAGTCTGCCGATACCTACAGGCTCGCCCTTAATTCCGCGAACACACTTTGATTCGCATTGGGTTTCCTGCGGGCAAACTCTGCCGCATACAGCGGGAAGACTTGAAGATTTTGAAATCACCTGATAAGCGCCCTCGAAATCTCCCTCTTTTATCTTTTCGATAAATGCGGGGATATGTATATTTACGGGACATCCCGAAACGCAGGGCATATTTTTGCAGTTAAGACAGCGCATAGCCTCATCAAGAGCGGTTTCTTCGCTGTAACCTAAAGCCACTTCGGAAAAATTGTGATTACGGACATTAGGGTCCTGAACGGGCATTTCATTCTTTTTAAGACTCATATTAGCGGCCATTATTCTACCTCCTTTTTGAACAGATTGCAGGCTTCCTCATAGGCGTGGCGCTCAAAGTCACGGTACATAGCGCCGCGCTTCATAGCCTCGTCAAAATCAACCTCAAATCCGTCAAAGTCAGGGCCGTCAACACAGGCAAACATCGTTTTTCCGCCGACGGTCAAGCGACAGCCGCCGCACATTCCCGTGCCGTCAATCATAATCGGGTTCATAGAAACAACCGTTTTAACTCCCGCAGGCTTTGTTACACCGACAACGAATTTCATCATAATAAGAGGTCCTATTGTAATGACCTCGTCATAATTCTCGCCCGACTCGATAGCCTCTTTAAGCGGAGCGGTAACTACGCCCTTTGTGCCGTGTGAGCCATCGTCGGTCATAACTGTAAGCCTATCCGAGCAGGCGGCAAATTCGTCCTCAAGGATTACCAAATCCTTATTACGGAAGCCAATAATTGAGTGAACCTCACAGCCCTGCTCATGGAGCTTTTGTGCAACAGGCAGAGCGATAGCACAGCCAACGCCGCCGCCGACAACGCATACCTTGCGAAGGCCCTCGGTTTCAGTAGGCTTTCCGAGAGGTCCTGCGAAATCTGCAAGGCAGTCGCCGACCTCTTTGTGGTTAAGCTTTTCTGTTGTAGCGCCGACAATCTGGAAAATAATTTTAACGGTTCCTTTTTCCCTGTCGCATCCCGCAACGGTAAGCGGAATGCGCTCGCCGTCCTCATCGGTGCGCAGAATGATGAACTGACCCGCCTGTGCCTTGCGCGCAACGAGGGGAGCTTCAATGTCCATCATAGTGACGGTGGGATTGAGAGACCTTTTGCTTACGATTTTAAACATCAATCTTCATTCCTTAATACATTTTAAATCAGCGTCTTCCGTACAGAAGGCGCTGATATATTTTATAACAAAATCAATTAAAAGTCAACCTCTGTGCCGTAATAAGTGCATTTAAAGAGGCGAGCCATAGTCTCAGGGTCAATAGCGCGGGGGTTAGAGCCTGTGCAGGCATCGCCTACCGCGTTTACCGCGATTTCGTCAACCTTGGCATTAAATTCAGCCTCGTCAACGCCGAATTCCTTTAATGTGTGCGGAATATTAAGCTTATCGTTCATACCGTCGATAAGAGCGCAGAGGTTTTCGATAAGCGCCTTATTGCTGTTACCGGCAAGACCTAACATTCTTGCAATATCGGCGTATCTTTCAGCCGCTCTGCCGTCGTGAGCATTATATTTAATAACATAGGGAAGGTAGATAGCGTTTGCACAGCCGTGGGGAAGGTGCTGATTTGCCATTGCGCCCTCGTGGAAAGCCGCGCCTGTCTTATGAGCCATAGAGTGAACAATTCCGAGAAGAGCATTCGAGAACGCCATACCCGCAAGGCACTGAGCGTCGTGCATCTGAGCGCGGGACTCCTTGTTGCCGTTGTAGGAAGAGGGCAGATAAGCGGTAACCATTTCGATTGCCTTCATAGCGAGCGCGTCGGTATAGGAATTAGCGACGGTGGATACATAAGCCTCAACCGCGTGGGTCAAAGCGTCCATACCTGTGTGAGCTACCAGCTTTTGGGGCATAGTCTGTGCAAGCTCGGGGTCAACTATAGCGACATCGGGGGTAATATTAAAATCCGCAAGAGGATATTTAATGCCCTTAGAGTAATCGGTGATTACAGAGAAGGCAGTAACCTCGGTAGCTGTACCAGAAGTAGAAGAAATAGCGCAGAACTTAGCTTTTGTTCTAAGCTCGGGGAAGTTGAAGGGAATGCAGAGGGACTCAAAGGTAACCTCAGGATACTCATAGAAAGCCCACATAGCCTTTGCCGCGTCAATCGGCGAGCCGCCGCCGATAGCTACAATCCAGTCGGGTTCAAATTTGCGCATAGCCTCAGCGCCGCGCATAACAGTCTCGACCGACGGGTCGGGTTCTACACCCTCGAAAAGCTCAACCTCCATACCTGCCTCTTTAAGGTAGCCTACCGCCTTATCGAGAAAGCCAAAGCGCTTCATTGAGCCGCCGCCTACAACAACGATAGCTTTTTTGCCCTTAAGATTCTTAAGGTTTTCCAATGCGTTTTCACCGAAATATACATCTCTCGGTAATGTAAATCTTGCCATTTTTATTCCTCCGTTTTATTTCAAAGCATCTGCTTTTTTATTTGACTATATTATACAGCTTTTACTACTAAACGGGAAATACTATTATTATATATGCGATATTACATATAAGATATATCATCTGCTTTATTGGGGCTCAACCGAAATAACCGTCAGAATTTCACCGTCAACCTTGAACTTCACCTCATATTTATTAAAGGCAAAGCCGTAAACCCTTTCTGGGTCGTTTTGATAGCGGGGACGGGGATCCTCGGCAAGCACTTCCTTAAGCGTATCGGTCAAATCGGCAGGCAGAGTTTTTGAAATACCGTCGGGAATTATCACCTTAAGCGATTGCCCGTACAACCTGTCCGCAAAGCCGCATACCGCTTGCGGATAAGAGTCGGCAAAGCTTAAATAGGGCTTAATATCAAGTATGGGCGTGCCGTCAACTATATCAATGCCCGAAACCTCTAAAACAGGGCCTAAGCTTTCGTCCATTACCACCCTGTCAAGCTTTACCGCCGACATACCTATGGGATTAGGTCTGTAGGGCGATCGCGTAGCAAATACACCCACACGGGTATTTCCTCCGAGTCTCGGCGGGCGAACGGTAGGCGACCACTCTTCTCTTTCGGAACGGGAAAAAAGCCATAAGAGCCATATATGCGAATACTCGCAAAGCTCCTTTACCGCCCTAATATCGCGGTAGGGCGGCTCAAAAACCACCCTGCCCCTTAAATTTTTTACAATTCCGCTTTGCCGAGGAATACCGAATTTATCGGGAAAATCGGTATAAATCCTCGCAATCGGTTTCATTACATATTTTTCCACAACTATTGTACTGTCTCCGTTTCCGACGATGAAACAGGTACGGAGGCAGAAGGCTCAGCGGGCTCGCTTGACGGTTCTGAAGGAACCGAAGACTCTGCCGGCTCAGACGGCTCTGCCGGTTTTTCAGGCTCGCTTGGCTGCGTGCTGCTTTCACTTGCAGATGTAGACGATGTAGTAGTATTTTCCGAAGATGTTGTTGCCGTCTGCTCAGACGAAACAGCCGAAGATGTTACAGACGAAGCGTTTGAAGAAACTTCAGACGATTCAACGCTGCTCGTTCCGCTTGAAGAGTCGTTCTGATAAATAGGATTATCCATTCTGCCGTTCTTTTTATAATATCCTATCCCCTTTTTAACAACATCTTCGCTGTCCTCAAACTCCTTCTTTTCAAGGCCCTTGTGGACATCCTTCATAACATCCTTCCAGATTTTCGCGGCTGCACTGCCGTTACTAACCTCTTTCTGCAAATCAAAACCGTACCATACCGATCCGACATAATAAGGTGTTCCCGCAACCATCCAAAGGTCATTTGACTCGCTCGAAGTACCTGTCTTGGCGTAAGCCTTCATCGAACTATAGCCTGAAATTCCTCTGCCTGTTCCTTCACTGCCGTAAACAACCTCCTGCAAAAGGTGATTCATTACCGTAGCCGAATCTTTTCCTATTACCTGCTCGCCGATCTCGTCATATTCGAGTACGACCTCGCCGTTCGGTCGTTCAATCTTATAATATGTTGTTGGCCTGTGATAAACGCCCTGATTGCCGAAAATGGCATACGCTGCGGCAGATTCGGTGGTTGTAAGCCCGTAGTTCGTACCGCCCAGTGCCAAAGCGGCTAAGTTTTTGTCCGCCTCTACCAAATGTTCGCAATGGAGCTTGTTAACAAGAAAATCATATGAATTATCGATTCCTATTTCCTGCAAAAGCCTGACAGGAACCGTGTTCATCGACTTTCTTATTGCGTAGTTAAGCTTAACTGTACCCTTATAATAGCCATACCACTCCTTAGGACCGCTTTTACCGTCCTCATAGTAATGCTCAATCGGCTTGTCAAGCACTTTTGAGGTATAATTTACAATATCTTTATCGATGGCAAGTGCATAAACACCTATAGGTTTCATTGTAGAACCGGGCTGTCGCGGCGAATCAGTCGCGCGATTAAGTCCGCGGTTGGTGGTTTTTTCTCCCGCTCCGCCCACAATGCCTACGATATGACCGCTGTAATCCATCACGGTCATAGCCGATTGTACATGGGTTTTTTCGCCGTCATCGTTTTTAACGGTCTGCGGAAAATAGGTGTCTATATCCAGATATACCTCTTCCATTTTAGACTGAATTTCAGGATTTACAGTAGCATAAATCTTAAATCCGCCATTATAAAACATAGTGGAAGCAAGGGAGGTGCTTAGGTTATATTTCTCTGCTAAATCGTCGATAACCTGATCTATAAGCGCGTCAACAAAATAGCTGTTGATCTCTAATTCCAAATCGTCCTCACGCGAATTATCAAGAACAAGCGGCGTATTATAAGCCTTGTCGTACTCCTCGTAGGTAATTTTTTCAAGCTCCAGCATTTTATCAAGAACTGTTCTTCTTCGCAAAGTATTAGCCTCTGCTCCGCTTTCCGGATTGTATGCAGTCGGATTCTTGGTAATTGCCGCAAGTGCCGCACATTCCGTAAGGGTAAGCTCGCTTACATCTTTATTAAAATAATAGTTAGATGCAACCTGCACCCCGCAGATACCGTTACCCAAAGAGATTGTGTTTAAATAAGCCTCTAAAATCTCGGTCTTGTTAAGCTTGCGTTCTATAAGCAAAGCGCGCACAATTTCCCTGAATTTGCGCATCGCGTTTCTGCCCTTATCGTTTGTTACGTTTTTAATAAGCTGTTGAGTAATCGTTGAGCCGCCGAACTCGCTTGAATCAAATTTCAAAAGCTTGTTACCTACTGCCGCGGCAGTGCGCTTCCAGTCAACACCGCTGTGTGTTTCAAAACGCTCGTCCTCTATTGCGATAAAAGCGTCCTTCAAATACTGCGGAACCTTATCTATTCCCACCCAGATTCGGTTTTCCGTACCGTGCAGACGCTGGTATTCCTCCCAGTTGCCCTCTTCGTTTTGAACATAAATAACCGAGGTCATATTAATCTCCATATTGCGGATATTCTCTGCAATTTGATTTGAGGAGAAAAAGTCAATTTTGCGTTCCGACTTTATGTATGTAGGTACTACAAAAATAAGAAAAACTGTAGTAATTACCAGTAATCCCGATAAGAAAACCGTTAACTTTTTGAATACCTTTTCCATTATACCTGACCTTTCGCAAAGTAATACATATTAGATTATAGCACTACTGCAGTTATTTATCAAATATTTTTTATACATTCATACTTTATTTAAAAATTAAAAGTATAATTTTTACAGCCGAACGGAGTGATGAAATATGTTAAAGCTCGAAAACATCAAAAAAGATTATGTGACAGGAGACACAACCGTCCACGCGCTTAAGGGCGTAAGTATTGAATTTCGTAAGAATGAATTTGTATCAATCCTCGGTCAGTCGGGATGCGGAAAGACAACTCTGTTAAACATTATCGGCGGCCTTGATAATTATACCGACGGCGATCTGATTATAAACGGTAAGTCCACAAAAACATTCAAGGACAGAGATTGGGACAATTACCGTAACCACTCGGTAGGATTTATTTTCCAAAGCTACAACCTGATTCCGCACCAGAGCGTTTTATCAAATGTTGAACTGGCGCTTACCCTTTCGGGCGTATCAAAAGCGGAACGCAGAAAGCGCGCTACAGAGGCACTTAACAAGGTAGGACTTGCCGACCAGCTAAATAAAAAGCCCAACGAGATGTCGGGCGGTCAGATGCAGCGTGTGGCTATTGCCCGCGCGCTTGTAAACAACCCCGAAATACTTCTTGCCGACGAACCGACAGGCGCGCTTGACAGCGAAACCTCTGTCCAGATAATGGACCTGTTAAAGGAAATCGCCAAGGACCGCCTTGTAATAATGGTTACTCACAATCCCGAGCTTGCAAAGCGGTATTCCACCCGCATTGTACGCTTGCTTGACGGAAATATTATAGACGACAGCAGCCCCTATTCCTCCGAGAATGAAGGCTATGAGGACGAGGGCAATAAAAAGCGCCCGTCAATGTCCTTCTTCACAGCACTTTCTTTAAGTCTCAACAACCTTATGACAAAAAAAGCAAGAACCTTTTTAACCGCCTTTGCCGGCTCAATAGGCATTATAGGAATAGCCCTTATACTCTCCCTTTCAAGCGGAGTAAACGCCTATATAGCAAGTGTTGAGGAGGAAACCCTTTCAAGCTATCCTATCACAATAGAGCAGACGGGAATGGATGTAAGCAACCTTGTTTCCGACCTTATGAATGAGGCAGAGGAAACCGCCGATTCCGAAAGAGAACCCGACAGGATTTACAGCAACAATATTATGACCGATATGATGTCCACAATGGTAAACGGTATTTCCTCAAACAATCTGGCGCTTTTAAAAAAGCACATCGAGGAAACCCCCGAGTTCAAGGAAAATTCCAGCGAGATTGAGTATCAGTACTCAACCGTTATGAATATTTACACCGAGGACGGAAAGCGCGTAAACCCCAACACGGTGCTCTCTACCATTTTCGGCGGCGGCTCGTCTGACAGCTCCGCTAAGGTAACCCCCATGTCCGCATTCACAAACACCGAGGTCTGGAACAGGCTGTTTGACAATAAAGAGCTTCTCAAAAAACAATATGATGTTGTCGCGGGACATATGCCCCAAAATTACAATGAAATTGTCCTTGTGGTCGATAAAAACAACCGCATAAGCGACTACACCCTTTATTCATTAGGTCTCAAGGATTCCGCCGAGCTTGAGGAAATGATGAAAAAGGCTCAGGCGGGGGAGAAAATCGAAGCCACCGAGGAAGTATCCTACACCTATGACGATATTTTAAATTTAAAATTCAAGCTCCTTTGCAACACCGATTATTTCGAGAAAAATGCCGACGGCACCTGGACCGATAAAACAAGCGATGAGCTTTATGTTCAGTCACAGCTCCAAAACGCCGAAGTTATGAGCGTTGTGGGAATTATCCGCCCCTCGGACAAATCGGTTACAGACGCCACCAGCGGTTTTGTCGGCTACACCGGTGCTTTAATGGAGTACCTTATAAACAAGGTAAATGACAGCGAGATTGTAAAAGAACAAAAGGACAAAGCCGATATAAACATTTTTACCGGCCGTCCCTTCCAAAGCAACACGGAAAATATGACCTATGACAGCTTGCTTGCTTATATCGCAACCTTACCCGAAGACAAGCAGACAGAATACAACGCCTACATCGGGCAGATGAAGGGCTCGGGTATGAGCGATGAGCAGATTGTAGAGCGTTTCAAGTCCGCCATCGAGACCGAGGAAAGCTCGGCGACCTATGACGGCAATTTAAGCCTTATGGGCGTTTCGGACTTAGACGAGCCCTCCGCAATCAATATCTACCCCAAGGACTTTGATGCAAAGGAAACGGTCTCCGACCTTATCACCGATTACAACAATAAAGCCGAAGACCAAAACAAGATAACCTACACCGACTATATAGGGCTTATGCTCTCCTCGGTCACCACAATAATCAACGCGATAAGCTACATTTTAATCGCATTTGTAAGCATTTCCCTTATCGTTTCCTCAATTATGATAGGAATTATTACCTATATTTCGGTGCTTGAGCGCACGAAGGAAATCGGAATACTGCGTGCTATGGGGGCTTCAAAGCGTGATGTCTCCAGAGTTTTTAATGCCGAAACCCTAATTGTCGGCTTTGTCGCGGGTGCAATAGGTATAGGCATAACCCTTTTGCTTCTCATTCCCATAAACGCGGTAATCGCTGTATTTACCGATATTTCGGGTCTTGCGGTGCTCCCTGCCGTGGGCGGAATAGCCCTTGTGGTAATCAGTATGCTGCTTACCTTTATCGCCGGTCTCTTCCCCGCTAAGATCGCCGCCAAGCGTGACCCTGTAAAGGCGCTCAGAAGCGAATAAGACTTAAATCAAGAATTCAACATTATACGCATCAGCCCAGTAGTCAAGCTGTATCAGCCACGCAAGGAGCTGCGGCTTTGCCATAAGCTGACCGAACCAGGTTTCATTTTCGCCGTTAATAAAGGCGTCGAACGCGTTAGTATTTAAAATACTGTGCAAAACTGAATTTTTATCCCGCAGTCTCTCCCGTACCTCATTTGCAACAGCCCGCTCATAAGCAGGGTTCTGTGTTTTGGGGTACGGGCTTTTCTTTCTTGAAAAGACCTTTTCGGGCAGATAATCCTTCATTGCGTTCCGTAAAAGCGCCTTTTCTACCCCGTTTTCAAACTTTATCTCCCACGGCACATTAAAGACATACTCAAGTATTCTGTGGTCGGCAAAGGGTACGCGCACCTCGACAGAGGATGCCATACTCATTCTGTCCTTGCGTTCAAGCAATGACGCCATAAAATAATTTACCGAAAGCCATGTAGCCCTGCGGGCGGTTTTCATTTCAGGGCTGTCATTATCTGACACAGGGCACTCCGCCATACTCTTTTGATACTCGCCCTTTAAATATTCGTACCCCTCTTTGGGGCTTGCAAAATTCTCATTAAAGAGCTTTGCCCTTATCATCGGGTCGTGAATCCACGGGAAGAAGGGGTTTTCGAGCATTTCGGGGCGGTAAAACCAAGGGTAACCCCCGAAAATTTCGTCGGCACACTCCCCCGAAAGGGCGACCGTGTGATTTTTCTTAATAAGGGAGCAAAAATAGTAAAGCGAGGAATCAATATCCGATTGCCCCGGGAAATCGCGCGCCAAGGCTGCGGGCTTAAGAGCGTTCACCACATCTTCCGTAGAGGCTGTTAATATATGATGCTCCGTGCCTAAAAAGTCGGCGGTAAAGCGGGCGTAATCGTCGTCGCTTTGGGGTTGAAAAAGGCTTGAATGAAAGCTCTCGCGGTTGCCCTCGTACTCAAAGGAGTATGTTGAAAGCCCTTCTCCCCCTTTCTTTAGGTAACTTACCGCCACCGCGCTTATAACCGAGGAATCAAGCCCGCCCGAAAGCAGGGTGCAAAGCGGCACATCGGAAACCAACTGTCTCTCTATAGCGTCGGTTAAAAGAAGCCTTGTATGGGCGATTATCTCGTCTCGGCTTTCCTGCAACTCCCCTGCCCTTAGCTCCCAATACCGTTTTGTTTCAAAAACGCCGTCCCGCCAACTTCCGTAATGCGCGGGTTCAAGCTCAAGTATATCACGGAATATACCGCCGGTCAGCCGCACAGGGGTTAAAAACAGTAACTGCCATATTCCCCTTCTGTCAACAACTGGCTTTACGGAAGGGTATTTTAAAAGCGCCTTTATTTCCGAGGCAAAGACCATAGTGTTGCCGCAAAGCGCATAGAAAAGCGGCTTAATACCGAACCTGTCCCGCGCAAGGTAAACTCCTTTGGTACGGCTGTTGTAAACCGCAAAGGCAAATATTCCGTTTAGCATTTCGGCGCATTTTTCACCGAACAGGATATATAGATACAGCACAACCTCTGTATCGCAGTAGGTTTCAGGCGTTATTCCGCGGCTCTTTATAAGCTCGGTAAGCTCCGCCGTATTGTAAATCTCGCCGTTGTATACAATGGTATAGGAAACGCCGTCGTAAACCCTTGTCATCGGCTGTGTTCCGTTTTCCACATCAATTATCGCAAGACGGTTGTGGGCTAAATAAATATCCCCCTCGTTAAATATTCCACTTTGGTCGGGACCGCGTTTTTTTAAACACGAGTTCATATCATTTAAAACTTTTTCTGTATCATAACCGCTCCCGCCTAATATTCCGCATATAGAACACATAACAATCTTCCTTTCGGCAAAGAAAAAAGGCGTTAAAGACCTTTAAGCCTTACAACGCCGTAAAATTTTCCCGTGTTTCACGGCAATTCTTTTACTATATTATGCCGTTTACTTAGGTTTGATACCGAATGTTATTTTTCAATTATTTTTCTTATCGCATAGGACGCGGCGTAAAGCCCCGCGCAGGCGGGCACCATTGCCATACTCGCCGGCGGTATTCTGCCCGTGTCTCGATATTCGCCGTAGTCGGCGGGTTTCACGGGAGTTTCATCGCTCCATACAACCGTGAGCTTCTTGACCCCACGCTTTTTAAGCTCGTACCGCATTACCCTTGCAAGGGGACAGACGCTTGTTTTATAAATATCGGTGATTTTAAGCCGTGTCGGGTCAAGCTTATTGCCTGTCCCCATAACGCTTATAATGGGGACTTTGCGTTTTTCCGCCTCGACAGCCAAAAAAAGCTTTGCCGTCACATTATCCACCGCGTCAATTATAAAATCGAAGCTATCAAAGGGAATATCGCACTGAGGGGTGACAAACTCCCGCTTTTCAATTATATTGCAGTCGGGGTTAATGTCATTAAGTCTTGCCGCCTCTGCCTCGGTTTTATACATTCCGACCGTTGAAGAGAGGGCGATTAACTGGCGGTTTATATTGCTTTTTGCAACCTTATCGCTGTCATAAATATAAACCGTGCCTATTCCCGAGCGCACGAGTGCCTCGGCGGCATAAGAGCCTACACCGCCCAGCCCGAAAACCGCGGCGGCGGAATTTTTAAGCTTATTAAGCCCCTCTTCGCCTATAAGAGCGGCGGTTCTTAAATATTCCTCTTTCATTTAAAGCTCCAGGTATTTAATAAGATTAGGTATCTGCGACTCAAAATTAACGCCGTACCGCATATCGGAATCACTTTCCATAGTCTTTTTAATGCAGGCACAGGTAAAGTTTGCCGCTATCTGTGCCGCCGCCTTAAGGCTTCTGTCGTTAAGCAGAGCCGCGGTAAGGGTTGAAGCAAAAATATCACCCGTTCCGTGGTACGCCGCGTCTATTCTTTCCGAAAAAACATAAGCCTTGTTTTCCCCGTCATACACCGCCGCACCGATTTTTCTTTCGTCAAAGCAAACCCCTGTAAGCACAATACTCGAATGGGTCTTAAGGTACAGCCCCTCAAGCAGAATATTGATGTAATCCTCCGTATAGGGCGGTTCCTTATAATCAATACCGAGCATAAGCGCTGCCTCGGTTATATTCGGGGTTATAATATCCGCCGCGGCACATAGCTTTAGCATATATTCGGGATAATCCTTTTCAAAGCCGCTGTATAATTTTCCGTTATCCCCCATTACAGGGTCACAGATAAACTTGGTATCCTTACGGCTTATGAGGTGCGCCGCCTCCATAACGAGATAAATTTGATACTTTGAGCAAAGGTATCCCGAATAAACCGCGTCAACCGTAATATTCTCGCTTTTCCAATGCCTCGCTATCGGCACAATATCCTCGGATAAATCCCTGAAGGTATAGTCCTTAAAGCCGCCCGTGTGGGTGGATAAAACGGCAGTCGGAATAACCGCGGTTTCAACCCCCGCCGCCGAAATTATCGGCAGGGCGACCGTAAGAGAGCATTTGCCGAAGCAGGAAATATCGTGTATTGCGGCGGCTCTTTTCTGTGTCATAATATCACCACCTATTGGTATATAGCGTTAAGTATAAATTAAATAGGTTCTTGCATTAAAGGCTCCCTCTGACGAGGGAGCTGTCGAGCACAGCGAGACTGAGGGAGAGATAAGCTAAACCTTTTATGTGCCTTTAATTTTTCTCTCCCTCCGTCAACCTAACGGTTGCCACCTCTCAACTGCCGTTTCGGTCGGTGCTTCTAAGCTTGCGCTTAGAGATTGCCGCAGGCAATCCGCACCCTCGTCAGAGGGAGGCGCTGTTTTATACATTTATTCTTCAATGCAACAATAATTTAAATCTTTTTTGGACAAATATCTGAAAGCACACAAGCCTCACAATGCGCCTTCCTCGCGGTGCAAATATCCCGCCCGAACAGTACCGTTCTGTGGCAGAAATCGTTTGATTTTTCGGGCGGCAAAAGCTTTCGCATCTGCTTTTCCACCGACAGCGGATTAGTGGTTTCAACAAGTCCCAATCTGTTGCAAAGCCTTATAAAATGGGTATCGGTCACAACCGCGGGCTTGCCGTAAATATCCCCGCAGACAAGGTTTGCCGTCTTTCTGCCTACACCGGGGAGGGTTGTTAATTCCTCTATGGTGTCGGGAACATTTCCCCCAAAGCGTTCGGTTATAGCCCTGCCTATCTCCACCAAGTCCTTAGCCTTTGTTTTATAAAGCCCACAGGTTTTAATAAGCTCCTCAACCCGCGAAAGCGGTGCCTTGCCCATACTGTAAGCATCGGGGAACTCGGCAAAAAGCGCGGGGGTTACCATATTTACCCTTTTATCGGTGCATTGTGCCGAAAGGCGTGTAGCTATAAGCAGCTGAAAGGCGTCGCTATAGGTAAGAGAGCAAATAGCCTCCGGGTAAAGCTCTTCAAGTCTTCTTACCGCTTCTGTCGTTCTTTCCTTCTTACGCATTAGAGGACTCCAGCTTAAGGTCGTTAGGCTTTATAAGCTTAATTTTTCTCATACCCTCTGAAATACCTAAGCAAATAACAGCCGGCAGAACAAACTGCATTATAATTATTTCAAGCATTGTAACTGCGGGAGAAAAGCCCGCCGCAACCATACTGTCATAGGTCATAAACTGACCCACAAGCCCCGCCGAGCCCATACCCGAGCCTACGGGATTGCTCACCATTTTAAGCACCGCCGAGGATACAGGGCCTAAAATAGCGCTCGAAATAATTGACGGTAGCCAAATAAGCGGATTGCGTACAATATTAGGTATTTGGAGCATTGAGGTACCTATACCCTGAGCTATCAGTCCGCCGACCTTGTTTTCACGGTAGCTTATAACCGCAAAGCCCACCATATTACAGCAGCAGCCGATTGTAGCCGCTCCCGCCGCGAGACCTGTAAGCCCCATTGAAATACCGATTGCCGCAGAAGAAATAGGCAGGGTCAAAAGTATACCCATAACAACCGAAACAACGATACCGCCTATAATCGGGCTGTTTTCAACATTGATGTTTACAAGGGAGCCTACCCACTTCATTGCCGCGGAAATATAAGGTCCTACAAAATAGCCCGCCGTCGCGCCCGTTAAAATACAGCAAATGGGCGTAACGATAATGTCCACTTTAGTCTTTCCCGCAACAAGCGCACCGATTTCAATAGCGATATACGCCGCTATAAACGCGCCGAGAGGCTCGCCCGGAGCGCCGACAGTATAGGCTTCCTGTGCCAATTTCGGGAACGCGCCTATCATACCCGCTACCGCCGCCGCAACGGTGGTAAGGGGCGCCGCCTTAAGCTTGCAGGCAACGCCAACGCCTATACCCGCACCAGTAAGGGTTTTGGCGACATTGCCCATTGCGGTTAAATATTCGCCCACAGCATTACCGCCCGCAAGCTTTCCAATTTGGCAGATTATCGTGCCGATAATAAGGGTTGAAAACAGCCCGTACGCCATACCGGACAATCCGTCAATAAAAAGCCTGTTCAAATACTTTTTCATTTGACTTACTCCTTTTCCTCGGAAAACTATTCTTGTATGCTATTATACATAATTTATCAAAAATAAACAAGTGCGCATATTGACATTATTTTTACAAACAATATTAATAATTTTAGTTAATTGGAGTGTTTTTATGAAAACGATCGCCTTTTTTGACGCAAAAGCATACGACAAAGAAAGCTTTTCCCGCTTTGCGGAGGAGGAAATCAATATCCGTTATTTTGAAAACAAGCTTAACGCCGACACGGTAAGTATGGCGGCTTGCTGTGACGGAGTATGCGCCTTTGTAAACGATACGATTGATAAGGAGGTAATAGAAAAGCTCTCGGAATACGGCGTAGGGGTTATAGCTATGCGGTGCGCGGGCTACAATAATGTTGACCTCAAAGCCGCCGCGGGCAGGGTTAAAATTTTAAGAGTCCCCGCCTACTCGCCATACTCGGTTGCGGAGCACGCAATGGGACTTATTTTAACCCTTAACCGCAAGCTCCACCGCGCCTATATCAGAACCCGCGACCACAATTTTTCCCTTGAGGGACTTATAGGCTTTGACCTTAGGGGTAAGACTGTAGGCATAATCGGTACGGGAAAAATCGGTCGGTGCTTTGCTGATATATGCTCGGGCTTCGGTATGAAAATTTTAGGCTTTGACCCGTACGAAAACAAGGAATTCGGCGGAAAATATGTATCCCTTGACGAACTTCTAGCCGAAAGCGATATAATTTCCCTCCATTGCCCCCTTACAAAAGAAAATCACCATTTAATAAACTCCGGAACCATTGAAAAAATGAAAGACGGTGCATATATAATAAACACCTCGCGCGGTCAGCTTATAGATACCGCCGCGCTTATAGAGGGGCTTAAATCAGGCAAAATAGGCGCGGCAGGACTTGATGTATACGAGGAGGAAACCGCCCTATTTTTTGAGGATTACTCCGACGAAATTATCCCCGACGATACCCTCTCTACAATAATTTCAATGCCAAATGTAATAGTCACCTCCCATCAGGCGTTTTTAACCCGCGAAGCACTTGACGGCATCGCCGAAACCACACTACAGAATTTTCGCGCCTATTTTAAGGGTGAGGAGCTAAAAAACGAGGTTACGATTTGATATAAAAAATACTCCGCTCTTGCGCTTTATGTTGTTATTGTGATATAATATGGTAAAACAACGAACGGAGACAAAAAATGACGGAAATATATATGGTGCGCCATTGCGAGGCAATGGGCAATGTTAAAAGGCTCTTTCAGGGCACTTCGGACTTTGATATAAGCGAAACGGGCGAAAAACAGCTCGAATATTTAAAAAACCGTTTTAAGGATA
Organism: Acutalibacteraceae bacterium; assembly: GCA_045133355.1. Classification (GTDB taxonomy): domain Bacteria; phylum Bacillota; class Clostridia; order Oscillospirales; family Acutalibacteraceae; genus UBA737. Next base: position 138,323 of record JBGUUB010000065.1, read on the forward strand.
TAAAGCTTGATAAGGTCTACACAAGCCCCCTTATCCGCGCCCGCAAAACCGCCCTTGCCGTAATCGGTGAACGCGATTTAGAGCCGATAGACGAAAAAGGGCTTATCGAGCTTGACGGCGGAATTGTGGAGGGCAAGCCCTTTGTCGAAACCTTTAATTCAATACCCGGTCTTGCCGACACCTGGGACAATCACCCGGAGGATTTTGCGCCCGAGGGCGGCGAAAAAATGCGGGACGCCTATGAGCGCATATGGAACACGGTCAAAAATATCGCCGTTCAAAATGCGGGAAAAACGGTCGCCTGCACCACCCACGGCGGCGTTACACGCTGTCTTTTATGCCGTCTTTTAAAGGGAGATATTACAAAGCTTAGCGAAATGCCTTGGAGCGAAAACACGGCGGTAACCCTTATTAGATTTGACGGTGAATTAAACCCCGAGGTTGTCTTTTACAACGACACCTCCCACCTGCCCGAGGAGCTTATCCCCAAGCGCAGCCGACTTTCCTCCTTTATGGGCGGAAACACCAAAGCAGGAGATAAAAAATGATTATAATGTCGGTTGACCTCGGCAAAGCCCGCACGGGTATTGCGGTTTCGGACAGCGGTGAAAGCTTCGCTTTCCCAAAAACGGTAATAACCGAATACAACACCGAAAAGCTTGTAAAAAAAGTCGCCGCACTGGCAAATGAGTACGGCGCAGAGCTTATTGTGGTGGGATACCCCAAAAATATGGACGGCTCTCTAGGCAGCCGTGCCGAGGAATGTAAGGAAATAGCCGAAAAAATAGGTGCAACAAGCGGAAAAGAAACCGTCCTTTGGGACGAACGCTGTACCACCGTTTCGGCGCACACCGCCCTTAACTTTACCGATACCCGCGGTAAAAAGCGCAAAGAGGTAATAGACGCCGTAGCGGCGGTGATAATTCTCGAAGATTACCTTAAATTCCGTAAAAATAATTTACAGGCTTAATTATGATAAAGCTTTTTAGTCTGATACTTCGGCTCGCAGGTCATATTAACCCCTAATTTTCTGAAGACCTGCTCGTCCACTCGGGAGAGTATAACGCTTGAATGTGCTTCAAGACCGTTAAGGTTTTTAAGCTGTTCGAGCGCTTTTTTTGCAATATCGCTTGTGGCGGCGCAGATTGAAAGGGCTATCAAAATTTCGTCGGTATGAAGCCTCGGGTTGTGGTTGCCCATAATATCGGTTTTAAGCTTTTGTATAGGCTCTATTACGGTCGGCGAAATAAGGTCGGTCTCGTCGGGTATTCCCGCAAGCTCCTTAAGCGCATTTAAAAGCATTGCCGAAGAGGGACCCAACAGGCTTGAGGTTTTACCCGTTATGATTCTACCGCTTGCCAGCTCTATTGCGGCGGCGGGAGCGTCGGTTTGCTCCGCCTTTGTAAGCGCCGCGGCGGCAACGGGTCGGTCATTTACAGATACACCTGCCTGATTCATCAAAAGCTCAATCTTCTGTGCGTCATTCTGTTCAGTTAGCCCCTGCCTTACGCTTACAAGCGCGGCATAATAACGGCGGATTATCTCCTGCTTTGCCGCGGCACAAACCGCCTCATCGTCAAAAATCGCAAAGCCCGCCATATTAACCCCCATATCGGTCGGGCTCTTATAGGGCGACTCACCGGAAATCGCCTTGAGCATTGCGTCAAGCACGGGAAAAATTTCAATATCCCTGTTGTAATTAACGGTGGTTTTGCCGTACGCCTCAAGGTGGAACGGGTCTATCATATTAACATCGTTAAGGTCGGCGGTTGCCGCCTCATAGGCGATATTTACAGGGTGCTTAAGGGGTATATTCCAAATCGGGAAGGTCTCAAACTTAGCGTAGCCCGCCTTTATTCCCCTCTTGTTTTCGTGGTAAAGCTGAGAAAGGCAGGTCGCCATTTTCCCGCTCCCCGGGCCGGGAGCTGTAACAACAACAAGCTTTCTTGTCGTTTCTATATAATCGTTTTTGCCAAAGCCCTCCTCGCTTATTATGCGGGATATATTAGATGGGTAATCCTCAATCGGGTAATGCCTGTAAACCTTAATGCCAAGCTTAGTAAGCCTACTTTCAAAGGCGTTTGCCGACGGCTGACCCGTATATCTTGTAATAACCACGCTCCCGACATAAAGCCCTATTCCGCGAAAGGCGTCAATAAGCCTTAGCGTATCAAGGTCGTAGGTGATTCCAAGGTCGCCACGGCGCTTGTTCTTTTCGATAGCATCGGCGTTTATTACGATTACTATTTCCGCATCGTCCTTAAGCTGTAAAAGCATCTTAACCTTTGCGTCGGGCGCAAAGCCCGGGAGCACCCTCGCCGCATGATAGTCGTCAAACAGCTTGCCGCCGAACTCAAGGTACAGCTTGCCGCCGAACATAGCGATTCTGTCCCTTATGTTGCCAGACTGGAGCTTAATATACTTCTCATTGTCAAACCCGATTTTTTTCATTACCACATCTCCGTTTTTAAAATTCTCCGTTATTTTTGAAAGTCTCTGCCTTTTTATTAAACTCTTCAAAGGTGAGCATATTATTAAGCACATCAAGCATTGCCGAGGGCGAAAGCGATTCAGGGAGTCCTAACAGCCTTAAAAAGCTTTTGCGCTTTTCCCTGCTGTCTTCCCCGCCCGAAAGTCCGAAAGCGAACATATCCGCTTTTGTGATTTTCCGTCTTTCCTCTGCGCGTACCGAAAAAACCCCGCTTTTTCTAAGCGCATTTTCAATTATCTCGGGGGTCATTCCCTCAACGCCTATAAGCCCCGATTTCGACGGCTTATCCTTGCGTTTTTCCTTACCGCGAAGCTCGGGTACATATACATTTATTATTTCACAATCCGCGACTATTTTTTTAATGTACGACCGTATAACAGCCCCTGCCGAGTCGGAATCGGTCATAATTATAATTCCGTTTTTCTTGGCGATTTGCCTTATTAAATCACATTTTTCTTTATTTTTAAAAATACCGAAGCCGTTTGTTGTTATTATCAAGGCGTCAACTATGTTTTCAAGGGTGATTTTATCATATTTTCCCTCAACTATTACAGGTCTGTCAAGCCTTATCAATCGCCTCACCCTTTGCGATAATATATATCAGCCTAATCACAAGCTGTTCGAGAATAATACGCTCGTCAGCTCCGTAAGACTTAAGCCTGCGGTCAGCATCAACCAAGGCTTCAAAGCTCAAAGACAGTTTTTTAAAATCAAAAAGCCGTAAATTCTGTTCCGCCCTGTCAATAAGAAATTCCCTGCCCTTATAGCCGTAAAGCTCTAATACATCTCTCTTGCCGCTTCCGCCTTTCCTCAATGTGTAAAGTCGATGCATATCGATATACGGGGAAGCCACCGCGTATAGAATCATCATCGGCTCAAAGCGCATAAAGAAAAGCTCATCAAGCGTCCTTAGCGCTTCACCCGACTGGCGCGCAAAAATTTGCTTTGAAAGATTATAAACCGATGCTTCAGGAGTTTTAGTGCAAACATAATCAACCGTAGCCTTTGTGATTTCTCCCTTCGGCAGATAGTAACACAGCTTATCAAGCTCGTTTACAAGTGTGTTAATATCCTCCCCCGCGCCCTCTATCAGATACCTCGCCGCCGCAGAGTCCATTTTGCAGCCTCGCTTTGCCGCGCCGTCGGTAAGCATTTTTACAAGCTCGGGTACACGCCTGTGATTAAGTTCAACCGCCGCGGCGCCGCTTTTTTCTGCCGCAGAGATAAGCTTTTTGAATTTCGCGCTTTTTTTAGCATCTATCTGGAGGCTGTCAAACCAAATTATTAAAAGCGCGGTATCACAGCAGTCGGTTGCAAGGCTTAAAAGCTTGTCGAAATCGTTCTTTGAACAATGCTCAAAATCATAGTCGCAGAGCACCGCACATTTTTTATCAGCCATCATAGGAATTTGCCAAAGAAAGTCATAAACCTCCTGCAAATCGCAGTCAGCACCAAAACGGCAAAAATTAAAAATGTCGTCCTTGTCCGCGGTCATTTTTATAAGCTTTTCGGTATACATTTTCTTCAAATATCCGTCATCGCCGAATAATATATAAATCGGAGCAATGTTTCCCGATTTAATCCGCGATTTAAATATATCCTCGCTTATCACCGCCATTTTAACTTTCCACCGCCCTCGCTGATGATTTTTTCATGCATTATTTTCAATTTTAACATATCTTGTCTTCGTTTACAAGCAAATAAAACGAATATTACCGAAAACAAGAGCAAAAGCGCAAATATAAAGCTATAATCTCCGAGCCTTACCGCCGCAAACGGCAAAGGACCGAGCGTATTTATAATAAAATTTACATACTTTGTCACAAGTGAATCAGCCACAAGCAATATATGGCCGACAAGCGGAAAAACACAATAGAAAACGAGCCCCGCCGCGGCAAAATAGAGTGACAGGGTGACCGCGTAAGAAAGCAAAATATTTGCAATGACAGCAACCGTTGAAACATAACCGAAAATCCAAACTGTTACAGGCAGTGTGAATAAAAGCGCGCTTAAGGTTGCAATCGCAAGGTCTACAATATATAACAGCCAGATATTCTTGAAGACATTTTCCTTTAAATATTTAGTAACAGGTAGCGCCGCTGCCGTAATTCCGAGGGTTGCAAGGACTGACAGCTGAAAAGAAACACTTAAAATCGCGAACGGCTCTGCTATTAAAATAAGCGTAACCGCGGCTCCCAAAGTATTCTCGGGTGTATTATCCCGTTTAAGAACTATACTCACAGCATAAATTATATAACATAAACCGGCTCTTATAATCGATTTTGTAAAACCGCACAGCGCCGCCATAAACAAAACGGTAATCAGAACTGTTAAGGCCTTTAAATAACGGTTACAAATTATTTTTTCAATAATTGAGATAATCATTGAAACAATAATTGCTAAATGCATGCCCGAAACCACCATCATATGGCTTACACCTGCGGCTTTTAAATTGCCGTAGAATTCTTCAGATAAATATGAACGGTCACCTATTGTTAAAGCTGTAAGGGTTGCCGCCACCTCGTAATCCATATTTGAAAACAAAGTATCAACAATATATGTGCGAAGTCTGTTTACCCTTGAAAGAATAAAACCGCCTTCGGCACTGTAGACGGTGATATCGTCCATATTTCCCGTAAGATAAATTTTTTCGGAATAGTCACTCGCCCTGTATTTATCATTTATCTTGCTTAGGTCCACCGTGGCGACAATTTTATCCCCGTATTCGAAGCCGCCTTCATTACTGAACACCATAATCCGAGAGCCGACTTCAATTCCCTTACAGTCTCTTGATTTAATAACCGCAGAATAATAGCTGCCGTGATTTACGGGACTTTCAACAACGGAAAAGCTTCCTTTAACCGTAGTCCCGTCTGATTCGCTTATTTTTTCTATTTTGTTATATGTCATAAGAATACTGACCGAAGTTACAGCCAAGATAAATGCAATAAAAATATACGCAGGATAAACACCCTTTTGCAGTAAAAAGAAGAAAAACAAAATCAATATAAGTCCTAAAAAGAAAATCGCCGTGCGCGAATAAAACCCGATAACGCACAGCGCAGAGGCACAAAGTCCGCATAAAAGCATTGGCCGTCTTTTAAGATAATCAATCACCCTGTTCCTCTCCTTCCATCAATTTAAGGTAATAATACATCATTTTTTTACATTTTTCAACTTTTGTATTAAGATAAAAATAATTTTTCTCAATTTTGCTTGACAACAGCCATAAAAATTAATATAATTACCTATGCTGATATTTTTAGTCATTCGCTTTTATATCGCAATACGGAGACGTATCGAAGTGGTCATAACGGACATGACTCGAAATCTTCTTCGCTAAACGGAAGCCAATCTTCCGGAAATCCTTTAACCGTGCGGTTTTTGGGCATCTGCCTATCACCGCATTACCTTGAGTTCTAATGAGAATTCTAATACAACTGAATATTTGCGTTAATCTCGGGAAACCGAGTTAACATATACGGAGACGTATCGAAGTGGTCATAACGGACATGACTCGAAATTCTCTGTAGTTTAGGCTCTTTCGTCCACCCGTTTTCCCTTATTTTCAAGGGTTTTGCCGGGTTCAAAAAACTAAATAATTTGTTGTTCTAACACGCTTTTCTAACATTTTGGTTTTTCCTCATTTTTGAGGTTCAGAGTGTTTCAACCGTGTTTGACATACATGGAGACGTATCGAAGTGGTCATAACGGGACTGACTCGAAATCAGTTGTACCTCACGGTACCGTGGGTTCGAATCCCACCGTCTCCGCCACAAGGTCCAGTAAACTCAAGGGTTTGCTGGACTTTTCTTTTTTTGCATACACCTGACGAAACCATTTTTTTGTGTTAGAACTTGCTGATTTTTTGTTAGAACAACATTATCTTAATCAGAATCCGGGTTCAGATCTGGTTCTTTGTTCTCGCCTTGATCGGTCATATTTTCCCATCGGCTTCCGAAGTCATCTGAACCCGGAAGAAGCATTCCTTTTTCCATCGCTTGTGCAGAGGAAATTTTGGATCTGTAGTCGAGATGGGCGTAAATATTTGCGGTTGTGCTGAAGTCCGAGTGCCCAAGCCATTCTTGAATCTGCTTAAGTGGCACACCATTTGCAAGCAGCAGGCTGGCACAACTATGTCGGAGATCATGAAAACGCATTTTCGGCATCCCGTGCTTTTGGATAAACTTCGGAAAATACTCGGTTAAATAGTTTGGTCGCATCCGCTCTCCCAGTTCGTTCACAAAGACATAACCATCGTAATCGTAGTTATAGCAGTTTCCACAGACCTTTTTATTTAGCTCCTGCGCTTCTTTTACCTTCATGAAATATTCCCGAAAGCTCCCAACCAAAGGAAGAGTTCTGAGGCTTGATTTCGTTTTTGCGGAATCCTGTTCGATGATCTGATTTGTGCCGTCTATTGTTGCCTCCGTAACCGTTCGTTTAATGGTAAGTGTTCCACGATTAAAATCGATTGCATCCCATTTCAGCCCGATCACCTCACCACGCCGCAGCCCATAGAAAGCCGCCACTAAGACGGGAAGCTCCAACCGTGTCCCTTTTACGATTTCAAACAGCCTTTGCATTTGTTCTGCATCAAGGAAAGTCGGCTGGAAGGTGTTCTTTCTCGGTCGGTCAACCTTCATTGCCACATTTTGCGGAACCATATCCGTTTTCATTGCATACCAGAACTTGGTATAGATGAAGTGCTTGAATATCACGAAGAAATGTATACCGATAAACCGATTGGAATATAAAATTTTTTGGCCCTGACTCGATACAAGGATAATTGTGGAATTATCGTCTTTTATCTAAAGAGGTGTAAGATGAAAAACAGTGTATTTTCTAAAATGTATTTTTTGAAAAGATATAGCATGAAATGTTTATATTAAAAAGTAATTTAGCAAATTATAAACCGCACTGCCATGATTTTTATGAATTTGAATACTTTTTTGAAACTTGTGGAAGCTATAATTAAAATCATCCCCGTTCCTTACACGATCGGGGATGATTCATATCATTTTAAAGTATATACATATTCATTTAAGATAAATGCTTCTGCAAAGTGTTTAATATTTTCCATAGCAGAAACCCAAGCGAATTGGTCTTTTGCTTTGAGTTTCTCGGTGATACCTTGTTCAGTTGCCAAATCTTTGATTATTTTATCGACCATTTCTTTTGCATCGTTATCTCTTTCTTGTAGGTATTCAAGCCAAGTACCATTAAGTATTTTTACAGAATAGATGCAAGGTCTGTTTTCCTTGATGAATTTTGCGTGCATTCTGCCATATTTGCCGATAGTATATTTCTTTGTATCAGGTACTAAAACATTGGGAATATAATATTTCCGACCTTTATATAAGTTCAACCGTTTTGTTCAAATATTGATTTCATTGTAGTTCCTCCAAAGTTTAATATTAGATTTTTACTACAATATTCAACCATTCCGACTGTACATGGCAAAAGCCCGTTACTCACTTCCTTATGAGTAACGGGCTTTTTTCTCATCTTTTTTTGAGAAAACCGCTTGTTTAAGCAATCTTTCAACTCGTATAGGTTAATTTGGACGGGAATTTAGGTTATAGCATAAAAGCGGCGAAGCCGCAACAATTATTCATTATTCATTATTCATCAGCCGAAGGCGACTTACATTTTCATTATTCATTTGAAAATCCGTTCTCGCTTAATGAATAATGAATGATGAATATTGAAAAATGAATAATACAAACGAAAATCCGCTCTCATATGAGAACGGATTTTCGTTTGGAGCTGCTAACCGGAATTGAACCGGTGACCTCGTCCTTACCAAGGACGCGCTCTACCATCTGAGCCATAGCAGCATTATTTAAGCGACTTTGTTATTATAAGATAAAATTGTGATAAAGTCAAGTGATTTTTCTGCTTTTTCGAGCTTTTTTTGAAATTTAAAAATATTGCTATGTTGGTGTTGACATTTGAAGCTTTTTATGATAAAATAATCAGGTCACAATTCGGAGAGGTATCGAAGCGGTCATAACGAGGCGGTCTTGAAAACCGTTTGCCCACAAGGCACATGGGTTCGAATCCCATCCTCTCCGCCATTTTAAAAAATTTAAGGCGTACAGCAATTTGGAGTAGTACTCAAGTTGGTGACGAGGCGCCCCTGCTAAGGGCGTAGGTCGGGTAAACTCCGGCGCGAGAGTTCGAGTCTCTCCTACTCCGCCAAACGAAAAAGTCGCTTGATGTAAATCGAGCGGCTTTTTCGTTTGTATTATTCATTATTAAATATTCATTCCTTCAATATTCATTAAAGCGACTTTTTCAAATGAATAATGAATATTGAATCCGCTACGCTAATGAATTTGGAATATTTTATATAGAATTATTTCAAATTCTCATTATAATGCGCGCGTTCTCCGCCGATAAATTTAGGTCTTACCCTCGCCGCCAAAACGGTGGCCTGACCAATACGGTTGTTTTTAAGTCTTACGGGGACTGCCACCTTTTTGAGGTGCATACCTATCATTGTAAAGCCTATGTCAAGCCCTGCGTCGGCACGGATTTCTTCGAGTGCGACAGGCTCTTTGAAGGAATTGTACGCCGCAGTCGCAAATGAGCCTCCCGCTTTAGGGAAAGGCACAACATTTACAATATCGGCATTAGGTACTGCAGTGAGTTCGGTAATAATCGCGCGGTTTAAATGCTCACAGCATTGTGCGGCTAAAAAGATTCCCCTTTCCCCTGCCGCCGCATAAATTCCGTCAAAAACCTCTTTCGCGGTATCGGGCGAGGAGTCCGTACCTATACGCGAGCCTAAAATCTCGCTCGTTGAACAGCCGACAACCAAAATTTGCCCCTTTTTAAGTCCCGCGGCCTCTATAATCTCACGGGCGGCGTTATACGCCTGCTCCTTTAAATTTGCACTCATAAAAACACTTCCAAAATTAATATATCTATATTCTACCACTTTTACAGCTATAATCAACATTTTTAATCAACATTTTTCGCAAAAAATCTTGACTTTTTTTCCCTTTAATGTTATCATAATTAAAAATGCGCTGATAAAGGAAAGTAGGCTTTAATCTTCTTTCAGAGAGTCTTCGCCGCGGCTGAAAGCGAGGATATGTAAGGTTTATTCCGAAGTTCCCTTTTGAGCAGCACCGCTGAACGAATTATTCCTGTAGGCGGCGACGGTTGGCACCGTTAACGGCCGCGAGAGTGTTTGCTCTTTGAGCGAAAAAACGGGTGGTACCGCGGAGATTTTTAATGCTTCGTCCTGTTCTTTGGGACGGAGTTTATTTTTTTACGGAGGTTATTTTATGAAGGAAAAGCTTGAACAAATAAGAGCGGCTGCCGAAAGCGCCCTTAAAGCGGCGGCAGACGAAAGCGAAATTGAAAATTTAAGGGTAAAATACTTAGGCAAAAAGGGAGAGCTTACCGCTGTGCTTAAGCAGATGGGCTCTCTTTCCCCCGAGGAAAGACCTGCCATGGGTCAGCTTGTAAACGAGGCCAAGCAAAAGCTTGAAGCGCTTATCGCCGAAAAAAAGACCGATTTAAAGGCAAAGGCTACCGAAATTAAACTTAAAGCCGAAACTATCGATATTACAATGCCCGCCAAAGAGGTTAAGTGCGGCGGGCTTCACCCCCTAAACCATGTTGTAAACGATATGATTGATATTTTCCAGTCTATGGGCTTTGATGTTGTGGACGGACCGGAGGTTGAGACCGACCACTACAATTTTGAATGCCTGAATGTTCCTGCCGACCACCCCGCCCGCGATATGCAGGACACATTTTATCTCGGTGAGAATCTGCTTTTAAGAACACAGACCTCTGCCGCGCAGATCAGAACAATGGAAAACCGCAAGCCGCCGATACGAGTTATCTGCCCGGGACGAGTTTACAGAGCCGATGAAGTAGACGCGACCCATTCTCCCGTTTTCCACCAGCTTGAGGGTCTTGTAGTAGACAAGGGCATTACTATGTGCGACCTTAAGGGTGTGCTTGAGCAGTTCGCCCACGAAATTTACGGAAAAGACACTAAGGTGCGCTTCCGCCCCTCCTTCTTCCCCTTTACAGAGCCGAGCGTTGAGGTTGATGTTTCCTGCAGTGAGTGCGGCGGTAAGGGTTGCAGAGTTTGCAAGGGCGCGGGCTGGATTGAGATTTTGGGCGCAGGTATGGTACACCCGAATGTGCTTCGCTCCTGCGGGATTGACCCCGAGGAGTATTCGGGCTTTGCCTTCGGAATAGGCATTGACCGTATCACCACCACCCGTTATAAGATAAGCGATATCCGTCTTCTCTTCGAGAATGACAAGCGTTTTCTCGAGCAATTTTAAGGAGGGATAATTAATGAAAATTTCACTTAATCATTTAAGGAATTATGTTGATATAAATGTATCTCCCGAGGAGCTTTGCGACCGTATGGTAATGGCAGGCTTCGAGGTTGAGGATATAGAAAAGCAGGGCGAAAATATTAAAAATGTTGTCGCCGCTAAAATTCTTAAAATCACACCGCACGAAAATTCAGACCATTTGCAGATTTGCCAAATGGATGTAGGCGCAGACGAACCCGTGCAGATTGTAACGGGGGCGCAAAACATCAATGAGGGTGATTATGTCCCCGCCGCACTGGATGACAGCTATTTACCCAACGGCGCGCACATTGTAGCGGGCAAGCTCCGCGGAGTAGAGTCAAACGGTATGCTCTGCTCGGGCGGCGAATTATGCCTTACCGAAGCGGATTACGAGGGTGCCGAGGTAAACGGCATACTTATTTTAAAAGGCGAGCCTAAGCCCGGGACAGATATGCGCGAGGTTTTGGGGCTTAACGATTACATTATCGACTTTAAGATTACCGCAAACCGCCCCGACTGCAACTGCTTCTTAGGGGTTGCAAAGGAAATCTCGGTAGTATTGGGTACTAAGTTTACCGCTCCTACACCCGAATATAAAACCGTAGGCGGTAATATTTCCGATTTTATAAGCATTGAGGTTAGAAATTTTGACCTCTGCCCCCGTTACATCGGCAGAGTGGTTAAAAACCTTAGAATTAAGGAATCCCCCGACTGGATGAAAAAGGCTATCACCGCCGCGGGAATGAGACCGATTAACAACATAGTCGATATTACAAACTTCGTTATGCTTGAAACAGGTCAGCCGATGCACGCCTTTAACTACAACGACATAAGGGGTCATAAGATAATCGTCCGCAACGCCAAGGACGGCGAGAGCATCACCACCATTGACGGCACAGAGCATAACCTGACGCCTGATATGCTTGTAATTGCAGACGGCGAACAGCCCTCCTGTCTTGCGGGAATTATGGGCGGTAAAGAATCTGAGATTGAGAGCGATACAACCGATTTGTTCCTTGAATCCGCAAAGTTCCGCCGAGACAATATCCGCCATACAGGTCGCGCTTTAGGTATCCGTACCGAGGCGAGCGGCCGCTATGAGCGCGGGGTTGACATTATGAATGTGGAGTACGCCTCCGAGCGTGCGCTACAGCTTATTTGTGAGCTTGACGCGGGCGACATTATCGACGGCGCAATCGACCTTAATAACGGTCTGCCCGAGGATAAAATCATTAATGTCACTACCGATAAAATTATGAGCCTTATCGGAGTTGAAGTTCCCGATGAAAAGATTGTTACAATATTAAACAGCTTAGGTCTGCCTACAACTGCAAACGGCAAGGAGCTTACGGTTAAAGTGCCCTCAATCCGTGACGATATTGAGGGGCGCGCTGACCTTGCGGAAGAGGTTATGCGTATTTACGGCTATGACCATATTGTAGGCAAGCCGATGCGCGGCGAGGTTGTACGGGGCAGGAAGTTGCCCGAGCGCATTAAAACCGATAAAATTAAGGACTTCCTTATAAGCGCGGGGGGAAGGGAAATTGCGACTTACTCCTTTATTAGCTCTTCGGCGCTTGATACCCTCTTACTCCCAGAAAACGATGAAAGAAGAAATCAGATTAAGATAATCAATCCTTTGGGCGACGAGTATTCCACAATGCGCACCCAGCTTACCACAAGTATGCTTACAGTACTTGCCACCAATATTAACCGCAAGATTACAGAGGGAAGATTTTTTGAAGCTTCAAAGCGCTTTGTTCCGAAATCTTTGCCCGTAACCGAACAGCCAGACGAGCTTCCCACCCTTTCCTTGGGAATTTACGGCAAGGATGAAGATTTTTTCACATTAAAGGGCATAATAGAGGGTATAATGAAGCTTTGCGGCGCGCATACCCAGTATGAAAGAAGCGCTGAGCCATATCTCCACCCGGGTCGTCAGGCGCTTGTTAAGGCGAACAATACCCCTGCCGCGGTCTTCGGCGAGGTTCACCCGACCGTTGCCGCCGCTTACGGTATAGACTGCCGCGTGTATGTTGCGGAAATTAAGCTTGATATTCTGCTTAATATCAACAAGCGCAAAACTCTTTACAAGCCCCTGCCGAAATTCCCCGCAGTTGAGCGTGACTTCGCAATGCTCTGTGACGCCGATTTGCCCGTGGGAACACTCGAAAAGGCTATCACAAAGGGCGCGGGCAGACTGCTTGAAAGAATAGAGCTTTTCGATGTTTATTCGGGCTCGCAAATTCCCGAAGGCAAAAAGAGCGTTGCCTACAGCGTATGGCTTCGTTCGGCGGACAGCACCCTTACAGACAAAGAAATCGAGAGCGTAAGCGCCTCGATAATAGGCAATCTCGAAAAAACAGGTGCTGAGCTTAGAAAATAATACTTGAACTTTTCTGAGAAAAGGTATAGAATATAATTAATACTATAAGAGAGGTGTTATAGATGAATGACAGAACAATGACCTTTTCCATCGGTGATCAGACCGAGCAAGAAATCAGAAACATACTGACCTTAGTGTATGACGCACTTAAGGAAAAGGGCTACAATCCCATAAATCAGATAGTCGGATATATCCTATCCGAAGACCCGACCTATATCACCACTCACAACAATGCGCGCAATCTTATAAGAAAAATCGACCGCGATACCCTTTTGCAGTCGCTTGTAAGATATTACCTTAGCGCGTAACAGTAAGCTTCATTAAAGCCGCCCAACAAAGGCGGCTTGAGAGTGTAAATAAAGACTGCTCTCGGCTCCCCTTGTCAGGGGAGCTGTCACCGTAGGTGACTGAGGGGTAGTCAGAAAAGGTCCATTAAAGCGTTTTCTCTCCCTCCGTCACGGCGATGCCGTGCCACCTCCCTCGTCAGAGGGAGGCAAGATATAGTTTGTCTACATCTGAAAAGCCGCCCAACAAGGCGGCTTTTTTATTTGCTTACTTCTCTTTTTTCGGTACTTTCTTAAACGCTTCGATAAAATATCCCTCATCATTCATCACCCGTACAATATTATAAATTATTAAAATATAAAATTCAATATCTTAACCGCAATAATAAATCAAACTGCTTCTGCAAATAATAACCCATAGGGTGAAAAAAATGGTGATACTTTTTTCGGGGAGAAAAAGCACGGTTGAAAAGGAAATTATTGAAATTTTAAGCGGATACGGAGCGGACTATATTTCGGATAAGGCAGTAAGCTCTGTCGGCGGGCAGTTTACGGTAATAAGCGAATACAAAAAAACCGATATTAAATTAAAAAGCGGTATCGCCGTTTTTATAGACGATACCGACCGTTTTAACAATCAAATTTTCCCCGACGGGATAATAGGAATCTGCGAGGACAATAACACAGCGGCACTCAAAGCATTTAAAGATAGCGGAACACCCGTTATAAGCTGCGGTATGAGTGCAAAAAACACCGTTACCCTTTCAAGTTTTGGCGATGCTTCGCTTCTTGCCTCGCTCCAGCGCACCGTTACCGACTTTACGGGCAAAGACATAGAACCTGCCGAGTTTAGAATTAAGCTTACTAAAAAGTATTCACCCTTTGCGGTTATGGCGTCTGCCGCGGTGCTTTTGATAATAGGAATAAAACCGGATGTTTTTTAAAGCCTTGCTACGCCCGACTCCCTTGCCGCCTTTGCAACCGCCTCTGCTACTGCGGGGGCTATTCTTTTATCAAAGGCATAAGGCAGTATGTACTCCTCGTTAAGCTCGTCATCGCTTACAAGACCCGCAAGTGCATAAACTGCCGCCATCTGCATTTCCTCGTTAATATCGGAGGCTCTTACATCAAGCGCACCGCGGAAAATGCCGGGGAACGCCAAAACATTGTTAATCTGATTTGGGAAATCGGAGCGGCCTGTGCCTACAACCGCCGCTCCGCCCTTTTTAGCCTCATCGGGCATAATTTCGGGAACGGGGTTTGCCATTGCGAAGACCGCCGCGCCATTATTCATTGTAGCCACCATTTCGCTTGTTACAATATTGGGGGCTGATACTCCGATAAATACATCGGCGTTTTTCATTACATCGGCAAGACTTCCCTTTTCGCAGTTCGGGTTTGTTTTAAGGCTAAGCTCTGTATGAGCGGGGCTAAGACCCTCCATACCATTATAAATTGCGCCCGCCTTATCGCACATAATAAGATTTTTAAGACCTAATTTTAAAAGCAACTGTCCTATTGCGGTACCCGCCGCTCCCGCGCCGTTAATTACGCATTTAATATCGGTTAGCTTTTTGCCGGTTATTTTAAGAGCATTTGTGACCGCCGCCGCAACACAGATAGCCGTGCCATGCTGGTCATCGTGGAACACGGGAATGTCGCAGCGCTCCTTAAGCTTTTTTTCAATTTCAAAGCAACGGGGTGCGGCAATATCCTCTAAATTAATACCGCCGAAGCTGCCCGAAATTCTGTAAACCGTGTCAACAATCTCGTCCACATCGTTAGAGCGAATGCAAATCGGGAACGCATCAACACCTGCAAATTCCTTGAAAAGCACGCATTTACCCTCCATTACGGGCATACCTGCCTCAGGTCCTATATTACCAAGACCCAAAACCGCCGAGCCGTCGGTCACAACAGCAATAAGATTAGCTCTTCTTGTCAGCTCGAAGGACTTATTATAATCCTTTTCTATTTCAAGACAGGGCTGGGCTACACCCGGGGTATAGGCAATCGATAAATCCTCCGCGTTCTTAACCGAGGTGCGGGAGACAACCTCGATTTTTCCCTGCCATTCGTAATGCTTTTCAAGTGCTTTTTCTTTTAAATCCATTTTTAACACCGTCCGAAATTTTGTATATAATACAGTATACCATATTTTTAATCACAATAACAGCATTATTTGAATAAAACATATTATTTTGTCAAAAATATTAAAAAGAAGGTGTGATATGGACAGAAGTAAACAACGAAATATAATAATCACCGTGATAGTATTGACCGCCGCCGCAGTGATAATTTTAATAACTGCGGGATTTGCCGCAAGAAACCGCGATTACGAGCCGGGCGGATGGGTTTTAAAATCGTACGGCAACAGCGTAGCTCTCTATAACGGAGAATCGTTAGAGACGGTTTACGGCGATATTGTGCTTGACAATCTCCCGCCTGATGATATAAAAATCCTCGAAAGCGGCATTGCCTTCCCCACCCGTGAGGAGGCCGAGCGCGCAATCGAGGATTATGACGGATAAATTTAATTTATTTCCCCACACAGAACCTACGGAAAATCTCGTCCGTGACCTCGTTTGTCACCCGCTTGCCCGTAAGCTCGAAAAGGGCGGCAAGGGCATCGTCCACGCAAACGCCTACCGCGTCCATAGTACAGCCGCATTTAAGGGCGCTTATAGCCTCGTTTACGCCGTCAAGCGCCCTTTCCGCGCAGTCGCGCTGGCGCTCGTTTAAAAGCACCGCGCTGTCGGGGTCAAGGTCGGCTGTCCCCGCAACATCAGCGATTGCAACAGACAGCATTTCATAGCCGACCCCCTTTTTAGCCGAGGTTTCTACAATTTTAAAGCCCTCAAAAGCCGATTTGTCAAGTTTAGACGACAAATCGGTTTTATTTATTATAACTATAACATTTTTCCCGCGTATACTATCTATCAGCGCAAAATCGTCCTTATCAAGCGGTTTTGTGCAGTCGAAGACCGCAAGTATAAGCCCCGCGGTTTCAATCCGCTGTTTTGCGCGGTCAACGCCTATGCTTTCCACCGTATCGTCGGTATCGCGTATACCCGCAGTATCCGCAAGGCGCAAAACAATATCCCCTACCGTCACGGTTTCCTCGATAATGTCGCGGGTAGTCCCCGCTACCTCGGTCACGATAGAGCGCTCCGCACCGCTTAACATATTCATAAGGGTGGACTTTCCCACATTCGGCTTGCCGACAATCGCGGTATCTATCCCCTCCCTTAAAATTCTGCCCGCGTCATAGGTAGAGAGCATTTTATTAAGCTCTGTTTTTGCATTTTCAAGCATTTTAAGGAAGTTTTCATAATCAAGCCCCTCTATATCCTCGTCGGGATAGTCGGAAAAGGCGGCGATAGACGCGTCAGCCGCCACCAAATCTTGCTCGATTTCTTCGATTTTCTGCCCCACCTTGCCTATATGCGCGGCGCGGGAAAGCCTTAACTGTGCCTCCGATTTTGCAGAGATAAGCCCCATAACGCTCTCCGCCCTTGTAAGGTCGGTTTTGCCGTTTAAAAAGGCGCGCTTTGTAAATTCTCCCGCCTCGGCGGAAAATGCACCGTTTTTGAGTATAAGCCGCAGTACCTCGCGAAGCAAAATTCTGCCCCCGTGTACCGATATTTCGACAACATCCTCCCCCGTATAGCTTTTAGGCGCGCGAAAAACAAGGGCGACTGCATCGTCCAGCACCCTGTCGCCGTCCTTTATTTCACCGTATGCCGCGCGGTAACCCGATAAATTTGAAAGCTTTTCGCCGCTAAAGGCAAAAAACACCTTATCGGCAATACTAAGCGCCGACTCACCCGAAATTCTTATAACTCCAATCGAGCTTTCACCCAAAGGTGTAGCAATAGCCGCTATTGTACGGTCGGACATTATCTCACTTCCCCATTTAGATTTTAAACATTAGACGGCGGGAGCAAGCCCCCGCCCTACGGTTGAATTTTATAATTCAGGGTGCCGCTTTTTAACCACGGTGAATGCGTCATAGGCGATATCGGCCGCAAGAGCGATATCCTCGTCGGTAAGCGCCGCGTTTATGAAATGATTGTGGTGTGAGGCGATAAACAGTCCGCGGGAGACACATTCCGCGACCCACTCCTGATGGAGCATAAGACTGTCATCATTGGCAATTCTTAAATAGAACAGCGCAGGCTCGCCCGAAACAACAAGGTTAAAGCCGTTTTCCTCCGCCGCCTTTTTAAAGGCATTTGTCAGCTTTTCACCCTTTTCGCGGAAAAGGGTCGGCGTATCAAGCTTTTTCATTTTATTAATACAAGCTATACAGGCGGCAAAGGGCACAGCACTCATCCAGTAAGAGCCTGTAAAGGAAAGAGAGGAAGCCGCCGCCTTTAAAAACTCTCTTCCGCAAGCCGCGGACATATTGTAGCCGTTAGCCAGTGCCTTACAGAAACAAATAATATCGGCTTTAATGCCGTAATAATGGTCGCTTCCGGCAAGGTCAAGACGGAATCCTGTTCTTACATCGTCAAAAATTAAAATAATACCGTGCTCGTCACAGAAATTTCTGACCGCCTGCCACTTTTCAGGTGTGGAGCATACATTGTCGTAGAAATTGCCGTGGTCGTAAGGCTGGGCGATAAGGGCGGCAATATCTCCGCCTGTTTCTTCCCAAGCCTGTTCGAGAGCCTCCATATCAAACCACGGGACAATTATATTGTTTTCAACATCCTGCGGCGTAATTCCCGGATAGTCCGCTTTCATAGCCCAAGGGTCGTTGCCGTGGTAGTAGCCCTTGAAAAATACAACCTTTTTCTTGTGGGTAAAGGCTCTGGCGCAGAGCACCGCAAAGGTAGTGGCGTCGGTGCCGTTCTTCATAAAATACGCCCAGTCGGCGGTGTCAACAGTATCTACCAGAAGCTCTGCGCACTCAACCATTTTATAAGAGGGCGCGGTGGTGCAGTTGCCGCTTTTGAGCTGTTCGAGTGCTGCTGCATCAACATCAGGGTCATTATAGCCCAACACATTAGGTCCATAAGCGCACATAAGGTCGAGATATTTATTCCCGTCCATATCCCAAAAATATGTGCCCTCTGCCTTAGAGCTTATAAGAGGCCACTTATCAAGGGGCAAAAACAGTCCCTCGGACGGACCTAAATGCCCGTAAATTCCCGACGGGATTACATCAAGCGCGCGGTTGAACCATTCGCGGCTTTTTTTATGTGAATATTCAGGATATTTACTCATTTTAAGCTACTCCTTTAAGCAAGATAAAGCGAAACGCGGTCAAGTATGCGGTTGATATTGTCAACCATAGAAAGCACGCCCGAAAGATGTATGTTGCCCTTGCACATTTCGTTAATTGTGGAAACGGTACCGTTAAACAAGCCGTACGCTAAATCAATATCGGCAAACTCCATTATTGCACGGGGATTTTTCGCCTCTTCATAAAGAGTTTCAAAACGGTGGTCTTTAATTCTTATTGTTACCTGCGCCATGTCCTTAACCCCCAAAGCCACATCTCCGTCGGCTGTATTTCCCGCCGAAATCATAGCAATGGAATCGGAGTTAGCAAGCCCCGAAATCGCTCCTGCAACGGTATACATTGTAAGAAGTGTGCTTTCCTCAAAAAAAGCTCTGTCCTTCAAATTTTCCTCGGTCGGGCGCAAAAGCTCGGTAAGTCTGTTTGTTAGCTCGGTGAATGTACCCGACAAGAAAATCAGCAATTTGATTATTCCCTTAACAGGCATACCGGGTTTGCCCTCGTTTATCATAAGATTAAACTTTTCAGGTGAAGAAAAATTCATTTTACAGTCGGAATTATCCGCTCCCTCGGTAATTTTACAGCCGTTTTTGTCAAAACGGAAGGTACGGCAGGGACCGTCCTTTACATCAAAGCAAACAGAAATCGGCTTTTTGATTTTTTGCAAAATTTCCTTTGCGTTGCTGTCGAGCTCGCAGAGCTTATGCAATGCGCCGAAGACACCGTACATATTAGCATAAGAAAGCGCTTTTTGTTCAATCATTACTGTTCCTCCTTCTGCTCGTCAAGCGAGAGATAAAAGCTTGGTATAAATTCCTCTATAAATATATCCGCCTCGGGGCAGTTAAGCTTTTTTATAGCCTCTCTTATTGTTTTTTCCGCCACCTCAAATTCACGGTTACCCATTTTAAGCTCCTCAATGCACTTTATAAGGGCGGAAAGCTTATCCGCCGCCTTTACGAGCCGCTTTGTTTCAGGGACGGGGCTGAAAATCGGCTTAAAATCTTCTTTAAAATCTTCAGGCAGCATATTAATAAGGCTGTCCCCCGCCGCCGATTCAATCTGCTTGTATGCCGACTTAATTTCGCTGTTATAGTACTTTATAGGTGTAGGCATATCACCCGTTATAATCTCGGTTGAATCATGGTAAATGGCCGCCAAAGCCGCTTTATACGGGTCGGCGTTACCTCCCAACCGCTTATTGTTTATAACCGCAAGCGCATGGGCAATCTGCGCGGTTTCGAGTGAATGCTCGCTTAAATTCTCCCTGCGGGTGTTGCGCATAAGTCCCCAGCGGTAAATATTTTTCATCCGTGACATCATCGCATAAAAATGATTGTACAAAATTTTCACATCCTTTATTGAATATTATACCATTAACTGTTATAATATCAATAAAGAATTTAAAAAAAGGATTGGATTTAATGAATTTTTCTTGCCTTAAGCATACGGCCCTGCGCCCACAAAAGGAAAAATATCTTTCAACCTTTATCATTGCGCTTATAACCGCGTCGGCGCTTTTTGTTCCGTATATGATTATGGGCGAGGGTTATTTTGTCTTTTACGGCGATTTTAATGTTCAGATGATACCCTTTTACAAGGAAGCTCACAAGGCAATTAAAGCGGGTAATATTTTCTGGAACTGGAACACAGACCTCGGTGCTAACTTTATAGGCTCTTACTCCTATTACCTACTTGGCAGTCCCTTTTTCTGGCTGACTATTCCCTTCCCTAACCGGATGGTTCCCTACTTTATGGGGCCTCTGCTTATATTAAAATTTGCCTGCGCGGCATTCACCGCCTACTGCTATATAAGGCGGTTTACCCGCACCCCGCAGGCGGCACGCCTGGGCGGTCTTTTGTACGCCTTTTCAGGCTTTTCGGTCTATAATATCTTCTTTAATATGTTTCACGAAGCTATTATTGTTTTCCCGCTCCTGCTTTTGTCGCTCGAGCTGTTAATTACCGAAAACCGCAGATTTATTTTTGCGCTTACTGTAGCGCTGTGCGCTGTCACAAACTATTTCTTCTTTTTCGGAATGGTTGTCTTTACGGTAATTTACTTCTTTGTGCGCCTTTTCTCTGGAGCAATTAAGGTGAAGATTTCCCGCTTTTTCGTGCTTGTATTTGAAGCTGTGCTGGGTCTTGCGCTTGCCGCTTTCCTCCTGCTCCCAAGCATACTTGCAATTCTCGGCAACAGCCGCATTTCAGAGGTACTGCTCGGATGGAACGCGATTATGTACGGCAAAGAGCAAATTTATGCCAACATTATGGAATGCTTCTTCTTCCCGCCCGATATTCCCGCCCGTCCCGTATTCTTCCCGGGAGCTAATGTAAAATGGTCGTCTCTCGGCGGTTGGCTTCCCCTTTTCAGTATGGTAGGCGTTTTCGTCTGGTTTTCACAGAGAAAAAACCATTGGCTGAAGCGGGTGCTCGGAATTTCAATTTTTATGGCAATGGTGCCCATCTTAAACAGCGTATTTTATGCTTTCAACACCGCATATTACGCTCGCTGGTTCTATATGCCGATTCTTTTGATGTGTCTTGCCACCGTTTCACTTACGGAAGACAGCACGGTTAAATGGTCGATAGGCTATAAATGGGTTTTAGGTATCACCGCCGCAGTCACACTTGTAATTGGATTTTTCCCGCAGAAGGATACCGAAAACGACAAATTGATTTTCGGGCTTTATTCCCAAAGCGATGACGGAATGTATACCTTCCGTTTCTGGGTCACCTGTGCAATAGCAATTCTAAGCCTTGTAATACTCGGTATGCTTTTAAAGCTTATAAAGACCGACAGAAAAGCCTTTTACAGGGGCGCTACCGTCTGCGTTTGCATAATTTCTGCGGTTTACGGCAATTTCTTTATTGCCTGCGGGCGTTCTCACTCTTATGATATTAAGGAAATTATGATAGATCAGCTTATCGAAGGTGAGGTTGATTTGGAGGACGACAGCAATTTTAGAGTTGACGCTTATGACGGAGTTGACAACACCTCAATGTATTTGGGATTGCCGGGTATTAATGCTTTCCATTCAGTCGTACCGGGTTCTATTATGAGATTCTATGATTATATTGGGGTCGAACGCAGTGTAGCCAGCCGTCCCGATACAGATGTAGCGGCAATACGACCGCTTTTATCGGTAAAATACCTCTTGAACCGCAAGGACGGAGATAGCTTTTTAGACGATGATAACGAAACGCTGATGCCTGATTACGAATATGTTAAAACAAGCGGCGGGTATTATATTTACGAAAATAAAAATTATATTCCCTACGGTTTTTCCTATGACTACTATATGAGCTATGAATTCTGCGACTCATATTCAAAGTCGGACCGCGCCTCACTTATGCTCAAAGCGGTTCTTTTAACAGATGAGCAGATAAAGAAATACAGCTATTTGCTCGATAATTTAGAGAATTTGGAGCTTCCGCCCTATTATTATGAGGAGGAAGGCACTTCCCTTTCCCTTACAGACGAGGCTATGGCATACGACTGCGAGCAATTAAGAGAAACCTCTGCCGATTTATTTGAAATAGATAATGACGGCTTTACAGCCAAGGTAACGCGCGATAAGGATAATCTCGTTTTCTTCTCTGTCCCGTATGATGATGGCTGGACCGCCTATGTAAACGGCAAAGAAGCAGAAATCGAAAATGTAAATGTAGGCTTTATGGCGGTAAAGGTTGGAACCGGAGAAAGCGAAATACGCTTTGTTTACCGCACACCCGGGCTTGTAAACGGACTCTTGATTACAGGCGGTGCTTGCATCGTACTTCTGCTTTATATTCTTATTTGGACGATTTACAAAAAAAATCACTCGCCCGATAATTGCTATCCCGAGGGTGAACAGCTTATAAAAGAATGGCGCAGGCAGGACCGAGAGGATGCGCTTAAAATACTTTCCGAGCGTTTCCCCGAAAATCCGAAAGAAAGTATACTTGACGATAATTCGGATATAAATATTCCTCACATTGAAAACGGCTTTGACGGCGGGTTTAAAATCGATTCAGACATTCTTGAAAATGACGAATAGTAACCCTTATCCGAGACAGCAAAAAGGGGCTGTAAAAAAACACAGCAACTTCAAAGGCGGATTAATTAAGCGAAAATAAAATAAACAAGCTCGGCAAAAGCAGAAAAATCAGCTTTTGCCGAGCTTGCTTGCTTTTAGGCGTACAAATCGGGGTTTGTCTGTGTGTTTGTAGGGGAGGGTCTCTGCGCCCTCCCGAAA
>JBGUUB010000066.1:0-2408 GCA_045133355.1 Acutalibacteraceae bacterium
TAATTGTCTTTGGTCTTAAGTCAGTATTTATTCCTTTCACTCGCTCCTTTATTCAGTTTTCAGGGTACTTAAAGAAGCATCGGCGGTTGTCGGTGCTTTTATTTTTGTATGGAAAGTTAATAATATTATTATCTGCTTTAAGGGTGGGGATTTTTTGAGAATAATTCTTTCTGTAATTTTAACCGTAATTCTATCCGCTTATATACTTACAGGTTGCGCAGGTCAAAACGCTAAAACCAAACAATCCGCATCGACAGAAGCTTACGATTCATCGCAAAGCTCTTTATCATCTCAGCAGGCAACAACTGTTCCGCC
Source organism: Acutalibacteraceae bacterium (assembly GCA_045133355.1). GTDB lineage: Bacteria > Bacillota > Clostridia > Oscillospirales > Acutalibacteraceae > UBA737. Next base: position 316 of record JBGUUB010000066.1, read on the forward strand.
GGAAACCGGGCAGGCTTTCAAACCCGGAGAACCCGGCAGCGACGGTTTATATTTCAGCGAACAGGATGTTCGCGAATCTCCCGGATGGGTTACACAGCTTGAAGCTGTAAACGGCGCAGAACAGCTTATAGTTGTTGCGGGCGTTGATAAAAACACCGCTTATATAACCATGCACGAAAAGAAGTCCGACGGAAAATGGCAGCAGATAATTGCCACACCGGGTTTTATCGGACTTGAGGGCTTGGGCGACGCCGACGTATATCACAGTTACACTCCGATTGGAACATTTACGATTGATAGGGCGTTTGGTCTTGCGGACGATCCGGGCTGTCAAATGGAGTACACTAAGGTTGACGGAAACTATTACTGGTCGTGCGACAGCCGTGAGGGTATGCATTTTAATGAGCTTGTCAATATAAAAGATGTTCCCGGTCTTGACACCGAAAGCAGCGAGCGCATCGCCGATTATGACTACGCTTATCAGTATGTTCTCAATATGGGATACAATTCCGAGTGTATTCCGGAAGAAGGCTGCGCGTTTTTCCTTCACTGCTTCCGTGTTAACCGCCCGTACACCGGCGGATGCGTCGCTGTGCCTGAAAATATTATGAGATTCATTATGCGGCACATAAAGCCCGGCTGTAAAATTACCATAGATTATCTTGAAAAAATGAACGGCAGCCTTGACGAATAAAAAACACCCTGTAAACCCGGATTAATCTGATTTACAGGGTTTATTGTTATTTTGCTTTTCTTAACATAAACCTTCTGGCTATGTTAAATCCGATTTTATAAGGCAAGGGGCGCAGAGCCTTGTCTGCTTCCTTTAACATTTTTCGAATCAGAATTTCCTGAGGACAGTGTTTTTCGCATTTTCCGCAGCCTACGCACTGCGACGCGAACGCGCTGTCCTTTGTCAAAGCAACTGTTTGACCGTATTCCAGTCTGCCTTGGCTTTTGCCCTCAATGAACATAGCGTTATAACAGCGGAAGGTTCCGGGAATATCGACACCCTTAGGACACGGCATACAGTAACGGCACCCGGTGCAGCCTACCTTTTCATTTTCACGGATTTTTTCAGTAACCAAAGCAAGGGTATCAAAATCGGTTTTAGTAAAATGACCTGCTTCCGCGTCCGACGCCGTGCGGCAATTTTCACGAATCATTTCAAGCGAATTCATACCTGACAAAACAACTGTAACCTCCGGCTGATTATAGAGCCAGCGAAAGCTCCATTCCGCGGGAGACCAATCTCTGCCGCTGTCATCCATAACCTTTTTGGCGGATTCAGGCAGCATATTAACCAGCTTGCCTCCGCGAAGCGGTTCCATAATAACAACAGGTATTCCTTTTTCGGCTGCCGCTTTTAATCCTGCGACGCCTGCCTGTGAAAACTCGTCAAAATAATTGTATTGAATCTGGCAAATATCCCAGTCGTAATCATTTAAAATCTTTAAAAAGCCGTCGGAATTTCCGTGATACGAAAACCCGATGTTCCGTATTGCGCCGCTTTTCTTCTTATCCTTAATCCATTCAAGCACACCGACTTTTTTAAGCTTTTCCCACATTGCAATATCGGTAAGGTGGTGCATAAGATAGTAATCAACATATTCCGTGCGCAAACGTGAAAGCTGCTCGTTAAAATATTTGTCAAGCGCGGAATTGCTGCCGACAAGATACTGGGGAAGCTTAGTGGCAATTTTAATTTTAGACCGAATTCCGTTTCGCTCAAAGATTTCGCCTAAAGCCGCTTCGCTTCCGCTGTAGATATACGCCGTGTCATAGTAATTAACTCCAAGGCGGTACGCCTCCATAATTTCGCGTTCGGCTTTTTCAAGGTCGATGCCGGAGCCTTTTTTGCTGAATCTCATACATCCGAAGCCGAGCAGCGAAAGGCTGTTTCCATTTTTGTCTTTTCTGTACTGCATAATTCCTCCGTTGGTATTAGGATAAGATGCTGCCAATGATTATATTCTACATTATTAAAACGTTTTGTCAAGCGTAAATAAGAACGGTTGACTTAGCCTGCCCGATATGATAACATAAAAAATAAAAGTAAAGGGCGTGAAAAAATGTTTGGAAAAAAGAAGAAA
>JBGUUB010000067.1:0-1699 GCA_045133355.1 Acutalibacteraceae bacterium
GATGGAAAACCTCCAAATCGTCAAGCTTTTCACCAACGCCGGCAAACTTAATGGGCTTGCCGGTAACTGCTTTAACCGAAAGCGCCGCGCCGCCTCTGGTGTCGCCGTCAAGCTTTGTAAGAATAACGCCGGTAACCTCGAGCAGCTCGTTAAAGCTTTTTGCAACGTTAACCGCGTCCTGACCTGTCATCGAGTCGATAACAAGCAAGATTTCGTCGGGATTAACCTCAGCCTTAATTTCCTTAAGCTCGTTCATAAGCTTTTCGTCAATGTGCAAACGTCCGGCAGTGTCAAGGATTACAACGTCGTTGCCGTAGTCCTTTGCGTGGGCAATCGCCTTTTTTGCGATTTTAACGGGGTTCGCGGTTCCCATTTCAAACACGGGAACTCCTGCCTTTTCGCCCACAACCTTTAACTGGTCGATAGCGGCGGGGCGGTAAATGTCGCACGCTGCAAGCAGCGGACGGCGGTTTTGCTTTTCCTTAAGCATTTTCGCCAGCTTTGCCGAGTGTGTAGTTTTACCCGAGCCCTGCAAGCCGCACATCATAATAACCGTAGGCGGCTTTGACGCGAACTCAAGTCTTTCGTTTTCGCCGCCCATAAGCGCGGTCAGCTCTTCGTCAACAATTTTAATTACCATCTGGGCAGGGGTAAGGCTTTCCATAACGTCCTGGCCAACCGCTCTTTCGGTAACAGTTTTTGTAAAATCCTTGGCAACCTTGTAGTTAACGTCCGCCTCAAGCAGCGCAAGTCTTACCTCGCGCATAGCCTCCTTAACGTCGTTTTCGTTAAGCTTGCCCTTGTTTTTAAGTTTTTTGAACGCGTTACTCAGTTTGTCCGCAAGTCCTTCAAATGCCATAAGAATTCCTCTTATTCCTTTAAGCTGTCGGCGGTTTGCTCAATAGCCTTTGCCGCCGCCTTTATTTTACTGTCGTCCGACTGAACATAAATGTCCCTCGCGTCAGCCGAAATGCGATCAAGCCCCTGTTCAAGCTGCTTAAAACGGCTTAAAAGCCCCAGCTTTTCCTCAAAGGCGAACAAACGGCTTTCGCAGCGCTTGATTTTGTCGCGCACACCCTGACGGGTAATGCCGCACTGCTCCGCGATTTCCGCAAGCGACAAATCGTCGTTGTAGTAAAGGTCTGTCATCTGTCTGCCTGAATCCGGCAAAAGCTGACCGTAAAAGTCGAGCAGCAGCGAAACCTCAATGTTTTTTTCCATATCAACCGCAGCTCCTTTTCCGCAAGCAGACAATTTAAAACAAGTGTTAAGAAAAAAGCTTTACACTCACCTGAGCTATTATAATACAGCTTTGCGCATTTGTCAACCTTTTGAAGGAAACAAAATTATTGTCGGGAAAAATTGCTGTTAAAATCGTCATTAAAATGAATTTTATTCACTAAAAAGCGTAACAAAAACAAATTTAGTCACATTTTAGTTATTATATTTCACAAACAATATGTTACAATCAGTATACTATTAGTTGTTTTTAACAAAATTACAAAAAAATGTGAAAAATTAATAATTTTATAAGAAATAAATAAAAGAATGTGATATAATAATACTATAAATATTTCTATATCATAAGAAACAGGGGTTTTAAATACGGAACAAATTATCAGTATCGACAGAATGGAAAACGCGGTCGCGCTTTTCGGAAGCTTTGACGCAAATATCAAGCTTATTGAAAGGGAGTTTT
>JBGUUB010000068.1:0-2775 GCA_045133355.1 Acutalibacteraceae bacterium
ACACTCCAAGAATTTCGTCGGCAGCGTCTGTTGTGTATAAGAGACAGAAGAAGTCTTAAAACCGCCGCATAGCGAACAGTATAATCATAAAAATTGCCGTGAAGAAAATGTTCAGCGCGAGGTTGTCGGTTTCAAACAAAATCTTTTCGGCGCTGTATGACACCGGGTCAATACGGCTTGTCTGAAAAAATCCCATAATCGCGATGTAGCCGAACGCCAAAAACGCAAACAGGCATATAATGTTTACCACTATGTACTCAAATTTGCTTTGCTTTTTCGCGTCGGTTATGGTCGCCGGCGCCTTTGCCGGGGTTGCTTTTTGTTTTTTGTTTTTTTTACTCATTTAATTTACCGCCTGATTAAAATTCGTCTTTGACCGCGCGCGTGAACAAGCCCTTGAGCTCGCTGTCAATCGCGGCTCCTTCAAACAGAACCTTGTATATCGAGGTAACAATAGGAAGGTCAACGTTGTATTTTTGCCCGAGTCCGTAAAGCGCCTTGGAGGTCATTACGCCCTCGGCAAGCTTTTCAAATTTGCCGCCCTTAACAAGCGATTCGCCGTATTTGCGGTTGTGGCTCCACGGCGAAAAAAGGGTCGCCTCGTAATCTCCGAGGTGGCACAGCCCGAACGCGCTCATTTTGTTGCCGCCCAGTGCTTCGATAAGCCTTGAAATTTCCTGGGTGCCCCTTGCCATAAGCGCACCCTTGAGCGAGGTGTAGCCCAGCCCGTCAAGGATTCCCGCGGCAATTCCGATAACGTTTTTCGCCGCGGCGCCGATTTCGCTGCCGATAAGGTCGCGTCCCTTGTAAAAGCGGATGAGCTCGCTGTTGAACTCGGACACAAGCTTTTCCTTGACCGCGCTGTTTTCGCTGTCGATAACCATACAGTTCGGAATTCCCCTGACGTAATCCTGGGGATGTCCCGGCCCCACCCAAACGGCAACCGGGGTTTTGGAAGTGTCGGTAAAATCGCTCACAACCTCGCTTAAACGCTTGCCTGTTGAGGCTTCAACGCCCTTCATACAAAGCACGATTGTCTTGCCGTCAAGGCTGTATTTTGATATGTCCTCAAAGTAGGAACGCAGATACTGCGACGAAATCGAGATTACGATAACCCCGGCGCGGCTCACCGCGTATTCAAGGTCGGACGAAATTTCGATTGAAGGCGGAAATTCAAGGTAATCGTTTTTCCGCGTGTCCCTTAGCTGAATAAATTCGGGCGCGTTTTCAAGTCCGCAGGTCAATACCTCGTGGCCGATTTTGTCAAGATACCACGCAATGCAGCTTCCCCAGCGGCCGCAGCCCAATACTGATATTTTCATATAAAACTCCCGGGTGGATAGATAGTGAATAATGAATATTGAATAATGAATAATGAATAATTTCGGTCGGGCAGACAGCACCGTTTGGAAAAACACTGCTGTTCCCGGCTGTATTAGTATTATTGAATACAACAAAACTTTGAGCTAAATAAAGCCTCCTTTGTTAAAGGAGGTGCCGCGCCGTTGTACGGCGTGACGGAGGATTTATTTGATGACGTTTTCTGTTCTCAAAAACAATTGACAGAATATAAATGTCAGAGAAAATATAAAGCAAAACGCCGTTCCCGTTTATTAGAGGGAGTTTAGTCAGAAAGCAAAACAGCAAAACGCTGTTTCCATTGCCCTCACAGCTTGAATTATTTCTATTCTTTCTCGCGAAACACTAAACGTCAACATTAATCAAACGTAAAAAACGCGTCGTGAAAAACTCGCGAAATGCCGAGCGTTACCGTTAATCAAACGTTAAGTACGCGTCGTGAAAAACTCGCGAAACACTAAACGTCAACATTAATCAAACGTAAAAAACGCGTCGTGAAAAACTCGCGAAATGCCAAGCGTTACCGTTAATCAAACGTTAAGTACGAGATGAAAAAACAAACGTTGTTCCTTTTGCCCTCACAGCTTCCGATATTTCTATTCTGTCTCGCGAAATGCCGACGTTATCAAAATAGCCGGCATCAAGAACGCGACGTAAAAAACATAAAAAACCCACCCGACCGTATGATTTGAATAAATAACCTGCCTACTAAAGAGAACAGGTGGGTGCCCTCCTTTGAGCTTCAGGCTCCCTTCTTCCGTGAAAACGGGAGGTCTGCACACCACTCAAAGAGAAAAGCTCCCGATTTAAGTGTTGTAGGGTTATTTTAAAATCATTCACGCATCGGGCAGGCAACAAACAAATTAAAAGTTAATTTTTTGAGGCTACCTTTTACTAATATAATTTTACATTGTTTTTTCAATTAAGTCAAGAGCTTTATTATTATTTAATTCAAATTAATTTGGAAAAAAATTATTATTAAAAAAATTAAAAATTTTGAAAAAAAGTGTTGACAATTAACAATGAGTGTGGTATAGTACTGTTGTGCTAAAAAATTATTGAACTAAATTATGACTTCCTTTCTATGTGCTTGATTACTCCATAAAATTACCTAAAAACCGACGGTTATCATCCGTCGGTTTTTACGTTATGCCGTTTTTGGTTAATCTTTTGAAACATATATTGAAAAAACGCGGCAAAGGATATATAATACAATAGATAAAATGCCCTTTTGCGGCAAAATTCATAATGTATTACGGAGTTATTATGAAAGCGTTTGAAAAATTACCGCCGCAGTTCCAAAACGCGGAGGTAAAACGTTATTATGACCGCCTGAAAAAGAAAAGAGTCAAGATTTTTTTAAAGCGGCTGCTCGATATTTTGATGTCGGTTATAATGCTTGTCTTTCTTATTATA
>JBGUUB010000069.1:0-35414 GCA_045133355.1 Acutalibacteraceae bacterium
ACGGAAAACTTTCCTGTTGATTTTAAAAGTATATCTTCCGACAGAACTTCGTTTGAAATGAGGAATGCAGGAGTTTCATCAATTAAGATTAATACCAATAATACAAAATCACAGCGATTTGTATTTGCGTCAAATCAATTATTAGTGTATGGATTCCAAAGTAGTAAAATATTATTCTATATATTGTCTATTTGTAATTATTTTTTCTATTTAAAAGTAGTAAAACCTTTAATTCCTTAATAATTCTTTCTTTGCTTCTTTCTTTCTTACATAACCCTGATTTTTGCGAAAAAGTTAAAAAATAGATTTCAAGTATTTTTGCGGTGATGTTTCAAAACATCGCCGTATTTTTTTGATTTAAAAATATTAATATACTATTATTTAAGTGTAAGTTAAATATAACTTGCTGACCTTTCTTATTAAAAATATAATGCTGGTTTTTTCATTTCCATTTTTATGGTGGAATTTTTTCTCCAAAGGACTGTCTGGCCTCCTCCTAAATAAAATATTTTTGTCTGTATCTTTATTTCTCCTTAATATTATAAAAAATCATCAGACAGTCCTTCCTTAAAAAATAATTAAATTAAATATATAACAAAAATGAAAGGATGATTAATATGGAATATACATTTAATCGCAAATTTACTATTGTGGGTTATAAAGACAATAGTTATGAAAACAAGAAAGGAAATACTGTTGAACAATATATCTTGAATGTTCTTTGTGAACATGAAAATTATGTTGGATATTATGTAAGACAGATTTATGCAAATAAAAAAGTGTTAGGAAATCTTAAATTAGAAGACTATTTTGGAATGGAAGTAAATGCAAAATGTTCTTATTATAAACCATTAAACAGAATGTATTTAGAAAAAGTAGATACTATCTGTATTGATGATAAAGAAGTTCCATTTACAGAATTGGGGGTTGAATAACATGGAAGTCTTAACAGTTATTTTATTTGTTTTAACTATGATATATTCTAAATCTCAATATAAGAAAATTGAGAAAAAGTATAGAGAAATGTATCAAGAATTTAATGAAAGATTAAGTCTTTGCGAAAGTGAAGACATTCAGGAAGTTACAATACTTTCATATATTTGCAAAAAAAGCACTTTATGATGGTTTTGCTCTTATTAGTAATTTTATAAGGAAGTTAGGAGAATAAAGAAAAGTCCGTGTATAATACACGGACTCTCTTTTTTTATCTAAAAATTACACATTTTCTTACACGGAAAATCTTTTCAAAATTTCGTGCATTTGAATTTTTAGCCTTTAAAATAGCGGTTTAGCAAACCTTCGAAGGCTTTACCATGTCGAGCTTCATCGCGAGCCATCTCGTGTACGGTGTCGTGAATTGCGTCGAGGTTAAGCTCCTTAGCGAGCTTAGCAAGCTCGGTCTTGCCGAGGGTAGCGCCGTTCTCGGCGTCAACGCGCATTTCAAGATTCTTCTTGGTGCTGTCGGTTACAACCTCTCCGAGCATCTCTGCAAACTTAGCGGCATGCTCAGCCTCTTCATAAGCAGCTTTTTCCCAGTAAAGACCGATTTCGGGATAACCCTCGCGATGAGCAACTCTTGCCATAGCAAGATACATACCAACCTCGCAGCACTCGCCGTTAAAGTTCTCGCGAAGACCGTCGATTATTCTCTGGTCAACTCCGTTGGCAACACCTACAACATGCTCGGCAGCCCAAGACTTTTCAGCAGCCTGCTCCTGGAACTTAGAAGCGGGAGCGTGGCAGATGGGGCACTCTTCGGGAGCGGATTCGCCCTCATAGGTATAACCGCATACAAGACATACATACTTTTTCATTTTAATTTCCTCCGTTAAATTAATTATTTTCTTTTGCATTACATTCGCCGCAAACGCCTCGGACAATGTAAACCGAGGAGTCGGGGATAAAACCGTATTTCTGCACCGCTTGGGCTAAATAGTCGGTTTCGAGCGCGATATCGGTAATTTTCCCGCACTTTTTGCAATAGAAGTGCGCGTGCAGGGAATTTTTACCGTCAAAATGCTCGTACCCGTCGCCTACCGACACCGAAATGATTCTGCCTTCCTCACTTAGAGCGGAAAGGTTTCGGTAGACCGTGCCTAAGCTGATGTTCGGTATGGTTTCACGCACCCGATCGTATACCCAGTTTGCTGTGGGATGCGTATCGGTCGAACATAACACTTCGAGAATTGCTTCACGCTGGCGTGAATATTTTTTCATATAATCACCCAAATCAGTAATGATTACTATTTTATTATACTCATTTTTTATGTTTTGTCAAGATGTTTTTATTAAAATCTTGACATTTTTTTATCAATGTTTTATTATTAATATGAAATAAAAATAAAAGAGTGGTTAAATGAGCAGTAATATTATATCCGATTCGGTTATAAAGCGTCTGCCGCGATATTATAGATTTTTGGGCGAGCTTAAAACTGCCGGAATGACAAGGATTTCCTCCCGCGAGCTGTCCGAGAAAATGGGGCTTACCGCAAGCCAGATAAGGCAGGATTTAAACTGCTTCGGCGGCTTCGGTCAGCAGGGCTACGGTTATAACATTGAGCTGTTGCAGTCCGAAATCGGGCATATTTTAGGCCTTGATACACCGAAAACCGCAATACTAATCGGAATAGGTAATTTGGGACGGGCTGTTACAATGCACATTAATTTTGAGTCAAAGGGCTTTCGGCTTATCGGACTTTTTGACAGTAAGGAGTCGCTTGTCGGTCAGGTTATTAAAAATCTTCCCATAAGAAGCACTAATACTATAGATGAGTTTTGCAAAGAAAATCTCCCTGATGCGGCAATACTCTGTATACCTAAAAATGCGGCTATGGTAATGGCAGATCAGCTTGTGGGGCTGGGTATAAAGGGCTTTTGGAATTTCAGCCATTACGATTTGGCTCTGAAATATCCCGGAGTGAAGGTTGAAAATGTCCACTTCGGTGACAGCCTTATGACCCTTTCGTATCGCTTACATAACGATTGAACTGAATTAAAACCGTAATAAAAAACCTGAGGCATTAGCCAGAGGTGGCTAAGGACAGTCGGGGTATGTAGGATACGGTGTAGCCGATAAAGGCTACGCCGTATTTCTCTTTCACGCCACTCTTGGCGGATTCTTGCGGATTTCTTCATAAGTCTCAAGAATTGTCTTCCCATCAGGAATTACAATAACACCCACACCAATAAAGTGAACCTTAATAGGAACGTGCTTTTTGCCATTTTCGTCTTTGGTGCTATCAAAGACTTCAATCTTTGTTATTAGCCGATTGACGAGTTCAGGTGTCAGTTCCTTTAGATCGGTGCATTTGCGGATAATGGAAAGAAATGCCCGGAGGTCGATGTTATCCTGCTCAGCATTGGCAAGCTGCCGTTCCGTTTCGGCAACTGCTTGTATCAATTCTCTTTGCTCTTTTTCGTAATTGGCGGTCATGCGCTCAAACAGATCATCCCTTAGTGTACCTAGCACATTCTTTTCAAAGGCGGCTTCAATCAACTTATCAAGTGCCACAATACGCTTTTTGTTTTTCTCAAGTTCCTGCTTTGCTGCTTTGAAATTGTTTGCCTTGTGCAGTTCGTGTTGCTTACCGTACAGATATAGAAAAACAGGCTCATATTCCGTAATATATTCAGCCGCTTCCCGTATGAGCTTTAATACCATCTTTTCAAGTACCACGTTACGGATAAAATGGATCGTGCAACTACCTCTGTTTTCCTTATAGGCGGAGCAACGGTAAAATTCCTGATGCTCCTTTACGCTCTTGGCGGCACAGAAATATAACTTTGAACCGCAATCGCCGCAATACATAAGTCCCGAAAAGATGCTTTGTCTGCCCGTCGCAGTATTTCTGCGGCGGTGCTTTTTTATCTCCTGCACACGCTCCCAAGTATCCATATCAATAATGGCTTCTTGTGTGTTCGGGATGATTACCCAATCTTCAGGGGAATTATAGACTGTTTTGTGAACCTTAAAGCTGACGGTGCTCGACTTGAAATTCACGGTACAACCAGTGTACTGCATATTGGCGAGAATGTGGTCTACGCTGTTTTCAGACCAACGGTAAGGATCAATAACCTTGTTCCGTGTCTTTCTGCCGATGCTGTTGTAATAGGCGGTTGGTGTTAAAATCTTTTCTGCTTCTAAACGGCGTGCGATTTTGGTAACACCCAACCCCTCAATACAAAGCTGAAAGATATACCGCACCACCTTTGCGGCAGGCTCATCAATAACCCATTGCTTAGAATCATCATCGGCTTTCTTGTAACCGTAGGCTACCGATGCAGAAACTCGCTCACCGTTATCAGATTTGGACTGCCATACTGCACGGATTTTCTTGGAGGTCTGCGCCGCATACCATTCGTTGAATATATTGTAGAATGGCAGCATTTCCATACCTTCGCCCGTAGAGGTGTTGATATTTTCGTGAATGGATATAAAGGTAACGCCAAGCGTAGGATAAACGATTTCCGCAAGGCGGTCGCCCTCGATATGCTCACGACCGAAACGGGATAGGTCTTTTACGATAATTGTACCGATTTTACCTTCCTCCACCATTCGGTGCATACGGTTAAAATCGCTACGGTCAAAACTCGTACCCGAAATGCCGTCATCCACGAAAAACATTGTATTGGTATAGCCGTGTTTTTTAGCATAGTCAGAAAGGATCTGCTTTTGGTTGCTGATACTGTTTGATTCGTCCTCTTTGCCCTTTCTCTTTTTGTCTTTGTCGTCCTTAATATCCTCTACGGACAGACGACAGTATAAGGCTGTAATTTTATCTTGATTCATATTCTCGGCTTTCATTGCCATAATAAACTCCTTTCTCACGAAAGCCGAGCATTGCTTATTGGACAAGCCAATTATACAATGCTCGGCTGTGTTTCTACAAACCTATGGCAGTTACACTAACTGCTCGGATAGGATCAATTCTTTTAATTGCTGAAATAGTGATTTGTCTACCTCGCCCGTGAAAACACCGGTAACGTCGTAGATAGTACCGCTGATTTCTTCGGACACGGTGATTTGTTTTGGAATATAGCAAACGGGAGTATTGTCGATTGCCATAGCCGATCTTGGCGTAACGTATTCCAAGAGGTCGATAGGGATATTTTCATCAATGCGTCCTGCGCCTTTTCTCGAAAACATAGTTGGTTCTATATTGACTTTTTTCATATTCTTCACCTTACCTTTCATCACGGTTACGCTGTCGGATCAAATAACGCTGGTAATACTCACAGGCTTTGAGAACAAAATCCTCTGTCTGCTTGGGATTACCGGCCGGGACAAATTTGCGAAGGCGCTCCATCGGTACTTTGAACATTTCCCGCTGATTGGCTTTTTCTTCGCTCATAACGGCGGCAATAACGTCGGGAGTCAGACCGTTCTCTTGGCTCAGCTTCTTAAATCGGCAAGCCTGAGAGAGTGACGGGGTGCAATCGTTTAGCTCCATCTGCTCCAATAGGTCATACTGTTCTTGCTCATTTAGATAGGAAAGCTCAACGGCGGGAGTAAATGAAATGCGCCCGTCATCCACATATTGCAGAATTTCGGGGATAAGGTTGGTAAGACGGATATAACGGCGGACTTGGTTTTTGCTATCGCCCGTTTCTGAGCCTACAAGGTCGGCAGTTTCCAACTTCCCACCAAGTTGGTCGGAAGTTAAATCTGAACGCCAACCCTGATGCTTCATTGCTTCAAGTTTCATCTTGTAAGCAAAGGCTTTTTCAGAGGGTAAAATATGCTCCCTGTGCAGGTTGCTGTCCACAAGCACGATTGCCGCCGCATCACGGTCAAGGGAAACAATTAAGGCAGGGATTTCGGTGATCCCTGCCTTTCTGCTTGCCATAACCCGTCTGTGACCGGATATGATCTCATATTCGTCTGTGGTGTTTTCGAGTGGTCGGACTATGATGGGAGATACAACGCCGTGTGCCTGAATGCTCTCGGCAAGGATATCCATTTCCTCGTTGTCCTGCACCTTGTAGGGGTGGTTTTCAAAAGGGTGTAGTTTCTCAATAGAAATATCTTTCTTAGTATTTTTCATCGTTCATAACCTCGTTCTTTCTTTTTAATCAAATTATTTCGTTTCATTTCGATATTGCGCTCCTGCTCAAGAAGCTCGTGAATTTTGGGGATATGCTCCTCGATGCGCAGAGCGACTTTTAATTTTTTTCGCAAGGGAGTAATTCTTGCGGTAATCTCTTTTGCCTGCTTCTTCAGGGCAGCATCTTCTTCGGGCGTTTTCACTCGGCGCAGTTTTAGCCGCAGAGTATATCGTTCCTGCTCCAACTCAGAGATACGGGAAGATAAGTTCTCTTGAAATGACAAAAGCTCCTTTGGCGACTCAATGTGGTTGTCGCAAAGGAGCTTGTATTCCTCGATATATTTGTCTAACTTCTGTACCTCTGCCCGCATTAGTGGAGAGAGTGGTCTGTTGTGCTTTTCCTCGATATTGTTGCCCGTGCATATTTTCAGTAGTTCGATGAACAGAGCAAACAATACTTGAACCGTATCCATACGTTCAAATCGCCGCCATTCGTATTCGATTACGAGCAGAGGTTTTCGCTTATATGGAGCATTATAAATGGTGTTCATAATCGGTCCGACTTGATTTTCACGGCATCGTTCCCGTATGCGTTCTTTGGTGTAGTTCTCACCCAAACCACTAATACGAATTGCTCGTTTCCATCCGTCTGCAATAACGGAAGGATGCTCGTAATAAAAGTCACGTTCAAAGCGATAACCGAGATTTTTCATACAATACTCGATTTCTTTGAAACTGCCGCTATTGGCGATGGCTTCATCAACATCCCTCCGCAGTATATCTCGGTGAGTGAGCTTGCCGGAGTTCCGAATCCAATATTCCTTTTTATTGCTGTAAAATTTATGGCTTTGAATAACGGATTTGTTTCTTGCGGCACAGATAGCATCGGAAATCTTGCGAAGCTCTAACCGATCTCCAATGCCGTTACGGAACTTCTTTCCGTCCACAAAAGAAACACTATTGATAACAAAATGGTTGTGGATGTTATCGGTATTCAAGTGGGTGGTGACTACCACCTGATACCTTGCGCCCCACATCTGTCTGGCGGTTTCCAAACCAATTTGGTGTGCTTCATTCGGTGTGACCTCACCTGCGGCAAAGCTCTGATACCCGTGATAAGCGATATTCTTGCCCCGTTCACCGAAACGGCGCTTAACGGCAATCATTTCGTTATAGGCATTATGCTTGGAGCAGTTGATACCGGACACAAAAATCGTTTGGTCGGTTTTATCATCATTCTCCACATAGCGAATGGCGGCATATAGATCTTCGTCAAGATATTCCTTTGCGGTGGTCTTGTCGGGATTGTTGGCGTAGTCGATTACTTCCTTTAACCGTCCTTTGACGGGCCAAAAGCCTGTGGTTGCCATTTGCGCATATTCTCCTTTCTTGGTGTGATAAGCTCCGCCGATATATCTCTGAGCAAAGTTAGCGCCGCCGTATTCACTTCCGCAGAGAAGGGTTGCTCGACAAGGGCATCTAACCTTTCGCAGAAATGAAAAAGAGCATCGGGCGGAACCGGCTTTGGTTCATATCCCAATGCTCTTTGGCGGAGATATTCGGTTGTGGAAAGTCCGCACCGTTTGGCAATGTCGCTAATGCGGTCTTTTTCTTTTTGAGTAACACGGGCGACGATCCGTATATCTTGTTTTTTCATAACATCATCCTTTCATAATGGGGTATTAGGGGTTATCCCCTAAAGAGTCCGCCATAACTTTTATGGCGGCAAGCGACATTTGGCACACAAATGTCCTGCTTGTTACGGTGTAAGACACACGCTATTCAGCGTATATCTTCCATTCTCCGTGACTTGCACCGTGAGGGAGCGACCTCGTACCGTTCTTATCAGTGCAAATCCTTCAAAAGTTCCATTTATCTGCGTTGTTGGCATCACATTTTATGTGAGTGCCGTCAGTATTGCAGAATAATAGAACCATTGGTGTTAGTGGGGGCAATTCCTTTGGATATTGCCATCACAGTACCGTCAAAAGCAGGAATAAGTGTCACCTTAGAAGCTGTCAAGAAAATCGAGTACCGTTTCTTCGGTTTCAGCGTTGTTTTCTTTTTCAGCGGGTGTTTGTGCAGGGGGTGTCTGCACAAATTGTAATAATCCGCCAAGAGGATTACTTTTTCCAACTTCCTCTCGGATAGTTGAGATAACCCGTTCAAGGAAAGCATCTTCGGCTGCCGTCCTTTCAGATAATTCCATAAATCCGCATATAGCAGAAATGACCGCCTTGCTGTACGATTTCTCTGCGCCTTGCAGATAGTCATACGCCCTGCGGTCATTTTCCTTATCTAAATTGAAGCGGATTTTTACATTCCTAACACTCATACCACACCACCGTTCCTGTTAAGGGAAACGAGTGCCATATACTCATATCCCTGAGCGGTAGCGCAAATATCATCGTTGATGATAACTCTGCTTGAATCAAAATCGGCGAAGTTGCGGATTAAACAACCACCGCCGCCGACCACATAAAGTCTCATCAGCTTCGGATCATACTCGTGTTCACGCAGACGGCGGAAGATACCGGTGGTGTATTCCTTAGCGGTTTTAACAACCGTATCAAGATACTGTTCGTCAATATCTGCCGTGCCTTTCTTTAAGATTTCCGTAACGATAGTATCATCAAGGCTAACATGATGAACCTTCATCATCTGTTCACGGATAAGCAAAGCGCACTGATGGGTGCCGTACTTCTCGGTAAACATTCGCTGTGCATCCGGCTTTTTGTTTACGATCCGAAGAAGGTTCATTGTGCCGTTACCAATATCGCAGAGCATATTTACACCCTTAAAATCACCGAGCTTTTCGGCAACGGCGGCAAATCCTTGCGGATAAATTTCTGCGCCTACGATTTTAATACGGTATTCGGTGTTGCGAAAATTGAAAATAACCTTATTGTGTTGAAGCAGATATTTTTTGAATTCCGCCTTTTGCTCGCTTACCCAAGTGAGGGGTAAGCCTGCGGCGATGAACACATTGGCTTCGGTAATACGCGCTCGTCTGAGCTCTCTCGCAATAGCGGCAAGGGTGAGAACGTAATAATCCTCATCATTAAACTTATCTGCCGTGAATTCCTTATGACCGACTCCGATGGAATAATACTTTTTATTCCATACAAGAAGGTCGCTAACAAAAGTGGGTTCGGTATCGCTTTTCATATTCCCATAACCGTGGTCGATACCGATAACATACATTTCATTAAATTTTTTCATTTTTACATTTCTCCTTTTTTACTTTAATTTGTTTTGTTTCTTGATTTGTTCGAATAATTCTTGGTCGCTCGGCAATACCGCATTTTTGAAATAGTTGCAGTAGATGCCATAAATAGAGATAAGCTGCACACAGCGGTGGGCTTCTCCATCGTCAAGCAAGATACAGTTTCCATTCTCGTCACAGTTGGAGCACTCTTCTTTTACAAGACAATGAACCTTATCTGCCTGCTTTGGTGTGATCTTCAGCATAGTCATTTCCTCCTTTCTGTTTTCGGGCAATAAAAAAGCCGCCGGTTTCCCGACGGCGATGCCCTGTGTTTGTGAGGTTTTCGCTCCCTCACCTATTAGAATGTAGGAAAAGTTAAAAATCAAATGGAATAGAGCAACAATATAAAAACAAAAAACGCAACACGCTAAATCCCTTGTATTTACGGCAGTTTCGTGATATAATGATTTTAAATTGATGTTATCGAAACGTAAATTTATAAAAATAATTTCGAAAAAATATTTTTGTCCTAATTTGATCAAAGGGAGTTTTAAGGGACACTACTTTTGTTAGAATTAGTATGGAGGTAAAGCGGAATATGGATAAAATCAGCTTCTTTAGAGCCGATTATCGTGACGGCAGAGTGCATATAGGCGGCAAAAGTTATCCTGCAGGAACCTTTGCGGTGCATCTGCTAAATCAATTTTATGAAAATGACACCGCCGCCCGCATTGGTGTTTTCACGACGGATAATTGGCAACTTGAAAATATGCTCCGTATAGGATACGTTAATATCTCCGACTATGTAAAAGTCGGTGAGCGTATGGTAAATATCTTTACTGCACTTCCGTGGCTCAAACCCTTTGATATGCTCGGTACAGATAATGAACGCAACAGAATCGCCGAACTGTTCTCAGAAGAAAACGGAAATATCCTAAGCGAATATTTCTCTCGTCGTGCAAGGGTTTCGGAAATGGATGCGGCTCAAACAATATTCCATCAACTACCAAAAGAATACGATAAAGAGTTTTTCTCTAAAGCAGAAGCCCTGCTCAAAAAGGTAAATACCACACTTGACTTTTACGATAAGTTAAGCGATGATATTCGCAATGCCTTTCACAAGCTCAAAGAATTTACTAATGTGGTAGATGATGCCGACCGTCTTGATGAGGAACACCTACTCCCCATAGCGTTAGAAATATTCGGCTCGGTACCGTTCCCCGTAACAACGGAATACGTTCCTATTAAAAAGACGAGCAAAAGCACATCCGCAACACTTGCCCGAAGACTTTATTTCGATAGTTATTACAGTTTCGTGGTTACTGACTTTTTTGAAGGGTTACACCACGGACATTATCCAAGACAATGCGGTATTTGTAACAAGTATTTCCTTATGACCTCTGCCCGCCGTCAGCAGTATTGTAATGGCACGGCTCCTTATGAGGTTAGAGGCAAAAAAGTTACCTGCCGTAAATACGCTGCAAGTATTAACCGCAAAGAGCTTGCCGCCGCAGATCCCGTTGTGGATATTTACAATCGACGTTGTTCCGCCATCCGTACCGAGAAAGGCAGAGGAACCATTACCGAAACCTTTGCGGCTATGGCTACGGAGTTGGCAAAGGAATATAAGTTTAAGGCATTACAAAATGCCGATTATGCTAACGGGCAATACACCCTTGATATGAGCCGTGAAAAGCTCTATGCCGAAACTGATAAACGATTAAGGTAATCCCAAGCACGCACAAAGGAGGTGGTTGCCGTGAAAGAATGGGAAAAAGAACTTTATATTTACTGTTTAACTCCGGCACCGCCGAAGGAAAACGACCTACAGAAATATATCTTAAATTACCTTGCCGAGAAGAATGACAAATATATCTCTTGGTTTCTCCATTATTATGAGCGCACGCTAAACGAAAAGGCAATGGCGATTGTTCAGGACTATGCAATGTATGGGCATTTCTTGGATATAAAGCAAGCGTATGTTATAGGTATGCTCAAAGCCTTACAAGACTACGATCCGGAACGTGGTGTTCCGTTTATCGTTTACAAGGAATATGCCGCAATGCGTGAGGTTCACGAGTATATCCGCACAATGCGAACAGGCTTTACGATTCAGAGCTACGATGAATATTTGCGACTGCGCAAAGCAATGCGACTTTATCGTGAGTTTGGTAACAAAAGCGATGATGCCACTTTGGAGAAAATAGCGGAGGCCATTGGCACAAGTAAGGAAGATGCCACCGAAATTATCCGCTGTGGTATTCAAAATATGCAGTTCGTGGAGTATTACCGCCAATATGCCGATGAGGACAGTGAAGAAAGTCGAGAAGAAGTTGCGCACGACGGTTCCTCTGAGCCGGACAAGTTGTTCTTTAAGTTGGAAGAAGCCGAAACGGTTATGACTGTATTTGAAAAACTCAACTACCGTGAACGTGCAATGATTTCAGCGCATCTTAGTTTTTGTATGGAATGTTATGCCACTCATTTTTACGACAAAGACGATTTGGATGAAGACGGCAAGCCAACACGGAAACCCATACCCGAAGAAGCCTTTATTGACATAGCCATAGACCACGGCTTGGCTTCACCCGATACTGCCGATAAGACATATCGAAAGGCACTCGGCAAAATGAAAAAGGAACTGAAAAAGAAAGATATATCCTAAAACAAAAAAGGCGACAACCTGAATGTAACACATTCGAGGTGTCGCCCTTTTACTATACCATAAAATGAATTTAACATTGCCAGTAAATGAAACATACCCGCAAACATTTTTGCTTGCGGGTATGTTTTTAATTTTAGAAATCGCTGATTACACGGTGGAAACCTTCGAAAACGATAACTTCATCATTTTTCTCAACACATCTTCCGGAGCAACGGACAGTAACCTTATCCCTTTGCGGATGATGCCATGGATATTCGACCTGAATAACAGTATTGCTTTCAGCCATATCATGAATCATATTGTCTACTGCTACGCGATACTCTTTATCGATGTTATTTTGCCAATGCTTGAAGCACTCGTTCGGGGCAATATCATCGGCAACGCCTAAGAGTCTTCTCATAGTTTCATCGGTATACAATTCGCCTTCGCCGGTTTTTGCGTTAATGTAAATAATCCACAATCCCACATTTATACCGCGCAAAATTGTTTTCATTTCCATTTTAACAAGCGGCGCATGTCTTTTTTCTTCACCAAGCTTATCAAACCGTTCTAATCGTTTTGCATATTCCTCAGTATTGCTGATAAAATATTTTGCTTCAAGACTTTCTTCAGAGCAAGGTTTATCAAATAAATTTCCTTGCAAAATGCTATAGGTTGGAATGAGTATTGGTTTGCCGTTTGCATAAACTGCGGCACGCCGTTTTCATCGGTCAGTTGCGGCAACTTCCACTTTTTAGAGTGACTAACTTGTATAACGGTTTCTTTCACAGTTCCCACAAGTGCTTTATCCTTGCAACGCTTCGACCATTTAATTTGCTTTTCTACTACCGGCAAAGCCACCACGTGCAAGTGATAATGATAAATCGGTCTTCCGTATTTTTCGGTAAGTGCAACATAATGTACTGAAAATTCACACAAAAAACAATATCGGTTTTATTTAAGCCAATGGACTTGACAAAGAGTGATTTTTACGCTATCATAAATAATTATATTACAATAGGAGTATCGCACAATGTCCCAGTACCTCTATACAACCCCTCTTCTTTTTATAACTATTTTTTGTATGTTGTTTTTAACAGCCACAAATCAATATATTTCAAGAGATCATAAAAAAGGATTTTTTATTGTTTTTTTAGGAGAATTTTTCATAATCGTTTTTGAAATGGCATCAATATTTTTGAACGGTGCTTCACCGGATTTTAAACCTCTACATTTTTTGTCGAATTATTTAGGATTTCTGTTATCGCCGATTATGATTGTGTTTTTCGCGGCTTCTATAGGCAAATTTCATCGTTTAAAAGGTCCCATTATCGCAATTGGTGTATATTTTATTCTGTTTAACATTTTGGTTTCAACAAAACAACTGTTTTTTATAGACATTAATAATACGTATCACCGCGGAAATTTGTTTTTCTTATATATGGTTTCGTTTTTTGCAGCGGTTACATATTTGCTGTATGAAACGCTTAGATATTCACAGAAAGGCTTTTTACAACATAGAATTTTTGCATGTTTATTAAGCGTTTGCTTTCTTGTATCGTGTTCTATTCAATCTTTTAATTCCGCGGTATACACAACAAGGATAGCGGTTGTTTTTAACCTGTGCATCTATTATGCATATGATGTTGAGTTTGCAAATCTTTTTGATAGGCTTACGGGTGTTCTTAACCAAGGCACGTATTTAAGAAAAATAAAGAATTTGAAACCTCAACAAACCCTGGTGATTTTAGACATAGATAATTTTAAAGATATTAATGATAATTACGGTCATCAGTTAGGCGATAGTTGTTTATGCATTGTATCTCAAGCTATTAAATCGACATTTGGGAATTACGGTCATTGTTACCGAATCGGCGGTGATGAATTTGCGGTAATTTTAAGAAAAGAAAGTAAAGTGGAAAGTTTGATAACACGCTTTGAAAGAAATTTTGCCGATAAGACAAAAGAATTATCCTACCAAGTGAATGTTTCTATCGGTTGTGCCAAGTATGAAATCAATGATTCCGTTGAAAGCGTTGTTCAGTGTGCGGACCTTAATATGTATAATTACAAAAAAGTAAAAAAAGCATTAAAAGCAACGCTGGAAACAACCGTTAAAAAATGAGATATGCCTTAAAATATCAATTTCAAAAATAAAGCATACCCGTAAGCAGTAAGTGCCTGCGGGTATGCTTTATAATTTTAGAATTCGCTAATCATACGATAGAAACCTTCGAAAACAAGGATAAATATAATTATGCATTTTAATTATATTACAAATAGAATATCATGCCAAGCATCTTTAACGTAATTTGTCATAAAACAAAAACCACAGCAATTTAGCTGTGGTTTTAATAATTAAATACAATTATTATAAAAATCTATTGCATTTTCAATCGGTAAAACGCGGGAATACAAGAAGCCTTGGATATAATCGCATTCGGCATCGGTCACCTTTTGGTTTTCGACTTCGTTTTCAATTCCTTCACACAAAACAGAAATCCCTAAATCGTGAGCCATACGAATGATACCAATAAGAACTGCATTTCCTCGATGAGAAACCGATTTTGCAACGATATGTCGATCTATCTTGATGACATCAATCGGATAATCACACAAATCGCTAAATGAGGTGTATCCACTTCCAAAATCATCAAGAGCAATTCCACAACCGATTTTTTTAATGCCCAATATATTTTTATAGGCAACAGAACTATCACTAACCAAAGCATCTTCTGTCAATTCAATAAGAAGATTTTTTCTGTCAAAGTCATATTTTGACAGAGCTTCTTCGAACTCTTCTAAAAAAGTTGGCTGTGAAAGGGTTGTTCGTGTAAAGTTGCAAGAAAGATATAGCTTTTTAAAATCGGTATTTTTCCAATCGGCGAGCATCTTGCAGGTCTTTTCAAAAATATAAAAATCAAGTTTATCAATCATACCCGCAAGTTTCATATCTTCAATATAATTCGCCGGTGACAACACACCCTCTTCTAAGCTATGCCAACGGGACAGTACCTCTGCTCCACATAGCTTCTTTTTCTTTGTATCAAATACAAATTGGAGATAAATTTGGAATTCTTCATTTTCCAAAGCTTTAGATATCTTCTTTTGAAGTCTGCTTTTGAGAGATACACGGTTCAGAGTGTTTTTATCGCACAAGCAAACATCCTTATCCTCATTCACGGCAAGAAGATATCCTTGACGGGCATTGTAAATAGCGGTTTCTGTGGGGAGATTTTGTTTATCAAGAGGGTAAACACCGCCCCTGAACAAAACGCCGTTATCCTTTGAAAAACTTCCGTTATAGCTATTAAGATTTCTTATGAGTTCTGTCATACTTTCGATTGCACGTTGCGTATCAGGGCACATAAAGCAACAAGCAAATACGCCGTTGTCAATTCGAGAAGCAAAATCGTTATCCTTAAGTATCCCTGTCATAGTGGCCGCCGCATAGCGTTGCAATTCTTCAGATTCAGGCAAGCCGAAATAGGTTTCTATTTTCTCAATATCAATTGCAATATATGCCACATAATATAATGAGCGCACCGCACTCGAAATATGATGAGAATAACATTCCTCAAAATAACTCAAATTGCCGATACCGGTAAGTGTGTCGGTCATTTTGGTTTGGTTCTGCGCGTGATTACGGTGGCGTTTCACAATAATATAAACGAACATAGTAATCAAAGCAAGAACTAAAACACTGATGGCAATTATAAGCCACGGAATGATTTTGGCAGACTGTGTTTTATCTTCAAGCTGCATAGCAGCAGACATCCACACGGTTTTATCGGCACTTTGAAGCGCCGTCTCTACGGCTGCCGCAATATCAGGATTCATTATTTTAGTAAAGCCGATACAAACCGTTTGTTTTTTACCGTCTTTATCATAAGAAAACAGTTCTATTTCTTTAGAAAGAGAAATATCTCCTTTATGGTGTGCAGAGGCAATTTCCACCTGAAAATTTTCACAAAGTTCTTTTTGTCTGTCTTTGCTGTCGGCAGAAACATAAGAAAAGTCTATCCCTGTCTGCTCGCTTATTTGCTCATATATCTTTGGCAAGATACCTTCATAACACTCGGTTTTTTCGTTATAAAATTCCAAAGGATACATATCAGGGTTGCCGGCTATATAAATTGTATCAGCCGCCGTCGGTTCCCTTGTAGACATTACCTCAGCACAAACGGGAATACAGGCAAAAAGAACACTTAACAAGAAAATTACCGAAACAATCAGCCTTTTCATACTGCGATTCCTTCTTCGGAGTTGTATTCTGCTATCAAGTCTTCGGTTTTGACTGTCTCGGCAGCCAATTTATCATCTATATCGGAAAGTACGGAAACAATTTCTTTTCTGACGTTTTCAATTTTTTCACGATATGTATTCAATTTGTCCGTCTCGGCTTCCTTGAGAGCGAGAAGTTCATCCTGAGCCTCTTTATATTCGCCATCCGCTTTTGCTTTCAACTCGGTTGCATATTGCTGTGCATCAAAAAGCGCTTGAGCAATATCGGCATTTGCTTGTTTATATTTGTTGATCTCTTCATTAAGCGCAGCAATTTGTGCTGTCAATTCATTTCTTTCCTTGGTATGCTCTGTGGTGATCAGGTCGATTTTACTATTAAATTCATCATTTACTCTCGCGATATAATCACATACTTCTGTTTTAGAAAAGCCGAAAAGCGAGGTTCTAAGTAACTTCTTTTGCATAACTGTTTACTCCTTATTTTACATTGATTTTTTTGCGTTCAATTCTGCCCCAATTCAGTTTTTTCTTTTTATAGCCGAAAAAGGCGGTTGCTCTGACAAATGCCATAATAAATCGCAAAAATGTGATTTCAAAAAAGCATAACAAAACCGCTTTCAGGGCATCCATTGCCGATATTTTAAGGTCTATTGTCTGTGTTCTTGCAAAAAATGCGGTTAGAGTTAAAATACAGCCAAACACAGCATAAATCGCGAAAAACAAAACCATAAACGGCACATTGATCAAATCAAATATAAATGCAAGCACCATTGTCAGTATGCCGAAGATCTCAATAAATGGGGATAACAACTCATAGAGAAGAAAATAAAAAAACGAAACAAAACTAACGGCTCCAAATTTAGCATTAAACAGCATAACTTTGTGCTTCCACATGCTTTGGAACAATCCCAAATGCCAACGTTTTCTTTGTTTGCAAAGGTCTTTAAGTCTTTCGGGCGCCTGGGACCAGCAAATCGCATCAGTAGCATATTTCACACAATACGGAATTTCGTTCAAGGTGCAGTACTCGTGTAGCTTTACAACAAGCTCCATATCCTCGCCCATTGTAGAATGATCATATCCGCCTGCAGCAATCACAACATCCTTCTTAAAGAGACCGAATGCACCCGAAATGATAAGAGAGCCATTGAATTTATCAAACAAAATACGTGAAGCAAGAAACGAGCGGTCATACTCAAGCACCTGCATGCAGGCAAGGATATTGCTCGGTAACTTATAATTCAAAACTCTGCCATGATCTAACGTAACGCTATTGGCAGGTCTGACTACACCGCCAACAGCCACGATGTTTTCTTGCTCTAAAATGGGACGGGAAATTTTACTGAGAGAATCGTACTGCAAAACCGAATCGGCATCCATACAAATAAAATAGGGGAATTTGCACGCGTTGATTCCCATGTTAAGCGAATCGGCTTTTCCACCGTTTTTCTTTCTGATGAGTGTGAGCGGCACCTTTTCGCTAACCGATTCATAAACAAATTCTTCTGTTTGACAGTTAATTTTTCTATGAATGGGGCGACGGATCGGTTTCATATCAAACGCTTCGATAAGTTTCTGCGAAGTATTGTCTTTTGAGCCGTCATCCACAACCACGATTTCATAAAGCTTATATTCCAAAGCAAGCAAGGATTTAACCGTTTCCACCACGGTTACTTCTTCGTTATATGCAGGAACAATAATGCTAATGGGCACATAATAATTTTGAAGCAGTGTGTTTTTCAGTTTTTCCTGATGTCTTTTTTTATAAAGTTCCGAGGAGCCAACAACCACCGCCAGAAAAAGAAACGAGGAATAACCAATAAGATAAATAACAAAAAATATATTTATATAATCCAGTATGGTTTTTACAATCATAAAAGCGTTGTCACTTATCATACGGTTACCGCCTCCTTTTCTTTTAGTTTTTTGCGGTCAAAACGATAGCGGAGCATTTCGGAGGCATAGCGGTCGCCACCTTCGAAAATATCAATCATTTCCTCGTATTTAACGCCCAGTCGTTCGAGACTATCCGAAGCGTTATAGCGCACATGCCAATTCCTGTCGCAAAGCAAATCTTTAAGAATTTCTTCTGTCTTTACAGACGGATAATTCCCAAGTGCAGTTGCCGCAATTGCTTTATATTCCCATATAGGTGAATTATCGGTGGCAAAGCCATATAAACAATCAAGTGCAGGTTCGTAATGGTATTTTGCAAAATATCGAATGGTGCTGAAACGCAACTCCTGATTTTCGTCCTTGTCGTTCATAATGTGTAATACCTTTTCTTTATGCGCATCAGAACTAAAGCGAAAGTAATCAAGAATCGGCAGTTTAATACTTAAAGAAAACTCATTAAAGCTCTGCCAGAGCTTTTTATCAAGCAACTCTCTTTCTCCACCAAAAGATAAAAGGCCGTCGGCAATCATTTTTGAGTGATGAAAACCACCTATTCTATCTAATAGTTTAAATGCATTTATTACGCTCTGGGCATCTCCTATGGAGTAAAGTGCCTGCAATGCATTTTCACGGCAATACAAATTGGATTCTTTAACAAGCTCCATAAGAGAATCTATAACAATACCTATGTATGCGCCTTTAAATACATTGTATTTCTTAATTATGTAAGGATAATAAGCCGCTTGAATTTTGTTTTTCTCGCTATATTTAAAGGTCAGAAAAACGAATACGGAGCTTAGCTTCATAATATAGTTTTGAACCTGCTCGGGTTTTTGCTCATAAAGCTTTTCAAGTGTTTCGTCAAAAGCCATCATGTGATTGATTTTCTTTAATTTCTTGCGAAGAAACTTCTTATGTGCTTCATCAATCGTATCCTTACTAAATTGTTCCTCGATACTATCTGTAAAATCTATGCTTCGCTTTTCGATGTTTTTATCCTTTTTGCGAAACACAAAAATGCACACAATATTAAATATAATCATAGCGGCACATACGGTGAGATAAGCATAAATCAGTATTTCAACCTTCATCCTTTTCCCTCCATACGCTCTGCAAAATGTAATAAGATGGTTTCAGTCTTTCGTGATAGGTAACCTTGTTCTCCCAACCCTCTAATTTTTGAACATAAAGCGGAATCCTTCTGCCGTTTGTTCCATCCGATAAGCCAATATACATTTCATCAATTGTAATATATTCAATTCCGTAATTATCGTCATAATAATCATCATGAATTTGTAATCTTGATGGATCTGAAAAATTAAGAAGTTGCCACGGGATTCGGATTTCAACATAATCACCGTTACAAATAAAATCCGATAGGGAATTATAATTCTTGGCATCCGGATTTCCATTACCGTATGTAAGAACTCCAGTTGGGAAAACTTCTGCTTCTGTCAAATGCTTGCCATCAACCAATTGACTCATTTGTAGAATAATATTGATATCCACAAATTTAGGAGAGTTCCGCATTGGTATATTTCCTTTTACATAGGTATCAAACCCATAAACCTCTTTGGCATAGTTTGCACGCAAAACCTCGTAGCGCTCCTGCACCTGGATTTTACTGTTTTTTCTGCCGTTTATGGTAATAAGAAAATCTACCGCACGATCAAAGCGCAAATCATTATTTTCACAGTAGCTACTGCCGCTTTTGGGGGTTGTGTCGATTGGAATATAGAGTTTTTCATTGTTAAAATCAAAACTATCTTTTTTCGCAAGAAAATACACATATGCCTCATCATATTTCATGGATAGCGTCAGATCGTCACTTTTCATAACAATATCGTCTTCTGACCATTCGGAAACATCGCCGTCGATATAACAAACAGTTTTTTCTTTTCCCGGGTCAAATGATAAAAGACCAAAGTATTGCTCATTTGTTTGAACGTCTGACCAATAGGGCGTGCGCATAAAGTCTATTGCATAATTGGTGTTCCAGGTTCTCTTAAACCACTCATCCTGCCAGGAAAACAAACATGAACCTGCACATCCAGCCTCAATAATATCGTTATAACACGCCACTAATGCCGGCCCTTGCTCGGTTTCAGGCATATGACCTTGGTTTCGCCCGGTGTTTGTATCAATATGGGCAATCCCGCGTCCGGTCGGCACACCAAATTCGGAGATCACAACTGGTATGGCATGGTGATCTGCAATTGCTTTGAGGTAGAGTTTATAGGTATTCAACGTTCCGTCTTTATAACATGATTCAATATCAACATCAAAAGAAAGCTCGTTGAAATCCTTTACAAAAGCAAGATAATCGCGGTAATAGGGGTAGATGTGGTACGATGCAAAATGTCCGGAGAGAACTTTGTCGGTACAACCGATATGCTCTACATCCACACTCGCGCATTTATCAAAATAATCTGTTATATACTGTGGATAGGTGAAAGGATCTGTAATTGGCCAATTAGAAAATGCAACCAGCTTTTGTGTTTTGTAGCGCTTGGTTTCATATTCAATTGCTTCATCTCCAACCCGCGCCAGCATTGCCTCAAAAGGGGTGGCATCCTGAGTAGAGTACATATATTTTCCTTTATAGGCGTTATATTTTTCGTTGTTTTTAAATTTTTCATTGGTGTAGACAACGGTCACATCTTCCCATTCAACACCGAGAATGTAACCAATTACCCACTGAGAAATGTCTTTGTTATATGTACCGTGGCCGGAGGATGCATCACGCCCTAACTGAAGCTTACGATTGCCGTGAACAATATCGATCATAATTTTACAATCGTTTATGAATGTATCGATTAATTCCGGATCATAAGCATCCCTGGCTGAATTATATAAGTAATCGTTAACCCAGACACCGTGTAAAAGATATAAGGGATCGGGATTATCTTTGTTGAACTCGTAAAATGCGTTATAAAAAACATCGTTGTTTATGGTGTATATGCGCACCGTATTGGCACCCATCTCTTTGATCTGTTTAAACCAACGCAAATAATCGCTTTTTGTGATGCCAAAATCTGTTGACCATTCGCCTGGCATACCCGAACCGATATCTACGCCTTTGATCTCAAATTCTTCAAAGCCGTTGCCTTTATCTAAATAGATTTTTTCACCTTTTGTACAGACAAAGGTGGTTGGTTTTTTATTGGGAGAAAAATCAATATACACGCCCTGATAATAATACAAATAATCAAACAGCAATACACACACCACGATACAGCATACAGCGATAATAAACTTTTTCATTATTCGGCTCCTTTCTATCGTGTGTGTTCTTTTGCCAATTTTGTTTTCGAGTTTGCGGAATACTGGCGTAGAACATCAATATTTTCATCCATCCAAGCACCGCGACTTGCAATATAACCTTTCAGCTGTGCTACCGCCTCGTCATAACTGCGAAGATTACGTGTGGTGGGGTACAACAGGTTATGATCTGATTCAAAAGTATAGCCCCATTTTTCAAAATTACGGTCAATTGCGTCGCCCAAATAAGCAATCGTTTCGTCAATATAATTGTTTAGGTAGTCATCGCTAAAATAAGTCTTACGCAGTTCGTGATAACGTTTGATTACACGCTCGGTAAAATCCTTGTCCTTGATAATCATGTTAAACCACAGGGATTCATGAAGAAGGAAAGTTTCATGATCAATCGCCTGCTCTTGATAGTTATCGAATGCGTTGTTAAAATCCCAAACGCACATTCTGTATTTTCCGTTTGTACCTTTATAGATATATGTAGAATAATTACCTGCGTCATAATTTGAAGTGAATTCATTAATCAAAAAGTAATTTACAAACGAATCTACATCTATTGTTTTTGAATATCCGTATTCGGAATGATCAAAATCATACGTATACAACATGTGTTCAAAATTTGAAAAGTCTTGAGTGATGCTTTCGACAAGCTGCTCATTAAGGTTTGCTGTTCCGGGATAGATTATATTAAACCCGCCGGTACTTTTGCGCATAGAATACAGCGAAAAAGGGACAATGTTTTTTATAGGTGTTTCACTACCACGGTCCAAGCGTATAACATAGCCGGAATAGGAATTATCTTTCCGGTCCACCTTGATGTCCAATCTTGCGCCTGCATTCCCTGCAGTGATGCTTTCTACCATCAAATACAAACCATTATATTCGCCGTTAATCAGCACCTCACAAAAACGGACATTGGGTGCATAACTCATAATTTGTCCCGCAAGGTTATAGCACATATAATTACGTATAAGCGTCTTATCCAAAAAGGGACCGTGCAACACCCATTCATGATGCGCATCCATTCCCATCATTTCTTGTGGATTATTCTCACCAGAATCAGTTACAAGGGTAATACTGTATCCCTTTTTATCAAATTTCCTAGAGGAATTTCCCCTAATGCGAATTCTTGCGCTGCTTTCTACGCTTGCGGTATCATTTATATGGTTATTTTGTGCATGGTTATCTGTAACACTAAGGTTGCAAAGCAACTCGCTTTCTCCGCTTCCTGTTGTTGTATACCCAATACGTTTTCCATTGGCATCATAAATGGGATCGCCGGGAATTGTCACCCCATTAGTATTGATTTGTAAAAGAGGGAGATGGGTGCAAAAAAGATCGTCAGAATGAGAGCAGGCGGCTTTGGGCTCCGCCATCAAATGCTGGTGATATCGTTCTTTCTCCTCGCTTCTTGTAAACCAAAGGGAAGAAGCAATCACAACAAATGCAAGACAGAATGAGACAATACCATAAACTTTGTATTTCATTGCATTACCCTCCCTTAAAAATCATATAGCAAGATCAATTTGAAATCTCATCATTTTGCATCACGATATTGACATATTCAATGCCGCCTAAATCGTATAGTGCGTCTATTATATTGATATCTTTTTCTGTCTTTTTCAGTAGCGATGAGGAAACCTCGTAAATTAATTCCATTGTATCCTCGGTTGTGTTTTTAACACGTAAAATTGCTTTGTTTTTGAATGTTTTAAATATGTAACCCGTGACAATAGATTGCTTATTCCTTGATCCTCGAACAATAATCAACATACGGTTATCATTCTTAATGCAGCCCAGAATAAACAACACAATAAATGTAACCGCACTGCCGATAAGCGCAACTATGTAATCTCCGACACCGCAACAGATACCAACAATCACTGTCCAGAAAATATACACGGTATCCCTACTGTCTTTGATTGCGGTTCTGAAACGCACAATAGAAAGCGCACCAACCATACCGAGAGAAAGAGCAATATTGTTGCCGATAACCGTCATAACTGTTCCGGTAAGAACGGTAAGCACCACCAAGGATGCATTGAATTTTTTACTATAAATCGTGCCCCGGTGAGTAATGTAGTAAGAAACAAAAATCAAAAAGCCGAGAACAGCTGCCATAGAGATATGCAGTGCAACCGTACCGATTTGCAGTTCACCGTTTGTTTCAAATAATTCGAAAAGTTTATCTTTCATTTGTTTTTCCTCCTATATGTGTGTTTGGTATGCGTTTTGTCTTGCCAAAACGTATTTGCTTACCGAAAGCTCACTTTTATCCGTACTGTTTATAAGTTCTTTTAGGTAGCCGAGCAGAAAACCATTGAACTTAACCTCTAAAACCACGTCATAAGGGTCAAGTACGGGATTCATATTCAAATTGGGATTGAAAAGATCAAAACTGCTTTCAGTGGAAACGATTTTATTATCAAAGGTGATACGAATTTTATTTTCCTTAGCAATAAAGGCTTTGCGGTTGTATTCAACAATCGTTTTAGGTCGGTAGCACCGATACTGCATCAACCCATACATCTCAGCAGCAAACGGTTCAGTATAATTAAGCAAAACTGAATAGTCTCCCGCAATCAACCGCTTTGCATCTTCTCTCGACACCCTGAGCGAACGCTTCATTTGCTGTGCGCCTTGCTTTTGCTTTAGTTCAAGCATAGCAAAGTCAGAATTTGGGTCATAACATCTCAGGCGCACCTTTCTTCTGAGTTCTATTCCTGCTTGCTTTTCAAAATAATCATCGTCAAACGGCGTATCAAAATATAGAGAGCGTATCGTATATCCATGTGTACCGTTGTGTGGATCGCTAAGCATAACCTGTTCAACTTTATGGCTGAGTTTTATGAAATCTGCTACCGATATTAAAAACTTTTTTTCTTCACGCAATACCTTATTCAAAAAATCACCTCACAAAACAAAAACCGGCTGCACCAAAAAAGATGCAGCCGGTCGATCATACGATTTCGCTTAGACACCGTAGCTTTGCGTCCTTGTCTTTCAACAAGTTTGCTAAATAAATATATATTATCATTATACCATTTAATCCCTAAATGTCAACATATTAATGCCACAAATTTATCAAATGCACGAAGAACTGCCACTAAATTTTAGGCTTCGCTCATTTTTGTATTTCAGTTATAAATCAATTCACTAATCACTATCTCTGTAGCCATTTGGCGAATATTGTTCATCCGGCGTACCCATTCCATTTGATTTTCCGATTTTAGTTGTTCGGTAATACCTTCCGTTTGCTTGAATTGATTAATTAAAGTTTCAAACATTTCCTCAGCTTGAGAATTTATATCATATAGATATGAATTGAGTTTAAATTCTGCTTGAAGGCGGTTGTAGGTGGCTTTGCGGTGTTGTTTTAGATAGTTCAAATGCCGCATTCCCCATACACCAATTTCTCTTTCTTCTTCATCGGGAAGTTTCAAGCAGGGGATATAATAGTCGCCTTGCAGTTCATACCAAAGACCGTTATTTTCATCGTATATAATCTTTTCCATAATCAAGCCTCCTGATAGACAACTTTAAATTTCTTTTGCTTTGAGCGGATAACCTTTAACAGAACTTCATCCAATGTATCCGTACATTTACCATCCTCAATGAGTGAGTTACGCATTTCGTTCATACAATTCACAATAACCCTGCGTTCAAAATCATCAAGCGCAATATAATACTTTTTATCACGCATATCGCTCACTCCTTTAATAAGTCTTGAAACGGTGACTCGGTCGAAACAAAAGTATCGTAGGTGAAATTAGCACCAAGACGAAACCCCATGATAAAACTGTCGAGATTGGATTCACCATTTACCACACCCCAAGCATTGACAAACTCAAGGAATTTCTTTTTGCTTTCGCCCGAAAGATTCTCGGTGAGATAGTCTTCATTGAGCATCAATACTTCCATTTGCTTTTGTACTGCCTTGTTCTGCTTCGTGCTACGTGCCTGTGGATCAAGGTTGCCGTAGTAGAATTCTTCAATAAACTTACCCATAAAAATACCTCCTTTAAGTTTATACAATAATTGTACTTAAAGAGGGCTCGATAGTCGAATGTACGGATATATATTAGTAAAGAAGGGCAAGAAAAAAGAGAGAAGCCTAAACTTCTCTCTATTCTCTTGCCCTTCGCAATGCTCAGCGTTCCTATAAAACATAACTGTCCTTAGCAACCCTGCTCATTACACCTCAGGTTTATTATTTGTTCTTTGATTCTTTGTATTTTGCTTCTATAAAATTAACAACATCGTCATAGTATGGTTTAGGAAGATTGCGCAGTATTTTAATTATGCTTTCTTCTTTGTGTGTGGGGATAAAGGGTGCAGGACCGTAAGAGCTGTTTGCAAAAGGATTGTTTTGCTGATTAAGCGTGCTTGTCATAGTTTCGGTTCCTGAAAAATCAAGCTTTTTGCCCTCTGTATTGTCGTAAAGCAGCATTTCGGGAGTGACGCCGAGAATTTTACAAATGGTCAGTAATCGCTCTGTGCTGATTGAGCCTTTGCGTTCCATTTGCGAATATGTACTGCATTTCATTCCCATTTTTTCGGCAACTTCGGTTTGTGTAAGGTTTGCCATCTTTCTGTACAAAGCAATTCTTCTATTAACTTCTTTATCCTCCATATTGAATTCCTCCGTATATTATATTTTTTACTTGACTTAACACTTTCTTATTGGTATAATCATATAGCAAGCGCTGGAGTGGCTCAGTTGGTAGAGCAGCTGATTCGTAATCAGCAGGTCGTGGGTTCGAGTCCCATCTTCAGCTCCAAAAAATCGCCTTTTACGCCGTATGCGTAAAGGGTGATTTTTATTTTTACTACATAATGATTTTCGCTAATTTTAGTGTGCCTATAAATACTATTTTATTTATTTTGTCGAAATATGTCAAGTGAATAATCGCAAATTGTTTATGTATATTTCGCATAGTAGGTATTATTTTACCGTTAAA
Source organism: Acutalibacteraceae bacterium (assembly GCA_045133355.1). GTDB lineage: Bacteria > Bacillota > Clostridia > Oscillospirales > Acutalibacteraceae > UBA737. The sequence goes on from JBGUUB010000069.1 coordinate 26,272, forward strand.
CTCGGCTTGGCTGTATCTTTTTCTTGTAATTATTCCATACTTGTTATATAATAATAGAATAGATTGGAGTGGTATGGCTTGTTAAGCAGATTGTTATCGGGGAATATTGATTTTGCGAGCGTAATTGTATATATTCTGTCGTCCTTTGCCGTAATTTTTATTACTATGCCTGTTCACGAATTTGCCCATGGCCTTGCGGCTACTAAATTAGGCGACCCGACCCCGCGCTATCAGGGAAGAATGTCGCTTAATCCCTTTGCGCATATAGATTGGATAGGCGCGGCTTGCATATTGCTTTTCGGCTTCGGTTGGGCAAAACCCGTGCAGGTCAATTCAAACAATTTCAGAAACCCCAAAAGGGATATGGCGATCACCGCCTTTGCAGGTCCCCTTGCTAACCTGATTGTGGCGCTGATTTCCCTTGTTATAAATAATGTTTTCATGCTTTTGGTTTCAAAAACCGATGCGGCGGCGTTTTATTATTTGGGCTTTTTCTTTTACTACATTGCCCTTATTAATGTGTCGTTGGCGGTGTTTAACCTTATCCCCATTCCGCCGCTCGATGGCTCGCGGCTCTTATCGGCGCTTCTGCCGTACAAATATTATTACGCGCTTATGCGTTACGAGCGCTACATTTTCTTAGTGCTGGTTGCACTTTTATGGATAGGGGTATTGGATATCCCGCTGAATTTTCTTACAAGCGCAGTTATGAGCTTTTTGGGGCTTATTGCGGGCTTCCCGTTCGGGTTTATAGGTTGAGATATGGAGAACACATTAAGCTATAAATTAGAGGTGTTTGAAGGTCCGCTTGATCTGCTTTTACAGTTGATAGCGCGAAATAAGCTTAATATTTATGATATTGAGCTAAGTGTGCTTATTGACCAGTACCTCGAACAAATAGAGCTTTTTAAGTCGGAGGAAATGGAGCTTGAAAGCGAATTTCTTGAAATGGCGTCAAGACTGCTTTACATTAAAACCGTAAGTCTATTGCCTAAGCATGAAGAAATAGTACAGCTTAAAGAAGAGCTTACAGGAGCACTGCTTGAGTATATGGTCTGCCAGCAGATGGCGCAAAAGCTTTCTTTAATGCAGGACGGCTTTGACCGATTTGTAAGACCTCCCGAGGAAATAGAGTTCGATAAAACCTATGAGCTTACCCATTCGGCTGATGTTATGTATCTTTCGTATTTAGCGGCGGTCGGCAGGGGGCAGAGAAAGCTACCGCCGTCGGCAGCACCCTTCACAAAGATTGTCGCAAAAAAAATAGTCGCCGTTTCGACTAAAATTGTGTTTGTTATAAGGAATTTGTGGACAGGCGGTTCAAAAAAGCTTTCTTCTCTCTACAAAACTGCGCACAGCCGTTCAGAGCTGGTAGCAACCTTTTTGGCGGTGTTGGAGCTTTGCAAGGCAAACCGCGTTCGGGTTGACGGAGACTCAGACAGCGCGGAAATTACACTTATTAAGGAGCATAAACGCAAATGACGACAGCAGAGCTTATCCCCGCATTTGAAGCGGTGTTATTTTCAGGCGGCGAGCCTATAAGCATAGACCGTTTTTCGCAGGTTTTTGATATTTCGCCCGAACGGGTTGCAGAGGTTATGAATGCGCTTTCAAAAAAACTCCAAGGAAATGACCGCGGTGTGGAGCTTGTCAGAATGGAAAACGCATATCAGCTTGCGACAAAAAAGGAATATGCGGGATATATAAAGAAAATGTTTGATATTAAGCGGCGCACACCGCTGTCTCCTGCGGCTCTTGAGGTTTTGGCGGTTGTGGCATATAATCAGCCCGTCACCAAATCTTTTATTGAGCAGGTAAGAGGTGTTGATTGCTCCGGTGTTGTAACTACCCTTGTGGAAAAGGGACTTATTGAGGAGCGCGGACGGCTTGAACTGCCGGGTAAGCCGCTTTTGTACGGTACTACCAAAAACTTTTTGAGATGCTTTGGTATAAGTGATTTAACGGAACTTCCGCCACTTCCCAAAAACGAGGATGCGAGAGAAAAGGTCGGCGAACAGATACCGCTTGAGGGCGACACAGAAGAGGAATAATGCTGCTTTTTTGAATGATACTAACCAAAAGGGGAGAATGCCTTGATACCTTTAATTATTATTCTTTCGGTTTTGGCGTTTATCGTCCTTTTGCTTTTTATTCCGATGAGCGTTCATATAAAATATGACGGTGACTTTTTTGTGAAATTAAAAATTGCGGGTATTAAAGCGTATGAGGTCGAGCCTAAAGAGGATACACAAAAGCCGAAGCCCGATACCGAAAGCGATAAAAAGGCGAAAAAACAGACCGAAAAGGCCTTTGATAAGCTTAAAAAGAAATATGGCTTTGCGGGAGCGGTAAAGGAAATTTTCGTTTTTATAAAGTCTGTGCTTGAAAGGCTAAAGGGAAGTTTCAGGCATATAGCAATAAGAAAGCTTTGTCTTGATATTAAGGTTGCATCGGGCGAAGCCGCGGCGACGGCTATTGATTACGGGGCGGTTTGCGCCGCTGTTTATCCGGTTCTTACCTTTATAGACGGTATAGCCAATGTAAAAATGAAAAGTATAAATGTCACGGCGGACTTTAATTCAGATAATTCCGATTTCGGCTTTTCGTTAGTTGTAAGGATTAGAGTTATTTATTTAATTGTAATGGCTTTCGGGGTGTTCTCCGAATACAATAAATTTAAAACGAGGAATGAGCTATGAGCGAAAACAGTATAAAAAACATTATGGATGTAACGATGGACAAACTCCGCGCTATGGTTGACGCGAACACTATTATCGGCGACCCGATTGTTGTAGGGGATATTACCCTGATTCCCGTCTCGAAGGTCTCCTTTGGGGTGGCGACAGGAGGGAGCGATTTTCCGAGCAAGACCCAGTCGGGACTCTTTGGCGGAGGCGGCGGAGCAGGCGTGACCGTTTCGCCTGTTGCCTTTATTGCGGTAAGCGGAGGAAACGCAAAAATGATGCCGGTTTATAACGAGCTCTCCTCTGCCGAAAAGGCTATTGCTATGGCGCCTGAGATTCTTGAAAAAGCAAAGGAGCTTTTCTCGAAGGACAAAAAGGAAAATAAAGAATAATTCCGCCGTAATATAACGCCCCGTTATCCTCATAAAATTAAGGGTGGGGGAGGCGGATTATGAAAAAAATTATTTGCTTTTGTTTAACCTTGTTTGTCTTTTCGCTCATACCCGTAGGCGCGGTCGGCACCTCTGCAAAGGCGGCGGCAGTGATAAACGGCGACACGGGCGAAATCATATATGCGCAGAATGCGGACGAAAAACTTCCTATGGCGAGCACCACTAAAATAATGACGGCGCTTCTTTTGTGCGAGAATGCCGACTTGAACGAAGAAATAACCGTCACGGCGGATATGCTTAAGGTCGAGGGCTCGTCCATGGGATTGCTTGCGGGAGATAGGGTGACCTATCACGACCTGCTTTACGGTATGATGTTGGCATCAGGTAATGATGCGGCGAATGTCACAGCAATTTCGCTTGGCGGAACTGTTGAAAAATTCGCCGTACTGATGAACAAAAAAGCCGAGGAATTAGGGCTTTCTAACACGCATTTTGTGACCCCGTCAGGTCTTGACGCGGACGGTCATTACACCACCGCAAAAGACTTGGCGCTTTTAGCGGCATATGCCCTTAAAAATGAATGTTTTGCTAAGGCGGCCGCGAGTGAATCGGCGGTGCTTAATTACGGAAACCCACCATACAGACGGTCGCTTACTAACCACAACAAAATGCTTAAATTATTTGACGGTGCGGTAGGGGTTAAAACGGGATTTACAAAAAAATCGGGAAGATGCTTAGTAAGCGCGGCGCGCAGAGACGGAAAGCTTGCCGTTGCGGTTACGCTTAATGACCCCAACGACTGGAACGACCACGCTAACCTACTTGACTACGGACTTGACGCAATACAGCAGACAAATTACAGCCCTAAAATTTCCTGCTACAACATACCCGTTATCGGCTCTGATGAGGAGCAAATCGAGGTATTTATCGAGCCGTATACTATAAATACCCTTGAAACCGAGAATATAAGTTGTGATGTAAAGCTACCGAGGTTTCTCTATGCGCCGATTGCTAAAGGAGATATATTGGGAACGGTCGAATACAAAATGGGCGATGAGGTTATAGGTACGGTAGAGCTTATCGCCTTAAGGGATATTCACGCTTTGCCGGAGAAAATCAGCTTTTATGAGGAAATAAAGCAAATAATAAAATACATACTCAAAAGCATTTAGGCGCCGCTAAGGGAGATTTATAACCTATTTCTGTTTGGGTGGTTCGACCTAAGCTTTTGCAGCAGAATGGAGATTAATATGTTTAAAGAAATCAGCGCAAAGGAAATTAAGGATAATCTTATTAAAGCAATTTCCGAGGAATGGATGCTTGTCGCCGCGGGAGACAGGGAAAAGTATAATATGATGACGGCCTCATGGGGCTTTGCGGGTGAGATGTGGGGCAATGACTGTATGATGACGGTTATCCGACCGCAGCGGTATACTTTAGAGTTTATAAATAACAGCGATTACTTCACCCTGAGCTTTTACGGTGATAACAAGGAGATTCATAAAATCTGCGGCTCAAAATCGGGTAGGGATACGGATAAAACCGCCCTTACTGGGCTTACTCCCGTGTTTTCGGATAATACGGTTTATTTTGAACAGGCAAGAACGGTTGTTATATGCAAAAAACAGTATGTTCAGCAGATGAGTGCGGATTGCTTTATAGATAAAGAACCGCTTCGCTGGTATAATGACGATTTTCACTATATGATAATCGGCAAAATCGAAAAGGTGCTTGTTAAGGAATAAAGTATTATGGGACGGTCTGAAGATCGTCCTTTTAAAGTATAATGATATTCACAAAAAATTCATTATATATATGTTGACAATTAAAATATAAACGGATATAATAGTTAGCAAGCTAACATTTATATTGTGAGGTGACATTATGCCCGCCGAAAAGCATATCGGACTTGAAATTCGTAATCTTTCAAATCTTATAAGGCGCGATGTTGAAAAACACGCAGACAAGCTTGAATGTAAACCTAATAAAGGCGTCAGGGGCTGGGCGATTGACTATTTTTATGAAAACCGAGACAGGGATATTTTCCAGAAGGATTTTGAGGAAAAGTTTTCAATCCGCCGCTCTACGGCGAGTAATATCCTGAAGCTTATGGAAAAAAACGGCTTTATAACAAGAGAAAGCGTTGAAAGTGATGCACGGCTTAAAAAGATTGTTTTAACCGAAAAAGCGGTCAGAGTTCACAACAGCATAGCTGAGGATATCGAAAAAAGAGAAAAAAAGCTTAGAAAAGGGCTTACTGATGAAGAAATTGAAGCTTTTTTCTCTATAGTTCAAAAACTCAAAACAAATATTGAAGAATAACCGTATTTTACTTTAGAGGGAGAATAATATGATAAAAACACTTATGGGTTGCGTAAGGGAATATAAAAAGACTACCATACTCACTCCGATTTTTGTTTCGGTAGAGGTTGTAATGGAATGTATAATTCCTTTCTTTATTGCAAGGCTTATTAACCGTATTGAAAACGGAGCCGATATGAAAATGATACTTGCCTACGGCGGGATGCTTGTGCTTTTAGCCTTTATTTCCCTCTTTTTCGGAGCGCTTGCGGGAAGTACCTGCGCTACGGCTTCGGCAGGCTTTGCAAAAAATATGAGGCACGATTTATACTATAAGGTTCAGGATTTTTCCTTTTCAAATATAGATAAATTCTCTACCTCAAGCCTTGTAACACGCCTTACGACCGATGTTACCAATGTACAGATGGCATATATGATGATAATACGCATGGCTGTACGCGCGCCGTTTATGTTGATTTTCTCAATAATAATGGCATTTGCTATGTGCCCACAGCTTTCAACAATATATGTAGCAATAGTGCCGTTTTTAGCCTTCGCGCTTTTCCTGATAATAAAGAAAGCAATGCCGCTTTTCGACAGCGTTTTCAAAAAATACGATAAGCTTAATAATTCCGTTCAGGAAAATGTTAAGGGTATGAGGGTTGTAAAATCATTTGTACGCGAGGATTACGAAAAGCAGAAATTCAATGCAGCGGCTGACGATGTTTGCACCGATTTTACAAAGGCAGAAAAGCTGGTAGCTTTAAACCAGCCGATTATGCAGATTGCGATGTATGTCGCAATGGTGCTGGTATCCTTATTAGGGGCAAAGCTTATTATTAACAGCGGTGCCACTGCTATGGGCGTGGGGGAGCTTTCAAGCCTCTTCACATACGGTATGCAGATTCTCTCAAGCCTTATGATGGTATCTATGATATTTGTGATGATAACTATATCAAACGCATCAATGCAACGTATCTATGAGGTACTTATAGAGGAAAGCACCATTAAAAACCCCGAAAGCCCTGTAAAAACCGTTGCAAACGGTAGTATTGATTTTGATAATGTCTCCTTCAAATATCATGAAGGCGCGGAAAAGTTCGCACTTACCGATATAAATCTTCATATTAAATCGGGCGAAACAATAGGTATTATCGGCGGAACGGGAAGCAGTAAAACCTCTCTTATTCAGCTGATTTCACGCCTTTACGACGCGACAAAGGGAACTGTTTCGGTCGGCGGAGTAAATGTTAAGGATTACGACATCGAGTCGCTCCGTAATGAGGTTTCGGTTGTGTTGCAGAAGAATATCCTGTTTTCTGGGACAATAAAGGATAATCTCCGCTGGGGCGATAAAAACGCTTCTGATGAGGAGATTGTAAGGGTTTGCAAATTAGCGCAGGCGGATGAATTTGTTAATTCCTTCCCTGAAAAGTATGATACTCACATCGAGCAGGGCGGTACTAATGTTTCCGGCGGACAAAAGCAGAGACTTTGTATAGCAAGAGCGCTGCTTAAAAAACCGAAAATACTTATTTTGGATGACTCTACAAGTGCGGTTGACACCAAGACAGATTCACTTATAAGGAAAGCTTTTGCAAGTGAAATTCCCGATACTACAAAAATAATCATCGCACAGCGTATTTCTTCGGTGCAGGATGCCGACCGAATTATAGTAATGGATGACGGGCGGATTAATGCCGTAGGAACACACGAGGAACTTCTTAAATCCAATGAGATTTATAAAGAGGTTTACTATTCTCAGAATAAGGCAGGTGAGGAATAATGGCAGGACCTATGGGACCTAAGGGAATGAGGGGCGGACCTAAGGCGAAAAATGCCAAGGGTACTGTTGTAAGGCTTTTCAAATACCTTTTTAAATACTATAAATCGTATCTTGTAATTGTAGGAATTTGTATTCTTTTAAGCGCCGTTTCGGGTACTGTTTCCTCGCTCTTCTTAAATCAGCTGGTGCTTATTATTACCGAGGGCGTAAAGATCGGATACTCCGCAGTTTATGCTAAGCTTTTGCGTATTATACTGCTTATGGTAGGATTTTATCTCGTCGGTGTTGTTTCCTCTTTTGTTTACTCAAGACTTATGGCGATAGTAACGCAGGGCTTCCTTAATAAGATGCGCCGGAATATGTTCGGCTCAATGCAGACCTTGCCGATAAAATATTTTGATACACACACCCACGGCGATATTATGAGCCATTACACGAACGATATCGATACACTTCGTCAGCTGATTTCTCAGAGTATACCCCAGTTGTTTAACTCTGTATTAACTATTGTGGCTTTGCTGTTCTATATGCTGTATTTAAGCGTCTGGATGACCTTGCTTGTGTTTTTAGGCGTGTTTGCTATGACTATGGTCACCAAAAAGGTTGGCGGCAACAGCGCAAAGTATTTTGTAAAACAGCAAAAATCCATCGGTGCAGTTGAAGGATATATCGAGGAAATGATGAACGGGCAGAAGGTTGTTAAGGTTTTCTGTCATGAGGAAGAAAGTGAAAAGGCTTTTGATAAGCTTAACGAACAGCTTTTCAATGATGCTGAAAGCGCCAACAAGTTTGCAAATATTCTTATGCCGATTATGGGTAATATCGGACATATACTGTATGTTCTTATTGCCTTTGTCGGAGGAATACTGATACTTTTCGGTGCGCCGAACCTTTCACTTTCGGGTCAGGCTATTTCAGTTGCTGTGGTAGTTCCGTTCCTTAATATGACAAGGCAGTTCACAATGAGTATAAGTCAGGTATCCCAACAGATTAACTCTGTGGTTATGGCTATGGCAGGTACAGAGCGTATCTTTGAGCTTATGGACGAAAAACCTGAAGTGGATGACGGTTATGTTACCCTTGTAAACGCTAATGTGGACGAAAACGGCGATATTTCTGAGAGCGATACCCGTACAGGTGTTTGGGCATGGAAGCACCCCCACAGCGATGGTACTGTTACCTACACAAGGCTTGCTGGTGATGTCAGACTGTCTGATGTTGATTTCGGCTATGTGCCCGAAAAAATAGTGCTTCATAATATCGACATCTACGCCGAGCCCGGGCAAAAGATTGCTTTTGTAGGCGCAACCGGAGCGGGTAAGACCACAATCACCAATCTTATCAACCGTTTTTACGATATTGCGGACGGCAAAATACGCTATGACGGTATTAATATTAACAAGATTAAAAAAGCAGACCTGCGCCGAAGCCTCGGTATAGTTTTGCAGGATGTCAACCTCTTTACGGGAACGGTTATGGAGAATATACGCTACGGGAGACTTGACGCTACGGACGAAGAATGTATCGCGGCGGCAAAGCTCGCAAACGCCCACGGCTTTATCGAAATGCTGCCTGAGGGCTACAACACCGTTTTGACAGGTGACGGCAGCGGTCTTTCACAAGGCCAAAGGCAGTTAATCTCAATCGCACGCGCGGCGGTTGCAGACCCGCCTGTTATGATTTTGGACGAGGCGACCTCTTCTATTGATACAAGAACCGAGGCAATAGTTCAAAAGGGTATGGATAGCCTTATGCAAGGCAGAACAGTATTTGTTATTGCCCACAGACTTTCAACCGTTCAAAATTCCGATGTTATTATGGTGCTTGACGGCGGCAGAATAATCGAACGCGGCACTCACAGTAAGCTTATTGAAGAAAAAGGAACTTATTATCAGCTTTACACCGGCGCGTTTGAAATGGAATAAATTTAAAGGGGCTGTAAAAAAACAAATCGGGGTTTGTAGGGGTGAGGCTTAAAGA
>JBGUUB010000070.1:0-141801 GCA_045133355.1 Acutalibacteraceae bacterium
CCCGAAACATTTGGAGTATAAACGGGAGGGCACAGAGACCCTCCCCTACGAATTATCTTTAAGCCTCGCCCCTACAAACCCCGATTTGTTATTTTACTGTCCCTTTTTATCCCCCTAAATACTCCCTCAAAATGCTAAGCCCGCGTTTTTCGAGACGGTTTACCGCCTGTCTTGTTATTCCGAGCTTTTCTCCTATTTCCACATCGGAATAGCCGTATATGTACTTTAAAATAACCGCCTCTTTCTGTCTTTCGTTGAGTAGCTTCATTCCGTCTTTTAGCGTGACAGAGCCTTCAAACTCCTCTGCACAGCAGACACAGTCATAAAGTTCCCCTGATTCTAACATATGCCTGTGTCTTCTTTTTGAAAGTGCAATATATTTATTCCGCACCGAGGTGACAATATATCTGTTAAGCTGCTCTGACTCATCTGGCAAGAACCTCGATGTATCAATGGAATAAACAAGCTCAAGCAAAAAAACCGTTAGTTCCTGCCCTGCATCGTCGTATCCAAGCTTTATCTCAAAATGGTGTATAAGCCCTGCAAAAGCTTCGTAAAGCTCATAAAATCGAGACATATCCTTATTTTTTATTTCCTTCGCAATAGCCAAAAGCTCTCTGTTGCACATCCTGACTCTTCCTTTCCTTTTCAGAAAGAAAAAGGCTGCCAATTTGTAAACATATTTGTTGCAAAAATTTTCCTTAAAAAAGCTCGCGCCTTTTTCTTTTCTGGAAAATTTTACATATTTTTGGCAAAAAAACTGTATTTTCGGGAGTAAATCGCTTTTTAGTGGGAGTGAACGCTAAAAAATAATGCTTTTTTTGTATAAAAAAGTTATATATTGACATTTTGTTTCGTATATTGTATAATAATGTCGAAAAAAGTCGAAAAAAGTAAAATTCTCAATTTTCAAAGGAGGTAATAATATGAGAATAGCTTTGTGCGACTCAGACATATCCGCGCTAAAGGCAACAAAAAAAGTTATATACGAATACGCCAATATTCACGGAATCGAGCTTTTAGTAGAGGAATACTCTTCGGGAGCCGAACTGCTGATTAATAAAATTAAATATAGGCTTGTTATACTCGATTATACAACAAATGATTTAAACGGACTTGAAACCGCGCGGATTTTAAGAAAAAGCAATCCTGACTGCGCAATAATATTTTTAAGCTCTTTTAAGGAATTTATGATTGAGTCCTTTAAGGTAAATCCGTTCCGTTTTTTGCTGAAGCCGCTCGACAAATCCCACCTATTCTCGGCTCTCGATGATTATTTTAAATACCGAAGCGACAACCGCCCCATTTTGATAAAGGACGGCGGCGACACCTTTTGTTTAAATGCAAATGAGATATTCTACCTTGAAGCAGATAATAAGAACTGCTTTATAAGTCTTAGAAATAAAAAAATCCGATGTCGAAAAACTATGGCGCGGGTGTACTGTGAATTGCCGCATCAGCATTTCGGAAAGATTAACCGTGCATATGTTGTCAACTTCAACTATATTTCGGGTTACAACAGAGAAGCCGTTACCCTTAGAAACGGCGAGCAACTCCATGTGGGACGGTGTTATTTTAAAAGCTTTAGAGAGGAATTTCGGGAATATTCGGACATACAGGAACTGTAAAAAAAGAAAAAAAGAAAATAATTTCGTTTTTTTACACAAACTGTTGATTTTATTGCAAAAAAAAGGTATCATATAAGGAGAATACTTAGGTTGGCGAAAGTCGGCCTATTCGGAGGAAAAAATGTTAGAATTAAAAAATATTTCCTTCAGCGCCGAAAACGAGACAGGCGAAAAGGAAATCCTGAAAAACATAAATCTTAAAATCGATGACAGCTTTGTTGTAATTACAGGACCTAACGGCGGCGGTAAATCCACGCTTGCGAAAATTATTGCCGGAATAATCACACCTGTTTCCGGACAGATTTTGCTTGACGGAGAGGATATTACCCACCTTTCTATTACCGAAAGGGCAAAAAAAGGCATAAGCTTTGCCTTTCAACAGCCCGTGCATTTTAAGGGCCTTACTGTTTATGACCTTATAGGTCTTGCCGCGGGTAAGAAAATCGGGATCAACGAAGCGTGTGACTACCTTTCACAGGTTGGTCTTTGTGCAAGGGACTATATTAACCGCGAGGTTAACTCTTCCCTTTCAGGCGGCGAGCTTAAGCGCATTGAAATTGCAACTGTACTCGCCCGTTCCTCTAAGGTCACTATTTTTGACGAGCCGGAGGCAGGCATAGACCTTTGGAGCTTCGGAAATCTGATTCAGGTATTTGAAAAAATGCACAACACCTTGGGCGGAAGTATTATCATAATTTCGCATCAGGAGCGTATTCTTAATATTGCGGACAGGATTGTTGTTTTAGGGGGCGGAGAATTAAGAGCCACTGGCACCAAAGAGGAAATTCTGCCCGAAATTTTAGGAACGGTTGACAGCGGCTGTAAAATACTTGCCGACAATGTAAAGGAGGCGCGCTGATGAACGGCACGGAATTAGAGCTTTTAAAGATTATTGCTGATATGGGTGCCTCACCGGACGGTGCTTATAATATCAGGTCAAACGGTCAGCTTGCCGACCGTCATGTTACCGAAAACATTGATATTAAAACCAAAACCGACCGCCCCGGTATTGATATAATAATTAAAGCGGGAACTGTAGGTGAAACTGTACACATTCCCGTAATTATAAGCGAAACAGGGCTTAACGACCTTGTATATAACGATTTTATAATCGGTGAGAATGCCGACGTAACCATAATTGCAGGCTGCGGGATACACAACTGCGGAGAAAAGGAATCCCGCCATGACGGTATCCATACCTTTTTTGTAGGCAAAAACGCCAAGGTTAAATATATTGAAAAGCATTACGGCGAGGGTGACGGAAACGGCGAAAACAATATGAATCCAACCACCGTTGTAAATATTGCCGATGGCGGTTATATGGAAATGGATACCGCGCAGATAAAGGGAATAGACTCTACAAAGCGCGTAACCAAGGCTCGCCTCTCTGACGGCGCTTCCCTTGTGATACACGAAAAGATTATGACCCACGGCAGGCAGACCGCCGAAACCGACTTTACAGTAGACCTTGACGGTAAAAATTCCAGTGCTAATGTTGTCTCGCGTTCGGTCGCAAAGGATAACTCCTTCCAGCGCTTCCTTTCTAAAATCAACGGAAACAATGTATGCAACGGTCATACCGAGTGTGACGCGATTATTATGGATAACGCTAAGGTAACCGCCATACCCGAAATCACCGCTAACAGCATAGATGCTTCGCTTATTCATGAAGCGGCAATCGGTAAAATAGCGGGCGACCAGCTTATAAAGCTTATGACCTTAGGTCTTACCGAAAAGCAAGCTGAGGAACAGATTATCAACGGATTTTTGAAATAATATGTAGGCGGGGCTTAATACAGCCCTGCTTTATTTAAATCGTTATCATGAATAACGGTTATATATTTAATCGAGGAAGAGTCGCAAACCATTGTACTGCAACCCCTGTAAAGCTTTAAAACGATATAATCTGCCCCTACTTTAAACAGTATTCCGACTCGGCTTTCAAGACATCCGCCTATAAGCGACTCCACCCGCACAAGCTTTCCCACCATTGTATTAAGAAAAGCGGGCAGATATGTCGTATCGTCAAGGCACATATTGCTTTGTTCAGGGCTGTTTTTAACCGTCATTCTGCGCTCGGTATTATTTCGCATCTGCGGTTCTTCATACTTATCACACTTTTTAAGATAATCCTCATAATATTTTAACTCCTTCTCGCCCGTAATCGGGCAGGGAAAATTATGTTCCATACTCAGCACTCCCGATATATATTATTTTGTTACAGTATATGAGACAAACAGTACATTTGCTAAAAGAAAGGCGGTAATTATATGTCAACTCCTCATATTAATGCCGAAAAGGGCGACTTTGCCGATACAGTTCTTATGCCCGGTGACCCGTTGCGGTCAAGGTTTATTGCCGAAAGCTTTTTAACCGATGCTCAGCTTGTAAATGATGTGCGCGGCATTCAAGGCTATACGGGAATTTATAAGGGCCAAAAAATCTCGGTTATGGCAAGCGGTATGGGAATGCCGTCAATCGGTATTTATTCCTATGAGCTTTACAATTTCTTTGGTGTTGAAAATATAATACGGGTCGGCTCGGCCGGATCTTACAATACTGATGTAAAGCTCCGTGACATAGTTTTGGCACAAGCCGCCTGTACCGATTCTAATTTTGTTAAACAGTTCGGTCTTCCGGGTGACTTTTCCCCTATTGCAGATTTCGGTCTCCTTACAAAAGCAGCTTCTAAGGCTGAAAGCTTAGGACTTTCCTGCCATGTGGGAAATATTCTGTCAAGCGACCGCTTTTACGGTGACAGTGAAGGTTTGCCCGTTTGGAAGCAACCCATGTCGCTCTGGGCAAAAATGGGAGTCCTTGCAGTAGAAATGGAGTCGGCGGCACTTTATATGAATGCCGCAAGAGCAGGAAAGCGGGCACTTACAATCTGCACAATTTCCGATTCGCTTGTAACGGGCGAAGAAACCACCGCGGAAGAAAGGCAAAACTCATTTACCGACATGATAAGGCTTGCACTCGAAACCGCAGTTTAGGAGGTAAAAATGTCAGTCAAAGAACGCTTACTGCCGTTACTTCATAATTGCGGCGAAAATTACCTTTCGGGAGAAGAAGCCGCAAGGCTTTTAGGGGTCAGCCGAAATGCCGTTTGGAAGGCGGTTTCCTCACTTAAAAAAGAGGGTTATAGCATAGAAGCCGTGACCAACAGAGGCTACCGTTTAACGAACAGCGGCGATATTATATCCTCTGCCGAAATTGAGAAAAATCTAACCACCCTCAAGGGTAAGCTTGATATTGAGGTCAAAAAAACCGTCACCTCTACAAATGCTTTACTTAAAGAGAAAGCCGCCTTGGGCGCACCCGAAGGCACAGTTTTAATAGCCCTCAGCCAAACTGCGGGAAGAGGCCGATTTACGAGAAGCTTTTTTTCGCCCGAGGACAGCGGAATTTATATGAGTATCTTGATTCGTCCCCGCATTTCTGCTGAAAATGCCGCACTTATCACCACCGCCGCGGCGGTTGCCGTTGCAGAGGCGGCGGAAAATTTAAGCGGCAGAAAAGCAGGAATAAAATGGGTCAACGATGTACTTATAGACGGTCAAAAAATCTGCGGAATACTTACCGAAGCCTCTCTTAACATAGAAAGCGGCGCGCTTGATTACGCGGTTTTAGGCATTGGGCTTAACGCATATGAGCCTAAGTGCGGATTTCCCCAAGAAATTAAAAATATAGCGGGAGCAATATTTCGGAAAAAAAAAGACGGCCTTCGCAGTAAGCTTGCCGCCACGGTGCTTGAAAACTTTTTTAAATATTATAAAGATATTTCAAAGCTTACATATCTTGATGCTTACCGCGAACGCTGTATTGTCCTCGGAAAGCAAATTAATGTCCTCTCCGAAAACGGCGCTAAACCCGCATACGCGCTAAGCATTGACGAAAATTGCCATCTTCGTGTAAAATATGACGACGGCTCTGAAGAACTTTTATCTTCAGGAGAGGTCAGCATAAGAATTTAAATTTTCGCTAATTTTAATTGAATCTCTTGAATAGTTGATAATAATATGGTAAAATCATTCTATGTTGTTAAAAAATTTATCTTTTGGAGAATATAATGTCATCTAATAACACTAAAGCAACAGGTATCCTAAATATTAAGGAGCTGCTGTTTATTGCACTTAAAAAATGGTATCTTCTATGTATTATCCTTGCAGTTTGTATGGTAAGCTCATTGCTTTACTCTAATGTTTTAGCAACCCCGCTTTACGATTCAACAGGTAAAATATACATAATGAGAAAAGATGCAGAAACAGTCAGCACAGGTGATTTATCCGTTTCGTCATATCTTACCAGAGATTACGAAAATTTAATCATCGACCGAGCAGTGCTTGACGAAGTTTCTCAAATGCTCGATAATAAGTATTCTTATTCACAGTTAAAGAAAATCGTATCTGTAGAAAATCCTGAGGACACGCGTTTCATTGAAATCAGTGCCAGAACAAGCTCTGCTGAAGATTCTAAAAAAATAGTAGATGCAGTTTGCAACGTATCTCAGGAAAAGATAATCGAGCTTCTCGGAATAGACCGAGTAACAATAATCAGGGAAGGCAATCTGCCTAAAACCGCCTCAGTTCCGAATATCTCCCGTAATTTGATTAACGCTCTAATACTTGGAGTTTTGATTTTCATTGCTGTAATTTTTACTACATATTTCTTTAACGACAAAATCAACAATCCATCGGATATAAAAAAATATATCGAAATAAGTGTTCTCGGAGACATTCCAAACAATTCAACAAAAACAAAGCAAAATTCATAAATAATCATAGACAAGAAATTGTCGGAAAGGCACTTAAATGTTTGCTAATACTGATATTACCCCTGAATCCTCCTTCTTCACAGGCGCGACCGCAGGAAAGGTTAATTTCAACACCTGCTCTTCAAATGATTTTTTGACTAATGAAAGCTTTAAAACGCTACGCACAAACATTATGTTCTGCGGCTCGGATATTAAGGTTATCGTCATTACAAGCTCCAGAGAAAATGAGGGAAAAAGCGTAATTTCCGCTGAGATTGCAAAAAGTATGGCCGAAGCCAACAAAAAAGCTCTTTTAATTGACGCGGATATGCGCAAATCCGTAATGCTTCATCGCAACAGCACATCTCAGAATTTTTACGGACTTTCAGAATTTCTTTCCTCCCAAGCAGAGCTTGAAAATGTTCTTTACAACACTCAGGACCCGTTGTTCGATGTAATTTTCAGCGGTCATTTTCCACCCAACCCCGTTGAGCTATTAAGCTCTGACCGCTTTAATAAGCTAATAAAAGACGCAAGAGAAATTTATGATTATATTATAATAGATTCTCCGCCGCTCGGAAGCGTAATTGATTCGGCTGTTATCGCCACTCAATGCGACGGCTCAATTATGGTTATAACTACGGGAGTTGTAACCA
This sequence comes from Acutalibacteraceae bacterium, assembly GCA_045133355.1. Classification (GTDB taxonomy): domain Bacteria; phylum Bacillota; class Clostridia; order Oscillospirales; family Acutalibacteraceae; genus UBA737. Next base: position 7,038 of record JBGUUB010000070.1, read on the forward strand.
TCAAAGAAGGCTTAGAGGTAAAACAACAGCTTGAAAAAAGCGGCTGTAAAATTTTAGGTGCTGTATTAAACGATGTATACGGCAAAAACACAAAATACAACAAAAAATATTATAAAAAATATGAGTACAGCGCAGCAGGTCAAAGGATAAAATAAATTTTTGTTAAAGCAATCCCCTATGTCATTTCATGGCATAGGGGATTTTAAAATATACAGCACAAGCTACTGCCGCCTGAATTACCATAATGAGCGGAAGACCTATCATAAATCGCTTATGCAGAGTTTTATGATGTATTGCACGCATTGTAACATACATAGCCGCGCTCCCGCCCAAGGCAGAAAGCAAAAACAGCGTGCTTTCCCTTATTCTCCGCTTTCCTTTCCTTGCATGTGATTTGTCCGCAATGCAAACAATTACGGAAATAAAACTTATTACGCTCAAATATATCAATATGTATTTACCGTTCAAAAAAATCACCGTAATTATTTTAACAGCTTTAAACCGCCTTTTCAATCTGTTTTTTAAGCTTTACGATAATTCTTTTTTCAAGCCGTGAAATATACGACTGCGAAATACCGAGGGTGTCAGCAACCTCTTTTTGTGTATACTCCTGATAACCGTTCATACCGAACCGCATTTCCATTATTTGCTTTTCCCTCGGCGGAAGTCCCTCCACAAGCCGCAAAAGCAGGTATCTTTCGTCCTCCTGCTCTACTCCCCTGCCCACATCGTCCGCATCACTCCCTAAGACATCGGATAGCAGCAGCTCGTTTCCGTCCCAGTCAATATTGAGCGGCTCGTCTATTGAGACTTCGTTTTTACGGCTTGCATTTTTACGCAGATACATTAGAATCTCATTTTCAATACACCTTGAGGCATAGGTAGCAAGCTTGATGTTTCTATCCGCACAGAAGGTGTTTACAGCCTTTATAAGACCTATTGTACCTATGGAAATTAAGTCCTCGATATTAACCCCCGCCGAATCAAATTTTCTTGCTATATATACTACCAGCCGCAGATTATGTACTATAAGTTTATTTCGGCTTTCCTCGTTTTCCTCGTTTAAAAGCTCTTGTTCTTCTTCTAAAGAAAGGGGCGGCGGAAGCGTTTCGGGTCCCTTTATGTAAAAGCTCGGCTTTACTATTCCGATTTTAATTAAAAAAACATATATTAATGATTTAATTTTCATTCTTACCCACCTGTTTTTAAATAAATATTTCGGGATTGATTATTGCCTGATAATCGTCTCTAAGGGGTGTTTTAGATACCGCAAGTATCGGCTTTTCGAGCTTTACCGTGCGTTCTCCGTCAGTTATAACCGCGCTGTCGCACCTGAAGCCGTCGAGCGTTCCACCGCCCGACACCGTGCTTAAGGGCAGAATTCTGTAACGCTTTTTAAGTCTTATATCGGTTACGGGATTGTCGGAGCCCAATAATGTTTTTACAAATTCACCGTCGGCAATTATAACCTCTGAGCCACTCAAATAATCTCTGATAGAATTTCCCGTATCCACAATTCCCTCCATAGTTATGCTGTTTTCGCCCGCCGTAACGGTAATCTCACACCTTTCGGCAAGCTCGGAGGTTTTCGATAATATCGCCCTTAAGAGTATAAAAATCAGGTAGGCTATTACAGATGCACCGATAAGCACCGCAGGTGAAATATTAAAGTAGACCACCGAGTTTACAACCGTCATTCCTTTGGGTCTAAAAGCGCTCCAAACCGCCGTCATAATGCCGCCAAAACCGCAGGTTACAAGAAACAGCACACCCGCCGCCCTAAAAAACCGCTTTGCTCCCCCGAAGCCGAAAGCGCATAGCACCATAACCGCGCAGACAGCGGCTCTGAAAAGTACATCAATAAAAATACCAAAATTCGGAGCGAATATGTAAAGGGAGGAAAACGCCCCTACCGCCGCGGAGGCAAGCTGACGGAAAACAGACAGCTTCACCCGCAAAATCGCCGCCGATGCCGAGAGCAAAAAATAATCCACAATTAAATTAAGTATAACCAATATATCCGCATAGACTACCAAACGCCTCGCCCCCTAACGGTTTTATTATACTCTTTTAAGCGCGCGGATTATGTCGTATAATCGGCGTAAAAAATACACTTTTTTTGGATTTTGGCGCAAAAAAATGTCGGTCTGCTAATTTACGCAAACCGACTGTTTTTTATTAATACCGATTAAATTACTTTGCAAATACCTATTCCCAGTGCGCCCCCGCCGACATGGCAGGAAATGCTAATAGGCAGAGCGTCAAGCTCAATTTCAAGGTCGGGGAAGCGCTCTGCAACCTGTGCTTGCCATTCCTTGCCCGCTTTAAGGTCGCCCGAATACGCGGCGCGGATTTGAACCTTTTCGCCCGCGAAACGGGTTTTGCGGTCATTTTCAATACCGTCGAGCATAGCGTCGGTGGCGGCTTTCATTCCGCGCACCTTTTTGTAAGCGTCCAGCTTGCCGCCCTGAATCTGCAAGACGGGCTTTATACCAAGTAATGTGCCTATCGCCGCTCCCGCTGTTGTTACTCTGCCGCTCTTTTTCAGATATTCAAGGGTGTTTACCGAAACATAAATGCTCTGCTCTGCCGCCTCGTTTTCGGCAATCTCGGCAATCTCTTTAGCTGATACGCCATCATTCGCAAGCTTAACAGCATTAAAAACCGAGGTGTAAAGGGTTACGGAAATACGCTTATTATCCACAACAAAAACCCTGCCGTCATAATCCGACGCAAGCGCCCTTGCGGTTTCGCAGGTTCCGCTCAAACCACTCGACATAGGGAAATAAACGATAGCTTCGTAGCTTTCTAAAATCTCGTCCCACATATCCGTAAGCGAGGCGGGGGACGGCTGTGAGGTGGAGACCTCCGCTCCCGACTCTAAAGCTTCAAAAAACTCGCCGTAGGACATTTCGCCGTACTCTGCATACTCCTTGCCGTTCACAACAAAGGGCATTTTTAAAAGATATATTCCGTTTTCCTGTGCGGTTTTTGGGGTAATGCCGCTGTTGGTATCGGTCATAATGGCTGTTTTATTCATTAATAGCTCCGTTCCGCCGCATCGGCTTATTAGTTAAAATATATTTTTATTTTATTGCTTTTTAGATAATTTGTCAATACATACATTTTACATTTTAAAAGCCTATCTCAACTCAAAATGAAAAACAATATTGACTATTTTTAGAAAAGTATGTAAAATAGAAAGGTCGGCAAATTTAAGTCGGCAGTAAAAGCAAGTTTACAGGAACGGCGATTTTGATGTCAATTAATAAAGAATGGTACAAAAAAGGGCTTCGCGACGGCATACCTATAGCTCTCGGTTACTTTGCCGTGGCGTTCACCCTCGGAATAGTTGCAAAAAAAGCAGGACTTTCAGCTTTTCAGGCAGGTCTTGCCACCGGACTTACCAACGCCTCGGCGGGCGGGTACGCGGGCTTTACCCTGATTGCGGCGGGAGCGAGCTACCTTGAAGTCGCGCTTACCGAGCTTATTGTAAACGCAAGGTATCTGCTGATGTCCTGTGCGCTAAGCCAAAAGCTTTCGCCCGACACCTCGATTTTTCACAGAATACTTGTTGCCTTTGATGTAACCGATGAAATTTTCGGTATCTCGGTCTCGGTTACAGGCACGCTTAATCCCTTTTACAATTACGGGGCGATGACTGTGGCAATACCCGGTTGGGCATTAGGTACGGTATTCGGTGTAATAACGGGCAACATTCTGCCGACAAGCCTTGTAAGTGCCTTGGGAGTAGGGCTTTACGGAATGTTCCTTGCAATAATAATCCCGCCCGCAAAGAAAAACAGGGTTATAGCCGCGCTTGTAATCATTTCAATGGCGGCAAGCCTTGCCTTTTCAAGACTGCCGATTATTTCATCGATATCCTCGGGTATGCGGGTTATTATACTTACCGTTGTAATTTCTCTTGCGGCGGCTATTCTTTTCCCAATAAGCGAAGACAATGAACCCGTGTCCGCCTAAAACGGCTTAATTTCGGCGCTTTTCGGCTTGTCGTCAACCGCAGGCGCATAAAGGAGGAAGATGATGCAGCATAATGTTTATATTTACATATTTATAATGGCGGCGGTAACCTTTTTAATCCGCGTATTGCCCCTTACCCTTATCCGCAAAAAAATCACCAATGTAACGCTTCGCTCATTTCTCTATTATGTCCCATATGTCACCCTTGCGGTTATGACCTTTCCCGCAATAATCGAGGCTACAAACAGCGTCTGGTCGGGGCTTGCCGCGCTTATAGTAGGGATAGTTCTCGCCTATTTCGGCGTAAGTCTTTTCGGGGTGGCGGTCTGCTCCTGCGTGGTTGTATTTATAATAGAGTTAATTATACTTTAGGTCATATCTTTAATATCCGCTATTCTGTCAGCGATTTCAGCAAAGATTTCGCCGCAGGCAGCGGATTGTTTTTGTGTGTTTTCAGAAAAAATTATAACTGTATACTGTGGGTTCTCTGCGGGGAAAAAGCCGCAAAACCACCCCGCACAAATTTCTGTGCCGTTTTCGTATTTCCCTGTCTGGGCAGTAGCTGTCTTGCCCGCCGCCGAAACGGTCTTAGGCTTTGCGCCCATACCCGTTCCCTCCTCAATAACTGCGGATAAATATTCCCTCAGCTTTGCCGCAGTTTCCTTTGTCATAACCCTTGTGCGTTCCCCGATATTATAAGCTGTAAACACACCGTCCGAAAGCGTACCCTCCGCTACCGAGGGAATATTATATGACCCGTCTGCAGCTATAGCACAGTATAAGTTTAACATAGCCACAGGAGACAGTAGCAGCTCCCCCTGACCTATACTGAAATTTGCAAGATGGGCTATATTTGAAAGCTTATCGGGATTCGGAAGACTTCCCTTTGCAGTCGAAAGCCCGTCACATATATCCATACTTTTTCCAAAACCTAAGGCAGAGGCGGTGTTATATATCCTCTCCCCGCCCACCGTGAAGGCAAAATTATAAAAAAAGGTATTGCAGGAATTAGCAAGTCCGCTTTTTAAATCCATAACACCGTGACCCGAAAGCTTATGGCATTTAAAATAGCGGTCTATTATTTTTGTACTGCCCGTACAGTTGTAACAAAAATCGCCCTTGCCGCACTCAATACCAACCGCGGCAACACAGGGTTTAAATACCGAACCCACGCTGTATGCCGCAAGCGCACGGTTTAAGAGCGGGGAATTTTCTTTATTTAGGTAATCGCTTATATTAGTAACATCAAAATCAGGTACACTTGCCATCGCCTTTATTTTTGAGGTTTTTGCATCCGCAATCACAATGGCTCCGCATTCGATTTGCTTTACCGCATCCTCTGCTACTGACTGAATATTAATATCAATAGTTGAAACCACCCCTGCCGCGGTCACGGTGGTGTCATTTTCGGTTTCGGGCTTAACACCTATAAGAATATCCCCTCCGCCGTCCATAGTATAGCAAAATGCCGCCTTTTTATCGGAATACAAATATTCGTCATACGCCTTTTCAAGCCCCGACACTCCGTGTGACTCGCTGTCGGTATATCCTATAAGGTGTAAAGCAGGCGTATTTGCCGAATTGTGCTCGTAAACGGTAATACAGGAAATTCCGTCACACTCTATTATTTCGGGCACCTCACACAGCACAGGCTTACCCGATCTTAACCGTTCAAGCACGCTTTCACGCTCCTCAACCGACAAGACCGAGCTAATCGCGGTTACGGCGCGCGGAGTGGGCGATACCGCCGCGATAATTTTTGTACTGCTGTTTGTAATCGGCACCATATTGCAATCATAAATTGTTCCGCGAAGGCTTGAAACAGTAAGCCTTAGACTGCTTTGTTTACTTTGCACCTCCGAATAGTCTGAAGTTGCTATCACAGCAATCCGCAATATACAGCTGAAAAACAGCATAATCACAAGAAAAAAACAGATTGCCGAGCGTTTTGAAAAAATGTGCCAAAAGCTTTCTTTAGACATAAAAACACCTCTCGTTAAAAGTATTAACGAAAGGTGTTTATTTAAACCGAATTTTTAAGAAGCGGAGGGCTCTACAATTTTCTTTACCTTAAACTGCTTAACCGCGTAATTGTTTACCTCGCAGTCCATTTTTGCCGCGTAATCCTTAATATCCTTTTCATATTCCTCGTCGGCGATAAGGTGGCGTACGGTCATATCAAGGGTATCAAGATAGTAGGAGTCAGCGGTAATATCCTGCTTGACGGCAAGTACAAGACCCGCGTTGTCGTCAAGCTCTATTACCTTTACCTCGCCTGTCGCCATAGCCTTAACGGTTCCATACTGTTCGGAGGCGTAAACCGTGTCCTCAGCGCCCAAAATGCTCGCGTACTTGTCCTTAGGCTGGGGCTCATCGGATTCAGCGGTCTCCTCGGTTTCATCGGTCGTACCGTTATAATCCTTGTAAACCTCTTCAAAGGTCTTTTTGCCGTTCTTTAAATCATCAGCATAGCCGTTAATCTGTTCCTTAAGAGCGGTTATTTCGTCATCTTCCTTTTCAGAAAAGCTTACCTCTATAATATCAGCGATAACAAAATTATCGTACATTTTTGTCTTTACGGTATCTGCGGCAATTTCTTTTTCTCCGCCCTCGCCGTAAAGGTGCTCAAAGTACACACTTGCATAATATGAGTCCTTCATATACTGGGTATAAGTGCTTTCTCCTACTCCGTTCGGCTCGAAATATGCCGAATAGCCGTAGCTTGACCAATAATAGGAAGCATAGTTTTCCGCGTTTGCGGCATCCTCTTCTGATATTTCAAGGTCATTTTCCTTGCACAGGGTTTTATACGCGGCGATTTCCTTAAGAGAATCCATAGCGGTATCCTCAACCCAGGTGACAAAATCCTTATCGTCAATCTTCTTTGAATAATAATCAACATCCTCCGTAGATTCATCATCGGAAAGCCCCTCTTGAACTTTGGACTTAGCCTCGGAATCGGCATTTATAAGAGCGCACATATAATACGCAGAGGTAAACTCAACATCCCCTATTTTAACCGCGACCTCGTCCTTTTGGTGGCAGGCGGCAACCGTAAGCGCCATAACAAGAACTAACGCTAAAGCGAAAACTCTTTTAATATTCTTCATCTTTATTCCTCCATAAGAGCTTAATATATTAATTATATATCAAATTTAAATAAATGTCTACAAAAAAATTGTAAATTTATAATGCCGCCGTAAGCTCCGCCGCAAGGTCGGACATTTTCTGTCCCTTGTTAAGCCTTACGGTATAAACGGGCTTATCCGTGGCGTTGAGGGAAAAGCGGTTGCCGAAATAATCCGAAAGCCTGTGCATAACCTCGGGCTCAATCGAGGTTATATGAAGTATTGCGGTATTAGCCGTGCCCGTAATCTCGGTAATTTTAGCCGCCGCCGCTTTGTTTCTAAGGAGCGCTATATCTATAAGCCCCATAACCGCCGCGGGCGGCTCGCCGAAGCGGTCGCACAGCTCGTCTATAACATCGCTTGCGTCATCGTCATTCCGTATAGCCGCTATTCGCTTGTAAATCCCGAGCCTTGCGGGGAGCGACTCTATATACCTTTCGGGGATATGCGCCGAAATATTAAGATCAACCGTGCATGGAATATCGTCCTCAGGCGGCGCGCCGTTTTCCTCGTTTACCGCCTCGTTTAAGAGCTTCAGGTACATATCGTACCCGACCGACTCCATATTTCCGTGCTGGTCGCCGCCTAAAATACTGCCCGCTCCCCTTATTTCAAGGTCGCGGAGGGCGATTTTATAGCCCGAACCGAACTCGGTAAATTCTCTTATAGCCTCAAGCCGCTTTGAGGCAACATCGGAAAGCTGTTTTCCTGTTCTAAAGCAGAAATAAGCGTAGGCACGGCGGGGCGAACGCCCTACCCTGCCCCTTAGCTGGTGGAGCTGGGCAAGCCCGATTTTGTCCGCGTCCTCGATTATAAGGGTATTGGCGTTAGGCACATCAACCCCCGTCTCAATTATGGTAGTGCATACAAGCAAATCGATTTCGTGTTCAATAAGCTTGCGCCAAACCTCGGTAAGCTCGTCTTCACTCATCTGCCCATGGGCTATTCCGATATTAACATCGGGCAGTTTTGCTTTAAGGGAAGCCGCACACCGTTCTATACTCTCAACACGGTTGTGCAAATAGTAAACCTGACCGCCTCTGCGCACCTCTTTGTTTATGGCATCAATAATAACACCCATATTATATTCAAGCACATAGGTCTGCACCGGGTGGCGGTCACCCGGTGCTTCGTCAATCGAGGACATATCCCTAAGCCCCGAAAGCGCCATATTAAGGGTGCGGGGAATGGGGGTTGCGCTAAGGGTCAGAATATCTACAAAGGGGTAAAGCTCCTTGAGTCTCTCCTTTTGCGCTACTCCGAAGCGCTGTTCCTCGTCAATTATCACAAGCCCGATATTTTTAAAGGAAATATCCTTTGAAATAAGCCTGTGAGTGCCCACCACCATATCAAGTCTGCCGCACTTAAGGTCGTTAATAATCCTTGTCTGCTCCTTTTGCGGTACAAAGCGGTTAAGCAGTCCCACATTTACGGGCATATCCCCGAAACGCCTGATAATAGTGTTGTAATGTTGCATTGCAAGAATGGTTGTGGGTACTAACAGAGCGCATTGCTTGCCCTCGCTTATACACTTGAACGCCGCACGGAGCGCCACCTCGGTCTTGCCGAAGCCCACATCGCCGCACAGCAGTCTGTCCATCGGCACTTCCCGCTCCATATCCCGCTTTATCTCGTTTATACAGCGGAGCTGGTCGTCGGTCTCGTCATACTCAAAGCGGCGTTCAAAATCGTTCTGTAAGTCGGTATCCGGGCTGAAAGCATAGCCCTTTACCGACATTCGCTTGGCGTAAAGTGCGGTTAACTGTTTTGCCATATCCCGAACCGCCGCCTTGACGCGTTTTCTCGTCTTCTGCCATTCGGTGCCGCCCAATCGGTTAAGCTTTAAACCGCCGTCGGTTGCCGCACCGATATATTTTGAAACCAAATCAAGCTGGGTTACGGGTACATAAAGCACATCGCCCTTGGCGTAATTAATCTTAATGTAATCCTTTGTGACACCGCCGTTTGTAATGCGCTTAATACCATCAAAAACCCCTATTCCGTGGGATTCGTGAACAACATAGTCGCCTTGTTTAAGCTCGTCAAGTGAGCCTATCTCCTGCCCGTTTTTAGGTCTGGATTTTTTCCTCTTACCCTCAGAAGCGATATATCGGTGGGTTATAAGCATAAAACGGCAGGACGGTATTTCAAAACCGCCCGAGAGTCCGCCGACAGTAACTGTTACGCCCGAGGGAGTGAAGTCGTGTGACTCGCTGAAGGTACTGTTTATACCTCTCTCGTTAACCTCATTATTAAGAACCTGCGCCGCGCGCCGCTCTCCCGCTAAAATTACAATCGAGCCGCCCGTTTCCCTTATAAAGGAAATATCCTCAAGCAGAACCTTTATATCGCCGCTCCAAGCCGTGGAACGCTTATAATTGAAGTTGATAATATCGCGCGGTTTTAGCTCATAGGAATTGCGGGGGAAGTTTTCCATTATTACAGCACCCGGCACACAGCTCCAGAAATCGGTTTTATCAAGCCACAGGCGTGCGGTCTTTTCGGTAAGATACCCCTCTTCAAGATAGGCTTCTATATCCGCCGACTGCTGAACCGCCATAGACTTAAACCTATCGTTAATACCGCCGCTCTCGCTTACCACAATAAGCGCATCCGAAATATAGTCAAATACCGTCTCGCCGCCCTCAAAAATAAGAGGGATATAGCGGTCATAGGAAAACTCTATGCCGTTTTTAAGCGCCTCTATATCCTTTAAAATAACCGACCTTTGCTTTTCTGTAAGCCCCTTTGCGGTTTTAAGATAATTGTTAAGCTTAGCTATCAGCTCCTGCGGCTCGAAAACCACCTCGCAGGCGGGGGTGATTTCTATTTTTTCGGTGTTTTCCGTTCTTCTCTGGGTTTCGGTATCAAAATACGAAATATTGTCAATCTCGTCACCCCAAAACTCAATACGGCAGGGCTGTTCGGAATTAACGGGGAAAACATCGAAAATTCCTCCCCGCACAGAAAACTGCCCTGCGCCCTCGCATTGTTCGCTCCTTACATAGCCCGCGGAAATAAGCCGTCCCGAAAGCTCGGTTATATCCGTGATGTCCCCTGATTTCAGGGTAAATCGGGCACGGCTTAAATTCTCGGGCGGTACGGTGTACTGCACCGCCGCGTCAAGAGATATTGTAAGTATGTCAAAATCCCCGTCCAAAAGCTTAGACAGGGTGTCGGTTCTTTTATGCTCGTATTCCTTTGAGTAGCCCGAAAGCGGTCCTATGCAGTAGTCCCGCGAGGGGAAATTAAGGCAGTTAAGTCCCTGAGCCCTTAAATCGTCCTTTAGCTCGTTTGCCGAGGCTTCATCGTGGGTAATAACCGCGATTTTACGCCCCGTAGCCCCGTAAAGCGCCGCCGTGACCGCCGCCTTATGAATCATTGAAAGCCCCGTGCAGACAATCGGCAGGCGTTCTTTTTGCACCGCCTGCAAAAGATTTCTGTAATCGGGATCTTTTTTAAGAATTTCGTTTATGAATTTCATATCAACCGTTATATTTGTTCATCGCGGAGTCTATTCCTCGGGTTATAATCTCTTCCGCCGCCAGAGTCGCTCTGTCGAGAGCCTTATCAAGCTCCGTCTTCTGCTCCGCGGGAATTTTGCCCAAAACCCAATCCTTTAAATCGTAGTCGCGGTTTTCCCGCTCCCCTACGCCGATTTTTATACGCATAATCTCGTCTGTTCCCGCAAGCTCGATTATATCCTTTATTCCGTTATGCCCGCCGTGACTGCCCTTTCTTCTAAGCCTTAATTTGCCTATATCAAGGGTGATATCGTCAAACATAACAATAAGGCGGTCGGTGGAGATTTTATAAAAATTCAAAAGTGCCGTCACCGCACTGCCCGAATTGTTCATATAGGTCTGGGGTTTTACAAGCAAAATGCGGTTGTCCCCTATTTTAAAATCGGTATAAACCGCGTCAAATTTATGCTTATTAAACTGAGCCCCGTGTTTTTCCGCCATTCTATCCGCCGCCATAAAGCCCGCGTTATGCCGCGTTTTCTCATACTGAAGCCCAGGGTTACCAAGCCCCGCGATAAGCCAAATATCATTTTTATTTTTTCCGAATATCATTTTTTTCACCGTCTATTATATTATCACATAAATAGGTTTTATTCAAGCAATATGTGTTGCAATGAAAAAGAAAAAATGTTATAGTAAATTAAAAGGAGCTGAAAAACTTGAACGAATTTGAGCTTAGAATACTTGATTTTATAAGGGAGCATCTCGCCTGCCCCTTTCTTGATGCGGTAATGCCCGTGATAACAAGCCTTGCAAACGGCGGTATTATCTGGATTATAGCGGCGGTACTGCTTTTAATATTCAAAAAAACACGCAAAACCGGCTTTTCGGTTGCGCTCGCACTTCTTTGCGGTCTTATTATCGGAAATCTGCTTTTGAAAAATCTTGTGGGGCGTATAAGACCTTATGATTTAAACGAGGGTGTCGAAATTCTGATTGCCCGCCTTTCGGACTATTCTTTTCCCTCGGGCCACACCCTCGCCTCCTTTGAAGCGGCGACCGTGCTGATGATACGCGATAAGCGGCTCGGTATCCCCGCTCTTATTCTTGCGGTAATTATAGCTTTTTCAAGGCTTTACCTTTATGTGCACTATCCCACCGATGTTTTAGCGGGTATTATTCTCGGCGTGATTATCGGCTTTTTTGCCTGCAAAGCCGTAGATTTACTGTATAAACGGTATAAATCGTAAAAAGATGCATTACAAAATTCCGATTTGATGTGAAATAAAAAAGCACCGACAAAAGCCGATGCTTTGCTGGTGATCCATCGGGGATAAATCCGCCGCAGGCGTATTTCGTCCTTGCGGTATAACCGCTGCGGACTTCGTGACTAAAAACAGTCCACCGGACTGTTTTCTTAACGCCACTCACCCTCTCAGGGTTCGAATCCCCGATTTGATGTGAAATAAAAAAGCATCGACAAAAGCCGATGCTTTGCTGGTGATCCATCGGGGATTCGAACCCCGGACACCTTGATTAAAAGTCAAGTGCTCTGCCAACTGAGCTAATGAATCAAATAAACAGCTTTATTATTATATCAATACTTTGTCCTATTGTCAAGAAAAAAATAGCATTTTAATACACTTTTATAATTTTAAACCTTTTTGCGCATTTATACTTGAAAATAGCTTGAAAAAAAATTATAATTAAATAAATACACAGCAAAGGAGAAGGCCTTTTGGAAAGGGATGCAGTTTCCGCCGGCGTATCTGAGATAGGCGGTTTATTCAGCACAGCAGAAATTAAAATTCTTATTTGTTACATTATTTCATCAATAGATTGCCCTGTTCCGGGGAAAATGCTGGCTAACACCCTGCACTATGAGGGAATAGCCAACTGTTTTGAGGTAAACGATTCGATTGACTCGCTATGTAAAAGCGGGCATTTAGAGCTTGTCGATAAAAAAGATGACACATATATTATTACCGAAAGCGGAAAAAGTATTGCCCAAACGCTTAAAACCTCGCTTGCCTACTCTGTAAAGGACAGAGCTTATAACGCTGCGGTCAAAATGGTTGCGCAGTTTAAGAATGCCAAGGAAAGCGATATTCAAATAACAAAAGAAAACGGTAAAATGTTTATTACCTGCTCGGCTATGGACGGCGGACAGCCGTTTATGAGTATAAAGCTTTTGGTGTCCGACGAAGAACAGGCACTTTATATTAAAGACCGTTTCTTAAACGACAACACAATTTACTCACAGATTATTGAAATACTTACAAAGCGGTAAAAAAGGCTCGACAAGCTGTCGAGCCTTTTAATTTTATTCACCGAACGGGAAGTTAAATGTTCCGCCGGAGCTGCTTGAGCTGTCATTATCAGAGCTTTCGCTTGAATTTATCTCTGTGGTATAGCTTGACTCTCCGACATTTGCCTTAAGTACCGCATCAAGGGTGACTTCATTTCCTTTTTTGGTAAGTACAGTAACCGATATTTTATCTCCTGCAGAGCTTTCCTCGATAATATCAAGCACGATATCGTCGCTTGTGACCTCTATACCGTTTATATGGGTAATTACATCGCCCTCCGAAATCTTTCCGTAAAGGTCACTGTCCTCCGAAACCGAGGCGACATACAGACCCACGCAATCATATCCGTTAATTTCGGCAGTTACCGAATTAATCGCGGTATAGGTTATTCCGAGCTTTGCGCGGCTTACAACCTTGCCGTTCTTTATAAGCTCCTCACAAATGCGCTTCATAGTCTTTGTAGGTATAGCATAGCCGACCGCATCATAGCTGACGCCCGCAAGCTTCGAAGAGGTAATGCCTATTACCTGACCGTACATATTTACAAGGGCGCCGCCTGAACTGCCCGGATTTATCGCGCTGTCGGTCTGGATAAGCTTTGCGGAATAGTTCGAGGTTGTTTTCACCCGTCTTCCTGTGGAAGAAATAATGCCCTTTGTAATACTTGAAGCCTGCGTAGCGTCACTCGGTCTTCCAATGGCAACAACATTTTCACCGTAAATAATTTCATCGGAATTACCGAACTGGGCAGGAGTAAAGCCGCTGCCGTCAATCTTGAGCACCGCAAGGTCGCTTATCTGATCGCCCGCAATATATTTGGCGTCATACTCCTTCCCGTCGGATGTGTATATCTTAAACTTAGGAGCGCCCACCTCTGAATAAATGTGATCGTTAGTTATAATATATCCGTCCTCGGAATATAAAACTCCGCTCGCCTGAGAACCGTCGCCCGCGGAATTGTATACCGTAATGCCCACAACAGAGCTGTTAACCTTTTCGTATACTTGAGCAGCTGTCATTTCGTCTGTATCGGCAGGCTTTGCCGCCAAATTTACCGTCACATTTTTCCGCGTTCCCGAGCCTGTGCTGTTTCTGCCTAAAAAGTAACCCGCAACCGAGGCTCCTGTAAGCATTATAACCGCCGCCATAATTGAAGCGAAAGCCTTTAATCCCTTGCTCATAGGCTTATAATCCTTAACAGGAAGCACCTCAGAATAGTTTATTCTGTTCTGAGGAGTTAAATTATTTTGCTCAAAATCAGGGTAACCGTAGCCTGAAGCTCCAAACTGTTCTGGTTCTTCGGGAGCTTTGTATGCTTCGCCGTTGTTTTCCTCATTCTGAGAGTATAAGTTCTCACCGTCTTTTTTCTCGAAAAAATCGTCCATATTTATTCTCCGTTCTTTATTAAAGTGGCAGGGTCACGCTAAATGATGTAAAATCATTTTCGCGGCTGGTAACAGTAATTGAGCCGCCGTGTGCCTTAAGAATAGTCTTAACTATATAAAGTCCGAGTCCCGTGCTGTTCTTAACCGCCGAACGCGACTTATCGACTTTATAAAATCTGTCAAAAACATAGGGCAGCTCGTTTTCGGGTATTCCCTTACCTGTATTGGTTATCGTGAAAACAAGCCTTTTACTGTCTTTTTTAACCTTAAAGTCTATCGTTCCCGATTGGTCCGTAAATTTAATCGCATTATCCACAAGATTGTATATAACCTGATGAATAAGATCGCGGTCAGCATTTACAGAAATACTTTGTATCTCATCAAGTCCCGTAATATTAAGCTTTTGCGATTCTATGCGCTGTTCTTGACTTATCACAATGGTGCAAAGCAGTTCCCTGAAATCGAAAAGCTCAGGTTTTAGGACAAATTCGCCCGATTCAAGCTTTGACATACTCAACATCGACTGTACAAGGCGGGAAAGTCTTTTGACCTCATCCGATACAATATTTAAGTAATATCGCTGTTTTTCAGGCTCAATAGTGCCGTCAAGTATTCCGTCGATAAACCCGCCTATAGTTGTCATCGGTGTTTTAAGCTCATGTGAAACATTTGCAACAAAGCTCTTTCTCATTCCTTCAAGCTGAACAAGGGAGTTTGTCATCTGGTTAAAGGAAACCGCAAGTTCACCTATTTCATCATCGCTGGTTACGGGTATTCGCTTTGAAAAATCGCCCTTCGCCATAGCCTTTGATGCCTCTGACATAAGCTTAAGCGGCTTTGTCATACGGTAGGTCATTGTATAAATCGCGAAAAACATCAAAATTATCGGAATAACTGCCGAAAGTAAATACAAACGGATTATCGTAAACATAAGCTCGCGTATAGCAGATAACGGTGCTACACTAAAGACTGTTCCTATACGCTCGTTATCGGTGTTGTAAATGGGCTCCGAGGCTATATAATGCGGATTCTTATACATATCAAGCGTGCCGAGCTTAAAAGAGGACTGACCCCCGACAGTATTAAGCGCATCCTTAGAAAGTATTTTTTCCGAATGAAAACACTTTCCGTCATTTATCCAATCATCACAACCGCAGACAATAACACTGCCTGTGGAATCGCAAATAAAAATGTCCGCATCCGAAACCGAGGCGACCGCATTTAAGGTTTTAACAAAATCCTCTTCACCTATTTTCCCGTCCGAAAGCTCCGAAATATACTCCGTAACCTCGGTACAGCTTTTGCTTAAGGATTTGTATTTTTCCTTTGCAAGGTGATTATTGAGTGCAAAGGACAAAATCATCATCATTACCGAAAGGCTGAAGACGATTATAAGCGAGGTTGTAAAAAAATATTTTTTAAAAAGCTTAAGCTTCATAAGCCTATTTTACCTCAAACTTATATCCTACGCCCCAAACGGTTTTAAGGCACCATTCGTCCGAAACATTTTCAAGCTTTTCGCGCAGTCTTTTTACATGGACATCAACCGTACGGGAATCTCCGTAATAATCGAAGCCCCAAACCTCGTCAAGCAGTTGGTCCCTTGTATAAACACGGTTGGGATTGCTTGCGAGGTGGTAAATAAGCTCAAGCTCCTTAGGCGGGGTATCTATTTTAACGCCGTTTACCTCAAGCTCGTAATTTGTAAGGTTGATTCTAAGCTTATCGTACCTTACCTCATCTATCTGGGAGGACTTGTCCTTTTCGTGACTGCGGCGCAGTACCGCCTTAATTCTGGCGATTACCTCTTTTGTATCAAAGGGCTTTGATACATAATCGTCGGCGCCAAGCTCCAGACCTAAAATTTTATCAAAGGTCTCGCCCTTTGCGGTGAGCATTATAATAGGAGTTTCACTTGTTTTGCGGATTTCTCTGCAAACCTGCCAGCCGTCAAGCTTGGGAAGCATAATATCAAGCAAAATAAGGTCGGGAGAATACTTTGAGGCAAAATCCACCGCCTGCTCACCGTCATTTGCGACTATTGTATCAAACCCGTCCTTTTCAAGGTAGAGCCTTAAAAGCTCGCATATGTTTTCATCGTCGTCAACAATAAGTATTTTATACTGCAAAATAAACAACCCCCATTTTCAATTTCTTTCTTACCCTTTATATTTAAATATAATAATATAATATTTTTATTACGAAAATATGAATAATTGTAATAATATTTTTATTAATACATCGCTTTGAAAAAATATTGACACTCTATTCAAAAAGTTATATCATAAACATAATAAAAGCACAGTAAAATCAATCGGATAGGAGATAGGAAAATGTTAGGAAATTTCACTTACTGTAACCCGACAAAGCTTTATTTCGGTGATGACTCCCTTAAATACCTGAATGATGAGCTTCCGAAATACGGAAAGAACATTGTTTTGGTTTACGGAGGCGGCTCTATCAAGAAGAACGGAATTTATGATGAGGTCACCGAAATTTTAAAGAAAAACGGCAAGAATGTCGCAGAGATTGCGGGGGTTATGCCCAACCCCACCCTCTCGAAGCTTTACGAGGGAATTGAAATTGCGAGAGCCCACAAGGCGGACTTTATTCTCGCTGTAGGCGGCGGCTCGGTTTGTGATTATTCAAAGGCTGTCGCTATGTCGGTAAACTGTGACGATGACCCGTGGGAAAAATATTACATCCGTTTTGAACAGCCCGACTGCAGAATAATTCCTGTCGGCTGTGTTTTAACAATGGTAGGCACGGGTTCTGAAATGAACGCGGGCTCTGTTATTACAAACGAAGAGACAAAGCAGAAAATCGGTCACGCGTTTTTAAGCGAGGATATTATGCCGAGGTTTGCGGTACTAAATCCAAAATACACCCTAACACTGCCCCACTATCAGATGGTTTCGGGCATATATGATATTTTCAGCCATATTTGCGAGCAGTATTTCTCAGGTGAGGACGACAATACAAGCGACTATATAAGCGAGGGGCTTATGCGTTCCCTTATTCATTCAAGCCGAATTGCAAACAAGGACCCGCAAAATTATGAGGCACGCAGTAACATTATGTGGACGGCTACCTGGGCGCTCAACACCCTTGTTGCAAAGGGCAAATCCACCGACTGGATGGTGCATATGTTAGGTCAGGCGGTAGGCGGATATACAAACGCAACCCACGGAATGACCCTTTCGGCAGTTTCGCTTGCCTACTACCGTCACATTATGCCCTACGGACTCCAAAAATTTAAGCGTTTTGCTGTGAATGTATGGAATGTGAGCACCGAAGGTAAGACCGACGAAGAGATTGCAAACGAAGGTCTTTTAGCTTTAGAAGACTGGATGAAAGAATTAGGCTTAGTAATGAATATTTCCGAGCTCGGAGTAACGGAAGCTATACTTGACGATATTGCCGATGTCACAATTATTCTTACAGACGGCTATAAAACCTTGAGCCGTGAAGAGGTAATTGAAATATATAAGGAAAGCTTATAAAACACACTCAAAAAACGAGAGTTAAGGCTGTTGTAACCTTAACTCCCGTTTTTTTATACCTATTTACTTAGAATACTTTTTGCGCGGAACATAGGAGGTGTGCAGATCGTGATGCGCCTTGTGACCGCCGAAACCGTCGTACCACTCGCTGTAGAGGGTCTTGATAACGGGAGATTCGTGCGACTTTCTAATCGGCATTGAAGCATCCTGATCATAAAGAGCCTTTGCGCGCTTAGCCTTTAAGTCAACCGTATCCCTTACATATTGGGGCTGAATCGGCTGACCGCCGCCGTTTACGCAACCGCCGGGACAGCCCATTATCTCAACAAAGGTCCAGCCGTTCGGGTTGCCGTTCTTCATAGTATCCATCACATACTTAGCAGCGCCCGCACCCGAAGCTACAGCAACTTTAATATCAGAGCCGTTAATATTTACGGTAGCCTCTTTAAGTCCCTGAGTGCCGCGGACAGCAGTGAAGTCAACATCGGTGTTGTCCTTGCCGGTAAGCCAGTCGTTAGCGGTTCTGAGCGCCGCCTCCATAACGCCGCCCGTAGCGCCGAAGATTACGGCAGCACCGGTATCCTCGCCGAGCGGGTTATCAAACTCTTCATCGGGAAGCCAATCGAAGTGCATACCTGCGCGCATAATCATACGGGAAAGCTCGCGGGTGGTTATAGCAATATCAACATCGGGTACGCCCGCCGCGCTCTGGTCCGCTCTGCCAATCTCAAACTTCTTAGCGGTACAGGGCATAACCGAAACAGAAACGATGTCTTTGGGGTCAATGCCCATCTTTTCGGCATAATATGTCTTAATTACCGCGCCTGCCATCTGCTGCGGAGACTTGCAGGTAGAAAGATGTTTAAGCATATCGGGATAGTAAAACTCGCAGAACTTAACCCAACCGGGTGAGCAGGAAGTAATCATCGGCAGAGTTCCGCCGTTTTTAATGCGCTCAACAAGCTCGTTTGCTTCCTCAACTATTGTAAGGTCTGCACCGAAATTGGTATCAAACACCTTATCAAAGCCAAGTCTGTGGAGGGCGGCAACCATTTTGCCCTCAACATTAGTACCAATCGGCATACCGAAGCACTCGCCCAAGGTAGCCCTTACGGAGGGAGCAGTCTGAACTACAACATGCTTTGTCGGGTCGGCAAGAGCTTCCCAAATCTTGTCGGTATCGTCCTTTTCGGTGAGTGCGCCTGTCGGACATACAACAGTACACTGACCGCAGGAAATACAGGGAACATTAGAGAGCCCAACCTCAAACGGAGTTCCGATAGCAGTATCAATACCTCTGTTGTTAGCGCCGATAACGCTTACATACTGCTCCTTACAAGCGGCAACACAGCGGCGGCAAAGCACGCACTTGTTGTTATCCCTTACAAGGTGGGGAGTGGACTCGTCAAGCTCGTAAACAGGCTTGAAGCCCTCAAAAGAAGATTCGTCAACACCGTAATCGCGGCAGAGCTTCTGAAGCTCGCAGTTGGTGGAACGAACACAGGAAAGACATTTCTTTTCGTGGGTTGAAAGAATAAGCTCCAGGGTGGTTTTTCTTGCTTTCTGAATCTTTTCGGTATTGGTGAGTACCTCCATACCCTCGGTTACGGGGTAAACGCAGGCGGTAACGGTTCTGAAGCCTCTTCCCTCGTTAACCTCGACAACGCAGATACGGCAAGCGCCGATCTCGTTCTTTTCCTTCATAAAGCAAAGGGTGGGGATTTCAATTCCCGCTAAACGCGCGGCATCTAAAATAGTAGAGCCCTTGGGCACGCTTACAGAAATACCGTTTATTTTAACATTTAACATTTCCATTATTATCAGGCTCCTTTCTTACTTTTTAACAATCGCGCCGAACGGGCAGTTGGAAATACAAGCACCGCACTTGATACAGGCGTTCTGATTGATTTCGTGCGGATTCTTGATAGTTCCGCTGATAGCGCCGACAGGACAGTTACGGGCGCACTTTGTACAGCCCTTGCACTTATCGGCTTCGATTGTGTAAGAAACAAGGTCCTTACATACGCCCGCGGGACATACCTTATCCTTAACATGAGCAACATACTCGTCGCGGAAGAACTTAAGTGTTGCAAGTACCGGGTTAGGAGCAGTCTGTCCTAGACCGCAGAGAGAGTTCTGCTTAATGTAGAGGCAAAGCTCTTCTAATTTATCGATATCCTCTAAGGTGCCGTTGCCCTTTGTGATTTTATCAAGCATTTCAAGAAGTCTTCTTGTACCTACACGGCAGGGTGTGCACTTACCGCAGGACTCGTCAACCGTAAATTCAAGGAAGAACTTAGCCATATCTACCATACAGGTATCCTCGTCCATTACGATAAGTCCGCCCGAGCCCATCATACAGCCGATAGCGGTTAAGTTATCGTAATCAACCTCTGTATCGATAAGGCTTGCAGGAATACATCCGCCAGAAGGACCGCCGGTTTGAGCAGCCTTAAACTTCTTGCCGTTCGGAATACCGCCGCCGATATCATAGATAATATGGCGAAGTGTTGTACCCATCGGAATTTCAACAAGGCCTGTATGTTCAATATTTCCGCCTAAAGCGAATACCTTAGTACCCTTTGACCTTTCGGTACCCATTGAAGCAAACCAGTCTGCACCGCGAAGGATAATCTGCGGAATGTTTGCAAAGGTTTCAACATTGTTTTCAACAGTGGGCTTGCCGAAAAGACCCTTAACCGCAGGATAAGGCGGACGGGGCTTCGGCTCACCGCGGTTACCCTCGATAGAGGTCATAAGTGCTGTTTCCTCACCGCAAACGAACGCACCTGCGCCGAGACGGATATGTAAATCGAAATCAAAGCCTGAATCAAATATATTCTTACCGAGCAGTCCGTATTCACGCGCCTGATCGATAGCTATCTGCAAACGCTTAACCGCAATCGGATACTCCGCACGGACATAAACAAAGCCCTGTGTGGCACCGATAGCGTAACCGGCTATTGCCATAGCCTCAATTACAGAGTGGGGGTCGCCCTCAAGAACCGAACGGTCCATAAACGCACCCGGGTCGCCCTCGTCGGCATTACATACAACATACTTCTGGTCGGCCTTATTTGGAGCGCAAAGCGCCCACTTTCTGCCGGTCGGGAATCCGCCGCCTCCTCTGCCGCGAAGACCCGAATCGGTAACAACCTTAATAACATCCTCGGGTGTCATTTCGGTAAGCACCTTACCGAGAGCTGCATAACCGTCCATAGCGATATACTCATCGATATTCTCAGGGTTAATAACGCCGCAGTTACGGAGAACTACACGGTTCTGTGATTTGTAGAAGGCGGTATCGCTCAAGGCGACATTGGCGGCTTCTACCTTTTCATCGCCTGTATCGTTATAAACAAGGCGTTCAACGATTCTTCCCTTTAAGAGGTGCTCCTCAACGATTTCCTTAACATCGTCGGGAGTAACTCTGCTGTAAAAAGTACCGTCGGGATAAACGATAACAACAGGTCCGAGGGCGCAGAGACCGAAACAACCGGTCTGTACCAGCTTTACCTCATCGGAAAGTCCGCAGGCTTCAATATTCTCAGCAAATGCCTTTTGAATATCCTGACTTCCGGAAGAGGTACAACCCGTACCGCCGCAAATCAATACATGTGCACGAATCATAATTTTACCTCCATTTATTCCTTATGACCGGCGATTGTATATTCATTTACAACCTTGCCGCCCTTAAGATGCTCTTCAACAACGCGCTTGGCCTTTTCGGAGGTCATCTTAACATAGGTGACCTTATCCTTGCCCGCCTCATAAACCTCAACGATAGGCTCCAACTGGCAAAGACCTATGCAGCCCGTCTGAGAAACTGTGACCTTGTCCGAAAGACCCTCACTGTTTACTTCCTCAACAAGTGTGCCGAGTACCGGACGCGCGCCCGCCGCGATACCGCAGGTTGCCATTCCGACTACTACGCGTATATCGTTTACGCCCTCGCGAATGATAACCTTATCCTTCATTTTGTCCTTTATTGCCTGTAATTCAGCCAATGACTTCATATTTTTCTTCCTTTCGTAAATTTAAGAATATTGTTCCTTAAGATATTCTTCTATCCATTTAATTACCTCATAGCTGTTAAGCGGGACATCCCCCAAAACGGCTTTAAGCTCTCTTGTATCAAGCAAAACCGTTTTACAGGGAAATGTATGCTTAAACAGAAAATCGGTATCAGGGTGGCCCTGTATGAGTGTCAAAACACTCGATATAACATCGCCGAGCGGCGTCATATCAATATGATTTTTATTAAATTCCGCCCTCAATGCCGTGCCGTGATTTTCGGGATAATCCCTTTCGCAACGGGAGTCAATTTGAAGACTTCCCCCCGTCTGCTCGGCTGCAAGCTTTAAAAGCGGTATGCCCATTCCTACCTTGCGGGTGGTTCTGGTGGTGTAAAACGGGTCGGTAACCGATTTTAAAATTTCCTCGGTCATACCGCAGCCGTCATCCTTAACCGTCAGCGCCAAGCGGCTGTCGGTTTCCTCCACCGTAATCTCGGTAAGGGTTGCCCCCGCCTTAACGGAATTTTCTGCAATATCAAGAATATTAAGCGATAATTCCTTCATATTTCACCCCGCAAATAGCTTATTACCGCGCCCGCCGCATTTTCACAATCACTGTCAAGCTCAAGAAACTTATCTTTTTCCCTTATATCCCAAAGATAATGGGCATCCGAGCTTGAAACTATCCGCTTGCCGTATCTTTCGGCATATTCGTCCGTCTTGTCGCTGTCGTGAACCTCGCAGACAGGAAAGCAGGGCTTCTCGGGAAAAGCACCCAAAACAGCTATTATCCCGTTTGCCTGGCGGTCGATATGCGCCGGAAAACAAACTCCGCCAAAGCTTTTTACAAGCTCGGGCGCTTCATCCAGCGAAACCGTTGTAGCGTTTGAAAGCAGATTTTCCTCTGTGCCTATTATATTATCCTCATCATCGCAAATAAGCTGATTCCCGAAAATATCGGTACGGTTTTTAATCGGTATTCTTCTGCTTTCGATATATTCGCTAAACGCCATAGCGTTATCCAGTCTGTCAAAAAGGCAAACCATATGAATATCCTCAGCGGTGGTGAGCTCCATACCGCCTAAGGGTATTATTCCGTGCCTTTTTGCCGCCTTAAAAAACGCAGGGCAGTTTTTCGCGGTATTATGGTCGGTAAGCGCCATAATATCAAGTCCGTTTAACTCCCCCATTCCCGCAATACTGTCGGGCGTTGCCTCATCATCCCCGCAGGGGGAAAGACAGGAATGAAGGTGCAAATCATAATAATATTTCATAGCAATTCGTAAAGCAGTACAGCTGCGTCATACGCGCTGCCGGAAAAGGAAAGAATGTTTATTCCCTTTTGCTCTGCCGCTTTTGCTATATCCTCGGTTATCTCGACGCCCTCCGCCGCTATTACGCAGGCGGTATCCGCCAAAGCCGCTACTGCCAACACATTTATGTTCGACATTATGGTAATCCAAGCGTCTCCGCTCTTTGCTCTGCCCATTACCCAGCTTAACAGGTCGCCGATGTAAACTCCCGTGATTTCACGCTCAGGCTCGGGGAGTGAAACGGGTAAAAATCCGTGTTCCTTTAACGCTTCAACCGTCACTTTGCTCACCGCCGTCCTTTTTTTCTGCATTTTTAAGCCTTATAAGGCAGTCTTCAAGCTTAGCGTTACACTTCACGATATCCTCCGCAAGCGCTCTGCAATTAGGCGCCCCGCAGGAGCCGCAGTCAATACCGGGTAATTCCTCCCGCAGCTTTTGAATATCCGCCATCATACGCATTGATTCAGCCATACTGTCGCTAAGTCTTGAAATGGGGTGGTAGGTCGGTATCTCGTTAAAGATATATCCGTCCGGAATATAGCCGCTTTCCTCCTTTGAGAGGAAGTTCTGAGAAACGGGCAGATAACGGCGCAGGGACTGAAGCCTTGCCTTTGCGATAAAGGGGTTTTGCATTGTCATAACCCCGCCTACGCAGCCGCCCGTGCAGGCGTTAAGCTCGATAAATTCAAGGGGCGGAATATTTCCGTTTTCGACCTGATCAAGCACGCGTATTACATTGTCAATCCCGTCCGCCGCGAGGTAGTTCTCGTTGAAAATTGCCGTTGCCTCGCCGCCGCTGGTCGCCCAGCCTATTCCTATAACCCCAGAGTTTGAAAGGGAATCCAACTCGCTGTCGTGCCGCATTTTAGCGATAAGCTGAAAGTAAACATCGCTTATCGAGACAACGACATCTACCTTGCTTTTATAGCCCGCAAATCCGTTTTTAACATAGCTCGATTTAGCGGGGCAGGGCGAGATGAAGCAAACGCCTATCTCATCGGCTTTAAGCTCAGGGTGTTCCCTTTCCGCCTTTTCCCGAGCTAAAGCCGCCGCAACCTCCATTGGGGGGAGCATATGGATTATATTATCCGTAAGTGACGGAAAACGAAGACCTATAAGCCTTATAACCACAGGACAAGCCGAGCTTATCGCCGGCTTTTTAACGCCGTCGGTTTTAAGGTAGAGCCTTGTGTAAGCGCTTACCAGCTCCGCCGCGGCAGAAACCTCGTACACATCGTCAAAGCCGATTTTTAAAAGTCCGTCCAGCACATAGTCCACATCGTCGAGATTATCAAACTGGCCGTAAAGAGTAGGTGCAGGGAGCGCAATCTTCCACTTAAAGCGGTCCATATCCGATAGCTTGCCGCTCACCGCTTTTTTAGCGTTATGAGGACAAACGCGTATGCACTCGCCGCAGTCTATGCACCGTTCCTGATTAATCACCGCGTGACCGTCCTTTATCCTTATAGCCTCGGTCGGGCAGTGCTTTAAGCAGGTGGTACAGCCGCTGCATTTTTCGACATCAAGATGAACCGAATGTTCGTATGTATTCATAATGAAAACCTGCCGAAATAATATTTTTTAAATATTAACTCTCATGGTTATGTCGGTTCCGACACCGACGGTGGATTTAATATCCATATAATCTGTGTACCGTTTCATATTGGGCAGTCCCATTCCCGCGCCGAAGCCCAAGGAACGAATATTATCAGAAGCGGTGGAAAACCCCTCCTGCATAGCTTCTTCTATATCCTTGATTCCGGGACCCTTATCGCTTAGGAATATTTCAACACAGTCTTCGGTCACGGTAACCTCGGCGATACCGCCGCCCGCGTGAATGACCATATTAATTTCACCCTCATACATCGCGATGGAAACGCGGCGTATGGTTTCGGGAGAAAGTCCCAACTGCCTTAAATTCTTTTTGACCTGAACCGACGCCTTCCCTGCCGAAGTGAAATCGTCCCCGTCCACATCAAAACGGAACTTCAGTGCTTCAGACATTTTTAACCCTGTTGCCTACGAGACCGTTGCTGTAAAGCAGACCGCAGGCCTCGTACATTCTTTTATCTGTTGCGAGAATAACTATACCGCTTTCCTTTGCAAGCTCTGTCATTTCGGCAGTAGGCATCTTAGAGCGAACGAAAACAATACAGTTCATATCCATCATTTCCGCAGTTCTTATAACCTGCGAATTGACGAGTCCTGTTAACAGCACAGCCTGATCCTTGACATATGCCAAAACATCGCTCATCATATCGCTGCCGCAGGCGGAATAAACATGTTTACCTAAGCCCTCCTCGCAGCAGACAACCTTAGCTTCAAGCAAATCTCTTATTGTACTGATTTTCATACAGATTTATCCTTTCGGACAGATTAAAATGAATTTGTAGGTTATTTACCGTATTTTTCGAGTATGCCGTCAACATCGTCAACGGTAAGTCTTCCGTAAACCTCTTCGTTGACGGTAAGTACAGGAGCGAGACCGCAAGCGCCTATGCAACGGCAGGCGGTAAGCGAATATTTGCCGTCAGGTGTGCATTCATCTGCACCGATACCCAACTTTTCGCTGAGCTTGTTGAAAATATCGCCCGAGCCCTTAACATAGCAGGCAGTGCCCAAGCATACAGAAATGTTGTACTCACCCTTAGGCGAAAGTGAGAACTGTGCGTAGAAGGTAGATACACCGTAAACCTTTTCAAGCGGTACATCCATACCCTCGGCAATCATTTCCTGTACTTCCATCGGAAGATAACCGTAAATGTCCTGTGCCTGTTGCATAACAGACATCAGCAAGCTCTTGTCGTGCTTGTTGGCATTGATTACTTCCTTCAGTTGCTGTTCCTGTTCAGCTGTTCCTTTAAAAGGAAGGCTGCTGATCTTTTTTTGCATGAACCGAATCCTCCTTCGATTAATTGTATATGGGTTTGACCTCAATTAAAGCGAGATATACCTAAATTTACATATACATATGTATTATATCACATATTCGCTGCTTTGAAAAGACCTTTTCGACACTTTTTTAACAAAAATTTAGGAGTTTTTTTCCATTCAGCCTAAGCGTTGCAATTTTACACCGTTAAGGATTGCAAAGAAGAGAGGAATATAGTATAATGTATGTGATTTCATTTTGTGAGGTAAAGCCATGAAACGCGTTTTAAAGGCGATTTCTCTGATACTTGCCATGCTTACGCTATTTTCACTTTCCGCTTGCAGTGACAGCTATCAGGACGCGATAATATATTTTGAAATACCCGAACAGCCATACACCGTTGACCCTCAAACGGCCTCTGCCGATTCGGAGCTCGTTATAGTAAACAACATCTTTGAGGGGCTTTTGCGTAAAAACGAAAGCGGAGCAATAGTAGGCGGAGTTTCAACAAGCTTTGAATACAACCATTTAACTTATACCTTTAAGCTGAGAGAAGATATCGTTTGGAGCAACGAGGAGCCGCTTACCGCCGATGACTTTGTCTTTGCGTTCAGACGCGCAGTCTTGCCCGAAACGAAGGCGCCCTTTGCCTCCCGCCTTTTCCCGATTGAGAACGCAAAGGAAATCAACGAGGGTAAAAAAAGCGCCGAAACATTAGGTGTATCCGCACCGGACAGTACAACTCTTATAATAAAGCTTTCTTATGAGGACGGGGACTTTGAAGAAGCGCTTACAACCTCGGTTGCTATGCCCTGTAATGAAAAATTCTTTACCGAATCCGCAGGAAAATACGGTCTCTCCGCCGAGCACACCCTTTCCTGCGGCAGTTATAAGCTTACAAAATGGAATAAAGAAGCCTTCGGAATACGGCTATACTCCAACAACCTGTATACAGGTACATTTCCTGCTAAAAATTCAGCAGTTTATATCACCAAGGATAAAGACGAAACTGCGATTGAAAGGCTTATCGGCAACAATGTGGATATTGCGTTTATTGATTCGTCCCTTACCGACACAGCTCACGAAAATAAACTGAAGACAATCGACTACGAAAACATTTGTTGGTTCTTAACAATAAGCTCCGAATTTTCCGCGGATATGCGAAAATCGCTCTCAATGCTTGTAGGCAACGAGGTTTACGGAGCAGACCTTAAAACGGGGTACACTCCCGCCGACTCGGTTTTCCCTGCCATCTTAGAATCGGATGCGGGGTCTTCGGGAATGACAATTTATAATCTTGAAGCCGCAAAAGCGCTTTTTGCGAAAGAAATTTCAAAGCTTGCGGAAAAGAAATTTCCGTCAGGCGTAAAGCTTTACTATTACGATAACGGGGTTATAAAACCCGTTGTCACCGATATTGTAGGGCATTGGCAAAACAACCTCGGCGCATTTGTCAATATTGAGGCGGTAGACAGTGCCGAAAAGCTCACAAACCAGCTTAAAGAGCAAACCCTTGATATGGCAATCTTCCCGATTAAAGCCGACAGTGCGAATATAGACGAATACCTATCAAACTTCGGTGTCAGCTCAAACGGGAAAAGCGAAGCCGAAATTCAGACCAATCTGCTTAAATCAAGCAACATTGTACCAATCGCCTTCCAAAATACCACAATCGCCTATTCATCTGCATTAAGCGATGTATTTACCTTCTTCGGCAACGGATATATTGATTTTTCGTTTATAGTAAAAACCGAATAAAACCCGCACATATAAGCAAGGACTGCTGTGTCTCACAGCAGTCCTTTTGCATTTATTTCGTATTCTATTTAAAGAATAACGGTAGCTTTTCAAGGAAGATAATATCATCCCTGTCGGCGGCGTCGCCCTCTGCTAAAAAGGCGCAGGCGGCAGCTTCTTTGCCGCCTGCTTCCTTTACAAGATCTCTTACCGCGGCAAGCGACTCGCCCGTGCTTATAACATCGTCGATAATAAGTACCCTCTTGCCCTTCAGCATATTAACCTCCGTTTCACCGAGGAACAAATGCTGTTGTTGCTTGGTAGTAATCGAAGTGACATCAACCTCAAGCGGATTGCGCATATAAACCTTCATACCCTTGCGGGCGATTACATAGGGCTTGCCTGTCTGCCTTGCCATTTCATAGGCAATCGGTATACTCTTAGCCTCGGGAGTCAGTATAACATCAAACTCGGGAAGCTTTTTAAGTAATTCCGCACAGCCCGCAACGGTAAGCTCAACATCACCGAAGATAATAAATGCGGCAATATCCAGTTTATCGCTTACAGGAAATTTTTCAAGCTTTCTTTCAAGTCCCGCGATTTTCATTGTGTAATATTCTGCCATTTTCAACAACCTCTTTTAATAAAATACTCTTTATCAGCCGGGAGGCCACGCAAGGTTGCGGCGCGCCAGCAGGTGAAAATGAATATGGTGAACGGTCTGTCCCCCGTCCTCGCCGCAGTTGTTGACAACGCGGTAACCCTTTTCGAGATTTTCCTGCTTTGCGATTTTCGCAATCGCCTCAAAAACCTTGGCAATCTCAATGCTGTTTTCCGAATTTATTTCATCAGCTGAGCCAATATGCTTTTTAGGAATTACTATCACATGAAAGGGAGCTTTCGGTTCGATATCGCAAAACGCATAAACATACTCATCCTCATAAACCTTTGTGCTCGGAATTTCACCGGCTACTATTTTACAAAAAAGACAGTCAGACATCTCTTATTCTCCTATCTGTGCACGAACAGCGTTTTCTACAGCTCCGAGTGCCTCATTTACCTTAGAGAGATCCTTACCGCCCGCCATTGCAAGGTCGGGCTTGCCTCCGCCGTTTCCACCCGCAATTTTAGCTATTTCACGGACCAAATTACCTGCGTGAGCGCCTTTAGCCACAGCCGCCTTTCCGCAGGAAACGCAGAAGGTAAGCTTTCCGTCATTAACCGCAGCTAAAACAGCGATTACATCTTCATTATTATTTTTAATCGTATCGGCGGTTTTTCTAAGCTCGTCCGCCGCCGCACCGTCAAGCGCGCCCGAAACAACTCGGAGAGAGCCTATTTCCTGTGCGTTCTTTAAGAGTCCGTCAATCTTAGAAAAAGCTATCTTAGCCTCTGCCTTTTCAAGCAATTTCTCGGTCTCGCGCAGTTCCTTTGTAAGCTGTTCTGCTCTTCTGGCTATATCCTTTTCAGAGGTTGCCTTTAAAGCTACCGCCGTTTCGGTTGCAAGGTTTTTATAATCATCAATTAATTTGAGAACATTGTAGCCTGTAACAGCCTCAATTCTTCTTACACCTGCCGCAACGCTCGCTTCCGAAACAATCTTGAAAAGACCGATTTTAGCAGTATTGTTAATATGTGTACCGCCGCAAAGCTCAATCGACTTATCGGGTACATTTACAACGCGTACAACATCACCGTACTTTTCGCCGAAAAGAGCCATTGCACCGAGCTTTCTTGCCTCATCAATCGGCATTTCGGTGTTTTCTACAGCAATTCCTGCAAGCACCGCACCGTTTACAAAGCTTTCAACCTCAGCTATTTCTTCGGCTGTAAGCGCAGAGAAATGTGTAAAATCAAAGCGTACGGCGTTCTCGTTTACAAGCTGACCCGCCTGTTCAACATGAGTGCCCAAAACCTTACGGAGACCCGCCTGCAAAAGGTGCGCGGCGGTGTGGTTACGGCGTATAGCCTCACGGCGTTCTGTATCAATTAAAGCGGTAACCTCAGCATCAACCGCGGCTGTTCCCTTTACTACCGTTCCGAAGTGGGTGAACACTCCGCCTGCGGTTTTCTTGGTATCAGTAACCTTAAATTCAAAATCCTTTGCGGTAATAACGCCGGTATCTCCTACCTGACCGCCGCCCTCTCCGTAGAAAACGGTTTTGTCAAGCACGATAATTGCCTTTTCACCTTCGCCTACAGCGACAGTATGCTCGCCGTCTGTTACGATATCAAGGATTTTAGCGGCACATTCGTTTTCGGTGTATCCCTTAAATTCGGTAGCGTTTACACCGTCAAAGCTTATTCCGTCGCTCTTCCAGCTTTCCGCGTCGGCGGATTTTCTTGAGGAACGGGCAAGCTGTCTCTGCTTTTCCATAAGAGAGTTAAAGGTCTTCTCGTCCACCGTCATATTCTTTTCGGCTAAAATGTCCTTAGTAAGGTCAAGGGGGAAGCCGTAGGTGTCGTAAAGCTTGAAGGCGTCCTCACCCGACAGCACGCCGCCGTCCTTGGTAAGGGAATTCAGCATATTAAGACCCAAATCAATAGTCTTATTGAAGTTGCTTTCCTCATTTGAAATAACCTTTTTAATAAGCTGTTCTTTTTCCACAAGCTCAGGGTAACCTGCTTTGTTCTCATTTATTACGGTATCGCAAAGCTGTGACAAGAAGGGACGGTCAATACCGATAAGCTTGCCGTGCCTTGCAGCGCGGCGGATAATACGGCGTAAAACATAACCGCGTCCCTCGTTTGACGGAATGATGCCGTCGCTTATCATAAATGTGGAAGCTCTTATATGGTCAGTAACCGCACGGATAGAAATATCGGTATTATCGTCCTTACCGTACTCCTTACCCGACATTTCGCACACCTTATTCAATATGTTCCTTATGGTATCAACCTCGAACATATTGTCAACCCCCTGCATTACGCAGGCAAGGCGCTCAAGACCCATTCCCGTGTCGATATTCTTATGCTCAAGCTCTGTATATGTGCCGTCCCCCATATTGTTGAACTGGGAGAAAACATTGTTCCAGATTTCCATATATCGGTCGCAGTCACAGCCGGGCTTGCAATCAGGGCTACCGCAACCGTACTTTTCGCCGCGGTCAAAATAAATCTCGCTGCAGGGACCGCAGGGGCCTGTGCCGTGCTCCCAGAAGTTATCCGCCTTGCCAAGCTTTACAATATGCTCCTCTGGGACACCGATTTTATCGCGCCAGATAGAGTAAGCCTCGTCATCCTCCTCATAAACAGAGGGCCAAAGCAGATTTTCGGGGATTT
The DNA here is from genome assembly GCA_045133355.1 of Acutalibacteraceae bacterium. Lineage (GTDB taxonomy): Bacteria > Bacillota > Clostridia > Oscillospirales > Acutalibacteraceae > UBA737. Next base: position 38,028 of record JBGUUB010000070.1, read on the forward strand.
CAAGTGTTTTTGTTAAAAACTCCCAAGCCCACTCGATAGCCTGCTCCTTAAAGTAATCCCCAAAGGAAAAGTTACCGAGCATTTCAAAATAAGTGCCGTGGCGGGCGGTATGACCCACACGCTCAAGGTCGGGGGTGCGGATACACTTCTGACAGGTGGTAACCCTGACAGATGGGGGTGTAACCTCTCCGGTAAAGTACTTTTTCATAGGAGCCATACCCGAATTTATAAGCAACAGGGATTTGTCGCCGTTCGGTACGAGCGAAAAGCTTTTAAGGCGCAGATGCCCCTTAGATTCAAAGAACGAAAGATATTTTTCACGCAGGTCGTTTAGTGAAGTCCACTCCATAAATATACATCCTTAAAATTAAATTAAACATACTTAATTATTATATACCCGTTTTTTTTATTTGTCAACTTCAAGAATAGTCGGTTTTCGGCATAATAACGACCGCCTGAGAGTGGAGTCCCTCATACGCCGTTTCGACCGATGCTTTAGGATAGCTTGTACTGCTTTCGGTCTTAAGCGGGTCGCAAAAAACATAGGAGTCTTGCGTATAGCCGATAAGCAGTAAACAGTGCTCGGGTCTAATCCATGTAATGGTTTCGCCCTCATATTCCCATTTTTTACCCTCGAACGGCTTTTGCATATCCTGCGTTGCCCAGAATATCACAGGAATATCGTTTTGAATATATTTTTCACAAAGGCTTTCCACCGTAGCCGAACTGACAATATCTGCGGCATAATCACTTCCCGCAAGCGCCTTATCAAGCGCCGATTTAATAACGGGAGCATAACAACCGAAGCCGCTGCCGTCCCTCGGGTTTCCGCCGTAGGTTTCATACGGGTCAAAGGGCAGCTCGCTCATTTCAAGGTAATTATCTATAAAATAATCCACCGAAATATCTATTCCGACAAAATTAAGCGCCATAACCGCCGAAACGCTTTCACAGCCGTTGGGCCATTTGTTAAGCTGACAAATATGTTCTATATTATCGATAATATAACTGTCCGACAGCTCGGGGTTAATTTCCTGCGGCGGCTCGTTAGACGGTTGCTCTGAAGCAGGGGAGGACTGGGGCTCTTTATTATCAGAATTATCGGGATAAAGCTTAACCGGCGCGCAGGCAGCCGCCGTAATTATAAGCACTAAAATCAACAATAAAACCGCTTTAAGCTTTTTTCTTTTCATATCAGCTACTCATCCTCAATTTTTTATATTATTATACATCTTAATACTAAATATTTCAACTTCTTGACAAATAAGGTTACATATGGTAAAATTCCATTAATTCGAGGGAGTAGTCTGCGCCTTAGCGTGGCAAGTCAACATACTGATTATTTTCAATCTGGCTTGAATTAAAAGACGAGACTCGGGTGCGTTTTTTGCACCCGAGTCTTTTAATTTGGAGGTAAAAATGGGAATTACAGAGCTGTTTTTAATTGCGGTGGGACTTTCAATGGACGCATTCGCGGTATCGGTCTGCAAGGGACTGTCGACGGGGTGGCTTAAACCTCGCCATTACCTCGCGGTAGGTGCTTGGTTCGGCGGATTTCAGGCGCTTATGCCCGCTGTCGGATACCTTTTAGGCTCGTCCTTCGAGAAATACATCACCCGCTACGACCATTGGATAGCCTTTATTCTTTTGGCGTTTATCGGCGGGAATATGCTGAAAGAGGGCTTTTCAAAGGAGAGTGAGACAGTCAATTCCTCTTTCCGACCTTCCACAATGGCGGTCTTAGCCGTTGCAACAAGCATTGATGCATTGGCGGTCGGCATAACCTTTGCCCTATTACCCGATGTTAATATTTTCGCCGCAGTGCTGTTTATAGGAATAATAACCTTCGTACTATCCTGTGTCGGTCTTAAAATCGGAAATGTGTTTGGTCTTAAGTACAAGAGCAGAGCGGAAATCGCAGGCGGCGCAATACTGATTTTAATAGGTATTAAAATTCTGCTTGAGCATTTAGGTGTAATTAATTTTTAGCACCCTCGCAAGCTCTGCCACAGGCAGACCCACAACATTAAACCAATCTCCGCGGATTGCCTTTACAAGCAGTCCGCCTTTACCTTGGATTCCGTAAGCTCCCGCTTTGTCAAACGGCTCGCCCGTGGCGATATAATCTTCTGTTTCTTCATCCGTCAGCCGGTAAAATTCAACCTCTGTCACCGAAGAAAAGGAACGGCATTCACCGTTTTTAATTACCGCACAGCCCGTTATAACCTTATGCGTTCTGCCCGAAAGCCTGTTTAACATAGACCTTGCTTCTTCCCTGCCGTCAGGCTTTCCCAAAACGCAGTTATCTATAATAACAGAGGTATCCGCACCGATTATAATGTCGTGCGGATATTTTTTTGCGATGTCTTCTGCTTTAAGCTTTGCCAAAAATTCAGGCTGTTTTTCGGGAGGAATGCCGTCAGGCACGGTTTCCTCTACGCCGGACGGTATTATCGTAAACTCTTCGGTTATAAGACCTAACAGCTCTTTCCTTCTTGGAGATGCCGATGCTAAAATCACAGTATTCATCTTAAATCTCCGCCGAAAAGGTAGGTATTCCGCTATCGGAATTTTTTTCTGCCTTTTTATTATACTCTGCCACCGCAAAACGCGTATGAACGCTGAGTGAGGTTATAAAATAAGGCAGAGTGAAAACAAGCGGGAAAATAAGTACGGAAATCAATATCCAACCGATAAAACTGAAAATAAGGTAAATAAAGTCCAGACCCGTATCCCTTGCAAGTGTACAGGACATATGCATAGCCTCCGCTACATCCATATCCTCGTCTGCAACCACAAAAAACGGCGCTAAATAGTATCGTGACATAACAAAAAACAGAATAACCGATGCTACCGTCTTTAAAAAAACAGAAATGTAATACAAATTTCCGGTCCAGATAGGAATGGGAATATCCATCATATCATAAACCTTTACTCCCGAAAATATATCAATGATAATCGCCGGTAAAAACATTACCACAGCAAAGCCCACCGTGCGAAGCGCAAGAGCCGCCGAGAGGCGCAGAGCGCGTTTGTACTTTTCTTTATCCGAAAAATAGAAGAAAACAACCAACTGCATATCATCGGCGCCGAAAATCATACGCCAAAAAAATCTTACAATTCCTAAGAAAAGCGGAAAAATGAGAAAAATTCCTGCCACAGCGATAAATATATACCCCACCGCGTCATTCGAAATATAAGACAAATAATCCGACGCTATAAGCATTATGAAGCAACTGAAAATCAGCGAAAGTGATGCGGCAATACATTTAAGCCAATTATTTTTAAGGGCAGTTTTTGCAGTCAGCTTTACAACGGAATTACCCGCGGTCATAGTATCAGCTCCCATATTATCATATACATTTATTTTAGTATTAAAATTTGAAAAACAAATCTCAAAATTATTAAATAACGGTTAATTTAGCGTATCCCGCCATAAGCTTTTTAGTGCCGACATTGTCAAAGGCAATTTCAAGCATACTGTCTCCGCCCATAGGTGTGACGGTGATAACAAGACCGTCTCCGAAGGTTTTGTGCCTTACCCGCTGACCTGCGGTAAAATTGCAAACCGCCTTTTTCTGCGCGGTATGAGCGCTGATTATCGGCTTTGGCGAATAACCGTAATCGGTTTTTGCAGGCGTAACAATACGGTTTATTCCGCCCATATTACAAAACTCTTCCGGAATTTCCTTTAAAAAGCGGGAGGGCATATTGCGGTTTGTTGTACCGAATATCATACGGGTATAGGCGTTTGTAAAAGTAAGCCGTTTTCTCGCCCTTGTAATAGCAACATAAGCAAGTCTGCGCTCCTCCTCGATTTCCTCCGGACCTGCGTAAATAGATTGATTTCCGGGAAATACACCCTCCTCCATACCTACAAGATAAACATTGTCAAATTCAAGTCCCTTAGCCGAGTGCACAGTCATAAGCACTACCCTGTCATCGCTGTCATCATAGGAGTCAATATCGCTTATGAGGGCTATCTGCTCAAGAAAATCCGAAAGAGAGGGCTCGGGCGTTTCTTCCTCGTACTGGGCAATATTGGTTGCAAGCTCCTTGACATTTTCAAGCCTTTCCTGCCCCTCTTCACCGCCAAACTCCAAAGCTTCACGGTATCCTGTATTATCAAGCATAAGCTCCAAAAGCTCGGAAATCGACACATGCTCTGCCGTATCGGTAAGCTCGTCTATTATCTTGCAAAAACCTTTAAGCTTTGCGGCTGCGCGGCTTAAAGCAGCATATTCGTCCGCATTTTTAAAGACCTCATAAAGGGAAACACCAAGCTCCGCCGCTATCTGCGCGGCATTATTTACAGTAGTATCGCCTATTCCGCGCTTAGGCTCGTTTATAACTCGGCGCAGACGCAAATCATCGCTGTTATTGTTTATAAGCTGTAAATAGGCGATTACATCTTTAATTTCTTTTCGGTCATAAAACTTGTGTCCGCCTACAATCTTATATGAAATACCGCTCCTTGCGAAAACATTTTCGAAGGCATTAGACTGAGCATTCATTCGGTAAAGAATAGCGTGGTCGGAAAATTTCATACCCTGCTTAACATTTTCAAGAATAGAGTCGGCAACATACCGCGCCTCTCCCCGTTCATCATCAGCAGTATAAACGGTTATTTTATCTCCGCCCTGCTTGTCGGTCCAAAGGTTTTTGCCTTTTCTGCCGCGATTGTTTTTAATAACCGCGTTTGCGGCATTCAAAATATTAGAAGTAGAGCGGTAGTTTTGTTCAAGCCGTATAGTGCGTGCATCGCGGTATTCGTCCTCAAAATTGAGAATATTTTCAATAGTAGCGCCTCTAAAGCGGTAGATACTTTGGTCATCGTCACCCACAACGCATAAATTGTTATTTCCCGAAGCCAAAAGGCTTACCAAAACATACTGCGCATAGTTCGTATCCTGATACTCGTCCACCATAACATACTTAAATTTGTTTGTATAGTATTCCAGCACATCGGCATTGTTTTGCAGTAAATCCACCGTCTTGACAATCATATCGTCAAAATCCATAGCGTCGGCTTCTTTAAGCCGTTTTTGATAAATTCTATACAGCTCCGCTATAGTCTGTTTTCTGAAATCCGAACCCGCAGACTCTTTAAATTCAGCGGGAGTAATCAGCTTGTCTTTAGCCCGCGAAATAGCCGAAAGCACGCTTCTGTGCGGTAATATTTTCTCGTCGATATTGTTCGACTTCATTATTTCCTTCATAAGTCTGCGCTGGTCGTCGGTATCATAAACCGTGAAATGCGAGGTATGACCTATAAGCTCTGCATATCTTCTCAAGATTTTGCCGCATACCGAATGGAATGTTCCTGCCCAAATATCCTCTGCTCCGTCGACAAGCTTTATGCCTATACGCTCCTTAAGCTCGCCCGCCGCCTTGTTAGTAAAGGTTATAGCAAGTATCTGCCATGGCTTTGCGGTGGAAACAGCGAAAAAATTATCAGGCACAAAATCTGTGACGCCGTTTAAATAATCCTCTCCGCTCTTAATCATTTCGTCTGTGACCTCAGGGACATATGTACTGTTGTAAGCGTCCCCGAATTTTACAATATTCGCAATTCTGTTTACAAGCACAGTGGTTTTTCCGCTTCCCGCACCCGCCAATATAAGAAGCGGCCCTTTAACGGTTGTTACTGCCTCGAACTGTTTGTCGTTCATTCTGTCAAAATATTTTTTAATAACCTGTTTTCTAAGCTCAATAAAATCCATACTTTTCCCCATAATAATTAATACATTTATAATACTATTTTAAAAGAAAAAAGTCAACAAAGCAAAAAAAGAAAAATGACCCGACTACGCATTTGCGTGTCAAGGCACTTGACGGGCTTATGGGTGCAATTTAGATACATTCTTTATTGATTATAAAATGTTTAAGAGTGAAAATCAATTTTTTCACTCTTCTATCAGTCCGAAATTCTTGACAAGTTTCGACTTAAAATTTCGATGTAAATTTGAACCCGCAAGGCTCTTTGATATTATAACATATAACATATTCATTTGCTCCCAAAACGCAAAAAACACCCAAAATCATTCCGAACTGAACCATTTGGGAGCGATTTTGGGAATTTAATTTTGATACGAACGGGTTTCGATGCGGCGGTAATATCCTTTTCCGTCGATTGCTTTTGTCGCTGTTTGTCGTTTCAGGATAACAAAAAGCGCCGTATTGCTACGACGCTTTTGTTTTGCTCGGAAATCTATTGATTTTTAGTGTTTACCGTGCTTTTTCTTTTTTCTTACGCCCGTTGTTGCGACCGCACCGCCGCTGGCAAGGAGAACTGCAATCCACAATGCCATGTGGCTGTTATCTCCGGTCTGGGGAGACTTCGTATCGTTATCTGCTGCCGCTTTATCATCAACGGTAAATGTGGTGATAGCAACACCGTCTTTAGATATAATGCCGAATAGGTGCATACCTGTCGGAATTTCTTTTGCAAAATCTTCGTTTAGGGTTACAATCGTACTGCCCTTCTTTACGGAATAATACTTTTTATCAAGCACCAAACCGTTAATCATAACCTGATCGAATTCATCGAATGGTGCGTCGGAACGAAAGACTATATTTTCTGATTTAGACTCCACAGTCTGCTCGGCACCCTCTATAATCTTATACATTTTTATGCCGTCATCTTCCATTCTTTTTAAGGTGCCTGACGGATCTTGTAAGAATGCCTGCAGGATCGGGTTGTTCTTTACATTATCTTTATTTATCGGAGAGTTCGAGTTCGGAGTAATGTAGAATTCGAAGTCTTTTCCGCTCGGCATAATTATTTCTTCAGAGGTATCTTTCTTTGTATAGTTATCCCAATACTCATCACCGCAATTATCACATACATACTTTATGCCGCCCATTGTGAATTCTGTTGCCGTCACAATAGTTTTTTTATAATTATGACCGCCTGCAGTGCAGTCAGTCGGGTACACAACGCCTTGAGTAGGGTCATCATGCGTTAACTGAGGTATAACTTCTCCAACGGACAGCTTTTCTCCGCAGCCGGCGCAGTAGATATCGCCTGTATAACCATCTTCGAGATATGTGGCCTTTCTTTCGCCTCGGATTTCCGTGCCGCCTGCATGATTGCTGCTGTCGAGCTCGCCGTACTCTTCACCGCAGTATTCGCAGACAGCCTTGCCCCTGCAAGTTGCTTCGCCGCCCGTATGCTCGGAGAGTGTTGCACCGCATATATCACACTTGTGGTCTTTGTTTTTATCTGTGTGTCCGTCATTTACCGTTACGGTAATTTCAGCAGATACATTGCCCGCCTTGTCGGTTGCAACGATTGTTTGTGTACCCTCAGCCGGATTCAGTGTAAACTGATTATTTTCGTCAAGTGTAACATAAACATCGTTTACTTTCACACTTTCAATATACTCTTCCGTAACGGTAACGGTCTGTGCTTCGCAATAAACCTTGCCGTTTTCGATACCCGAGACGACAGGGGCGGTATTGTCCAACATCCAATCGTTCTGTAACACACCGGTATCAGGGTCTAAGTAAAACCACTTACCCTCCCAACCGGGAATATCATTGCGCCAGCCGGTCTGCATCACGCCGGTGTTTAGGTCAAAGTAAAACCATTTTCCCTCCCAGCCGGGGATATCATTGTGCCAACCGGTCTGCAACGCACCGGTGTTTCGATCAAAACAAAACCATTTTCCCTCCCAACCGGGAATGTCGTTGTGCCAGTCGGTCAGCTTGACACCGTCCTTGAGATAATACTTCTGCCCGTTTTCTTCCACCCAACCGTCCTTCTGCGGTTCAAGTTCTGCCATTCGAAGCGTCAAGGTGCATTCCTTCTGGATGTTGTAATCCGCCAATGTTTTTCCGTCCTCCAGAATTTTACCGGCAAACATTAAAATCTGTTGCGTTACAGGATATCCGGTTTTGGTGCTGATTTTTTCCTTAACATTTTCAATGCTATCACCGCTTTCCACTTCAAGCGTCAATTTGTCCCCACTGCTTACATCCAATTTCACATAGATACTCATAGCGTTTACGGTGATAGGCAGAAACATAAGCACCATACAAAGGGTAAGCACTATGCTTAAAATTCGTTTTTTCATTGTTGCTTCCTCCTAAGAATTTATGTTAGGGTTGTATTTAGGATTATATTTCATAACGAACAGCTCAAGGGCTTCCTTTAGCACTTCAATCTGTGCTTTCAAATAAAATTCATCCTCAAACAGCGCGTAATGAACGCAGGCTCTTATCAGAATGAAAATGAGCGGCGTCAGCTTCTCATAGGGAATCCCCAGCTTTGGCTCTAAGCTCTTTGCATATTCGGTGTATCGTTCGTTTACACCCTCAAAGAATTTCTTGCCGTACTGCCTGTATTTCGGGTGGGTGTAGATTTGATACATAAGCCTATATTTCTTGCCGTGCTTTTTCGCCGTCCAATAGGGTATCTCGTCAATAAACCGCCACAAGTCCTCTATATCTGTGGGGGCTTTCTTCATAAAGTCTTCTTCAACCTTACTCATACAGTATTCGGTGGACTTAACAATTATGTCGTCCAGATTTTCAAAATACTGATACAGGCTCGCAACATTACAGCCGCAGGCGTCTGCAATGGCTTTTACACCCACAGTTGTAAGCCCGTACTCCGCATAGCAATCAAAGCACTTTTCCATAATCTCGATTGTTTTTGCCCTGCGGGCTTCTTCGTTTACCGTGCGCAATATATTTCACCCCTACTCCGCCGATTAAGTAAATGTTCATTTACATTATATGGTTTTTGCTTCAATATGTCAAGCAGGCACAGCAAGAATCATAGATTTTTTATGGATTTTAAGAGTTGCCGACTGTCAAGCCTGTAGAGGACTTTCACCGCCAAGTTATTACGCGTGCCGAGCACACTGAAAAAAAGCAAAAGGCCTCTTGCTAAGAGACCTTTTACTTGTTTTTGGTTCTTTTGCAAAAGAACCAAAAACAAAAAATGCGGCTGAACGCCGCAAACAATTTTGAAAATAAGTTTTTTCGACAGACTGTGAAGAGTGTCCGCAAGGACACTCTTCTAAATCGGTGCTTTTTTAATCCCTAAAGCTCAATTAAGCCTTTACCTTATTGAAGCGTGTAACTAAGGCAGATTTCTTTCTTGCGGCGTTGTTCTTGTGGATAATTCCCTTAACAGCAGCCTGATCTATCTTCTTAACAGCAGCGTTTACAGCTTCAGCCATATCAGCAGACTTAGCGTCAATCGCAGCGTCAGCCTTCTTTACAGCTGTTCTTAAAGCGGAACGGTAAGCCTTATTATGCTCATAGTTAGCCTTGCTTACTAAAACGCGCTTTTTGGCGGATTTAATGTTCGGCATTGTGACACCTCCTAACATTTGGCGTCCGAAATGTAGGCACTACACTTCAAACTAAACTCACAGTACAAGATATGATACCACAAATAAGCCGAAAATGCAACACTTTTTTTTAAAAATAACACGCTTTTTATTTATATTAAATTGGTATATCCCATCAAATACTCGTCAATTTCCTTTGCTGCCGCTCTGCCCTCGGCTATAGCCCAGACTACAAGCGACTGACCGCGTCTTGCGTCACCTGCGGCAAAAACCTTGTCGATATTTGTCTTATAAGAGCCATCAGAGGTTGAAATATTGCTTCTTACATCCCTCTGAGTGCCGAACGCATCAGCAATATAGTCCTTAGGTCCTAAGAAACCTGCGGCGATAAGCAGTAAGTCGCAGTCGAGTGTTTTTTCACTGCCTGAAATCTCGCTCATAACCGTTCTTCCCGTCTTTTCGTCCTTTTTAGGCTCTAATTCAACTGTTACAACCGCTTTAATATTCCCGTTTTCATCGGGGATAAACTCCTTTACGGTTGTGCAGTAAACGCGAGGGTCATCACCGAAGACGGCTTTTGCCTCTTCCTGACCGTAATCGGTCTTGCATACGCGCGGATACTGAGGCCAAGGATTGCTTTCCGCTCTTGTATCGGGGAGCTTAGGCATCATTTCAAGCTGGGTTACCGACTTACAGCCGTGGCGAATACAAGTTCCTACGCAGTCGTTGCCCGTATCGCCGCCGCCGACGATAATAACATCTTTATCCTTTGCCGAAACAAAGCCCTCTTTAAGCCCGTTATCTAAGAGAGCCTTTGTTGTGGACTTTAAGAAATCCACCGCGAAATACACGCCGCCGACCTCGCGGTTTTTGACCTTCAAATCGCGCGGATTGCCCGCACCGCAGCAAAGCACCACCGCATCATATTCGCGGGTTAACTCCTCGGCGGTTATGTCCTTGCCGACGTCTATGCCCGTCTTAAAGACAACGCCCTCTTTTTTCATCAAATTAATCCTACGGTCAACTATATTCTTCTCAAGCTTCATATTCGGTATTCCGTACATTAAAAGTCCGCCTATACGGTCGTCCTTTTCGTAAACGGTTACTGAGTGACCGCGCCTGTTAAGGCGTTCGGCACAGGCAAGTCCCGACGGGCCAGAGCCTATAACCGCCACCTTTTTTCCCGTTCTTACCTCGGGGACAACGGGCTTTACAAAGCCGTTTTTAAAGCCGTTTTCAATTATTGCAAGCTCGTTTTCCTTGACGGTTACGGGGTCGCCGTAAAGCCCGCAGGAGCACGCCGCCTCACAAAGGGCGGGACATACCCTTCCCGTAAACTCGGGGAAGCTGTTGGTCTTGGTAAGCCTTTTAAGGGCGTTTTCCCAGTTGCCCTTAAATATTTCATCGTTCCACTCGGGGATAAGGTTATGAAGCGGACAGCCCGAAACCATACCGCCTAATTTCATAGCCGACTGGCAGAACGGCACGCCGCAGTTCATACATCTTGCCCCCTGCGACTGCCTCTGCTGCTTCGCCATAGCAGAATGAAATTCCTTAAAATTCTTTATTCTTTCGGTAGGCTCTACAGCCTTGTTTTCTTTTCTGTCGTAATCTAAAAATCCTGTTGCTTTTCCCATTGTTATCCCCCCCTTATTTCTGCACCGAGTAGAAAGCTTCAAGCTCTGCCTCGTCGCGGGAAAGTCCCTTTTCCTCAAAGCGGCTTATTTCACCCAACATACGGCTGTAATCGTTAGGCACTATCTTTTTAAAGTAGGGCAGGTAATTCGCGAAATCGTGAAGTATGCGCTTGCCCTTAGCGGAACCTGTCGCCGCAACGTGCTTTTCTATCATTGAGCGAAGCTCCTCTATATCGTGCTTTTCCTCAACGCCCGTCATAGTGACAAGTTCCTTGTTAAGACGCAAATAAAAGTCATAATTTTCGTCAAGAACATAAGCGATACCGCCGCTCATACCCGCGGCAAAGTTCTTGCCCGTAGGACCTAAGATTACGGCTCTGCCGCCCGTCATATATTCACAGCCGTGGTCGCCCGTACCCTCACAAACGGCGTAGGCGCCCGAATTACGCACGCAGAAGCGCTCGCCCGCAATACCGTTAATGTAAGCCTCGCCCGAGGTCGCGCCATACAGCGCAACATTGCCGATAATTATGTTTTCCTCCGCCTTGTAAGCGGCGTTATCGTCGGGCTTTACTATAAGCTTGCCGCCCGAGAGTCCCTTGCCGAAATAGTCATTGCTGTCCCCCGTAAGACTTATTGTAAGTCCTTTCGGAATAAACGCGCCGAAGGACTGACCGCCGCCGCCGTGACAATCGATTGTATATGTGTCTTCGGGTAGGGTGTTTTTGTATTTCTTGGTGATTTCCGAGCCGAAAATCGTGCCGACGGTGCGGTTTGTGCTTGAAACCTCAACCTTTATAGTCTTAGGCTTGCCTGTTTTAAGGGCGGTCTTAAAGGCGGGGATTATTACGCTTTCGTCCACAGTCTTTTCAAGCTCGAAGTTGTATACGTTTTCTTTTCTGAAATGCGTTTCTTCTTCGGGAGCGGGAACATTATAAAGTATCTGGGAAAGGTCCGCCATAGCGGCGCGCTTTGTAACGGTCTTTTCGCGAACCTTTATTAAATCGGTTCTGCCGACCAATTCCTCAACCGTTCTGACACCTAAAGAAGCCATAATCTCGCGCAGCTCCTCGGCAATATAGTTCATAAAGTTCATAACATATTCGGGTTTGCCGCAGAAACGCTTTCTAAGCTCGGGGTTTTGGGTGGCTATGCCGCAGGGACAGGTATCAAGATTGCAGACGCGCATCATAATACAGCCCATTGTGATAAGCGGAGCAGTGGCAAAGCCGAATTCCTCCGCGCCTAAGATAGCCGCTATTGCAACGTCCCTGCCGCTCATCAGCTTACCGTCGGTTTCAAGGATAACCCTTGAGCGCAAGCCGTTGCTGATAAGGGTCTGGTGTGCCTCGGCAAGACCTAATTCCCACGGAAGTCCCGCGTTATGAATGGAACTTTGCGGAGCGGCTCCCGTGCCGCCGTCATAGCCCGAGATAAGCACTACCTGCGCGCCCGCCTTTGCAACTCCCGCGGCAATTGTGCCGACTCCCGCTTCCGAAACAAGCTTTACAGAAATTCTCGCATCGCGGTTGGCGTTTTTAAGGTCGAAAATAAGCTGGGCTAAATCTTCTATCGAATAAATATCGTGGTGGGGCGGCGGTGAAATAAGCGAAACACCGGGTGTGGAATAACGGGTTTTAGCAATCCAGGGGTAAACCTTTTTGCCCGGCAGATGTCCGCCCTCGCCCGGCTTTGCGCCCTGCGCCATTTTAATCTGAATTTCTTTAGCGGAAACAAGATATTCGCTTGTTACGCCGAATCTGCCCGAGGCCACCTGCTTAATCGCGCTGTTGCGCTCTGTGCCGAGTCGTTCGGGTTTTTCGCCTCCCTCGCCCGAGTTGGATTTTCCGCCCAAGCGGTTCATCGCAACCGCCATACACTCGTGCGCCTCCTGCGAAATCGAGCCGTAGGACATAGCTCCCGTCTTAAAGCGCTTTACAATCTCGCTTACAGGCTCAACCTCGTCTATCGGTACGGGGGTGACATTTTCGGTGTTGAAATCAAGAAGACCGCGCAGAGTGTGGGGATGTCTTTCGTTGTCCACCATAGCGGTGTACTCCTTAAACCGCTCATAAGAGCCAAACCGGGTCGCCTCTCTAAGCGCGATAACGGTTTCGGGGCTGTACATATGGTCTTCCTTATCATTGCCTGAACGGAGCTTATGCTCGCCTACGCTGTCAAGCGTGGTGTCAACGCCTAACCCCAGCGGGTCAAAGGCGTGGCTGTGGCGGTACTCAACTCCCTCGTTTATCTCTTCAAGTCCTATACCGCCGACGCGACTTACCGTGTTGGTGAAATAGCGGTCGATAACTTCCCCTTTTATACCGATAGCCTCAAAAATCTGAGAGGACTGGTAGGACTGAATTGTGGAAATACCCATTTTAGATGCAATTTTGACAATTCCGTGAAGTATCGCGTTATTATAATCGCGGATAGCGGTGTGATAATCCTTATCAAGCAGCTTTAAATCGATAAGCTCTGTAATACATTCCTCGGCGAGGTAGGGGTTTACCGCCCTCGCGCCGTAGCCTAAGAGGGTTGCAAACTGGTGAACGTCGCGCGGCTCTGCGCTTTCAAGAATTACCGACAGCGCGGTGCGCTTTTTGGTTCGGATTAAGTGCTGTTCAATCGCCGAAACCGCAAGCAAAGAAGGTATCGCAACGTGGTTTTCGTCCACTCCGCGGTCGGAAAGTATAAGAATATTAGCCCCGTTTTTATAGGCGCGGTCGCACTCCACAAACAGGTGGTCAAGCGCCCTTTCAAGCGGAGTATTTTTATAGTAAAGCAGAGAAACGGTCTCAACCTTAAAGCCCGGGCGATCTATCGCCTTAATCTTTACAAGCTCCGCCGAGGTGATAATCGGGTTGGGAATTTCAAGCACAACGCAGTTGGACGCTTTTTCTTCAAGCAGGTTTCCGTCCGAGCCGACATAAACGCTCGTATCGGTCACAACCTCCTCGCGGATAGCGTCGATAGGGGGATTTGTAACCTGCGCGAAAAGCTGTTTGAAATAGTTAAACAGCGGCTGGTGCTTTTCCGAAAGCATTGCAAGCGGAATATCCGTACCCATAGCGGCGGTCGCCTCCGCGCCGTTCTTCGCCATAGGAATTATAGCGTCCTTGATGTCCTCATAGGTATAGCCAAACGCCTTATACAGCCTGTCTCTCGTCTGCTGGTCGTAGCGCTCAATGCGGCAGTTAGGCATTTTAAGCTCATCAAGCCTCACAAGGTTCTGGTCAAGCCACTCGCCGTAGGGCTTTCTCGTAGCGTAATACTTTTTACATTCCTCGTCAGATATAATGCGCTTATTCGCGGTATCAACAAGCAGCATTTTTCCAGGCTCTAAACGGCTTTTCTTTACGATATGCTCTGCGGGAATATCGAGAACGCCCACTTCCGACGACAGTATAAGCATATTATCGTCGGTTATATAGTATCTTGAGGGACGAAGACCGTTTCGGTCAAGCACCGCGCCGACGGTATCGCCGTCCGAAAAGAGTATGGCGGCAGGACCGTCCCACGGCTCCATCATTGTGGAGTAATAGTGGTAAAAATCGCGCTTTGCACGGGTTATGGTCTTGCTGTTGCGCCAAGGCTCGGGTATTGTCACCATTACGGCGAGGGGTAACTCCATACCGTTCATCACAAGGAATTCAAGGGTGTTGTCAAGCATTGCCGAGTCGGAGCCCGAAGCGTTGACGACAGGCAAAATTTTGTCCATATCATCCTTCATAACGGTGCTTTGCATAGTCTCCTCGCGGGCAAGCATTCTGTCCACATTGCCGCGAATAGTATTAATCTCGCCGTTGTGGAGTATAAAGCGGTTCGGGTGCGCCCGCTCCCAGCTTGGTGTGGTGTTGGTAGAAAAGCGGGAGTGAACGAGAGCTATCGCGCTTTCAAAGCTTTCATCCAATAAATCAAGGTAAAACCGTCTTAACTGACCGACAAGGAACATTCCCTTATATACAATGGTGCGCGAGGAAAGGGACACAACATATGTATTATCGTTGCTCTGCTCAAACACGCGGCGGATTATGTATAGCTTGCGGTCAAAATCAAGCCCCTTTTTAATGTCGGCAGGCTTTTTTAAAAAGCATTGCATAATGTGGGGCATACAGTCGAGCGCCTTTTTGCCGAGCGTAGTGCTGTCAATCGGCACCTCGCGCCAGCCTAAAAACTCTACGCCTTCCTTAGCCGCAATAACCTCAAGCATTTTCTTTGCCTGATTGCGCTTTAGGGTGTCCTGCGGGAAGAAGAACATACCAACGCCGTATTCTCGCTCGCCGCCTATGTTAATACCAAGCTTCTGAGCGGCTAAAGAAAAGAATTTATGCGAAATCTGAACAAGTATACCGACGCCATCGCCCGTCTCGCCCGACGCGTCCTTTCCCGCCCTGTGTTCCAACTTTTCAACAATGGAAAGCGCGTTATCGACAACCCTGTGGCTCTTTATTCCGTCCACATTGACAACCGCGCCGATACCGCAGGCGTCGTGCTCAAATTGCTGTCGGTAAAGTCCTTTATCCGTCATTTAAAATTCCCCCGTTTTAACAAAATAAAAAAGCGTTCAAAGATAAGGACACCCTTATCAATGAACGCCGTTGCTCATTTATACTTTTAGCAGTATACCACAAACCTCACCGTTTGTCAATTATTTATTTAATTCTTTAATAAGCTCGTCTGTGCGGTCGGTTTTTTCCCACGGAATGTCAAGGTCGGTTCTGCCCATATGGCCGTAAGCAGAGAGCTGTCTGTAAATCGGTTTCCTAAGCTCTAAGGTATCGATAATAGCGGACGGACGCAAATCGAACACCTTTTTTACCGCCTCGGCGATTTTTTCGTCATCGTATTTTCCTGTGCCGAATGTGTCAACCATTACGGAAACAGGGCGGGCAACGCCTATCGCATATGCCAACTGCACCTCGCATTTTGAGGCTATTTTCGCCGCTACAATATTCTTTGCAATGTAACGCGCGGCGTATGCGGCACTGCGGTCAACCTTTGTGGGGTCCTTGCCCGAAAAGGCTCCGCCGCCGTGACGGGCAAAGCCGCCGTAGGTATCAACTATTATTTTGCGCCCCGTAAGTCCCGTATCCCCCGCGGGGCCGCCGACAACAAACCGTCCTGTCGGGTTTATGTAAACCTTAGTGTTGTCGTCAAAAAGCTCATCGGGAACGGTAGGCTTTATCACCTTTTCCAAAATATCGGCTCGAAGAATATCTAAATCAATATCCGCACTGTGCTGTGAAGATACCACAACCGCGTCTATTCTAACGGGCCTTCCGTCCTCATATTCCACCGTGACCTGAGTTTTGCCGTCGGGTCTTAAGTAACCGAGTTCTCCGCTCTTTCTAACCTCGGTCAAGCGCTTTGCCATTTTATGTGCAAGGGAAATGGGCAAAGGCATAAGCTCCGGCGTTTCGTCACAGGCGTAACCGAACATCATGCCCTGGTCACCCGCGCCGTTAAGATTGAACCTATCCTCTTCCCCGCCCTTAAATTCGAGGGAATTGTCAACCCCCATTGCAATATCCTGCGACTGCTTATCAATGGCCGTCATGACCGCGCAGGTGTTGCCGTCAAAGCCCGCTTCCGGGCAGTTATATCCTATCTCGCACACAGTATCCCGTACAATCTGCGGAATATCAACCTGACAGCTTGTGCTGATTTCACCCATAACCGTAACGCTTCCGGTTGTGCAGAAGGTCTCACAGGCAACGCGGGCGTTAGGGTCTTTTTCAAGTATCGCGTCCAATACAGCGTCCGAAACGCGGTCGCAGACCTTATCGGGATGACCCTCGGTGACCGACTCGGATGTAAATAACATTTTTGACATTTTAATTTTTCCTCCGTTTTTTATGTCCTAAAAGCAAGAAAAAAGCCGCTCACCGAAAGGCAAGCGGTACAAAACCTCATCTTTCGGATAATCCGTCGGAATTAGCACCTTGATAAAAAATCAGGTTGCCGGGCATCACAGGGCCGATTCCCTCCGCCGCTCTTGATAAGGACATATTTAATTTTACGGTTACTATTGTAACACATTATTTCCGTTTGTCAACAAGAAATTTTAACCGTTCTGCTTTTTAAGTCCGTACTTTAGTATCGGAGAAATTCGCTTATAAACCGCGAAGCATACGCCTGCGTCGATTATTCCCTTAATAAAGGTAAAGGGAAGATTGAAGATTAAAAGGGATTTTAAAAGTGTGTCGGACGCGGGCAAAATAGCCTGATACATTCCGATAATCGCCTCCATCGGCATACCGTAAAGGACAACATAGGCGGGATAAACCACAAAGTAGTTGGTTACAACACTTACAGCCGCCATTGCAAAGGAGCCGACAAGCGCACCCACAAGCGCCCCCTTGCGGTTTTTGCGCTTCATATAGATAAGCCCCGCAACGCCCGTGAAAACCGCTCCCAAAAGGAAGTTTGAAAGCTCGCCCACACCCGCCGAGGTGGTGACGAATAAGTGAAGCAGATTTTTAATAAGGCAAACCAATATTCCGTACTGCGGGCCGAAGGCAAAGGCGGTGATTATTGCGGGAATTTCCGAAAAATCAAGCTTGATAAAGGACGGAATGATAAAAGGCAACGGAAATTCCAGCAGCATAAGCACAAAGCCTACCGCACCCATAACACCGCTTACAGCAATACCTCTGATTAAATTTTGTTTTTTCATTTTACATTTTCCTTTCTTTTTTTGGGGCTCTATTACGAATGTTGGGATTCTATGTAATTTTGCCTCCCTCTGACGAGGGAGGTGGCACGGCTTTGCCGTGACGAAGGGAGAGAAGGGATAGAAATGCACAGAAGCACCACTTTTCTCTCCCTCAGTCTCGCTTCGCTCGACAGCTCCCTCGTCAGAGGGAGCCAAAATACATCCAACATTTGCAAAAGAGCCTCTTTTTTCAGGGGAATTAAAAGAAAAAGAAGAAACGCCCCCACGAAAGTGAGGGCGTAAAAATGCAAATAATTATACATTCTTCTTTCATCCGGACTGTAGTCATTGAAGAGTCGAACCCGACAAAAATGACAATGACTTAACCGTCGGCCTCGGAGTTTCACCGAATCAGCCAAAAAGGCTCGCGGGCTTTACCGCCGGTGGGGAATCTCACCCCGCCCTGAAGATTATGTTAATATAATATTACCAAATACTCTATTTGTCAATAGTAATATAAAAATTATTCCTTATTATTTTTAAGCGAGTCGCGTATTTCGCGCAGGAGCAGTACCTCTTCGCTGGGCTCTGCGGGCTTTGCTTCCTCGGCAACCTCCTCTTTTTTGCGTTTAAAGGCGTTCATACCCTTGATAACAAGGAAGATAACCATTGAAATAAGCAGGAAATTAACAACGCACTGGATAAAGTTGCCGTAGCCGATAGCCGCCTCTTCGGTGGTTTCGGTCGCCTCGCGGATTACAAGCCTTAAGGAGGTAAAATCGATTCCTCCGAAAAGCACGCCGATTGCCGGCATTATAATATCGTTTACAAGGGAGGTTACGATAGCCGTAAATGCACTGCCCATTACAACGCCGACCGCAAGGTCTATTACATTGCCTCTTGAAATAAACTCCTTAAATTCCGCTATTATTCCCTTTTTCTTTGACATTTTTAGCTCTCCTTATTTTTAAAATACATAAACAACTGGCATTTTATCATACCGTTGTAAAGCTTACGCCTTTTATCTGCTGTCCTGCCGAAATGCTTTTCAAACTCATCGTGGGGGCTTATAACATAGTACTTTCTGCCGAAGCCCTCTTTAAAGCGGTTGCCCATTACGGTGTAAAGCTCCTCCGCCGCCTTAACATCCAAAAGTCGCTCGCCGTAAGGCGGGTTTGTAATTATAAGGCATCTTTCTTCGGGCGGGGTAAAATCTCTAATATCCGCAACCGCCGCCTTGACATATTTTGCTACCCCCGCCTTTTTCGCGTTCTCAAGGGTTAATTCCACCGCGTTTTTATCGATATCAAAGCCCTGAGCCCTGAAATCAATATTATGAATAATTAAATCCTGCGCTCTTGTTCTTTCCTCGCGCCAGACCTTTTCGGGAATAAAGCCGAAACGCTCCGCCGCAAAAAAGCGCCGAAGACCCGGGGCGGTTTTAGTCGCCATAAGTGCCGCCTCTATAAGCAAGGTACCGCTTCCGCAAAAGGGGTCAAAAAGCTGTGTGTCGGGATAGATTCGCGCTAAATCACACATTGATGCCGCCAGCGTTTCCTTTAAGGGGGCGGCGTTGGAATTGCGCCTGTAGCCCCGCTTATGCAGTCCCTCACCCGAGGTGTCTATCATCATTGTAACGCTGTTTTTATGGATTGAAAACCTTATTTTATATTCGGGCCCCGTCTCCGCAAAGCGGGATACCGAGTATTTTAGTTTTAACCGCTCGACAATAGCTTTTTTAATAATCGACTGGCAGTCGGGTATGCTGTGAAGAAAAGAATCAATGCTCCAGCCGTTTACGGGGAATGCATCGTCCTTACCTATAAAGTCCTCCCAGCGGAGTCCCTTTACGCCGTCAAACAGCTCGGTAAAGGTTGAGGCGTAAAACTCGCCCACATTAATTAAAATTCTCTCCGCAAAGCGGGAGCAGATATTAGCACGGGCAAGCATATTAAAGTCGCCCGATAGCTTTACCCTGCCGTTTTCGGTTACCACATCGGAAAAGCCCATACGCCGAAACTCGTCCGCAGCGATGCTCTCCGTTCCGAAAAGACAGGGGGCTATTAAATTAATTTTTTCCATTATATAACCTCCGTGGCGTGCCGCGTTACATGACAGCCGATATTAACCGCCACGGGAAGTCCTGCAATATGGGTGGGTGCCTTCTCAATATTTACCGCAAGTGCGGTGGTTTTTCCGCCGAAGCCCTGCGGACCTATATCAAGCTGATTAATCTTTTCTAACAGCTCGTCCTCAAGCTCCTTATAAAAAGGGTCGGGATTGCGCTCGTCGGTGCTTCTGCAAAGGGCAAGCTTTGAAAGCAGAGCGCATTGCTCAAAATCGCCCCCTATTCCAACACCTACAACCATAGGCGGACAAGGGTTATTTGAAGCCTTCTTTACAATTTCAAGCACCGCATTTACTACACCCTCTCTGCCGTCAAAGGGGGTGAGCATTTTAACGCCGCTCATATTCTCGCTTCCAAAGCCCTTTGGCGCAACGGTTATTTTAACCTTATCGCCCTCGGTAATCACGGTATGGATAACCGCGGGGGTATTATCGTTCGTGTTGACCCTGTTAAGCGGATCGCCCACAACAGATTTGCGCAGAAGTCCCTTTTCGTAGCCCTGCCTTACGCCCTCGTTTACCGCCGCGTAAAGACTGCCGCCGGTAAAATGCACATCCTGTCCGATTCTGAGGAAGACTACCGCCATTCCCGTATCCTGACAAATCGGCAAATCATATTCGTTTGCCGCCGCAATGTTTCTTTTAAGGTCGCAAAGCACGCTTTTAGCCAAATCACAGGTTTCGCATTTTTCCGCAGAGTTTATTTTTTCCTCAATATCTTGGGGCAGCTTTTTATTAGCCCTTATGCAAAGCTCACTTACTGTTTCGGCTATTTTTTCAACTGATATTTCTCTAATCATTTTAGCTCCTAAATTTAAAGGCAGAAATCGCCTGAGGGCAAAATCCGCCTTGATTAATACTTTATTTTGCAGCTCCCCGCTTGGTGCGTCTTGCCTCGGGGTTTTTACGCTTTAAATCCGAGAATTTCTCGTCGCTTGTCTGCTTAAAGCGGTTCATCATTTCCTCAAAGCTCTGCGGTTCTTCCTTTTTGGGCATCCAGGTATAGGAGCCGTCTATCTTCGGCTGAGAGTAGCTTCGCCTTTCACGGTGTTCCTTAGGCTCGGTTTTTTCAGGCTCAAGCGCACGCTTAATACTGAGGCTTATCTTGCCGTCCTCACCGATATTAAGCACCTTCATTTTAACGGTGTCACCTATTTTCACAAATTCCTTAATGTCGTTTACATATGTGCGCGCAACCTCAGAAATATGTACCATTCCCGATTTTCCATCACCTATATCCGCAAATACTCCGAAATTTGTGATACCTGTAATTTTTCCCTCAACAATTTGTCCAACGGTAAGCTCCATAATAAGCTTTGTGTCCTCCTCAAAAATTAATTACCTGAAATATCAATAAAAACCTGCTCATTCGGATAGATATAACCCAGTCTTTCTCTTGCCGCTTTTTCAATTATTTTCGACTGTGAATCGTCCTCGAGCATCGTGCGAAGCTCTTCAATATCATTTTGCTCCGCCGCATACTGTGCATTAAGGTCTTCAAGCTCCTTTCGGCTTTTATTAAGTGTGTTCCATAGCCCCGACAGTGTTGCTATCATATAAACACAGACGCCCAAAATCATAATACGCAGTAAAATGCTTTTATTCTTTCGTTTTTTCTTTTTCATAATAAAGCACTCCGAGAAATACATTCTATCGTACTCATACCTATCGGGTTAAGTATACAACAAACCTTACTTCTTTTTCAAGTGTTTTTTTAAAGTATTTAAGGATAAAATGCATATTTTTTGCACTTTTTTTATAAGACGCTCTGTTTGCGCCCCGATTAAGGCGAAAAATCGGCTCAAAATTGCCGAAACCCATTTAAAAACGAAGCAAATAGCCTTTATTATTTTTAAAAAAATAATAAAGAAAACACGCGAAACCGTAAGCCTTGAAAGTACAAAACCTGTTCCTATTCCCACAAAAACAAATGCTCGCGGCTGACCCATGCTAACCGCAAGTAAAAAACAAAAGCAGGTGACGGCGCAAACAAATGAATATAAAACATCCGTAAAAAAGACCGCGACCGTACCGAATTTTATCTCGGCTCTTAAAGCGCGCAAAGCATCATAAACCGTACAGTAAATACAGCCCAAGACGGCGGAATATAAAAAACCGAACAGCTGTGACAGATTATCTATTTCCCACATAGCTCACCTGAAAATACGGGAAAACACACCGCCGTTTTTTTCCTCGGAGGTATATACAAGCGCGTAAAGTCTACCCTCTGCCGAAAGGTCTCCGCTTTTAGTATCAAAGTTTATTATATGTAACCCCGAGCCCTTTACGGTAAGCCGTCCGAGCGAAGTTTCAAGCACAACGGTTTCCTCATCGAAGGAAAGTACATCTTTTACCCCCGTAAGGGTCATTTTTTTGCGGTCTTCAACTATTATATTATGATTTAAGCGCACATTTTCTTCCACAGCCAACACCTCTAATTAAATATATTTAATCAGAAAGCAGTCTGTCAAAATCAGGCTTTAGGCTCCCTGTCAGGGGAACTGGCGCCAAAGGCGACTGAGGGGTAGCGGAAAAATCTTATTCTTATTTTCTCTCCCTCCGTCTCGACAAGGTCGAGCCACCTCCCTCGTCAGAGGGAGGCAAAACACAGTTTATCGAAACTCTTATCTCTATTTTAATATATTAAAACCGAAGTGTATTTATACCCCCGTAGGGCTAAGGTATTATTTTATAAAGCCCCGCCGCGTCGTCCTTTTTGACTGTCTCCGCAACAGAGGTAACCTCTGCCTTAAAATCTCTTGCGCCGAAAGATATTTCGATAATATCCCCTACCTTAACATCATACGAAGCCCTTGCCGGCTTGCCGTTTACGGTCACTCTGCCCGCATCGCATGCTTCGTTCGCAACCGTACGTCTTTTTATAATTCTTGAAACCTTTAAATATTTATCAAGTCGCATTTTCTTCTACCCAGCCTAAAGATAAAGCCGCCCTTACGGACGGCTTTCGTAAGTATAATTATTTGGAAACAGTATCCTTAAGAGCCTTACCTGCCTTGAATACGGGATTCTTAGAAGCGGCAATTTTAATGGTCTGCTTTGTCTGGGGGTTAATGCCTGTTCTTGCTGCACGCTCACGAACCTCAAAGGTACCGAAGCCTACAAGCTGAACCTTCTCACCCTTCTTTAACTCGTCTGTTACAGTATCAAGAAAAGCAGAGAGAGCCTTTTCGGCGTCTTTCTTAGAAAT
This sequence comes from Acutalibacteraceae bacterium, assembly GCA_045133355.1. Taxonomy (GTDB): domain Bacteria; phylum Bacillota; class Clostridia; order Oscillospirales; family Acutalibacteraceae; genus UBA737. The sequence continues at coordinate 60,963 of JBGUUB010000070.1, forward strand.
GCCGGCTTTATCAGCCATTGATGCTACTAATTCTGTTTTGTTCATTGTAAGAACCTCCAAAAAAATTTTTTCAACGAATAACTCCGTTAGAAAGCTTAAATGTACAAAAGCTTGTACTATATATTTTTACCATACTTTTTTAAAAAAATCAATCTGTTTTAGTATATTTTTTAATTTTTCTGTAAAAAAACATAAAAATTATGTTTTTTTGGCTTGAATTCAGCGAATAATTCTATATTTTTTACAAAATTCCGTAAGCTTTTCTGCTTTGGGAAGGTAAGATAAATCATCTTCTTCTAAAGCTTTAAGCAAAATAAGGCAAATCACATATACAACTACTGCGGCCAAAATTGCCGAAAATGTAACAAAAAATGTCTCCTCTATTTTTAAAACCGCACAGGCGGCAATCCCGCAAATCAAAGCAGAAACAAGAGGTTTTAAGAATACGGCTTTAATATTCACTGAAATCCCTTTACTCCTCAGCAAAACGGTTATATGCAAAACAAATATAACAGCATAGCAAGCAAGAGTACCGACCGCCGCTCCCATAATGTTAATTTCAGGAACAGATACAGTAAGTATTCCTATTATAAGCTTTGCTGCTGCCCCCGCCGCAATGTTAATAAGTGCCGCTTTTTGCTTTCCTATCGCCTGCAAAACTCCCGTCAAGGGAATAGCCGTTCCTGCAAAAATCGCCGCGATACCGAAAACTTTAAGCAGAGGCGCGCCTATCTCGACCGAGGCGGCGCTGTCATACAAAAGCTTCATTATCCTGTCCGATGCGACACAAAGCCCCACCCCCGCAGGGAGAGAAATAAGGGAAGTGAGCTTTAATGCAGAGTTTAAATTACGGTTTAGTGCCGTATAATCCTTTTCGGCATTAAGCCCCGAAAGCACAGGCACGGCACTTACGCCGATAACAGTCGTAAGGGTCGGAACCAAATTAAAAAGCGTATATGCCTTTCCCCTTATGCCGTAAAGCAGGGCTGAAAGCTCGCCGTTTGTTATAGGGGTTGCCGCGGTTTTATTGTAATCGGCTACCGAATAAGCGTACATTCCTCTTATTATATTAAGGGAGTTTTCGTCAAGTGCGCCTAATTGCCGCCTTACGGTAAGCGCATCAATTATAAGAGCAATATTCCCCGCAAGAGAGGCAAGCGCCACCGGAACAGCTATCATAACAAGGGCTTTTACGGCAGTTTTGCCGCTGTCTGCTTTAAGACTGCCGGATACCTGTTCGGTTGAAAATCCGTCCCCTTTAAATTTATAATAAAACTTAAGATAAAGAGTTGATACCGCAGTTCCTACCGTAATTCCGAAAATTGCCGCCGCAGAGCCTAAAGCAGCATTACCCGTTATTTTAACGGTCAAAAAGCCGAAGCCGAAGCCTAATATAAGCTTGCAAAGCGCCTCCAGAAGCTCGGAGAGCGCTGTCGGGAGCATATTGTTAAGCCCCTGATAATACCCTCTGTACGAGGACATAAGGCAACAAAAAATAACCGACGGGGTCATTGCAAAAAGCGAATATATACCCTCACCCGTGGAATCTGTAAGCCTTGAGAAGGGATATACGAAAGCAGCAAGGCACAAAAAGCAAATAAGTCCCGCCGCAAGATATACCCTACGGCTTACTTTCAGCATTTGCCTTACATCATTATATCTACCCTTTGCCGAATATTCCGAAACCGTTTTTGAAACGGCAACGGGCAACCCCGCCATAGCAAGGGCATAAAAGGGTGTAAACAAATCATAGGCAGAGGAAAAATACCCAAAACCCAAATCACCGAGACAGTACTTACTCGAAAGCGGAATTTTAAAAATCGCGCCTATAAGCTTTACAATAACCGCCGAGCACAAAAGCAAAAACGCGCCCTGCTGAAAGCCCTTTTCCTGAGTTTTCATATCACAGCTTATTTGCGGCGGCTTTTGCACATTCGAGTATAAAGTCGGATATAACCGTCTCGCCTGAAGTGTTCATTTCGCGGTAGCTTTCAAGCGCCGTTTCTCCCGCATCGTCCGAAACTCTGCGCACTGCCGCAAAGGGTACACCCGCATACTCACAGACATAGGCTATAGCCGCCGTCTCCATATCACAGCACATAGCGCCGAATTCTTCCTTTAAAAAGCTGCGCAATTTTTCATCGCAAACGAAGCAGTCCCCCGTGACTGCAAGACCCTCTTTAATATCCGGCAAAAGGGATTTTATAATACTGTTCAGGCGATTGTCCGAATTATAAATATAACTGTCCTGATCCGGCTTTTCACAGGGCTTATAGCCGATTGTCGTAAGGTTAAAATCATGCTCTAAAAACTTATTGCAAAGACAAATTTCACCCCGTCTTATACCGCTTATTCCGCCCGAAAGCCCGTAATTAAGTATAATTTCACAGCCTGTATCAACCAGATGCGCCGCACCTGCCGCCGCGTTTACCTTGCCTATTCCGCAAAGCATAGCGCAAATTTCTATCGTGCCGATTTTAAATTCCAGTATTTTTCTTTTAAGAAATGTTTTTTCGATATATTCGCCTTTTTTTATTTTTTCCTCAAGCGGCGCAAACTCGTCCTTATCGGCAACGATTATGCCGATTTTTTTAATTATTCCCATATATTCTCTCCGTTTCCGACAGAAGTGATAATAAAAAGTCCGTTAAAGGCATTTTGTAGGGGACTGCATCCTTGCCGTCCCGTAAGATGTTTTTACAAAAACGGGCGGTCGGGGACGCCCGCCCCTACATACTTAACCGAAAAAAAGGGCAGGAGCAAGCCCCTGCCCTACAATAAGATATAAGCCGCTGTGCCGCGACAACCCGTTATTCCTCTGTTTTGTCTTCCTCGCTGTCGTAAAAAAGCTTTTCGCCGCAGGCGTTGCAGTAATTCGAGGTCTGCTCTATTGCCGCGCCGCACTTAGGACAGATGCGCTTGTTTTTAGCGCTGTTAACCTCTGCCTTAAGTTTTTCAATCTTCTCGCTTTTTTCTTTTATGGACAGCACAAGCTCGCTGATATTTTCGTCTTGAGCCTCCCCGTCCTTTATCTTATTGTAATAAATCTCGCCTAAAACCGCGAAATCCTTTGCCCTTTTGTTTTCAAGAGAGGCTATGTCAAATTTCTGCTTTTGGGTATTTACAACCTCGCCCGTTTTTTTAGAAGCAACATCAATAGCTTCCTTAGCTTTATTTACAACATCGTCAAAAAAATCCATAATGAAAACCTCCGTTTTTTCTTATTCTACCATATTTTTATGAACATTTCAAGTATACCTACAGCTTATATTTACCGTTGCCCACAAATTCCGTTATAAGGGAATCGGACGGCAAAAGCGATATATCAATCGGGACAAAGCGTTCGAGAGCTTTGGCTATTTTAAAAAAATAGTCTTTAAATGGGGCATTCTCCTTTACCTCGCCCACTAATTTCAAAAACTCGTTGCGGTAAAGGCATGGCTCGTAAATATGAAGAGTCCTTATCTGCACATCGGCAGTTTCCTTAAAGCAGTAGAGATATTTTTCCTCACCCTCAACAACCCCTTGCCAAAGCAAAAGCGTCTGATTTACGGAAGTTCCCCTAAAGGTTCGGTCGCGAAGGACACGCCTTACAAGCCTTATTTTTTTGCTTGACAAGAGCTTTGTTCCGTCCTCGTTTTCAATTCCGCAGTTTACACTGATATACGCCTTAAAAATATTCTTTCGCGGCACCAAATCGGTTATAAGCGGATTAAGGGCGTGAAGTCCCTCTACTATTGCTATGCTTCTGCCCGAAACATCAATTTCGCGCGCTTCTGAAATGCGCTTTTTTTCGGAAAAATTAAATTTAGGAAGTACGGTTTTACCCGTTGTTATAATCTCTCCGAAGCATTTGTTTATAAGTGGAATATCAAGCGCGTTTACCGATTCAATATCTCTGGTGCCGTCTTCTAATATCGGCAATTCATCTACAGGTAAATAAAAATCGTCCAGAGAAATTATTTCTGTTTCTTCCCCTAAGGCCTTAAGCCTTTCGCAGAGTATATGCGCCGTTGTGGTTTTTCCCGAGGCGGAGGGCCCCGCTAATGCTACGATTTTAATATCGTCATTATCCGCTATTCGGGCGGCAACCTCGGCAAGCTCTCTTTCATAATGCCGCTCTGCCCGGTCTACAAGCTCCTTTGGGTTATTAAGCGCTAAATCATTTATTGTTTGCAGGGTATTTCTCATAAAAACTTAGAATACCGTCCTTTCTCGCCGCCAATTCTTTAAAGCGGCTGATATATTCATACGGATATTTATAGTTAAATATTCTTTCAATATAGGGGCCGTTCGGCTCTCTGAGCTTTGTAACAGCCGACGCACCGCAGGCTAAAATCGTATGGGTTTCATCCATTGTGTAAACATTATAAAGGCACTCTTTACCCCTTTTAGCATAGCCGACATTTTCAAGATTACCCACCGTCTTGCTCTGCCTATACATATAATACGGAAGAATTCCCTTCTCCGTGAGGGTTTCGCGGGCAAAATTCACCATTTTAGACGCTTCTGCTCCCATTTGAGCCTCAGGAAACAGTCCGTTTACATTAAGGGCAGACGAACGCTTCATAGAAAGGGAATGAACCGTTACGCTTTCGGGGTCTAAAGCCAAAACCCGCTCAACAGTCGCTTTAAAGCTGTCAAATGTATCGCCGTGAAGTCCCGCTATCAAATCGGTATTAATATTGTCAAACCCACATTCTCTTGCGAGCAAAAAAGCTTTTTCGGTCTCCTCGGCGGTGTGCCGTCTGCCTATAGCCTTTAACACATCATCATTCATCGTTTGCGGATTTATACTGATTCTGGTCGCCCCGAGGCGCTTTATCGTATCAAGCTTTTCCCTTGTTACAGTATCGGGTCTTCCCGCCTCGACTGTGTATTCGCGCAATCCGCTCAGGTCAAAATAAGCTTTAACCGCCGTCATAATTTCGCCTATCTGCGAGGCATTAAGCGATGTAGGTGTTCCCCCGCCGATATATATAGTTTCAAGTCTTAAATTAAGACTTTTTGCAATTTCGGCAGTAAGCTTTAATTCCTCTTTTAAAAGCCTGATATAATCAGGTATCAAGCCCTTTGCCTGCTCAACCGAATGTGAGACGAAGGAGCAATAAGCGCACCTTGTAGGGCAAAAGGGTATGGAAATATAAAGGCTGTAAGAATCGGGCGCGGAAAGTGCGGTAATTCTGTCCTCACTTTCCACCGTTTCGCGGCACAGCGAAATTTTATTCTCGCTTACCATAAGCCCCTTTTTAAACCACTCCTCTGCCGAGGCTTTACCGTTATCGGCAGACAGGCGGGAGAATAGCTTTGCGGGGCGGACTCCCGTCAGTATTCCCCATTCGGGAACATAGCCCGAAGCCTTAACAAAGCAGTTATAAAGAGCTACCGCCAAAAGCCGTTCACATTCATTATCATAGTCGGGGTTTTCGTTTAAAAGGGTTTCGGAAAATTTATAGCTTTTATTATCAATTAAAAGCTCTGCAGAAAGACAGGTTTCTTTTTCTCCCCTTAAAAGCGAGGTTATCGAGGTGCGGTCTTCCCTTTCTTCACTATCGCAAAACTCGATTTTCTCAAAGGGCAAAAAAATTCTTATCAGCTTTTCAAGCTCATATTTATATGAATGATTTATAAGGCATAGCTTCATTTTCTCACCGTGCAAACATATTATATTCCTTTTCACGCGCAATAGTTGTGGAATTGCCGTGGCCGGGATAAACCTTGGTGTCGGGCGGCAATTCAAAGAGCTTTTTAACCGAGCGTTTAAGAACATTTAGGTCGCCGCCCGTAAAATCTGTGCGCCCTATGGAAGCTTCAAAAAGAGTATCCCCTGAGAAAAGCTTATCCCCGGTTAGATAGGAAACACCGCCCACGGTATGCCCGGGTGTGTTTATAACCTTAAGCTCTAAATCTCCGACTTTGATTATATCCCCGTCCTTAAATATTAAATCAGCCTTAAAGGGCGCTACATGCGCGCGGAACATATCAGAGAGGTTAAGCTCAGCATCGGAAAGTGCGTCAGCATCCAATTCGCCTATTCCTATTTTGACACCTGTTTTTTCCCGTAGAGCCTCCGCCCCGCCTATATGGTCAAAATGGGCATGGGTAAGAAGCACAAGGCACTCTTTATCGGCGTTTTCATTTAAAAAATCAAGGGTACTCGGTCGGTCAAAGCCCGGGTCTATTACCACCGCCGCCTTTTCGGTCGAAATCAGGTAACAGTTAGTTTTTATAAGTCCTAAATGCAGGGTTTTAATTTTCATTTTTTACTCCATATATCGGTATCAAAAAGTATGGTTACGGGTCCGTCATTTACAAGCTCAACCTTCATATCCGCTCCGAAAATTCCCTTTTCTACCCGTTTTACGCCAAGTTCTTTTAGTTTTTCACAGTAAAAATCATAAAGCTGTTCGGCCTTTTGCGGCTCTAAAGCACCTATAAATGAGGGTCGGTTTCCCTTTTTGACATCGGCGCAAAGAGTGAACTGGGATATTGCCAAAATTTCACCGTCAATATCCAGTACAGATTTATTCATTTTATCGTTCTCATCACAAAAAACGCGGAGATTAACCGTTTTTTTTGCAAGCAGCTCGGCTTCGGTCTCAGTATCACCCTCTGCGGCGCCGAAAAGAATCATATAACCATTATCACAGGAGCCGACGGTTTTGCCGTCCACCCTTACTGATGCACTCTCCACCCTTTGAATTACAGCCTTCATTACTGGTTAATCCTTTCAATACTGAATACTCCTTTAAGCTTTTCAAGACGCGAAATAATGCTTTTTAAATGCTCCACGCTCTCGACCGAGATTGTAAGCACAACAATACAGTTGCCGCTCTTGGTAGGCCGTGCGGTAACGCTGTGGGCGGTAACCCGCATATTGTAAACCGCGTTCATAACATCAAGCAAAATTCCGTCGCGGTCGATAGCCGCGATTTGAAGCGTCGATATAAAGGAATCGGACTTTGTACCGTCCCAATGGGCGGGAATCCAGCGCTCGGGCTCGGGAGAATCGTCAATATTAACAGGTACATTCGGGCAATCGCGCTTGTGAATGGAAACTCCGTGACCCCTTGTTATAAAGCCTATTATATCGTCCCCCGGAAGCGGAGTACAGCATTTTGAAAGCTTAATAAGGCAGTTGTCTATGCCGTCAACAATAACACCGTCAGACGATTTCGTTGATTTGGTTTGAGGAATCGGAACAACCTCTACAGGCTTTGCCGATGCGTGCCTTTTGTTATATTCCTCTTTTATACGGGGCATTATTTTTGAAAGCAGTACCCCGCCGTAGCCGATAGCGGCAAAAAATTCCTCTGAGTTTGCAAACTTCTGCCTTTTGGCTATTTCTTCAATAAATTCGGCACATTCCTCATCCGGCATATCTATGCCTGCACGGCGGAATTCCTTTTCAATTTCAAGCTTGCCCGCGGCAATATTCTCAGTACGCTTTTCCTTTTTGAACCAAGAACGAATCTTGGATTTAGCCTGCGAGGTGACAGCTATATTAAGCCAATCTCGGCTCGGTCCGTGGCCTGCCTGATTTGTAGTTAAAATCTCGATAACCTCACCTGTTTTAACCACATGGTTAATAGGCACAATCTTGCCGTCAACCTTTGCACCGACCATTCGCGTTCCGACCGCCGAGTGAATAGCAAAGGCAAAGTCAACCACAGTAGCGCCCATAGGCAGGTTTATAACATCTCCCCTTGGAGTAACGGCGAAAACATCCTCCTGCGACAGGTCAACCTTAATACTCCTTACAAGGTCTGAAGCATCGGTTGACGCCGCCTGTGAATCGAGTATCTGTCTAATCCAGGCGAGTCTGTCCTCCATTTTTTTGTCATTATCGGTTATTCCTTCTTTATACTTCCAATGCGCCGCGATACCGAATTCGGCGGTATGGTGCATTTCAAAGGTGCGAATCTGTATTTCAAAGGGTATTCCCGCACGGCTTATAACCGTGGTATGAAGCGACTGGTACATATTAGGCTTCGGTGTTGAAATATAGTCCTTAAACCTATTCGGAATAGGCCTGAACATATCGTGCATAATACCGAGTATGTTGTAGCAGTTTGCCACCGTATCGGTTATAATTCTAATCGCATAAATATCGTAAATCTCATCAAAGTCCTTGCCCTGAATATACATTTTCCGATATATTCCGTGAATGGACTTAACTCTGCTCTGAAACGCCATTTCCACACCGGGCATAGCCTCTTTTAAGCGTTCCTCAATATTGTTTTTAATTTCTTTTAAAATCTGCTCTCGGTGCTGTTTGCGAAGTGACAGCAAATTTTCAATTTCCTTATAAGCCACGGGGTCAAGGTGCTTAATCGCAAGGTCTTCAAGCTCCTCTTTTACCGGGCGGATACCTAAGCGGTGAGCAATCGGGGCGTAAATTTCCAGCGTTTCAAGGGATTTATCACGCTGTTTTTGCTCGGGCATAGCGTCCAGTGTGCGCATATTGTGCAGTCTGTCCGCAAGCTTGATAATAATAACGCGTATATCCTGACCCATCGCAATAAGCATTTTTCTCAGACTTTCCGCCTGCTGTTGCTCTTTTGTGGTGAAATTAAGCCTTCCTATCTTTGTAACCCCGTCAACAAGGAGCGCCACATCGTCCCCGAAGCCGCGCTTTATGTCCTCAACCGTTGTGTCGGTATCCTCGACGACATCGTGAAGAAGCGCCGCGGCTATAGATTCGCTGTCCATTCCGAGGGTGACGATAATAAGTGCCACATTAAACGGATGAATATAGTAATCCTCATCGGTACAGCGCTTCTGCCCCTCATGCTTTAACACGCAAAACTCAAAGGCGCGTCTTACCAAATCATAGTTATAGCTGCCCCCGAAATCCTGCATTTGATTATATAATTTTTGATAATCTCTTTCCTGCTCCGGCTTCATAACGATTCCCTCCTTTCAAGTAACTCTCTGTAAACTGCCGAGTTTGCAAGCTCGGTTTTGGTATGTACTCCCGTGCTTCTGTAAATACCTGTGCCGTCCTTAGTAATAAGTCCCAGTTCGGTTAATGTCATAAGCGATATCGCGGTTTTAGCATATCCCACCGTGCTTAGGTGGACATATTTTATTCTTTCCTCGGTCGCGGGTGCCGCGGATATGAATTTATATATTATGCCCGTTTCCGCCCTTGACGGAAGCAATAAATTAACATCATATTCCCTGCCTGCCATATAGCTGTTAAGACTGTCAATTTCCCTGAACAGCCGCTCGTCATCCGTACCGCTCATTCTAAGCGCCTTTACCTGCACCGAAAGGCTTAATTCGCCGTTATAAAGGTTAGTATCAACCGTTACGGCGGCATCTAAAAGGTCGCCTTCGCAAAAGCAAAAACGTTCCTTAGTCATTCCGAAAAGCAGAGCCTGAAAGGAATTTTCACCTTTTGAAAACAGAAGCCTTAAATGCTTACCGCCGCCTATAGGGGTAATGCGGGTGAGGGTCACACCGTAAACCCCGAAAAGCGGGGTCGGGTTGCCGTGACCGAAGGGCTCTAATTCCTTCAAAGCTTCAGCTAAATCAAGGCTTAATGCAGAGGGATTAAGTCTGCAATCAAGCTTTAAAACAGGCGGAACATATTCTTTTTCTGCCGCGTATTCGTTTATTTTTTGCCTGAACAGCTCTATATTCTCGGATTCAAGGCTTACGCCTGCGGCAAGCTCGTGACCGCCGAATTTAATGAGTGTATCGGATGCATATTTTATCGCATTATAAAGCGAAAAGCCCTCAATACTCCTGCCCGAGCCGCTTGCAGCTTCCCCGTTTTTAGATATTACTACAGAAGGACAGCCGTACCGCTCGGTTATTCTTGAAGCGACAATACCGACCACGCCGTTATGCCAGCTTTCACCCTCCACAACGATAACACGATCGTATTTATAGCCTTTTTTCTCAATTATTTCCACAGCCTGAGCAAAAATTTCCTTTTCAATCCTCTGGCGTTCGGCATTTGCGTCATCAATTTCTCCCGCAATGCCAAGCGCTTTTAGCATATTGTCGCAAAGAAGAAGTTCAACCGCTCGCTTTGCGCTCCCCATTCTGCCCGCGGCATTAATTCGCGGTGAAATTCCAAAGGCTATTCTCCCCGCGTTTACCGAATCGGCTGAAATTCCCGCAACATTAAGAATAGCCGAAAGCCCCGTTGCGGGCGCGGTTTTAAGCTTTTCTACCCCGTATTTTACAATCGCGCGATTCTCAAGCGTAAGCGGCATAACATCAGCTGTTACAGCCATGCTTAAAAGGTCGGCAAAATAAGGCAGTAGCTCCTCAGGCTCTTTATCCTCCATAACACAGATAAGCTTAAACGCAACCTCTGCTCCGCATATCTCCTTAAATTCCGAGGAACAGTCGGCTCTGTGTGGGTCTACCACCGCGTCTGCTTCAGGCAAAATATCCGACGGCAAATGGTGGTCGGTCACCACAACAGACATACCTATTTCCTTTGCAAGCTTTATCTCACTGTGACAGGCAATACCGTTATCTACCGTGATTAAAAGGCTGACGCCCCCGTCCTTTAGCTTTTTTACGGCTTCGCAGTTCATACCGTAGCCCTCGTCGAAGCGGTCGGGTATATAGTAAACACAGTCCGCTCCCCTGCCCGAAAGATAGCTGTACATAATGGCGGTCGCTGTCACTCCGTCGCAGTCATAATCTCCGAAAACCGCGATTTTACCGCCGCTTTCAATTTCGGAGTTTATGATTTCCGCCGCTTTTTCAATATCAGCTAAGGCGCGGGGGTCTTCAAAATACGGCTCGTCGGACAAAAATTCCTCCAGCGCGGCAGGGTCGGTATAGCCCCTTGCCGAGGCGATAAGCGCAATTATAGGGTCAACATCACATTCTTCTGCCAGTTCCTTTGCAAGTGCCTTATCAAACTCTGCAACCTGCCATTTTTTCATACCCATACGCTTCACCACCCTAATTATATCCATTATATTATAAATTTCTTTCATAATCAATAATTTTTTGCTTATTATTTGACAATTACATTATGTTTTGACAGGTCTTGACGAAAGCGAAATAATGTGTTATACTGATTTCACAATCTGACATGAAGATTCACGCACAGTACGGGCGGGATTCCGAGGTGAAAGATGCGCAGATAATAAAACTTATTTTTTATATCTCTGACCGCATCTTAACACCGATGCGGTCTTTTTATTTTATTTTAAAGGAGAATAAAAAATGGAAACACGGGTTGCCGTTATGGGCATTATTGTCGAAAAGACCGATTCGGTTGAGGCGCTGAACTCCCTTTTACACGAATACGGGCAGTATATCATAGGCAGAATGGGTCTTCCCTACCGAGAGAAAAAAATTAATATTGTGTCTATCGCGATCGACGCCCCGCAGGACACTATAGCGGCACTTGCGGGAAAAATAGGGACGATTGACGGTGTAAGCGTAAAGACCGCCTATTCAAATGTGTTTACCAATGCAGAATAAAAACTACCTACTTATAGACAAGCTGGAAGAAGAACACAGCCTTTCCTTAGAAGAATACAAACAACTCTTGGATGAACGCACTCCCCAATTAGCCGAGTATGCGGCAAAAAAGGCAGTGGCGGCAAGGCAGGCGGTTTACGGCAATGATGTATATGTACGCGGACTGATCGAGGTAAGCAATATTTGCAAGAACGACTGCCTTTATTGCGGAATACGCCACAGTAATAAGAACTGCTCACGCTATCGCTTAAGCGAAGAGGAAATACTCTCCTGCTGTGAAGAGGGGTATGCGCTCGGCTTCCGCACCTTTGTTATGCAGGGCGGAGAAGACCCCTTCTTTACCGACCGACTGCTTTGCGATTTGATCGGAAAAATCAAAAAACAATATCCCGACTGTGCGGTAACGCTTTCACTCGGAGAGAGGAGCAAGGAAAGCTATCAAGTCTTGTTTGATGCAGGAGCAGACCGTTATCTTCTCAGGCACGAAACGGCTGACCCCAAGCTATATAGAAAACTCCACCCTGAAGCTATGTCCTTTGAAAACAGGATGCAATGCCTAAAAAATTTAAAGGAAATAGGCTATCAGACAGGCTGCGGTTTTATGATTGGCGCACCCTATCAGACCAACGGCTCTTTGGCGGCAGATTTAAAATTTGTTGAACAGTTCCGTCCCGCTATGTGCGGAATAGGTCCTTTTATCCCCCACGGGGCAACGCCCTTTGCAGAATTTTCGGCAGGAACGCTTGAAGTAACCCTGTTTTTGCTGTCGCTGTTAAGGCTTATGGACCCGAGCCTTTTATTACCCGCCACCACGGCACTCGGTACGATTAATCCGACAGGGCGCGAGAAGGGCATTTTGGCAGGTGCCAATGTTGTTATGCCAAACCTCTCCCCCGTATCGGTACGCAAGAAATACGAGCTGTACGACAACAAAATCTGTACGGGTGAGGAATCGGCGCAGTGTAAAAGCTGCCTCAGTCGAAGAATGGAATCAATAGGCTATAAAATTGTCACCGCAAGGGGTGACAAAAAGCCTTTTAAAATTTAACCTGAAAAGGAAGTAATAAAAATGTCACAGTATAATCCAAAATCCTTAAAAGCAGAAGAATTCATTAACCATGAGGAAATCCTCGAAACCCTCCGCTATGCGGAAGAAAACAAGCACAATATCCCATTAATTGACAGTCTGCTTCAAAAAGCGCGTCCTGTTAAAACCGCAAACGGCGTACATTGTGCGGGACTTACCCACCGCGAAGCTTCGGTACTGCTTGCCTGCGATATTCCCGAAAAGGTGGAGGAAATGTACCGCCTTGCAGAAGAGATTAAATTGGCATTTTACGGCAACCGCATTGTTATGTTTGCACCCCTGTACCTTTCAAATTACTGCGTAAACGGTTGTGTTTACTGCCCCTACCACTATAAAAATAAGCACATTGCCCGCAAAAAGCTTACTCAGGAAGAGGTTAAGCAGGAGGTTATCGCACTGCAGGATATGGGGCATAAGCGTCTTGCAATCGAGGCGGGTGAAGACCCGGTAAACAACCCGATTGAGTACATTCTCGAATGTATTAAAACAATTTACAGTATTCAGCACAAGAACGGCGCAATCCGCCGCGTAAATGTAAACATTGCCGCCACCACGGTGGAAAATTACCGCAAGCTTAAAGAGGCAGGTATCGGCACATATATTCTTTTCCAGGAAACCTATCATAAAGAAAGCTATCTTGAACTTCACCCGACAGGACCCAAACACGATTATGCTTATCACACCGAAGCTATGGACCGCGCTATGGAGGGTGGAATCGACGATGTAGGCTTAGGCGTTCTGTTCGGTCTTGAGCGTTACCAGTATGAATTTGCAGGTCTCTTAATGCACGCCGAGCATTTAGAGGCGGTACACGGTGTAGGTCCGCATACCATAAGCGTGCCGCGTATTAAGCGCGCAGACGATATCGACCCCGATGTATTCGATAACGGAATTCCCAATGAGATTTTTGAGAAAATTATAGCCCTAATCCGCATTGCCGTGCCTTACACTGGTATGATTATTTCCACCAGAGAAAGTGAAGAAGTCCGCGGCAGAGCGCTTGAGCTTGGCATCTCCCAGATAAGCGGTGCATCCCGCACATCTGTAGGCGGTTATACCGAGGAGGAACGCCCCCACGACTCCGAGCAGTTTGATGTTTCCGACCAGAGAACCCTTGATGAGGTTGTAAACTGGCTGATGAAAAAGGGCTTTATCCCCTCTTTCTGCACTGCCTGCTACCGCGAGGGCAGAACGGGCGACCGTTTTATGAGCCTTTGCAAAAACGGACAGATTTTAAACTGCTGTCATCCTAACGCACTTATGACGCTTAGCGAATACCTTGTAGATTACGCAAGCGAGGATACCAAAAAGGTAGGCTTTGAGTTGATTGAAAAAGAGCTTAAGAAAATTCCCGCCGAAAAGGTATGTAAAATTGCCACCGAGAATATAGAACAGATTAAGAATTCAAATCGCCGCGACTTTAGATTTTAAATAGAAATTAATCTTTAAAAGGAGGAATTGTTATGAGCCTTAACTCGACAGTTTCAGCCGAAAGGGTACATATCGGCTTTTTCGGTCTGCGCAACGCAGGAAAATCAAGCTTAGTCAATGCCGTAACAGGTCAAAAGCTTTCGGTGGTGTCCGATGTAAAGGGCACCACAACCGACCCTGTTAAAAAGGCAATGGAGCTGCTCCCTATGGGCCCTGTTGTCATTATCGACACACCCGGAATTGATGATGAGGGTGAGCTTGGTGAGCAACGCGTTGCACGCGCAAAGCAGATCCTCCGCCAAGCCGATATTGCAATATTGGTAGTTGATGCACAAAAGGGCTTACAGACAGCAGATAATGAGCTTGCAGAGCTTTTCAAACAACGGAAACTCCCCTATGTTATTGTTTACAACAAGGCAGATTTGCTGCCTGAATTTCAGCACGAAACCGCAAATGAAATTTATGTAAGTGCCGAGACAGGTGATGGTATTCACGCCTTAAAGGAGAAAATTGCCGCCCTTGCAAGGACAGCTGAAAACGACCGCAAAATTGTTTCCGATTTAATTAAAGCCGGCGACTCGGTAATACTTGTAACACCGATCGACTCCGCCGCACCTAAGGGCAGGCTTATTCTTCCCCAACAGCAAACCCTGCGCGAGCTTTTAGAGGCAGGCGCTCTGACAACGGTTGTGCGTGAAACAGAGCTTGAAGCGGCGCTTAAAGCACTTAAAACGCCCCCGCGTATGGTTATTACCGATTCGCAGGCATTCGGCGTTGTAAGCAAAATTGTGCCTGACGATGTAGAACTCACCTCTTTTTCAATCCTCTTTGCCCGCTATAAGGGTGACCTTGAAACCGTCATAGGCGGTGCGGCAAAGCTTTCCCGCCTTAAAGACGGCGATAAGGTTCTGATTTCGGAAGGGTGCACACACCACCGTCAATGTCAGGATATAGGAACAGTAAAGCTCCCCGGCTGGATTAACAACTATACAGGTAAAACGCTTGCCTATTCCTTTACTTCGGGTACGGAATTCCCGGACGATTTATCAGAGTATGCGTTGGTGGTTCATTGCGGCGGCTGTATGCTTAACGAAAAGGAAATGAAGTCCCGCCTTGAGCACTGTAATGAACAGGGTGTTCCTGTCACCAATTACGGAATTGCAATAGCTCAGATGCACGGAATTTTAAAGCGCTCTCTTGAGCCCTTCCCCGACCTGCTCGGATTACTTGAACAGCAGTAAAAAACTTTCAATTATTTTATAAGCACTGATACAAGCTTTGTGTATCGGTGCTTATAATTTATATCAATCAAAATCCTTAATATTCCCACAGGCTTTGAAACTTAAGTATTCTAAAAAGCTTTAGCTGTTGAAAAATACCAAAAAAATGATTATAATATATTTATCAAAAGTCAACGCGTGCTAAGGCAAGGCTGTAAATGTTCTATCTTACTTTCAAAAATCATATTTTTAAAACAGTAGCGACTGGAGTGATAATGTGATTTCTAAAAGACAAATTGCGGTGATTTTGGCGGTCGTTTTGAGCCTTGCTATACTTAGCACAGCTGTTGCAACCGGATATGAATATATAACGGCTTCGGCAACAGTTAATGAACGTCAAACAATAATTCTTGACGCAGGACACGGCGGGTCACCTAATACTACAGATTAGGTCCGAAACCTGCCGTGAAAATTCAATACAAAATACCCCGAGAACCCGCATTATAAGCGGGTTTTCGGCATTTTACGACAAATTACACTACCCTAAAAGATTATGTTCTACAAATTTGAATATTGATTGACTTGTAGAACATAATATGATATACTATTATCATAGAGGTGACGAGTGTGTATTTTGATATTACAAATGAATATATGGCACTGTTAAAACAAAAGTGTATGATAGAGTCGGAACTCAAAACATGTCCTAAAGGATATATTTATAAAAAGAAAATCGGCGATAAGGAATATGCTTATCTGAAATATCGTAACGGCACAACTGTTGAAAGTGTTTATCTGAAAAATAATGAGGCTAAAGAGATTGAGTCAAAACTAAATCTACGCAAAACTTATGAAGAAAAGTTGCCGAAAATCAATAGTCGGCTTATGGAAATTGAAAGGGCTGCGGGATATTTGAGTAACGCCCTTTCAAGACAATTAAATGTTTTAAAACTTTCTATTCCTATGGAAAGCATTTCAAGCGCTGAAAGATTATTGAGTTTATCGTTTTCGGATGCTATGACCTCAATCGAAGGCATACAGGTTACAGATGATTTGCGTAACACTTTGAGTGCATGGGAAAACGGCAAAAAAACATTTTCCTCGATTTTCACTGATACTCTAAGACAATACGGCTTTATAACGGAGGAATAACCAATGCGTGACCCTTATTTGTATGATGATGCAAATGTTCTTAAAAACTTTGCAAATATAAAAAATGCCGAGCGTTTGCGTAAGGCAGAGGCGGATATTACGGGTATTGCCATGGCGGCAGTTTATAATTTGAAGTACGATAAGTTCAACACCGAAACACTTTGCGATATCCATAAAAATATATTCGGTCAAATTTATGATTGGGCAGGCGAGTTTCGTACTATACAAATGGTAAAATACGAAGATGTTCTCGGCGGCGATACCGTTCGTTATGCATATCCTAAAGAAATTAAAAAGCAGCTTAATGAGACGATGAAAGAAATCGCCAAACTAAAAAGAACCGGCGATAATGATAAGGATATAGTTTTCAGACTCGTTCGTATTATCGCAAGTATCTGGCAGACACACCCTTTCCGCGAGGGTAATACAAGAACTGTTATAGTGTTTGCTATACTCCTTGCAAAATCATTGGGATTTGAAGTTGAACACGAACTTTTCAAAACCAATTCCGCCTATGTCCGCAACGCACTTGTCTGGGCGTCGCAAGGTATTTATTCAAAACACGAATACTTAGAGCGTATCTTCTTCGACGCAATCCTCGGCGAAGATAACGAAACAAATGATAACCTAGAAACCAAATCAAGTAAGTACGATGCCATCGGTGACTATAAAGTAAAAGACTATAAAGAAAGACCGCATGAGTATAAGGATTAATAATATAAACTATTGAACTAAATTAAGAACACCAAAAGAAATATATCGAGTATTTTGATATATTTCCGAAAATTATTGACATATTTCTTTTTGTACAGTATAATATTTCTGTAAAGAAAACGAGGAGGAAAGATACAATGTCGGATACTATGAGTGTTAAGGAAGCAGCTGATCTTTGGAATTTGACTAGCAGACGAGTAACTTCTCTTTGCAAAGAAGGCAAGATTAAGGGTGCCAAAAAAGATGGTCGCTCTTGGATTATTCCGTCCAATGCCGAGAGACCTATCGATAACCGTGTAAAGAGCGGCAATTACAAGAAAACAAATACAGAATCTAAATTGCCGCTCCCTATAGGTATCTCCGATTATCGTTTGGCGTCTTCTGATTATTACTATGTGGATAAAACGATGATGATTAAAGATTTTATTGATGAACGCCCAATGGTATCTTTATTTACCCGTCCGCGTCGATTTGGCAAGACTCTAAATATGGATATGCTTCGCACTTTCTTTGAAAAAACAGATAAAGATACTTCTATCTACTTTAAGGATAAAAAAATTTGGGCTTGCGGTAAAAAATATCAAGATTATCAAGGCAAATATCCTGTAATTTTCGTTTCCTTTAAAGATGTTAAATGCAATACTTGGCAAGAAACCTATGATATGCTTTCAATGATCATTTGCAAAGAATTTCAACGCCATAGTGAACTTGCAAACAGTGCCAAACTTACAGCAACCGAAAAACAAGATTTTAACAATTACCTCCATGAACAATTTAATGAAGCAAAAATGATGATGTCGTTTTCCGCACTATCGCAAATGTTACATGAACATTATGGCGAAAAAACAATTATTATTATCGATGAATATGACACTCCCATACAACAAGGCCATACAAAAGGTTTTTATGATGAAGTTATAAACTTTATGAGAAATCTATTTTCCGGAGGTCTTAAGGATAATTCTCATTTAGCCTATGGTTTTATGACAGGTATTTTACGGGTTGCCAAAGAAAGTATTTTTAGCGGTCTAAACAACTTAAAAATCAATTCTATTTTAGACAATAAGTACAGTGAGTATTTCGGTTTCACCTCTAAAGAAGTTAAAGAAATGTTAAAATACTACAGAGCAAAAGATAAATACTCGGAAATATGTGAATGGTATGACGGATACAGATTTGGAAATACAGAAATTTTTAATCCGTGGTCTGTTATTAATTATATCAATAATGAATTTCAACCCAGAGCATATTGGCAATCTACGGGTAGTAATGACATTATCGGAGAAATACTTGCTCAGGCAGACGAGGATATATACGAAAAACTAGATGCTCTATTAAAAGGAGAAGCATTCTTAACATACATTGATACAGGTGTCATATATCCCCAAATTCAAAGTAATCCTTCGTCAATATACAGTTTTTTGCTTGTGGCCGGATATTTAAAGATGGTTAAAACCGACACCGCACCCAGCGGAGATTTTATGTGTGAAGTTGCTTTGCCGAATAAGGAAATTAACTTTGTTTATAACAAAGAAATTTTACAAAAACTAAATCATATCATACCGCAGTCAACAGCAATCTATATCCAAGAGGCAATTTTTACGGGAGATTCCGAAAAACTTCAAAAGAACATAGAAAAGCTGCTTATCCATTCTGTCAGTTGTTATGATACGGCAAAAGAAACATTCTATCATGGTCTTATTTTGGGGCTTTGTGCAATTTTGGATAATCGCTACTATATTACTTCTAATCGCGAATCAGGAATCGGCCGTTATGATATTGCACTGTGCCCTAAGGATTTAAAACTGCCGGGAATAATAATAGAACTAAAAGCTGAAAAAGATTGTAATGAGACAGAACTCGAAAAACTTTCTCAACATGCACTTAAGCAAATTGAAGATAAAAAATATGATGCGGATATGAAAGCAAAAGGTGTTACTACTATTTTAAAATACGGTGTCGCCTTTAGTGGAAAAACAGTCAAGATTAGTATGAAATAATCATAATGTCAAGAACATTAAGCGAGGTTAGACTATGACCTATGACGAATTATTCGTTAAATACAAAGAACTTTCTGCAGAAAATCAAAAGTTGAAATCAGAAAATGCAGAACTGCGTACAAAGTTAGGTTTATTTGCCACTCCCCACAAAACCGAAACAACTGGTGAAATCATAATTAATAAATACAGTTCTTCCGAAGATAAAATCAATTTGTTTATGTCTCTCTTTGTAGGCAGAGATGATGTTTATGCAAAGCGGTGGTACAGCACTAAAACCGAAAAATCGGGTTATCAGCCGGTTTGCGGCAATGAGTGGAGCGAGGTTTGCAATAAACAAAAAAATAAATGCAATAACTGTCCTAACCGAAAACTTTTACCGCTTGATAGCAAAGCAATATTCAATCACCTAAGGGGAACCGATAAATATAGTCGTGATGTTGTTGGCATCTATCCTATGCAAAAGGATGAGACCTGCCGTTTTTTAGCTGTTGATTTTGATGATAAAGATTTTGAACATGCATCACTCGCGTTTAAAAACGCATGTCATAAAAACAACATTCCGGCATATATTGAGCGTTCTCGTTCGGGTAGCGGCGCTCATGTATGGATTTTCTTCAGCGAACCCATTGAGGCAGCCGTTGCAAGAAAATTAGGTAGCGGTCTTTTAACCTTGGCAATGCAAAATCAAAGCGGAATCAAGTTCACATCTTATGACCGTCTTTTCCCAAATCAAGATACAATGCCTAAAGGAGGTTTTGGCAATCTAATAGCTTTACCTTTACAGGGACTCGCCAGAAAAAATCATAACAGCGAGTTTGTTGATGATAATTTTGTTGCCTTCCCTGATCAATGGGCATTTTTGTCAAACATACAAAAGCTTAACACAACCGAAGTGACGAACATTATAAGCGAAATTTGTCCGCATAATGAACTTGGCGATTTAGTAAGGGATAATGAAGAAATAGAAAAGCCATGGGAAACAAAAGAAGAAAATCCTTTAGTATTCTCGGATTTTACCGGGGATATAAAAATTGTCAAAGCCAATATGCTTTATATTAAAAAGCATAATTTATCTCATAAAGCAATTAATAAAATTCGCCGTCTGGCAGCTTTTAAAAATCCTGAATTTTACAAAGCTCAAGCTATGAGACTGCCGATATATAATAAACCACGCGTTATATCTGCCGCAGAAGAAACAGAAGAATATTTAGGTCTTCCACGAGGATGCGAAGAAGGTCTTGTTTTTTTATTAGATTCCGCAAATGCAAATTATCTTATAGAGGACAAAACAAATATCGGCAGCAAAATTGATGTATCCTTTAACGGAAATTTAAGAGAAAAGCAAATACCTGCCGCGAAAGCCTTGCTTATCCACGATAATGGTGTTTTAGCAGCGACAACTGCATTTGGAAAAACCGTTATCGGCTCTTACCTGATATCAGAGCGAAAGGTTAATACGCTTGTATTAGTGCATACAAGTGCGTTACTTACCCAATGGAAAAATTCTTTAAATCAATTTTTAAATATTACTGCCACTCCACCCGAAAAGCGACCGGGCAGAGGGAGACAAAAACAATGGAGTCCTGTCGGAATAATAGGTTCCGGCAAAGAAAACCCTTCCGGTATCATTGATGTTGCAATTATGCAGTCGCTTTTTGACGGAGATGAAGTCAAGAAACTTGTTCGTAATTACGGCATGATAATTGTCGATGAGTGTCACCATGTTCCGGCATTAAATTTTGAGAAAATCTTGAAATTTGCAAATGCAAAATATGTATATGGTCTTTCAGCTACTCCGTCCCGTCAGGATGGGCACCATCCGCTTATATTTATGCAATGCGGTCCAATCAGACATTTGGTTGATGCCAAGTCTCAAGCACAAAATCGAGGTTTTTCTCATTATATTATCCCTCGTTTTACATCTTTTCGTTCTCTTAATTCCAAAGAAAAAACCATTACGCAAATTTATACAGAAATCACGGAAAATGTAAATCGAAACAAGCAAATAGTAAGTGATGCTATAGATGCGGTGGAAAACGGTCGCACGCCGATAATTATTACCGAACGCACCGAACACATTGAAATTTTAAAAGATATGCTTTTAGGCAAATGTGAAAATATTATAACGCTTATAGGCAAAATCTCCGCCAAAGAAAAGCGTCAAACTATGGAAAAGCTTTCTAATATTACCGATGGCGAAAAGTTGATAATTATAGCGAGTGGTAAATATATAGGCGAAGGCTTTGATTATCCACGATTAGATACCTTGCTTTTAGCAATGCCGATTGCTTGGAAGGGAAAAGTTGCGCAGTACGCCGGACGGTTGCACCGCAATTACAAAGGTAAAAACGAAGTGCAGATTTTGGATTATGTTGATATTCGTGTACCTGTACTTGAGCGTATGTATCAAAAACGGCTTAAAAGTTATTCCGCAATAGGATACCAAACCAAAATAATCGAGAACACGTTCAATTCACCAAGTATAATTTATGACGGTAAAAGTTTCTTGCCGGTTTACTACAACGACTTTAACAGTGCCTTATGCGAAATTGTAATTGTTTGTCCGTTCATGAGAAAAAGCAGAATTACTCAGCTTTTGAAAGTTCTTTCGCCACTCATATCAAAGAATATAGCAATCACTGTAATCACACGACCTCCTGAAGATTTTAAAGAGGTTGACCGCATTTCAGTTAGCGAAAATATATCTACGCTTGAATCATCGGGAATTACAGTTAAACTTAAATCTGACTTCCATCAAAAATTCACCATAATAGATAACACCACCATTTGGTATGGTAGCGTAAATTTCCTTTCCTTCGGTTCACACGAAGAAAGTATTATGAGATTTGAAAGTACAGATATAGCGACAGAACTGCTCGCAAGCCTGTAATATAGGTATTTTGTGCGGTTTTGTGCAACTAACCTCCCCTTTTCAATAGTCTAAAAAGGAAAATTTTTGAGACGACTACTGCTGGGGAAATGTTAAGAAAACACCGTGATTTTTTATTTCCAATTATTTCCTTCATCTGTGCGGGTCTCAGGGCTTAAAAATAGGTGCGGCTATAAAGGAGTATTTGTTATGATTCATTATATGAATCTCGTTCCTTCTGCTTTTAAAAATATTGCGGATGGTAGTAAAACAATTGAATTAAGGTTAAATGATGAAAAGCGGAAGCGAATAAATGTTGGAGATACCGTTGTTTTTAACTGTAATGAAAATAACGATATAATTACTGCAAAAGTTAAACAGTTACATAAATTTGCTGATTTCAAGATCCTTTATAATGCCTTGCCGCTTGATAAATGCGGATATGCTGAAAGCGAACTCCACACTGCACATTATACGGATATGGAGCAGTACTATTCAACAGAAAAAATCAAAAAATACGGTGCTTTAGGGATAGGACTTTGCAATGTGTCTTCAATCTGTGACATTAAAGAAATAATAACTGAGCCTGATATGTTGCAACTACTTGCGCCGAGCGTATACAATCCTACACAGGAACGATTACTGAACAGAGCAAAGAAATATCAAGAAGATGAAAATGCCAATATCTATGCTTATAAACATAACGGCGAATACAAAGGAATTATTGTATTTAAAATAAAAGAGCAAACCGCCGAAATAATGGATATTGCCGTAAAACCCGAATATCAGGGAAAAGGTATCGGCAGTATGCTTATAGATTACATTTTCAGTAAATTTGAGGTCAATAAAATCATCGCCGAAACCGATGACGATGCTATTGGATTTTATAAAAAGTATGGTTTTACTGTTGTTGATATAACAGTCAAATTTGAAGCTAAAAGATATACTTGTGTAAAGAATAAATAAATTAAATTATAATATGCCGTTTGCTATGGTGAACGGCATTTATAAAGCACGCCAACTCAACCCGTGGTTGCATACAGGTAAACGGTTATGTTATACACATTTGAACTGGTATGCTTTATACTATAATCAGAAAGCGCTTTCGAGTAAATATTTGGAGTGTATGCTATGTTAAAGATCGGCGAAAAAATAAAAGAATTGCGTAAGGCACAGGATGTAACCCAAGAAAAGCTGGCGGATTACCTTAATATCTCCTACCAAGCAGTTAGCAAATGGGAAAACGGATTGGCTCTGCCGGATATAACGCTATTGCCTAAATTAGCAAATTTCTTTAGTGTAAGTACAGATGAGTTGCTTGATTTAAAAGCAAGTGAAAATGAAGCTGAATTAATTTCAAATATTGAGCGCAACTTTTTTGCTTAAAATGACCGTAATTTCAAAAAGAATTACTCACGCAAAAAAACTCTCAAAACTCTTATCATTTCAAAGAGACAGTCAATCTCTATAGATTTTTTATTATTGTGCATTAGGAAGCGAGAATCAGCGTTAGACTGCGTGTACTTCCAAAAAACACACATTTGTGGTCAGTTTAGTGTCATTCATAGTCATTTGAGTGCGATTATCATACCATTACAATAATTAACCTATAAGGGGGACGCTGTAATTCATAAACGTCGTTTTGATGAAAAACCAAAAAAATGATTAAAAACTTCTTTATTTTGACACCCCATGTTCTACCCCATGTTTTTGAAATCATTAGTACCCCATATTCCACCCCATGTTTTTAAAATCATCTGCACCCCATGTTCCTCCCCATCTTTTACCCCATCATGGAGAGCTTAGTGTGACAAAGTAATTCTACAAGTCAATCATTCCTAAAATGCACTTCTTTGCTAAATTAAGAATATCTCGAAGAAATCAAAATTAGCAGACGGTATCATTCGGTTTTTATATTGAGCAATAGATTATGGTATCATTAAGTTTTTATATAGGTTTATAAATTTGGGTATCATCAGTTTGTTATATATACCGATAACAGGCAGTATCATACACTTGTTGTATAAAAGATTAAAATTTTGGGGACATCGTATTTTTATATTTTAATATTTTCACTTTCAGCACTTATCGTCGGATAGGTGCTGTTTTTGTTTTCTTGAAATGGATAAAAATAGTTACTTAATACTTTCCCGACAATCGAGCAAAAACTCAAATTATGGTTGTCGGAAAGGAATTGAATATGCTGAAAACATTAAAGTATCTGAGTCAGCATAAACATTATGTAGGCAAGGAGGGTGCGTTATATGAAAAATATTAAAACCGAATATATTATAACAAATGTACTCTCCAATATCAGCGAGGCAGAGCGTAAAGAAAAAATTAACAAAGCTATCAGAACTCTTTGCGTTATGGATATTGAAAAAAGTGCGGAATTAGTTTATAATGAAAATGTTGCATTTCACGGCGGTTTTTGATTTAACCGTATGATTTATCTTGTTCTACCGAGTCTTAAAAAATCATATTTTTAAAACAGTAGCGACTGGAGTGATAATGTGATTTTTAAAAGAAAAATTGCGGTGATAATGGCGGTTGTTTTGTGCCTTGCTATACTTAGCACAGCTGTTGCAACCGGATATGAATATATAACGGCTTCGGCAACAGTTAATGAACGTCAAACAATAATTCTTGACGCAGGACACGGCGGGTTAACTAATACTATAAAGGTTTAACAATAGGGGATGTCTATTGCGGTTGCGCTCGTCTATTTTGTCCGTCGGTTTTACCTTCATTTTTGGCAGGCGTTAGCCTTGCCAAAAGCCTCAGGCTTCACCGAACGAACAAACTAAACGGCAACAACAAAAAGCGCAACATCCACCCCTATTGATAAACCCATAGGTCCAAAACCTGCCGTGAAAATTCAATATAAAAACCTTAGAAAACCCGCTGTTTAAGCGGGTTTTCGCCATTTCAAAATAATAAAATGCTTTGCAGTTGAATTTTAATTTAAAATCGTGTATAATATATTAAAAATAAAGAAAGGAGAAAAGTTTATGAAGGATTTTGAGATTTTAAGCCGTGATACAGTTGTAGCTGTTTGGAAAGATAATGAGCTTAAAGTTTTGAACAATGATTTATTGCCTTTATATTTAAAGCGTGTAAATGATGCTAAATCATGGCTTGAAACAAGAGCTATTGACTCACACAGAGCCAATTCCCGTCTACTAAAAAAGGCTTTAAGACTTGCTGAAAAAGATGATGTTTCAACTGTACTTCACGTTAATGCCGCAACTATCACCGATACCTATTGGGTTAGGGCTATCGGCAGCGAATTGAAATATGAAGATGTTCGTTTCAATAAAGACTATTTCTCCAATCTGGCACTCAGAGGACTTTATTCTAGCTTCAACTCTGCGGCAAAGCGTAAGGATACCAAAACTCCCGAGCTTACCAATATCGGTAGCTTTGAAAAGTGTTGGAAGCTCAAAGACGGAAAATGGTGGATTTATAAATCTGCAAATCAGAAAGAGCAGTTTTCAGAACTTTTTGTATATGAGCTTGGTAAAGAACTCCAGATGAATATGGCTCATTACGAGAAAGGTGATAAATGTGTAAAATCTCTTGATTTTACTGATTCGGCAAAGGTCATATTTGAACCGGCATCATCATTTATGGGCGATGAGGAAGATTACATTAAGGTTGTTGAAAAGCTGAAGGAACTCTGTCCCAAAGCAATCCCTGACTATATAAAGATGATTTTCCTTGATACAATAACCGCCAACCCCGATAGGCACACAGGAAACTTCGGTCTAATGCGTGATGCTAAAAGAGGTGAATTGTTAGGACTCGCACCGAACTTTGATAACAATATGGCGCTTATTTCACGTGGTTATCCCACAAGCAAATCAGCAAACGACCTTTTAATCACACTATTTAATGAATTAATGCAAAAATATACTGAATATAAAGAATACTTGCCAAAAGTAACAGAGCAGATGATTAAGAAAGTTATCAGCAAAATTAATATGAAGGTCAAATCTCAGGTAATTGTTGATTTTGTTATGAAGCGTTACCAAGCAATAAAATAGTTTCTATAGTAAAAATCCCTCCTACGATAGAATTAGGCTGTCATAGGAGGGATTTGTATAATATTAATTTAAAATGGGGTAGCAAAATGGAAAATAAAATACATTTATCAGACAATGGTTATGACTTTCTGGTTCATTATCTTACAGAATTATATGGTGAGAGAGGAAAAGCAAAACATAATATAACCAGATATTTATGGTCTGATGAGTTTGGTTCTAAATGTAAGGTTCCTAATAATATTGAGGATATTCCAGAAGTATCACAAGAACAAATCAAAAATCTCATTTTAAGAGAAAAATACTTTAAAACTGTTGCAGATAACTTGGTTACAGACTATACAAACTTTGAAAAACAAAATAAATTAACCAAAGAATTAGAGTTGGAAATTGGCGGAATTTTAGGTGTCTGTCCTGGTCCACTACCTTATGAAGACCGATTACTTCCTCATGTTGTGGATTTTTGGGTGAAAAATGAGAATGAGGGAAACGAAATACTTAAAGCCACTAATGAAAAACCTAATGTGGTAAGCATTATGGTTCGGAGTATGATAGACCACTTGCGGAAGGGACAAATTTATGATTTTTATGGCAGGCATATTTTATCACAAGGATATGTCAGGAATTATTTTAGAGGAGAGAATGCATACTACGGAAAAACAAAAGCATCAATGTTTAGAGCCTTATCTAGTAATGCTTATGAAGCTAAATTGCAAAATTTGATACTTGAAATTAAAATGATAGATTTTGCTATATGGTTGAATACAATTAAGCCTCTTAAAAACTGGCCGTATAGCGATATATTTCACGGTGCAATAGCACAGCATTATGGAATAAAAACTAATGCTATCGATGTTACTTCAGATATTTTGGTTGCACTCTTCTTTGCTTGCTGCAAATACGATAACCAACAAAACCGATGGTTACCACTTAATAAGTCTGATTTCGAGTTTGCAAACTCAAGGAAGTTCATCTCAGAACTGGGCGGCGATTCAAGATACGGGGTATTATTTGCTATGCCGGCAGATATAAGTAATTTAGGGCGTGTGGAACAGCCAGATAATTTCCATGTAACTGGCGTATCGCCAATAGGTTTTCAACCATTTCTAAGATGTCCGTATCAAAGCGGATACATTATAGAAACCGGTGAGCCGTATGATATGTATAGAGATCCCAACTTTGCGAAAGTTAAATTTCCTCATACCGAGGAGCTTTGCCGCTATATCTATGAAGAGATGGATGAAGGAAGAAAAATCTATCCTAATGAAAACACTCAAGAATTTGAAAAAATAACACAAAGAATAAATAATTCTAATACATATTCTTCAAAAGCTTTTGATATAGCAATTCAAAATTTAAAAATATCAGAAGCTCAGAAAGAAGATATGGAAAATGGATTACAAAATATGGGATATAAAAAAGAAAAACATATTTCGTGGGCAAGCGAAGAAGAAATGTTGAATATCGGTAATCTTGCTCTCTCACTAAAATATTTAGATGAAAGCAACATAGATCCCGTATTTAGAATACAATTTTCAATATAAAAATTTAGTGCTTTTGAGTTTTATTGATAGATCCTCAAAAGCGCTTGTTTTTTTCTTGAAACTCTTATTTTTAATTCCTTATATAATTCCAAAGCATTTATTATTACATGTGACAAAAGCATTTATTATTACATGTGACCGTATTTGACAGAAAGGTAGAAAATATGATATAATTGAATAGTAGATTATCTACTATTTGGAGGATCACAATGGCTATTCATTTAGATTTAATGATTTTGAAATTGTTATCTAAAGAAGATATGTATGGGTATCAAATCGTTTCGGAGCTTAAAAAAATATCCGATGAATATTTCTCCCTGCAAACAGGTACGGTTTATCCACTCTTACGCACTATGGTTACTGATAATTCTCTGGAAGCCTTTGAAAAGGAGTATGCCGGAAAGCTACGAACTTATTACAGGATTACGCAGCTTGGACGGCAAAAACTTGACGAGGGCGCACATCATTGGGTTTTATTTTCCGAAGCGGTAAATAAAGTCCTAAATTCGTAAATAAATTTTTGTACCCTATTTCTCCGTCTAAATTGTTGTATATACGGAGGCAGGAATTAGTGAGGATTTTTTATGCTGGCTCTATATTTAGCTTATCTTGATGATGAAAATGATAAAATATTGTTTGAGGATATGTATCTTTCATACAGAAAACAAATGGTTACTTTTGCTGTTACCATATTAGGTAATGAAGATGATGCCCAAGATGCCGTTGGTGATGTATTCTTACGGATAGCACAAAAGAATTGGGATGCTGTGCGTGGAATTGACAATGAAACAGACTTGCGTAACTATCTGTTGAAAGCGACTAAAAACACGTGTCTTAATAAAATTAAGAGTAAGAAGAAAGAAAATGTATCTCTTGATACCATTATGGAGTATGATATGGACGGTATTGAAGATTTATCTGATGATACATTTTTTGATTTAATATGCAATAAGTATGAATATGATGAAGCAGTTCAAGCGATTGGTTTATTAAACGAAAAATATCGTGATGCTATGTACTGTCATTATGTTATGGAAATGACAGTACCCCAAACTGCAAGATCTCTTAACCAAAAATTATCCGCAACTAAACAGCAGTTGGTTCGTGGTAAAAAGATGCTTTTGAGTTTGCTCGGCAAAAAAGGAGATGAGAAAAATGGCAATGAGCAAAACTGATTTTAAAAATGCTTTCCGTGAGGCTGTATCTTCGGAATTTGCACACATCCCCACAGATGAGAAAAGTATTGATTTTACTTTCTCCGAGCGTTTTAACAAGCGAATGGAAAAACTTATTAGATCGCAAAAGAAAGTTTATTATAACTACGTCAATACCGCATACAAGCGCATTGCCATTATATGTGTTGTTCTCCTTACAATGCTAACTACTGCTTGCAGCGTTAAGGCCATTCGTGAGCCAATTATAAATTTTATAAAGCAAGTTTATGAATCCTTTACCCATTATTCGTTTGATGGAGACACAACCAATATAATTGTTAAAGAGTATTCTATTAAACTTCCTGATGGTTTTAAGCAAACAAATATAAATAAAAACAATTCTCTTATTGCAAAAGAGTATATAAACAATTCGGGAGATATTATTGATTTTAAGCAAATGACAACAGAGTATTCAACTGGATATTTCGTTGATAATGAAAATGGGAAGATCGAAACTGAAATAATCAATGAAATTGAAGTCGTAGTTAAAGAACGGTTCGATACCAAAAGTGCTATATGGGCAAAAGATGGATATGTATTTGCAATTGATTGTTATGGAAGTGTTGATTGGAATACTATTAAACAAATAATAGAATCTCTTGAATAATTGTAATGCACGGTGCAAATCTGCACCGTGCATTATTGTTTAATAAGACACTTTTATTTGCTTTTCAATTTCATCGGCGGCTCCACCTGAACCATAAATCTTAAAATTTACAGTTACTCTGTATGTACCGGATGATGGTAGTTGATATGTTCTTGAACCTGTATATCTATAGTTGTTGATCGTATCAACCCATTCATCGTCTGTAGTACCAATATTGACACGCGTCCAAAAAAGTCCCAAAGTTTTTTTCTCTATATATGTTGTTATTACCGCCTTTGTTGTTACACCTGAAAATCCTGCATATGTATAATTGATTGTCAATTTTCCACTATCTGTTACATCTAAATTAGCAGTTGCGGTGTTAACATTATTGTATAAAGGCATTATTTCATTTTGAGGAGTTGCAGCAGAAGCCGAAACCGAACAAATAGGAACAATGGCTAAACATAATGTCAATATTGCAGCCAACATTTTTTTGACAGTTTTACTCATTCTTTCATCTCCTTTCTATTGTTAGTAGAACAGTTTATGCCCCATAATTACAACAAAAATCTTAACTGTTTAGGTTACAAAAAAATCAAAAAATATTATATCACCCTTTGTATTTATAATTGGTTTGAATAAGGAAATAAGTGATAATATTTTTTAATAAAAAACAAGTATGAGGAAATAAGATAGGAGTGTTGTAAATGAAAAGAATTATATGCGGTGTTTTGACAGTAGTATTGATATTTTCAATTTGTACTTTTAGCACATTCGCAGTTACAAGCACAAGTTTTATAATTGACAATGATTCTTCCGATAGTGCGTGTGATACAAGTCATTACGGTTTTGATATTTATGTTACAGGTAGTTCACATTACAAAGGTGATTGCTGCCGCGGTCTAACATCGAACACAAGTGCACGGTATAGTTAGATAAACGAAAACAAGAAAATTAGTAGTACAAGCCCAATTTCTGTTACGGCAGGTTATTATATAAACAATTCGTGATTTACAGATCCAGCAGCTTGTTATTATATTGAGCAAAGAGATGGCGGTTATTTAATGGCGAGAGTCAATCAAAACACCGCATCTGTTGGTTGGTTATATATTAACTATACCGTTAATAAAAATTATGCTACCCTTGGTGGCTTCAGCATATATGGTATGTCACTTGGTACTTCCGGTAGTGGTTCTGGATATACTGGAGCCGATGCAATAAGAGTGAGTGTTATGGCTAATTAAACAAAAAGAGGAAGTTTGCTTTTGCAGACTTTCTCTTTTTTTGTAACCCATTGTTGTTTACAAATTGTTGTATATGTGAAGATACATTGATGATAAATTTTTAAAAAACTGTGGGGGCCAAATATATTATGTTGAAGTTGAATGGGCAAACTATCGTTTTTTCACTACTATTAATAACTACTATTTTTGTTTTGTGTAGTTGTTCTGCTGAAAATATGCAAAAAGATGAGAGTGTAGAGATTGAATCAAAAAACTCTGAATTTATAAACTTTAAAGATGAGTTACTGGATGTGGGTGCTACTCAAATATCCAACTTCTTTAGTAATAATATAACTTCAGTAGTTGCAACTGATTATTATATAATTTCCAAACCCAAAACTTATAATTTCGATGATATAGAAAAAATTTCTGAGTTCGTCGCTATTTTATCTAAAACACATTGGTCAGAGCCAAGTGATAATTGGGATGTTTCAAAAGAATTTACTGGTATGAGATTTGAGTTTAAGAGTGGCGAAGAAACAACTACAACAATCAATATGCTTGCGTGGATGGTTGATTGCTATGGTGTAGTAGAAATTATAAGCGATGGAAAATCCGAAATATTTGAGATTTCAGAAAGTGCATATTTAAATATGAGAGCTTTTACTACAAAAAAATATTATTTACACAAGTCCGCTATTGAAGCACCAACAGAAGCTTTTTGCTTGAAAGTAAAAGAAAGAGCATTAGATAATCTTGATAAAGAAAAAACAGACTATATTTCTACCAAAATGCGTAATGTTCATTATACATTAGAACTACTTTTGATTGAAAATGTGTCGTTTTTAAAAGAGCCTGATAGCACGTGTTGGGAATTAGCAATTACAGGTCACGGAAAGAATGTCGAAAAAGGTGCGTTTAGTTTTAATGGTGTTATGGAGAATATACAAGAGCTCTCTATTACAATAGAAGATGAAGAAACAAAGATGGTGTTAAAAAAATTATACGAAGAATTGAAAAAAGCCTGTGA
Organism: Acutalibacteraceae bacterium; assembly: GCA_045133355.1. Classification (GTDB taxonomy): domain Bacteria; phylum Bacillota; class Clostridia; order Oscillospirales; family Acutalibacteraceae; genus UBA737. The sequence goes on from JBGUUB010000070.1 coordinate 92,542, forward strand.
TAATCGGGATGTTGAAAAAATCTTTAAAGTTCACGAAGTCATACACGATTATGACTATTACGCAATAAATTATCCTGCACACTATGATTTGCAACCTGCTGATTGGGGCGGAATAGGTGTTTATTTTGGACATTTGCGTAGTGAATAATTATACGGAAAGGGGTGTTACCAATGATTTAATAAAATTAAAAATCAGTGATTTTAAGTTGTGAAAAGAAAGGAGAAATAATATGGGACTTAATCAATGGTTTTGTATCAATAGTAGTGGGAAAACATATCCTATTTATGATTCAGATAAAAACGATGCTAAAGTTGGGGATTTGTATCCAAGAGAGGCATTCATTATTTATGGTAGCGAAGGCTGTTTTACATCAATTTGCTTTTTAGGCCCTAACGGAGGTTTGCAAACGGTTATTATCAACACCGATGAACATCCTTTACCGAGTTATTGGTTCAACACAGATAAATCTTATGGTACTGCCAACATAACCACTGGCAATCGTGCTGGAACATATAAAACATTCAAGATGCGTAGCAATAAAGTTATTTATAGATCAGATGGAACAAGATGGGGTACTGTATCGGCAGGGTGTCTTGTGGCAACCAATAACGAAAATGTTGGCTCGGATCATCCTGACTGGAAAGAAATTACTTATGTTCAAAATACTTCTGGGCAGTGGGTTCAGGTTGATGAAAATGGAAGCAAATATGGATTTGTTGACACAGGGTTATCAAGTGCTTCAGGATATAATTCCATAGCCTTTTATGGTTCGTGGTAAATTTCTTTTAAAATGCTATGAATATTGAGGAACTTATCATTGAAAATAAATTAATTCTTATTCCGGTTTTGATTGTATTGGGATTTATTATCAAAAAAATTCAAGCAATACCGGACAAGTTCATCCCTTTGATATTGCTGTTTTTGGGTATATTATTTTCGATTTTAACGGAGAGTGTTTTTACTTTGCAATCTGTGGTTCAATCTATAATTCAAGGAATATTAGTAACTGGTGCTGCAGTATTAGGTAATCAAATACCAAAGCAATTAAAAAAGAATGAATAAACAAGTAAAGTCCCAAATAATTGTTTGGGACTTTACGAAGTTCTATATATTATTTATGAAAGGAAGTAATAGCGTGAAAAAGTATTTTTGTAAAGTATTGACATTGCTGTTATGTGTGGTATTTCTCTTGCAAATGGTATGCATCCCTGCATTTGCAACCGAAAATCCGGACCAGGTTGATGTTGATTCTGTACAATACTATGATGTAACCGAAGATAGTTCTTTTACATTAAAAAATGATACCGTTGAAATTTCTGATGAATACGGAAATGAAACAGATTACATATCCGAAGTTCAAATTTCTGAAACAGAACAGACATCGGAATCTTCAACTGAAAACGAAATTGCCGTTGTTACGGATTATCCCGGCGATGATATGGTTTATTTAACACAAAGATGGTTAAATCAAGAATATGGCGATGTTGCTGGGTTCGGAACAGTAACGGAGAATGGTAAAACTGGTTGGAATGTTGTTTACGGATTATTGCGTGCCTTACAACACGAATTGGGAATCACAAGTTTAGCAAATTCGTTTGGCCCTACAACCACTAATTTATATTCCCAAAATTTGTTATCTCGTCAGGATGGAGTGACAGACAGAAAGTATGCTATTTTACAGGGTGCGTTATGGTGTAAAGGTTATTGCCCCGGATACAATTTATATGAAACAGAAGATGGAACAGTTGTATTTGAAGGCGTTTTTGATGCCGATGTAGAAGAAGCTGTTATTGAGCTTAAAACAGACGCAGGATTCATAAACCCTAACGGTGTTGTAACAGTAAATGTTATGAAAGCCCTAATGTCGATGGATACATTTAAGTTGTTGAGTTCATATGGTGGTACAGCGGAAGTTCGCGCAATGCAGCAAAAACTCAATAGAAAATATGAAGCATATACAGGATTAACTCCGTGCGATGGTGTATATGGAAGAAATACAAACAAAGCTCTCGTCTATGCTTTACAAGCTGAAGAACTTATGCCTATAAGCGTGGCTAACGGAAACTTTGGTAATACAACTAAACTTTGTTGTCCTCAAATTCCGTATGTGAAGAACTCCACTTCTGCACGAACTTATCCCGGTACATCGTCAGGTTCATATTATACTGCAAGTCAGATCTCTGCAATTACCGAATTGTTGCAATTTTCATTATTAGTAAATGGTTTTGGTGACGGAGTTATAGATGGTGTGTTTGATTCAGGAACACAGCAGGATATTAGAAATTTCCAAAAAGAAATGGCCATACCCGTGACGGGTAAAGCTGATATTAGCACTTGGATGTCACTATTTATTAGCCGTGGTGATACTTCCCGTTCGGCTCTTGCTGCCGATTGTGCAACAATTTTAACAGCAGCTAAAGCCAAAACTTTATATGACAACGGTTATCGTTATGTAGGAAGATATTTGACAGGTACATATAACGGTGGTATTAGTAAAGCTATTACAAGACAAGAAGCGCAAATAATTTTTGATGCCGGACTTCGATTTTTCCCGATATATCAGACCTCTGCAAATTATCTTGAATATTTTACTCCACAACAAGGTGCTACTGATGCTCAAAAGGCTACAGATGCAGCCGCAACTCTTGGGTTGCCAAAAAATACTATAATATATTTTGCTGTTGACTTTGATTGTTTGGATTATCAAATCACAGACAATGTTATTCCATACTTTAAAAGAGTACACGAGGAAATGGCTGATAGTGGTTACAGAGTAGGAATTTACGGTACAAGAAATGCTTGCACACGTGTTTCTAATCTTGGATATGCTTGTAGCAGTTTCGTGGGTGATATGTCAACCGGATTTAGTGGAAATTTAGGTTTTGGTATGCCGGATAACTGGGCGTTTGACCAATTTGCAACTATTACCATTGGTAGTGGTGATGGACGAATTGAGATAGATAAAGATGGATATTCGGGACGCGATCCAGCTGTATCTAAATTAGATGCCGTTCAAAATGCAAATATTGATAATATTAATTTTGGAACTTCTGATGTGGATACAATTCACGGACCTACGATAGAAATATTCGGTCATCCTATATCGCTGTTCGATATGGATATAGGGATTGATATTGGCGATTTTGGAAAGATTGAGTCTGATTATGATGCCGAAAAAAAAGAGTACAGTGTGATTATAGGTTATAATCTTGAAAGTGAATCCACAAATATAAGTGGAGATAATACAAGCAGACATAAACAAGCATATACTAATATTAAAACGACAATATCTTCTCTTGGAAACTCACAAGAGTTTAAACGTAGATTTAAAGACATACAGGGCGGTTTATATCAGAGAGGAACAAAAGTTGCCTTTAATTGCGAAACTTATTTCTTTGGATATTTAACAATTGATGCTGTTTCAGGAGCCGTCAAAGAAGGTGGCGCATTGATGGTTGGCTCGGTTAGTCAGAGAATATCATACCCAATTCCTGTAGTTCCTTCGCTATATTTTAGATTTGGCATAGAAGGTTCAATCGAAACAGGTTTTGGATTAGTACCTAAAGGTGGAGGAAAATTTGATGCTACTGGAAATGTATCTTTTTCATTGACACCTGAATTGAGCATAGGATTAGATATAGCTGTTGCGAGTGCTTTTATAGGTATGAATGGAGAGTTGAACTGCAACTTAAACATTCCCACTACATCTTTTCAAGATGATTTTGAGGCTACATTTACAGCGGCAATATTTTTCGAATATTCAGCATTAATATGGGGAAATACTTATGAGTGGGAATTCCCTTCAATAAGGATTTATCCTACAAATGAAGTTGCGGCAATAAATAATTTGGCTATAGATTATGAAGATTTAAAACTAATAGAACCAATACCAAGAAATGATATTGTTAGATATAGTAACGATCCAGATACTGTAGAAGCTAATATCCAAGTATATTGTAATCCTAAAATAGCAAGTTTAGGAAACGGCAAAAAGATAATGCTTTATATTTCTGATTCTGGCGAAAGAAATGTGGTAAATCGCTCTATATTAATGTATCGCATTTATGATGGTACTTCTTGGTCAAACGCAAATCCTGTTTTAGATGATTTAACCGCTGATTTTGAACCTTATGTTTACGCCGATGGTAATGGTGGCGCACATATAGTTTGGCAAAATTGTAAAACTGTTCTTGACACAGATGTATCACTTGACGAAATGTCTGCTGCAATGGACTTGTATTATACATATTGGAACGGAACATCATTTGTTAATACTACAGCTATTACTACAAACAATACAAATTATGAAATGACACATAGAGTAGTTTCTTCTGGTAATAACATTGCGGTGGTGTGGCAAGAGAATTCTGAAAATGATATTTCAGCTCTTGAAGGCACGAACTCTATTTACAGAAAACAGTTTGCAAATGGAGTATGGCAAAATGTTGAAACTATCGCATCCGGATTGTCTGTTGTAACGAGTTTAGACACCTCCTTTGTTGACAACAACAATATTATCGCATATACGACTAAAACAGATACTAATATTTCTAATATTAGTGATATGGAATTGTTTTATTACAATGGAAATAATATAATTAGAATAACAAACGATACGGTTTCCGATTTTTCTGTAAGTTTACTAAATAATGAGTTATATTGGATACGTGACAATTCAATTGTATGTGTAACAAACGGCGATTTTAATACGCTTACAACGATAGTTCCGGAGCTAAATAACAAGGTGACTAAAATTAAAGCATTGAAAAATAGCGACGCAAAGAAGACTATTGTTTGGCAGCAAGAAAGTGATTCTGGAGTAAACTTCTATGGCATCAACTACAACGAAACCCTAAATTCCTTTGGAGTTGTAGAACCGTTGACAACAGATTCAGGGATTATCCGAGGTTGGGATGCTTGTATGTTGCCAAATGGTCAAGTTGAACTGGCATATGGTTTTGCGGAAAGATTGGACGAATCAGTAAATGGAAAACCATATGGTCAAATTGATTTGATACAAAAGACTGCTAATGAGTTTTACGATATTTATGTAGAGCCTATTGCTACATATTCAGGAAATTTAGAACCTGAACAGGAAATTAATATATGCGCTAATATTTATAATAATGGTTCTATGGATATAAACCAATTTACAGTAAATGTTATCGGTGCTAATAACACCGTTATCCAAACACAAACTATCGACTACGATTTAGCAGTTGGTGAAAGCGGAGAGTTGGGAATTCCGTTTACACTACCTTCTAACATTACGAAAACCAACTATACAATTCAAGTATTTCCTACTGGACAGATAGACGCTTTTGGTTCAGATAATAAAGCAACTTTAACTGTAGGTTATGCGGACATATTGATTGAGAATGTTCAAGAAAATAGAACGGAAGATGGTAGAACATTAGTTGTTACAGTAAAAAATACTGGATATAGTCCGATAAATTCTGCAACTTTAAAATTCTTTAAAGATACAGATGAAAGAACGCTTATTGCAACTGAAACTATATCTCAACTCAATCCAAACGGTGAGGATACTTTTTCTTTTAGTCTTGACATTAATGAGTTTGATAATACTATTTCAGAAGATGCAAGGGTATATTACTTCTTACTTGAAACCTCGGAATTAGAAAGTAATGGTGGTAATAATAGTGAGTTCATATATCTGTATCCCGATTATAATATCACTTTAATGGCAGAATCGGGTGGCTCTGTATCTGGCGGAGGAACATATATTAAAGGAAATAATGTGTCACTAGTTGCAACACCGTCATCTGGATATATTTTCGATGGATGGTATGAAAACGGTGAAAAGTTATATGGAATTTCTAACGAATATGAAATCACCGTAAATTCAAACAGAACTCTTGAAGCACGCTTCAGTGAAAATGATCTGCAAATTACAGGCATTGAAGTATTTGGCTCACTTGCAGTTGGAGAGACTATTTCGTTTACCGCAACTGCTACTGGAGGAATACAACCGTGGCAGTGGGAGTTTTATATTCAGAGTAATAACGATTTCGTGTATTCTGATAATGCAGCAATTGTGAACTTCTTTGAGTGGATACCAGCAGATTCAGGTACATATACTATTTTAGCATATGTAACCGATGCTACTGGTAAGAAGGTATCATTTACAACTCAAATTACAATAAATTAAGTTAATATTAGGTAATACAAAGATATTCTTTGTATTACCTAATTAGACGTTATTTATCATTAACATATTGAGGAGAATCTAATGTTATGAATAAAAGAAATTTAAAATTTATAATATTTCCTATAATTGTTGTGTTATTGCTCGGCACAATTTATGCGGTGATTTTTTCTCGATGGAAAGATAAAACACCTGCAACATATGAACAAGTGTGGAGTGTGTTAGAAGAAAACGGTTATGCCCCTACCGATACAACAGAACATTTTATTAATAATTGGAAAGAGCAAAATACTTTAAAAGGAGTATTAAACAAAGCTGTAACAGTGCAACAAGATGATATTCGTTTTGATTATTATATGTTTGACAGTAAATCTACTGCCGACTACTATCGAGGCTTATATATATCATATACTCGTTCAAATAGGTATGATGTCAAGAATGTAGAGTTTTCAGAAAGGCTCGCAAATTATACTATATATACAATAAAGGCGGCTGGGATGTATACTGCTGTAGTAATGGTTGATAACACTCTTGTTTTTGCATACTCTGATTCAGAGAATTCTTCCGTGATTTATGATATGATCGTTGATATAGGTTATTTTGATAAAGACTAAAAGAGGATATTGTATGAATGAAAAAGCAATATGTTATATTATTTTTTTTGCAGTTGTGATTATTGTTAACCGATGGTTTAATAAATGGATATTATTAAAAGTATACGAGTCGGCAAATTTAACTTGGAAAGATGTGTTGGAATATCGTGCAACATTGCGAGGTTCGACAAAACAGCCGAGATTATTGACGAATTGGTTGCTTCGAGTATCACCAAATCCCAAAAAGACAAGAAAACTATTAAACTTGTATAATCTTGTTATACTACCAAGTGTAATATGTTTGAGCTTTTCTGTTATGGGATTATTTACTCATTTGTTTGATACATTTTTAGATTATGCGTGTTTTATTGTGTTAGGAATAACAATGTTAATGACAATATTTGGAACGATAAATAGTTTTAGAAAATAATTGTAAAAAAGGTGTCGTAATAACACGACACCTTTTTTGTCACCTATTATCACTTCTGAGTTGTTGTATTTTTGTAGGTCATTTTTGGAATGCTAATTGTTTGGGAGCGTGATAGTTGTTTATTGTGATTTATTGAATGAAAATAAATATAAGGAGAATTAAAATGTTAAAAAGTAAAAATGTAGTAAAAATAGTTGCAGCTTGTCTTACAATATCAATTATCTTAGGAATAGGCACTGTTTTAGTTTCTGCATCAAATGATGTAAAAGTTGTAGAAAAGTACACATATTCAACACTATCAGGGGTTGATTCTGTTATTTCTGGTGGGAATATAATAGTAAACGGAGTAGAAAACGAATTATATAGGGTGTTTTCTAATCAGGATAATGCGATCAAAAGTATAAAAACAAAAGTCCCAAATTTACTTGATACGATTTCAAAAAATTACGACTTATCAGCATTAAGCGATTCAAATTGGGGAATATACAGAGATGCTATGATGGAAATGTTGGATTCAGAAAACAAGCCAATGGATTATAATGAATCAGATGCAGATTTTATATGTTTAAGTGCTTTTTTTGATATATATGAGAATAAAACTAAAAATGATGAAATTATAGATTATGTAGCAAAAGAATCCCTTGAGCGTAGCATCAACTCAAATGAATTGAATGAGTTGGCACTTATGTTACCTTGCGATGCTCCTGTTGTTAAAAACTTTATGTCATCTAATGTTTCAAGCATGAGCCGTGCGCCTATTTTTGTCGAAGATGCTATTGAATATGCTACTGCACACGCTACCAATCGAAACAAAACAGATTATCATTCTTTTTCTAATGGGGATTGCACTAATTTTGTATCGCAAATCATCGAAAACGCTGGTGTGAATCAAGTTGTTTATGAAAGTGAATATTCGGGTTGGTGGCATAAGAAAACAAAAAATTGGCTTGGCATCACAACTCATAAGCATTCTCGTTCGTGGACTATGGCGGATACATTTACACGTTATATGGGTGTTTATTATTCTACAAAAAGCCATTATAATTTTTCTGCTAATATAGTTGCTGGTAGCATTATTGCACTTGATAAAACGGGTGATGGCGACTGGGATCATATGGGCTTTGTTACAGACAGGAAGAGTACAGTAGGTAATGTGGGTTATTATAACTATAAAGTGGCACAACATACATCTGATTATCACGAATGGGCAGCAACAAGCAAATGTGGTTGGGATGAACAATCGGATAAATGTGTATATGCCCGTGTGAGAGGATAGTTTTAATTTTTTATTAATTGGAGGTCTGTGGCACAAATGCGAAAAGGTAATAAAATTATATTGATTGTTCTGTTTTTTCTTAATTTTTCCACATTGCTTTTGCCGTGGTATTCCGATTATGGCATACGAGATTTAAACGGGACAAGTATTGTTTCAAGTAATTTGGCAGTTTTTTTTATTATAACAGTATCATATTTATGTAGTGTGCTTTTTTTTGAAAAAAGACCAACTTTTCTTTTTAGTATAGGCTTGACAAGTATAACGGTTTATTTGATAGCGGTCATATTTAAAATTATAAATTGGGGTAATTATGCACTTAAATGTGTTGGATGTTATATTTCTATCACTTTATTAATTATCAATATGATTATTTACATTTTAGCCTTCGCAAGAACTCGAAAAAGACATTAAAGCAAAAGATGTGTAAAATGCGTTCAGCTTGCAAATAAGTAAGCTGAACGCTATTTTTTTGCCCTTTTATTTAGTGTTTTATTGCAACTAAATAATAACCTCACGTAATAAAAATATGACCTTTAAAGTTTTATGGCTTTAAGGGTCATATTCTTTATGAAAAGAGGTTAAAAATCAATAAATTGAGAATCAAATTTTGCAATTATGTGTTTATTTTTCGTTTATAAGATCAGAAGTATCACTCTGCGCTCTTTTTGCTAATACAGATGCATTAACGCTGGAAATACAGTATTTATTATCTTTAAGAAAAATTATTGAACGAGTCTCTTTGTCCGAGGTAGTGTCGATTACTTCTGGGTTTGTTCTTTTAAGATTTGCTCGTGCTAAAATTCGGCGCACCTTATCCGAATCAGCAGCCTCAATACATATAACCTCTTCTTCGCTGATGAAAGCCTTGTTTCCAATGTTAATATAAATCTTACTCATCTTCGTTCTCCTCCTTTGCTTTTCTTCCAAAACCGCAGATTGGTTCGTTTGAACTCATATCGTAATGGTAGGTGAATTTGCCTCTTGATAGGTCATTGATGCTGAATAAGTATATATGTGTTTCGGAGAACTTAAGTACATCCGGATGCTTAAACTTTATATATTTATCAACCTGCGGCTTTAATAAATTCGTTACATCATCTCGGTTTCTGCCTACGATAATTACAGTTTTAGTTATGCTAACTAATTTATTGAGCTTTTCGTTAAATTGTTCTTGATTGTGGTTTCCACATTCAACCTCAATAAAGTAGGCAGGTTTATCGTTTATATATGCGATAATATCAGGAATTACCGACTTTGCATCATAAAGCGGTATTCTGTTTTCCTTGCGTCCCATAGTAATTCTGCTGAAATTTCCCGTTTTCTCCAAAACAGTTTTAACATCCTTAATCATATATGCGTGCGGAATGCTTGAATGTTCCTTTAAGAGCTTATAATGTTCTTGAATGGGTGGTTCTTTCCTGAATAGAATTCGATAAGTATGTTGTCCCAACGGGGTAACGAGCAAAATATTAAACGGACGGTAGCCGGTGGACATTCTCTTTTTCTTAAGTAACCCCATATCGCAAAGCGTTTTTATGTGCAAATATGCAGTATGTGGACTGATAGATTTATCCTTTTCTTCAATAAATTTATCAATGATAAGCTCCTTGGCTTCTTTTTCCTCAGAAACACCTGATGAAACTATAATTTTGAATGCTTCCTTGTCGCGTGGTTTTAAATTTTCTAAAATGTCTGTTACAAAAACTATATCTCCGTTGTTAGTTGAATTTTCATTATACATTGTTTGTACCTCTCTTTTCGTTAATAGAATTGCAACTGCTAACTCGGTGCAATTTATTCGAATTTTCGTCAGCAGATTTGGGTAGGTCGCCAAATATTTCAGAGAACGTCTTGGTTACTATTCCTCTGTAATTCAGATTATAAAGCTTGTAATCTCCCATATTTTCGTCCACAGATTTATAGCCAAAATACGATAGATGAAAGAAAATATTAAAAGCTTTAGTATAGAATTGAATTTGTTTATTTGTTCTGTCGGGAACGCCCTTGCTATCCATTTTTTTCTTTTCGACCTCTTTTATAAATTTCTTCGCTACGACATAAAGATAGTCCCTGTTAATTGTAAAAAGGTCAGGTTTCAATTTTTTGTTGGTTTGAATATGATGCCGAATTATTTTGACAAGAGTCGATTTGTATTCACCTTTAGGAATTTTCGTTAAGAAGTTTAGGGCAGTTCTGCTTCTGAAGATTAGTCGGCATCTTAACGGTTCCACTTCGTTTGTGTACGAAAATTCATAAGGTACACGAGCAATTTGCCCGCTGGTTTCGGCAAGCATAATTTCGTTCACAGTTTTGTTGATAGTGCGAGAGGGTAATGAGTTCATCCAACAGATAATGTCTGCTTCAGTTTTGGGGTCGAGCTTAATAAATAGGATTCTTTCCATTTCAATTTTCCTCCGGTTTAATTTCGCTTAGCATTTGATAAAAAGATTTAATAAGTTCTTTTTCTATCGCTTTGTTCTTTTCGCTGCCTTCTGGTAATCCATCGCAGTTTTTATATGCGCGGATAAAGACATTGTTATATGCGCTTTTGATAAACTCGGCTTCAAGCCTGCTGATAGGTTTGAAGTTTAAATTCTTTTGAATGCATTTTTTAACCTCTCTTTTTATATAGGAGGTGAGGTTGCCTTTCTTGCATCCGTGCTTCCTGCAAAACTTTTGAACCAGTTCTTCGGGCAGAGAGATTTTGGTATGTACGTCTTCAATGACCGGCCTGATTTTAAAATCCAATGGGATTTCGGCAACCTTATCGTTTAGTGATTCAGTCATAATTAGTTCGACTGTGTTGCTTAGATGGCCTTGGGGTAGGGACTTTTTGAACGCGATTATTTCGGGTTCATCGGGTGTTAGCACAACATGATATTTCTTTTTCATCGTTGTACCATCCTTTCTTTTTTAAATTTTTTTGCGCTAAAGGCGTTTATTTGCCGACTCAAATAAATTTCTAAAGCACATACAACTTACATAACCTAATTTTCTCATTTCAAGAAAACATTAATTTTTGCAAATTTTAAGAATTTTGATAGAAACTTCTTGATTTTAAAGCGAAAAAGTTAAAAATTCTTTATTTTTTCTTGCAGTTTAATGCCTTAATAAGAAATTTTATTTATAAAATTTCTATAGTGAATGTTAAAAATTTCAAATGTTCAGTTCAAGAAAACATTAACGGTCTGCACCCGTTTGGGCACAGACCGCTTCTTATGGGAATATATTTTCGGTTGATTGTCGCTTTTTTATGATGATGACTTACGCTTTGCTATGATAAGATGATACTCATTTGCCGATGACACTCATAGATTATTTTTAGATTAATAGAAGATTAATTTTAGGGAAAACTGTCGTTTTCAAATGAGTCGTACACTTACATTTCGAGAGAATAAATGACTGTCATTTCGGGCGATTCGATTTGCGATGATTTACATTTAGGGATTATAAAAGATGACTGTCCCTTTGTGATGACAAGATTGTTGACCCTCTTGCCCATATCAAAATGTAAATAATCTCTTTGTCATCTGCAACTGAGAGTATGATGCTCTTAAAACTAAAAAAGAAAATAAATCTGTAAAAGACAGAGCATCATTTTTGCTCTCTCAAAATGTTTAAAATACCAAAAACGAAAGGCGCAAAAAACTCTCAAACTCTAATCATCATAAAAGGAGAATCATTTCTATAGATTTTATTCTTTTGGTCATAAAAAAACGAAAATAAAAGTTTTTAAATGATTTAATAGGATTAAAAGTATTTTTTATTGAGATAACAGCGTTACAGTATACGTTTTTGAACGATAAGGATTCTAAATCAAAACTTACCCTATAAGGGAGAACATATTTATAAAAAATGGATTTGACGTTTATTAGTTGCTTTTTAAGTTGAGCCTATTCAATTTTTTAAAGTAGGATTGGTATCATCTGCTTTGCATATTCAACATACTGTAATTGGTGACATTGCCTTGTTATATCGAAATATATTTACTGGTATCATACTAATGTTGCATTAGAGATTCCTGTAAGGGTACATTTAGTTGTTATATTTGGTAGTTGGAGATGGTATCATCCATTTGCTATATTAAGTCCTTTCTCATAGTATCATTTGTTAGTTGCATAGATGTTCACTAAAAATATCAGTACCATCTAATTGTTGCATTACAGATTAAATTTTAAGGGGACATCGCATTTTTATATTAATATTTTGAGTTTAACAGCACTTGTCTTTGGATGGGTGCTGTTTAAGTTTTCTTGAAATGAGAAATTTAACTTCCTTAATACTTTCCCGACAATCGAGCGAGAAGTTCAAATTATGGTTGTCGGAAAGGATTTTATTAATGCTGAAAACATTAAAATATTTAAATCAGCATAAACATTATGTAGGTAAAGGAGGGCGTATTATATGAAAAAAAATAAAACTGAATATATCGTAGTTAATGCGTTCTCCGAAATCAGCGAGGCAAAGCGCAAGGAAAAAATCAATAACTCAATTCGAACTCTTTGCGTTATGGATATTGAAAAATTATACGAATTAGATTATAATAATAGTGTTGCATTTCACGGCAGCACTCAGGACTTAAGTGGGAAGGAGTGCTCTATAAATGCTAACTGAAATTGCGGATATTTATGTTCGCCTTTCTTCAGAGGATAGGGATAAGAAAAACAAGACTGACGAGAGCGAAAGTATCCAAAATCAAAAGACGATGCTAATAAACTACTGTATCGAGAAAGGATGGCAAATCAACGGTATTTACTGTGATGAGGATTACAGTGGTGCCGATGCTTCAAGACCTGCTTGGAATCAGGTGCTTAAAGACTGCGAAGAAGGCAGATGCACGATAGTTGTCTGCAAAACACAATCCCGTTTTTCACGTGATATGGAAATGATTGAACACTTCATTCACGGAAAGTTCCCCGAATGGGGTGTGCGATTTGTTGCGGTTGTTGATAACATTGACACGAACGTTAAAGGCAACAAGAAAACACGGCAAATCAACGGGCTTGTAAATGAATGGCAATTAGAGGAGTTATCCGACAACGTCAAAGCCACTTTAAGTGTTAAACGGAAGAACGGCGAGTTCGTAGGCTCGTTTGCACCTTACGGCTATTTAATTGACCCCGACAACAAGAATCATTTGATTATTGATGAGGTTGCGGCACCTACAGTTCAGCGGATATTTGATTTATATATCGGTGGACTCGGGTACATAAGCATTGCAAAAATATTAAATGATGAAATGATTCCGCCGCCTTGTGTTCACAAAAAGGAGCTTGGTTCTAAGTATTATAACGGCAACTATGAGAAGAACAATGCGCCTAGGACAACCTGGTCAGATTCTGCTGTATATGCAATTCTTCGCCGTTTCGAATACACGGGCACTTTGGTACAGGGTAGACAAGAGGTTGTAAACTACAAAACGGGTAAACGCCGTAAAAAGCCGCAAAGTGAGTGGGATATTGTTGAAGATACCCACGAGCCGATTATTTCTAAAGAAACCTTTTATAAGGCACAGGAAATTAGGCTTTCCCGTGGCAGAGGTCAAAAAATTCCAAGCGGCAGCTGTTATTCACTTGCTAAAAAGGTGTTTTGTGCAGAGTGCGGTAACACAATGTGGAAAATGAGCTATAAGCTGCGTGACGGGAGATATAATTACCTTTCTTGCAGAACTCGGAAAACCACTAACGGAGTTTGTGACAATGAGCACAGTATTCGCCTTGATGAGTTAGAGCAAATCGTAGTAGATGAAATCAACAAGTTACTCGATAAATACTACGATAAAAAGCAGATAGGTAAGTTAGATGCACCTAAAAGGAAAAAGAACGGTGCTAAAACCTTAGAATCGCAAATTGCAGAGCTTGAAGAAAAGGTAAAGCGGAACGATAACCGAATGGCTCAGATGTACACCGATAAATTAGACGGTATCATCAGCGTAGAGGAGTTTACAAAATATCGAGAAAGCTATCAAAAGGAATCCGAAGAAACAGAAAAACGCATCGAAATTTTGAAATCAAAGCTCGTAGCACTATCGGGCAGTGAAACAAAAACGGATACGAAATCGATACTCGAAAAGTACCGAAAAATTGACACTCTCACATTCGAGATTGCCGATGAATTTATAAGCAAAATCTTCGTTGGTAAGCTTACAAAGAGTGGCAAGAGAGAAATCAAAATCGAGTGGAAAATTTAGGCGTTTTCCACAGTCGAAAATCGACAAAATATACAGAATTACTAAAAAAGTATAGTATTAGCTAACTCAGCCCACGGCGGGTTTGACGGCGGAGCGGTGGCGGCTGACGGAACTGTCGAAAAGGACATAAATTTAAAGATTGCCCTTACTCTGAAGGATTTTCTAAATCAGAGCGGCTTTAGAGTTATAATGACAAGAGAAAGTGATGTTTCAACCGATGATGTTGAGACCAACAAGATTGCGACCCGCAAAAAAAGCGACCTTAAAAACCGTCTGGGGCTTATGAAGGATAATCCGAACGCAGTTTTTGTGAGTATTCACCTTAACAAATTCACCACCTCGGCGGCAAACGGCTCGCAGGTGTTTTACAGCGCTCAGCGTGAAGAATCCAAGGTGCTCGGAGACTGCATACAAAAATCTATTGTGCAGCTTTTACAGCCCGAAAACACGCGGGTCAACAAGCAATCGACCAGCAGCACCTATCTTCTATACAACGCGACAGTTCCCGCGGTACTCGTGGAGTGCGGATTTTTAAGCAACTCAGCCGAGCTAAATCGGCTTAAGGACGAGGAATATCAGAAAAAAATGGCATTTTCGATTTTTTGCGGAATAGTAGACTTTTATTCGGAAGAAAACTTATAAATATGGGAGAATTAAAATGGCAGGAAAAAGCAAAACGGTATATGTATGCACCGAGTGCGGCTTTGAAAGCCCCAAATGGATGGGCAAATGCACCGAGTGCGGAGCGTGGAATACTATGGTTGAAGATGTGCGACTGCCGCAGAAAGCGGCGGTAAGCGCTCCACGGCCTGTCCACGCATTTTCGGCAAGACCGCTTTCGGAAATAAGCGCCGAAGACGAGCACAGGTTTGTCACCGGCATCTCCGAGCTTGACAGGGTTTTAGGCGGCGGAATTGTCAAGGGGTCTGTGGTGCTATTGTCGGGCGACCCGGGTATCGGCAAATCCACAATCCTCTTGCAGGTCTGCTCTGCTTTACAGGACAAGCTCGACATTCTTTATGTATCGGGCGAGGAATCGGCTATACAAATAAAGCTCCGTGCAAGGCGCATAGGGGTTGACAGCGACCGAGTGTCTGTTATGACCGAGACCGATGTGCAGACCGTCTGCGAATATATAAATTCCGCAAAGCCGGGGCTTGTGATTATCGACTCCATCCAGACTATGCAGCACAGCGACATCTCCTCCTCCCCCGGCAGTATCGTGCAGGTAAGGGAATCTACCAATCTGCTCCTTAGAACGGGCAAAAGCCTTGATATTCCGATATTTATTGTCGGCCATGTCAACAAGGGCGGCGACATTGCAGGCCCTAAGGTTATGGAGCATATTGTCGATACCGTGCTGTATTTTGAGGGCGAGCGCAACCAGTCGGGCAGAATTTTAAGGGCGATGAAAAACCGCTTCGGCTCGACAAACGAAATAGGCGTTTTTGAAATGACCGAAACAGGGCTTACCGCGGTGGAAAATCCGTCGGCTATGATGCTGTCGGGCAGAATGAGCGATGTTTCGGGCGGATGCATAACCTGCATTATGGAGGGTACAAGACCTATTTTAGCCGAGGTACAGGGGCTTGTCACCGCGACAGGCTTCGGAAACGCGCGGCGCACCTCTGCAGGCTTTGATTACAATAGACTTAACCTTATGCTCGCCGTGCTCGAAAAGCGGCTGGGGCTTTATTTTTCAAACCTTGATACCTACCTTAATATAGTAGGCGGTATCCGCCTTGACGAGCCCGCCGCCGACCTTGCGGTTGCTATGGCGCTGGTTTCGGGACTTCGCGATATACCGATTGACGAATACACGGTGGCCTTCGGTGAAATAGGTCTTTCGGGGGAGCTAAGGTCTGTTCCCCGCGCCCAGTCCCGCGTTACCGAGGCGGCGCGAATGGGCTTTAAAAGATGTATTTTGCCTAAAGCCTGCCTTAAACAAATAACTAACTGTCCCGACTCAATCGAGCTTGTCGGCATCAGGCGTCTGTCTGAGGCGGTCGCCCTTATCAAGTGATTTTTCGGTAAAGTACGGGCATACGCCCGAAAGCGAATTAACCGTGCCGCAGTTGTTAAGCTGACAGTATCCGTCGGACTGATATTTGCAGTTTTCTGCGCACCAAATAACACCCAAGCTTAATTTCTCCCCATACGCCGTGAGTAAAATCACGGCGTGTTTATTGCAATAATTATTATTAAGTTTTGCCCTTTCAATATTCATATGGAAAAATTTGAAAAACATATTGACTTTAGTGCGCTGATGTGATAAAATGCTAAAGTATTATGATTCAGGAGTGCGCAAAATATGCATAAGCTTGATAAAGAAAGAATGAGCCTGCTTTACAGGGCGGTGCTGTCACTTAAAACCGAGGAGGAGTGCGCGGCGTTTTTCGAGGACGCATGCACCGTTCAGGAAACCGAGGCGATAGCCCAAAGAATCGAGGTTGCCTGTCAGCTACATAAAGGCAAAAGCTATGTTGACATTAATAAAAGCACGGGAGCGAGTACCGCTACTATTTGCAGGGTAAGCCGATGTCTTAACTACGGAAGCGGCGGATATAAAACGGTAATCGGGCGTTTGGAGGAGAATAAATGAGCTTTGACGAGAGTATTTTAAAAAGCGACGAAAGGGCGGTATATGAGCTTCGTGCCCTTTACCGCGAATACGGCTACAGCCAGTTTAAAATGAGTAAGTTTGAGGAATACGATCTGTACTCCGAAAACAAGGACTTTTTGGTGTCGGACGGGGTTATAACCTTTAACGATACAAACGGCAAGCTGTTAGCCCTAAAGCCCGATGTTACCCTTTCAATTTTAAAGAACTTTAAGGACGAGGCGGGAGTTACCGAGCGTCTTTATTATAACGAGAATGTTTACAGGATTTCCGAAACCTCCCATACATATAAGGAAATTATGCAGACGGGGCTTGAATGCATCGGGGATATTAACACCTGCACCGAGGCAGAGGTTATTATACTTGCACTTAAGAGCCTTGCACTTATCAGCAATGAATTTGTGCTCGATCTATCCCATGTAGGGCTTGTTTCCGCCCTGCTTGACAGCTTCTCTTTAGAGAGTGATAAACGCAAGAAGGCATTAAACGCCATAGTTTCCAAAAACGGCGATTTGCTGCGCGAAACTTGCGGAGAAGTAATTTTCGGAAACCTTAAGTGCCTTATTAAAAGCTTTAAAAACGCAAAGGACGCGCTGAATACGGTAGCTAAAATTTGCAAAACCGATAAAGCAAAGCAGTACGCTAAGGAGCTTTTGGATATTTATAACCGCGCGGACAGCGAGGGCTTTGGCAGTAATATCAATATTGATTTTTCTATAGTTGATTCCGCCGCGTATTACAGCGGAACGGTATTTAAGGGCTACATAGACGGTGCTGAGTCGAGAGTTCTCTCGGGCGGAAGATATGACGGGCTTATGCGCAAGATGGGAAGACGCTCGGGCGGAATAGGCTTTGCGGTGTATCTTGACGCCCTCGAACGGGCGGACGAAAAGGCGGAAACCGACAGCGGCTTTATAAATGTCGCCCTGCCTAAAGGACGGCTCGGCGAAAAGGTTTATTCAATGTTTGAGAATGCGGGTTTCCCCTGCCCCTCTATCAAAGAAAACAACCGCAAGCTGATTTTTGAAAATGAGGAGTTGGGTATTCGCTTCTTCTGGGTAAAGCCCTCTGATGTTGCTATCTATGTTGAACGGGGCGCGGCGGACATAGGCGTTGCGGGAAAGGATATTCTGCTTGAATACGAGCCTGATGTTTATGAGCTGCTCGACCTGAAACTCGGAAAGTGCCGTATGGCGGTGGCGGGCAAAAAGGATTTTAAGGACGACACCTCTAAAACACTTCGGGTAGCTACAAAGTTTTCTAATATCGCGCGGCAGTACTACGCCGAAAAGTGCCGCGATATTGATATTATCCACCTTAACGGCTCGATTGAGTTAGCACCGATTTTAGGGCTTTCGGATGTCATTGTGGATATTGTGGAGACGGGCAAAACCCTGCTTGAAAACAACTTAGAGCCCTTCGAGACAATTGTACCGATAAGCGCAAGGCTGATTTCAAACAAGGCAAGCTTCAAATTTAAAGCGGAAAAAATAGAGAAAATCAAAAAGGGACTTTTAGGTCTTACGGAGAATGAAAAATGATTAAGATTATGAAATACGGCGAGGTTTCGCCAGAGGAAATATTTGCCCGCGGCACGGCTGCTACCGATGTTTCGGGTATTGTGCGCGACATCATAGATAATGTTAAGGCGAACGGCGATAAAGCTCTTTACGAATACTGCGAGAAATTCGATAAGGCGAAATTATCCTCCCTTGAGGTTACTAACGAGGAAATAGACGAGGCATTCGCGGCGGTTGAGCCTCAGTTTATAGAGATTTTAAAGCAGGCGGCGGAAAATATACGCGCTTTTCACAAACAGCAGGTGCGCCAAAGCTTTATTTTAAACGGCGACGGATATGTTACGGGACAGAAGATAACCCCGATTGAAAAGGTAGGGCTTTATGTACCCGGCGGTACGGCGGCGTATCCTTCCACCGTATTAATGGACAGTATACCCGCTAAAATTGCGGGCTGTGAGGAGATTTGCATTACCACTCCCCCATCGGCGGATGGCAAGGTTAATCCCGCAATACTTGCGGCGGCGAAAATCGCGGGGGTTGACCGCATTTTCAAAATCGGCGGTGCTCAGGCAGTAGCCGCACTTGCCTACGGAACCGAAACAGTACCTAAAGTAGATAAGATTGTAGGTCCCGGCAACGCCTTTGTTGCAGAGGCTAAAAGACAGGTTTTCGGCCTTGTTTCGATTGATATGATAGCGGGACCCAGCGAGATTTTAGTAATTGCAGACAGCAAAAGCAACCCGAAATTTGTGGCGGCAGATCTGCTCTCCCAAGCGGAGCACGATAAAATGGCGTCGGCGGTGCTTGTGACCGACAGCGCCGAATTAGCCGAAAAGGTAAGCGCCGAGCTTGAAAGGCAGATACCCTTACTGCCGAGAGCCGAGATAGCCCGCATTTCGATTGATAATAACGGTAAAATCATTGTTGCCGACAATCTTTTTGATGTAATAGATGTCGCAAACGAAATAGCGCCGGAGCATTTGGAGCTATCGGTTGACAATCCCTTTGATTACCTTGATAAAATAAAGAACGCAGGCAGCATTTTTATGGGCAGATACTGTCCCGAGGCTTTGGGCGACTATTTTGCAGGACCTAACCACACCCTGCCCACATCGGGCACGGCAAGATTTTCAAGTCCGCTTTCGGTTGACGATTTCGTTAAAAAATCCCAGTACACCTATTATACTAAGGACGCGCTTAAAAAATCGGCGGAATCGGTGGCCTTCTTTGCCGAAAAAGAGGGACTTTCCGCCCACGCAAGGAGCGTTACGGTGCGTTTTGAGGATGAAACAAAATGAGCAGATTTTTAAGCCAAAAATTAGCGGGGCTTGAGGTCTATGTCCCGGGCGAACAGCCAAAGGATAAGAGTTACATAAAGCTTAACACAAATGAATCGCCCTATCCCCCACCGAAAAGCGTTACCGACTCAATAGGCAAAGCGGAAATCGAGGATTTGCGGCTTTACTCCGACCCCGAATGTGCCGCCCTTAAGGCGGCTATAGCAGAGCAGTACGGCGTAAATACAAAAAACATATTTATCTCCAACGGCTCGGACGAGGTTCTTAATTTCGCCTTTATGGCATACGGCGATAAAGGGGCGGTTTTCCCTGACATTACCTACGGCTTTTATTCGGTTTTCGCCGATTTGTACGGCATTAACGCCGAGGTCATACCGCTAAGGAACGATTTTACGGTTGATATTAACGCTTATTGCGGAAAAAACAGCCTTGTAGTAATAGCAAACCCCAACGCGCCTACGGGTATTGCCTTAGAGCTTTTTGAAATTGAAAAAATTGTTTCCTCTAACCCTGACGGTATCGTGATTATAGACGAGGCGTATGTGGATTTTGGGGCGGAGAGCGCAATAAAGCTTACCGAAAAATATTCAAATCTGCTTGTGGTGCAGACCTACTCAAAATCCCGCAGTATGGCGGGGGCACGCTTAGGCTTTGCCTTTGCAAATGAACAAATTATTGAAGACCTTGAAAAAATAAAATACTCCACCAACCCCTACAATATTAATAGAATCACCCAGATAGCAGGGGCGGCGGCGCTTAATAATCAGGCGTATTTTGACGAAAACTGTCACAAAATCGCCGAAACACGGGAATATGTAAAGGCGGAGCTTAAACAGTTGGGATTTACGGTTACAAACTCCAAGGCGAATTTCCTGTTTGCCAAAAGCGACAAAATAGGCGGTAAGGAGCTGTATTTATCCCTTAAGGAGCGCGGAATTTTAATAAGGCATTTTGAAAGCGAGCGCATAAAGGACTTTAACCGCATTACCGTCGGCAGCCGTGAGGAAATGGAAATATTCCTTAAAAATGTGGGTGAAATTATGGGAGGCAAGCTATGAGAACCGCGGAAATCAACAGAAAAACCAATGAAACCGATATTAAGCTCAGTCTTAATTTAGACGGTACGGGCAAAAGCGAAATCGCCACAGGCTGTGGCTTTCTTGACCATATGTTAACCCTTTTTGCCCGTCACGGCGGGTTTGACCTTACCGTTTCCTGCAAGGGGGACACCTATGTGGATTACCATCACACGGTGGAGGATATCGGCATAGCCTTGGGCGACGCGTTTAAATCGGCTTTAGGCGATATGCGGGGCATTACCCGTTACGGAAGCTTTATTCTTCCTATGGACGAGGCACTTATTATGACGGCAGTGGATATTTCGGGCAGGGCGCATCTGTCCTACGGTTTAACAATCCCCGCCCAAAAGGTAGGGGACTTTGATACCGAGCTTACCGAGGAGTTTTACTTAGGGTTTGTACGCCACGCGGCGGTGACCTTACATATTAAACAGTTAAGCGGCACAAACTCCCACCACATTATCGAGGGAGCGTTTAAGTCTGTGTCGAGAAGCCTTGCGGCGGCGGTTAAGATTGATGAAAACCGAAAAGATGAAATTCCGTCCACAAAGGGTGTGCTTTAAATGATTGCAATAATTGACTACGGCGTCGGTAACCTCTTTTCCCTCTCCTCTTCCCTTGCGGCGGTGGGAGCGAACACGGTTATCACGGGGGACAGTGAGCAAATACGAAAAGCCGACAAGCTGATACTACCCGGTGTAGGTGCCTTCGGCGACGCTATGGAAAAGCTTAAAGCCGACGGGCTTGACATACTTATTAAAGAAGAAACCGCCAAGGGCAAGCCGCTTTTAGGCATTTGCCTTGGTATGCAGCTTTTGTTCGATAAAAGCTACGAGTTCGGCGAGCATAAGGGTTTAGGGCTAATAAAGGGCGAGGTTGTGCCTATGGAAGGCAGAATACCAAAAAGCCTTAAAATCCCGCATATTGGCTGGAACGCCATTAGCTTAAAGGGCAAATGCCCGATTTTTAAAAACAACAAGGACGGCGATTTCGTTTATTTCGTCCATTCCTTTTTTGCGGACGGCTGTGAGGAAAGCGTTACCGCCACTACCGAATACGGTATTGAAATCACCGCGGCGGCGGCTAATAAAAATGTTTTCGGCTGTCAGTTCCACCCCGAAAAGAGCGGCGAAACGGGGCTTAAAATTCTGCGCGCCTTTTGCGGCTTGGAGGCAAACAAATGAACATTTTCCCTGCAATAGATTTGTACGAACACAAGGCGGTACGGCTTTTTAAGGGCGATTACGCCGAAATGACGGTTTACAGCGACAATCCCGTTGAAATAGCCCGTGATTTTGAGGCTAAGGGCGCGAAATATATCCATATAGTTGACTTAGAGGGCGCGAAAAACGGTGATACCCCTAATTTTGAGGTTGTAAAGGAGATCGCCCAAAATACGGGACTTTTTTGCGAAATAGGCGGCGGTATACGCTCTCTTGATACCGTTGAAAAATACCTGAGTGTGGGGCTTGACCGAGTGATTTTAGGTACGGCGGCGGTGAATGATGAGGAATTTCTGCGTACCGCCGTAAATAAGTACGGCGATAAAATCGCTGTAGGCGTAGATATAAAGGACGGCTTTGTAGCGGTAAAGGGTTGGACCGAAAAATCGGAATACAGCTGCTTTGATTTCTGCGAAAAAATGCGGGAAATAGGGGTAAAAACCCTTATCTGCACCGATATTTCAAGGGACGGCGCCATGAAAGGCACTAACCGTCAGCTTTATAAGGAGCTTTCCGAAAAATTTGATATGAACATTACCGCCTCGGGTGGAGTGTCAAGCCTTGAGGACATAAAGGCGTTAAGAGAGCTCAACCTTTACGGCGCTATAATCGGCAAGGCGTACTATATAGGAGCAATCGACCTTACTAAAGCATTGGAGGCGGCGAAATGATTACCAAAAGAATAATTCCCTGCCTTGATGTTAAAGACGGCAGAGTGGTAAAGGGCGTAAATTTCGAGGGGCTTAATGATGTTTCCTCCCCCGTGGAGCTGGGCAAATATTACAGCGACTGCGGTGCGGACGAGCTTGTGTTTTACGATATTACCGCCTCGAGTGACGGCAGAAAGCTTTTTACCGATATATTAAAAGAGGTAGCGAGCAATATTTTCATTCCCCTTACCGTGGGCGGCGGAATCAATACCTTAGAGGACTTTGACCGCGTGCTAAAGTGCGGTGCGGATAAGGTAAGCGTAAATTCGGGCGCTATTAAAAACCCCGACCTAATAAAAGCGGCGGCGGAAAAATACGGCAGTCAGTGCGTGGTTATATCGGCAGATATAAAGCGGGTTGACGGCGAGTTCCGTGTTTTCGCGCGGGGCGGCAGGGACGATACCGGAATGGAGGGGGTTTCTTGGATAAAGCGGTGTGTTGACAACGGCGCGGGCGAGGTGGTTGTTAATTCAATCGATACCGACGGCGTTAAAAAGGGCTTTGACATAGAAATGCTAAAAGCCGTCTGCGAGGCGGTTAATGTGCCCGTTATCGCCTCTGGCGGAGCGGGCAGAGCCCAAGATTTCGTAACATTATTTAACGAAATACCCGATATTGACGCGGGGCTTGCCGCTTCAATCTTCCATTTCGGCGAGGTTAAAATATCCGATTTAAAGCAACTTTTAAATAAAAACAATATTAATGTGAGGCTGTAATTTATGATAAACATTGACGAGCTTAAATTTGACGAAAAGGGACTTATCCCCGCGGTTGTGGTGGACGCGCACAGCAAAAAGGTGCTGACTGTCGCTTATATGAACAAGGAAAGCCTTAAAATCTCTATCAATAAGGAGCTTACCTGTTTTTACAGCCGTTCAAGAAATGAATTGTGGCTTAAAGGGGAAACCAGCGGCAACTACCAGCACATTGTTTCCATCACCGCCGACTGCGATAAGGACGCGCTTACGGTGGTTGTGGACAAGGAGGGCCCCGCCTGTCATACGGGTAGCGATTCCTGCTTTACAAACCCTATTTTTCAGAGTGAAAACCGCGCAGAATTTTCTATGGACGGACTGTATGAGCTTTTAGAGGGCAGAAAAAAAGAAATGCCCGAGGGTTCTTACACAACCTATCTTTTCCAAAAGGGAATGGATAAAATTCTTAAAAAGGTGGGCGAGGAATCCACCGAAGTTATAATCGCGGGCAAGGCGGGCGACAAAAAGGAAACAATTTACGAAATTGCAGACCTTGCATATCATATTATGGTTATGATGGTGGAAATGGGCATTTCGGTGGATGATGTAAGAAAAGAGCTTGCTTCCCGCCATGTTATCGACCACAAGGTCAAGCAGGAGAAAATGGCAAGCGATGAAATGTAATTTTCATACGCATACGAATTACTGCGACGGCAAGGACTCCCCGGAGGAGCTGGTAAAAGCGGCGCTCGATAAAGGCTTTTTCGCTCTCGGCTTTTCTTCCCACAGCTATACCGAAATGGACAAAAGCTTTGCTTTAAGCCCCGAAAATGCGGAAAAATACCGTGCCGAAATTGCCGCCCTTAAAGAAAAGTATAAAGGCAAAATCGAGCTTTACTGCGGCATTGAGCAAGATTATTTTTCAGACGAGCCTACCGATGCTTACGATTATGTCATAGGCTCGGTTCATTATGTTTTAAAAAACGGGGAATATGTCTGCGTTGATAATACCGCCGAGATTGTAAAAAACGCGGTAAATAGGCTTTACGGCGGCGATTTTGACGCTTTAGCCGAGGATTATTTTGCCCTTGTCGCAAATATAGCAGAGAAAACCAACGCCGATATAATAGGGCATTTTGATTTAGTTTCAAAATTCAGCGAGAAAAACGGCTACGGAGAAAGTCCCCGATTTTTAGCGGCGGCGGAGCGGGCGGTTAAGGCGCTTATACCTTACGGCTTACCCTTTGAAATCAACACGGGCGCTATGGCAAGGGGGGTAAGAAGCTTGCCCTACCCCTCCCACGCTATTCTTAAAATGATTAAAAAGCACGGCGGGAAAATTATGCTCTCCAGCGACTGCCACGATAAAAATTACCTCGATTTCGCATTTTTGGAGGCGGCTGATTTAGCCCGCAAAACAGGCTTCACCCGCGCCGCCGTAATAAAAAACGGCAACATTGAATATATGAAGCTTTAGCATAGAAATAAGAAATGTAGAAAACAAATCGGGGTTTGTAGGGGTACTTGTCACGGATTCACCCCTACAAACCCCAATTTGTCTGCCTAAAGGCAACCAAGCTCGGCATAAGCTTTATTTTACTGCTTTTTCCGAGCTTATTTTTTAGGATACTGTGTTTTTTACAGCGCAAAAAGAAATAGACCGCCACCCTGAGAAGGTTACGGTCTAAATCTTTTAGATTAAATTTTTGAGGGCTAACCGTCTATCGGCTTGCTGTTTTTTTATATAAAGGGAGATAACCTTTTATTCTACCCCATCCGCGTAGCTGCAGGCGTTTGTGGCGGCTATAGCGCCGTCCGCCGCGGCGGTTACAAGCTGACGAAGCTCCTTAGTTCTGCAGTCGCCCGCGGCGAAGATTCCCGCTCTTGAAGTGCGGCAGTCCTCCCCCGCCTTTATATAGCCGTATTCGTCAAGCTCTACAACATCTTTATACGCCCCGTTTTGCGGCAGCTGTCCTATCGCGACAAAAAGCCCCGAAACGGGGATTTCCCTTTTTGTCCCCGTTTCGGTATTTTCAACCGTGACAGAGCTGACTGTGCTTTCGCCGTTTATGGCTGTAAGCACGGAATTAAGCTCATAATTAACATTGCTCTTTTCTTTAAGGCGCAAAACCGCGCTTTTATCGGCACGGAATTCGCTTCTTCGGTGAATTACGGTCACGCTTTCACATATATCCGCAAGAAACGCCGCGTCACCTAAAGCGGTATTGCCGCCGCCTAAAACCGCAACCCTTTTGTTTTTATAAAACGCACCGTCACATACCGCACAGTAGGATACGCCCTTTCCGATAAACCTATCTTCTTCTGTAAGTCCCGTCTTTCTGTGCCTGAGTCCGCCCGCGATTATTACCGCCCTGCTCGTGTATTCGCCGTATTCGGCGACAACGGTTTTATACGCTCCGTTTTCCTTAATGCCCACCGCAGTATCAAAAACCGTTTCAGTGCCTAAAGCCGCCGCCTGAGAGTGCAGTCTGTCAGACAACTCCGCACCGCTTATATTCATAAACCCGGGGAAATTTTCCACCCCGTCCGAAAGCGAAATCTGCCCGCCGAAGCTGTTATTTTCAAGCAGCAACACCGTCTTCCCCGCCCTGCGGGCATACACCGCCGCAGTAAGTCCCGCACAGCCGCCGCCTATAATAATAATGTCATATATGCTTTCATTCATAATTTTATCATTCCCTTTACAAAATGATAACATATTTCTTATAGTATTACAAGAAAAAACAATTTTATCGTATCGGGTCTAAAAAAGTATTGATTATACCGAAAAAATATAATATAATAATGATATATCATAATTGATATACCATTATGTTAATATTGCATTTTACGGATTCATAAAAGTATGTTAAAATATTAACAAAGTTAAAAAGGAGACATTGTGTAAGGTATAATTAAAGCCCTGCGCCGTCCCCTAAAGGTCAACTAAAAAGTATTTTATAAAAGGAGATAGAACGATGGAAAAAAATTACCCCGTAGTAGACAGCGTTGAGACCCTCGAAGCGGCAATCGAGAGGGTCAGAGCAGCTCAAAGAAAGTTTGCTACCTACACACAGGAGCAGGTTGACGCAATCTTCAAGGCTGCCGCTACAGCCGCAAACCAAGCGCGCATACCCCTTGCAAAGCTTGCAGTTGAGGAAACAGGTATGGGTATTGTCGAGGATAAGGTTATCAAAAACCACTATGCCGCGGAATACATCTACAATGCCTATAAAAACACCAAGACCTGCGGTGTAATCGAAGAGGATAAGGAGTTCGGAATCCAAAAGGTAGCAGAGCCTATCGGCGTAATTGCGGCGGTTATTCCTACAACCAACCCGACCTCCACCGCTATCTTTAAAACTCTTGTTGCACTTAAAACCCGCAACGGTATTATTATAAGCCCCCACCCGAGAGCTAAGGGCGCTACAATCGCCGCAGCCAAGATAGTTCTTGAAGCGGCTGTTAAGGCAGGCGCTCCTGAGGAAATCATCAGCTGGATTGATGTTCCCTCCCTCGAAATGACAAACCTTGTTATGAAAGAGGCGGACATAATTCTCGCTACAGGCGGCCCCGGAATGGTAAAAGCCGCTTATTCAAGCGGTAAGCCTGCTTTGGGCGTTGGTGCGGGTAATACTCCTGCAATCATCGACGATACAGCGGATATTCTTCTTGCTGTTAACTCCATTATTCATTCAAAGACCTTCGATAACGGTATGATTTGTGCTTCCGAGCAGTCGGTAATCGTTCTTGATAAGGTTTATAAAAAGGTTAAAAAGGAATTCGCCGACAGAGGCTGCTACTTCTTAAACCCCGAGGAGACCGAGAAGGTACGCAAGACCATAATCATCAACGGCGCTCTTAATGCTAAGATAGTAGGTCAGAAGCCCGTTACCATCGCCGCTCTTGCAGGTGTTGAAGTTCCCGAAGCTACCAAAATTCTTATCGGTGAGGTTGAGAGCGTTGAACTCAGCGAAGAGTTTGCTCACGAAAAGCTCTCCCCCGTACTTGCTATGTATAAGGCTAAAGACATTGACGAGGCTTTCGACAAGGCTGAAAAGCTTATTGCTGACGGCGGCTACGGTCACACCTCTTCTATCTACCTTAACGCTGTTACCGAGAGAGAGAAGCTCGACAAATTCGCGGCTCGTATGAAGACCTGCCGTATCCTCGTCAACACCCCCTCGTCACAGGGCGGTATCGGCGACCTTTACAACTTTAAGTTAGCCCCCTCGCTTACCTTGGGCTGCGGCTCTTGGGGCGGAAACTCCGTATCTGAAAATGTTGGAGTTAAGCACTTAATCAATATCAAAACGGTTGCCGAGAGGAGAGAAAATATGCTTTGGTTCAGAGCGCCTGAAAAGGTTTACATTAAGAAGGGCTGTCTGCCCGTTGCCCTTGACGAGCTTAAGAATGTTATGGGCAAGAAGAAGGCTTTCATTGTTACAGACAGCTTCTTATTCAACAACGGTTATACAAAGCCGATTACAAACAAGCTTGACGAAATGGAAATCGAGCACGCCACCTTTGCCGATGTTGCTCCCGACCCGACCCTCCAGTGCGCGCAAAAGGGTGTTGAACAGATGAGAGCATTCGCTCCCGATGTAATTATAGCTATCGGCGGCGGTTCGGCTATGGACGCGGCTAAGATTATGTGGGTACTCTATGAGCATCCCGAAGCCGACTTTATGGATATGGCTATGCGCTTCTCCGATATCAGAAAGAGAATTTACACCTTCCCGAAGATGGGCGAAAAGGCTTACTTTATCGCTGTTCCGACCTCTGCGGGTACAGGCTCTGAGGTTACCCCCTTCGCTGTTATCACAGATGCCGACACAGGTATTAAATATCCGCTCGCAGACTATGAGCTTATGCCGAATATGGCTATCGTCGACGCGGATATGCATATGTCCGCTCCTAAGGGACTTACCGCCGCTTCAGGTATAGACGCGGTTACCCACAATCTTGAAGCCTACGCTTCTATGCTTGCAACCGATTACACCGATGGTCTGGCTCTGCGCAGTCTCCAGATGATATTTAAATATCTCCCCGAGGCTTACGATAACGGACCGAACGACCCGATTGCGCGCGAGAAAATGGCTAACGCCGCTACTATGGCAGGTATGGCTTTCGCAAATGCCTTCCTCGGTGTTTGCCACTCTATGGCTCATAAGCTCGGTGCTTTCCACCACATTCCGCACGGTGTTGCAAACGCACTTATGATTGACGAGGTTATCCGCTTCAACTGTGCCGAAGTTCCTACAAAGATGGGTACCTTCTCACAGTATGATCACCCGCATACCCGCGCTCGCTATGCTGAGGTTGCAGATGCTTTAGGTCTTAAAGGCAAGACCGATGAAGAGAAGGTTGAAAGCCTTATAGCCGCTCTTGATGAGCTTAAAGCAAAGGTTGGCATTAAGTCCACTATCCGCGATTATGTTCCGGACGAGGCTGACTTCTTAGCCCGCCTTGACGAAATGACCGAGCAGGCGTTCGATGACCAGTGCACAGGCGCTAACCCGCGTTATCCGCTGATGAGCGAAATCAAGCAGATGTATCTCAACGCTTACTACGGCAATCACGAAGCCGTTTAATGAAATAAAGCATAATCGGAGGTAAATAAAATGAAACTTGATAAAATTATCGCAGTCAGAACAGGTAAAACAATATACAAGGACGAAGACCGCGCTGTAAAGGTGTTCGACGCCGATTATTCAAAGGCCGATATTTTAAACGAGGCGCTCAATCAGGCTCGTATTGAGGAAACAGGTCTTAACATTCCGAAAATTTTGGGCGTTAATATGATTGACGGCAAATGGGCTATTGTAAGCGAGTTTATTAAGGGCAAGACAATGGCTCAGCTTATGGCAGAAAACCCCGATAAATTCGACGAGTATTTAGAGCAGTTTGTTGATATTCAGATGAGCATTCACGAAATGAAGGCTCCCCTGCTTACAAAGCTTAAGGATAAAATGAACCGCAAGATTAGTCAGGCGGACATTGACGCGACAACCCGCTATGAGCTTCATACACGCCTTGAGGGTATGCCCAAGCACAACAAGGTTTGCCACGGCGACTTTAACCCCTCTAACATCATCATTACAGACGAGGGTGTTCCCTATATCCTCGACTGGTCGCACGCTACACAGGGTAACGCCTCCGCAGATGTTGCAAGAACCTACCTGTTATTCTGGCTTGACGGCAATATCGAAGGCGCTAAAAAGTATATGGAGCTTTTCTGCAAGAAGAGCGACACCGCTAAGCAGTACATTGAAAAATGGCTTCCCATCGTTGCCGCTTCCCAGTCTGTTAAGGGCAACGCAAAGGAAAGAGAATTCCTACTTTCCTGGGTTGATGTTGTAGATTACGAATAATATAAAATTTGGGAGGAAATAAAATGAAAGTAACAGTATGTATAGGCAGCTCCTGCCACCTTAAGGGCTCAAGACAGGTTGTTGAGGAACTTCAGTACCTCATTTCCGAAAACAATTTAAAGGAAGAGGTTGAGCTCGGCGGTACTTTCTGCATGGGTAACTGTCAAAAGGGCGTTTGCGTCACCGTTGACGGCGAGCTTTATTCCGTATCCCCCGAAACCGCGAGAAGCTTTTTTGAAGAGAATATCCTCGCAAAATTTAAGTGATTTAAACGAGGGAGGAGCTTTTGCTCCTCCCAAATACAATATTAATTAAAAAGGACTGACTGTGTATGGCGGAGTTTTTAAAGCTTAAAAAGTCCAACTGTAAAAACTGTTATAAATGCATACGCCATTGCCCCGTTAAATCAATTAAGTTTTCGGGCAATCAGGCGCACATAGTCGGAAACGAATGTATACTCTGCGGTCAGTGCTTCGTTGTATGCCCGCAGAACGCAAAGGAAATTGCGGACGAAACCGAGAAGGTAAGGGTTCTTATCAATTCGGGAGCACCCGTAATTGCAAGCGTTGCTCCCTCCTTTATTGCGAATTACGACGGAGTAGGCTTTGAAGAGTTAAAATCCGCTCTTAAAAAGCTCGGCTTTGCCGACGCAGAGGAAACCGCGATAGGAGCAACAATAGTAAAGCGTGAGTATGAAAGACTGCTCGAAAACGAACACAGGGATATTGTCATATCCTCCTGCTGTCATTCGGTTAACCTGCTTATTCAGAAATATTATCCCTCCTGTCTTCCCTTTTTAGCGGATGTTTTGTCCCCTATGCAGGCGCATTGCAAGGACATTAAGCGCCGCAACCCTGATGCTAAGACCGTATTTATAGGTCCATGCGTTGCAAAGAAGGACGAGGCGGACTATTATGCGGGAATTACCGATGCGGTGCTTACATACGAGGAGCTTACCCGCCTGTTTAACGAAGAGGGCATTGTTTTAGAGCAAAAGCTTGACAAAAACGATGAAAGTTTGGCGCGCTTCTTCCCAACCACGGGCGGTATTTTAAAAACTATGGAAGAAAACAGACTTCCCGAATACACCTATCTTGCGATTGACGGTGTGGAAAACTGTAAGGCGGCGCTCCACGATATTGAGGAGGGCAAAATCAGCCACGCCTTTATTGAAATGTCCGCCTGTGCGGGCAGCTGTATCGGCGGCCCTGTAATGGAAAAATACCACCGTATGCCCGTAAGGGATTATATGGCGGTGTCGAACTACGCAGGTAAAAAGGACTTTGATGTCGCCCAGCCCGATTTTTCGTCATTACGCAAAAATCTTGAATATATCGACCGCAAGGCACAAATGCCCGCCGAGTCCGAAATAACCGACGCGCTTCGCAAAATGGGCAAGCTTAAGCCCGAAGACGAGCTTAACTGCGGCTCCTGCGGATATAACACCTGCCGTGAAAAGGCGATCGCCATTATTCAGGGCAAGGCAGAGGTTTCAATGTGTCTGCCTTTCCTTAAAGAGCGGGCGGAGAACTTCTCGGATAATATTATCAATAACACGCCCAACGGTATTGTCGTACTGAACGAGGATTACGAGGTTCAGCAGATAAACCGCGCGGCGCTCAAATTAATGAACATACCCCGCGCGTCCGATGTTATGGGCGAGCCGATTATCCGTATTCTTGACCCCAAACCCTTTATGGATGTACAGCGCACCGGCAGGACTATAAGGGACAATAAGGTTTACCTTGCGGAGTACGATAAATATGTCGAGCAGACGATTGTATCCGACAAGGAATACAAGGCGCTTATCTGCATTTTGCGTGATGTTTCCGAGGAAGAGGAGCAAAAGCAGAAGAAGGAAGATTTAAGCCGCCAGACGGTCGAAACTGCCGACAAGGTTGTGGAAAAGCAGATGCGAATCGTCCAGGAAATCGCCTCCCTTTTGGGGGAGACGGCGGCGGAGACCAAGATAGCGCTTACCAAGCTTAAGGAGTCGATAAGCGATGAATAACCTTTGCGCGGATATAGGCTACCGCAGTATTTTTCACGAGGGTGAGGAACTTTGCGGCGACCATGTCGATGTTATCGAGCAGGAGGACGGCTCTACCGTTATCGTGCTTGCGGACGGTCTCGGAAGCGGTGTTAAGGCGAGCATACTTTCGACCCTCACCTCTAAAATTATTTCCACAATGATTGCGGCGGGGCTCAGCCTTACCGATTGCGTAAGCACAATAGCCGCAACCCTGCCCGTATGCTCCGAGCGGCATGTGGCGTATTCCACCTTTACAATAATGCGGCTTATAGGAACGGGCGAAGCAGAGCTTATCCAGTACGATAACCCCCTTGTAATTATGCTGCGTGACGGCGAGGAATACGACTACCCGAAGACCGAGCTGAACATCGACGGCAAAAAAATTTTTCAGTCGAAAATACGGCTTCGCGAGGACGATGTCTTCGTTATGATGAGCGACGGCTGTCCCCACGCGGGAATAGGCACCGAATACAACTTCGGCTGGGAGCGCAAGGATATAGTCGAGTTTATGAAGACCTTTTATTCGGTCGGCTATACCGCTAAAACCCTTTCGACCATTTTAATTGACGAGTGTAACCGCCTTTACGGCGGCAAACCCGGTGATGACGCGACCTCCTGCGTTGTAAGAATAAGACGCCGCGAGCCTATGAACCTGCTGTTCGGACCGCCCTCTAATAGGGACGACTGTGATAAGATGATGTCCCTATTCTTCTCAAAGGAGGGCAAGCATATTGTCTGCGGCGGTACAACCTCGACAATAGCGTCAAATTATTTAGGAAAGCCGCTAAGACCTAAGCTTGAGTTTATCGACAAGGATATTCCGCCGATAGCCGAGCTTGAGGGGGTTGATTTGGTGACAGAGGGCGTTATTACCGTAAGCCGTGTGCTTGAATACGCTAAGGACTATCTTAAGGATAACGAATCCTATTCCCATTGGGGAGTAAAACGGGACGGCGCATCTTTAATATGCCGTATGCTTTTCGAGGAAGCAACCGACATTAACTTTTTCGTCGGCAGGGCGGTAAACCCAGCTCACCAAAACCCCGATTTGCCGATTAATTTCAACATTAAAATGCAGCTTGTAACCGAGCTGTCCGACTGCCTTAAAAAAATGGGCAAGAGAATAAAAGTAAGCTATTTTTAGGAGAAATAACCGTGAGAAAGTTTGATACTAAGGTACAACATCTTAAATATAAAGTGCTGCGCGAGGTATCCCGTGAAGCCTGGAACGGAACCTTAACCGAGCATTTGCTCGATATTCCGAAAACAATAGTTCCCGGTAATGAGCCCACAATGCGCTGCTGCGTTTACAAGGAGCGTGCTATTTTAGGCGAACGCGTTAAAATAGCTATGGGTGGCGACAAGGAAAATCCCAATGTTATCGAGGTTATCGAAATAGCCTGCGATGAGTGTCCTATGGGCGGTTATGAAGTGACCGAGGCCTGCCGCGGTTGCTTGGCTCACCGCTGTGAGGATGTATGCCGCAGGGGGGCTATCACCTTTGACAGCCAGCAAAAGGCGCACATTGATAAATCAAAGTGCGTTGAGTGCGGTCAGTGCGCAAAGGTCTGCCCCTACAGCGCAATTATGGATTTCAAGCGTCCCTGCGTTAAATCCTGCAAGGTCGGCGCTATCTCTATGACCGAGAGCAAGGCGGCGTGCATTGACAATAATAAGTGCATTTCCTGCGGTGCCTGCGTTTACCAGTGCCCCTTCGGTGCTATAACCGATAAGTCCTTTATATTGGACGCTATCGAGATGCTTAAAAACAAGGAAAAGGTTTACGCTGTTATTGCGCCCTCTATTTCCAGCCAGTTCAGATATGCAAAACTCGGCCAGGTGATTACGGGCATTAAGGCGCTCGGCTTTCACTCGGTAGTTGAGGCGGCTTTGGGCGCTGATATGGTAGCCTATGCAGAGTCGGGCGAGCTTGCAGAAAAGGGCTTTTTAACCAGCTCCTGCTGTCCTGCCTTTGTAAGCTATGTTAAGGGACAGTTCCCCGAGCTTGCGGAAAATATTTCGCACAATCTCTCCCCTGCCGCAACTATCGCTAAGTACATAAAGGAGACCGACCCCGATTCCAAAATCGTCTTTATCGGGCCCTGCACCGCGAAGAAGATGGAGTTCCAAAAGGAGGAGGTTCGACCCTATATTGACTGCGTTATCACCTTCGAGGAGTTACAGGCGCTGTTTGACAGCCGCGACCTTGAAATTATGGAGATGGAGGAGGGCGTACTCGACAACGCCTCCTATTACGGCAGAATTTTCGCCCGCTGCGGCGGACTTGCCGATGCGGTGGCCGAGGGTCTTAAGGAGCGCGGCATAACCGACTTTGATTTAAAGGCTGTATCCTGCGATGGTATCGAAGAGTGCCGCATGGCTCTGCTTAAAAAGAGCAAGAATGTGCTTGACGCCAACTTCATCGAGGGTATGGCGTGCGTGGGCGGCTGTATAGGCGGCGCGGGCTGTCTTACCCACGGCGAAAAGAACAAGGCAGAGGTCGATAAGTACGGCAAGGAAGCCTACGAAAAGACCATTACCGATGCCTTAAGCCAGCTCGGAAAAATAGATTAAAGCTACAATTTAGAAAGCCGACAAATCCACCCATATAATCAGGTTTGGATTTGTCGGCTTTTTAAGGTTCTATAATAAATTGCGGGTTTCTTTGGCACCCTTTACACAAGGGAGGCTGAACTCACATAATCCCAACATATGTAAAAATTATTTTAACTGAATTTTATAATATTTTCAAGCAAAAACCATATAAATTCCCGTAAGTATTCCCGTAAGGGCGCAAAACACAGGAACAGGGGCGCTTTCAAGGGAATAAGCTTCGGGCAAAAGCTCGCCGAATACAACATACAGCATAGCTCCCGAAGCTATGCTTAAAGAGAGACTCAGCCACAAAGGGCTTAAAGAGCCTAAAAAAAAGCCGGCCGCCGCACCTAAAACGGTGGGTGCGCCCGCAACTGCGGTAATTATCGCCGCAACAGATTTTCTCATACCGCCCGCAACAAGCGGTACTGACATAGCCATACCCTCGGGTACATTATGAAGTCCGATTACCGCCGCAACGGCAGTTTGGCTTAGTGTAAAGCGGTAATCCGCCCCGAAACGCACAAAGGACGCACCGATTACCATACCCTCGGGAAAATTGTGCAGGGCAATCGCGACCGCAGTTACAACCCCGCCGATAAGAAGACGATTTTGTGAAGTAACCGCACCTGCGTCTGTTTTTCCCTGCGAGCGAAGGGTGAGGTCGTTTAAAAGATAAACAAGCGAAAAGCCGAGCGCCGTTCCCGATAAAACAAGGGTAATTCGGGATTTTTCCATAGCGCTCGGCACAAGGTCAAGACAAACCACAGCGAGCATAACGCCCGCCGCAAAGCTTAAAAGTCCGCTTACGGTTTTTGCGGATTTTCTTTTAAAAAATATTCCGAAAAGACCGCCAAGCCCCGTGCCGCCCACTCCCGCGGCAAGGGTTACTGTAAGTATGTAAGGCAAAACGCTCAATTAAACCAACCCCCAAACAGAGGGGATTAAAGCTCTAAAACCGCAAAATCCTCTCCATTCAAGTTTAGTATGCCGTTCTTAGGTTTATGACCGAAAATTACCTTAGCATCATTAAATCTTTCGGGGATTTCAATTTCGGAAGGCTCGTGCCAGCGGTTGACCGCCACAAGCACCTCGTTTTCTCCCCTTTTGCGGATATATGCAATATCGCCTAAATCAGCATATACGGGTACAAACTCGCCTGACTTAAATACAGGGCTGTTTCTTCTCATTCGACCTAATTTTCTATAAAAGGCGGTAAGCTGTTTATCCTCTTTACCCCACGGTAAAGCTCCGCGGCAGAACGGGTCGCCGTAGCCGCTCATTCCCGCCTCGTCCCCGTAATAGAGCGAGGGCACACCCGGCATTGTGTACTGAAGCACCGCCGCCAACTTTAAAAGCTTGACTCCGTGCTCATATTCTTCCGGCGTTAGGGTCTGCCGAGCCTGCCACTCACGGTCGCCCTCAGCATCGCCTTTAGCAAGGCGGGTAAGTATCCTGGCGGTATCGTGGGTGCCGATATGGTTCATTAAGAGCTTTACCGATTGGGGTGGGTAGTTATCCAAAATGTCAAGCACGGTATCAA
This sequence comes from Acutalibacteraceae bacterium, assembly GCA_045133355.1. Taxonomy (GTDB): domain Bacteria; phylum Bacillota; class Clostridia; order Oscillospirales; family Acutalibacteraceae; genus UBA737. Next base: position 128,887 of record JBGUUB010000070.1, read on the forward strand.
GCAAATCCCGTGAGTTGCCGCCCTTAACAAAGGTAATTATCGCATCGGCAAAGGGGTAGTTCATAACCGAGTCAAGCTGTCTTCCTCTTAAAAATCTGCGGCGGCTGCCGTAGCTTATTTTATTTGTCGCGTCCTCCCAAACCTCGCCCAAAAGGTATTTGTCGTCCCCCTCGGCTTTGACGGCAAGACGGATTTTATCAAGAAAGGAATCGGGCAGTTCATCAGCGACATCAAGCCGCCAGCCCTTTATTCCCTTTTTAAGCCAGTATCTTATAACCCCGTTTTCACCCGTAATAAAGCTTGAATATGACAAATCGTCCTCTTCCGTTTCGGGCAGGGACGGCACGCCCCACCAGCAGGAATAGCCGGTCGGGTAATTGCCGAACTTGTACCAGCTGTGATAAGGCGAATCAGGCGAATTTGCCGCGCCGACGGTATTGTAGCGATGTTTAAGGTTAAAATAGAGGCTGTCGTCCCCCGTATGGGAAAAAACTCCGTCCAATATTATGGATATACCACATTTTTCAGCTTCATTAACAAGCGAAACTAAATCCTCCTCAGTGCCGAGCGAGGGATCTATTTTAAGATAATCCGCCGTATTGTAGCGGTGATTGGAGTGCGCCTCAAAAATCGGGTTCAGGTATATACAGCTGACTCCCAGCCCCTTTAAATACGAAAGTTTTTTTTCAATTCCCTTGAGGTCTCCTCCGTAATAATCGTTACCGAGACTGCATTTATCCCCCGTTTGTCGGTATTCGGGCTGCTTTGACCAGTCCTCACATATAAAGCGGTCCTCGGGGATATTATCCTTCGGGGTATGGGAATTATAAAATCTATCGGGAAAAATCTGATAAATAATTCCGCCGTCAAGCCAATCGGGGGTAGAATAATCACGGTTATAGACGGTCAGTTGCCACCAATCGCCCTCATTTGCGACAATTCCGAGAGAATGCTCGTGTTTTACCACACGGAACTCGCCGTGTTCGCTTGTATAGCGGAACTGATACCAATAAAGCCCCTCTGTAAGGGTTATTTCGCACTCGTAAAAGCGGTAGCCGTCAAGTTCGTCCCCCGCCGTCATTTTAGCCTCCCGCACCGTATCCCCACTGTCGTCACGGAGGAGCAAAAACGCCGAATGAACGCGGGCATCATTATGCAACAACAGCTTTAGCCGAAGGGTATTTCCTTCGGCTAAAGCACCTAATTTATTACGGTAAAGCGGGTTTCTCGAATCAAAAGGATAATGTTCCATAAATTACTTAACGGGCTTTAAGTGCCAGATATTTTTGGCGTAGTCGTCAATAGAACGGTCTGCTGAAAAGATACCCGACTTCGCAATATTTACAAGTGACATCTTATTCCAATTATCGCGGTCGGCATAAAGTGCACTCGCTTTTTTCTGAGCCTTCTGATAATCGGCGAAGTCCGCCAATGCCATATAGCGGTCATTATTCTTAAGCGAATTATAGATTTTCTCAAAAGGCTGGCCTGCAATTCCCCTGCCGATGAAGTCAAGGGCTTCTTTCAGTTCGGGATTGTTGTTATAATACTGTGCGGGAGAGTAGCCGTTCTTCTGGAGCGACAATACCTCGGGGGTCTGCATACCGAAGATTATGATGTTGTCATCTCCAACCGCCTTGTGAATTTCAACATTAGCGCCGTCTTCTGTACCAAGTGTAATCGCGCCGTTCATCATAAGCTTCATATTACCCGTACCGCTCGCCTCGGTTGACGCGAGTGAAATCTGCTCGCTTATATCGGCAGACGGAATCATAAGCTCCGCTAATGTCACGCGGTAATCTTCGAGGAATAAAATCTTAAGCTTATCGTTTACGGTGCGGTCATTGTCGATAACCGTCGAAAGCTTGTAAATCATTTGAATAATCTCTTTAGCAAAGAGGTAGCCCGCCGCCGCCTTTGCACCGAATATATAGGTTTTAGGAGTAAATTCGGCATTCGGATTGTTCTTTAAATAGAGATATTCCGAAATAATATTAAGCGCGTTAAGGTGCTGACGCTTATATTCGTGAAGCCGTTTTACCTGCATATCGAAAATGGAATCGGGGTCTAAGATAACCGAAGTCTTATCCTTAACATAATCGGCAAAACGAACCTTGTTTTGACGCTTGATTTCCTGCAATTTTTGGAGCACCGCGCTGTCGTCCTTGTACTCCATAAGCTTTTCAAGCTCGCCCGCGTTCTTTATGAAGCCTTTTCCGATAAGCTCGGTAAGGTAAGAGGTAAGCGCGGGGTTAGCCTGACACAGCCAACGCCTGTGGGCGATACCGTTTGTAACATTGGTGAACTTATCGGGGGTCATTTTAGCGTAATCGGTGAAAAGCTCTTTTACAAGAATTTCGCTGTGGAGCTTTGAAACGCCGTTTACGGTATGGCAAGCGGCAACACAAAGGTTTGCCATTCTTATAACACCGTTCTGGATAATTGCGGTGCGTTCCACCATTGCGGGGTCGCCCGTGCGGGAGAGAACCTCACCTCTGAAGCGGCGGTCGATTTCCTTGATTATCTGATAAATACGGGGGATGCGCTCCTTGATAAGCTCAACAGGCCAGCACTCCAGCGCCTCGGACATAATTGTATGGTTGGTGTAAGCCACGGTGCGGGTCACAAGATCCCACGCCTTATCCCAACCGTAACCGCACTCGTCCAGCAAAAAGCGCATAAGCTCGGGTATTGAAAGGGTCGGATGCGTATCATTAATATGAATAGCGACCTTATCGGGCAGATTGTCAAGGGTGTTGTACTTCCTTAAATGACGGTTTAAAATATCCTGAACAGAAGCCGAAACAAGGAAATACTGCTGACGAAGCCTTAAGGACTTACCCTCGATATGATTATCCTCGGGGTAAAGAACCTTTGAAATTGTCTCGGTCATAGCTCTCTGTTCAAGCGCGCGTACATAATCGCCCTGATTAAAGGCGGACATATCAAAGTCCTGACACTCCGCGCTCCAGAGGCGCAGCACATTCACGGTCTTACCGTCCTTACCGGCGACCATAAGGTCATAGGGAACGGCGTGAACGGTGTGATAACCCGTATGCTCAATGTGGTGATAACTGCCGTCCCACCACTCGTGTATCTTGCCGTCGAAATTGACATCAACCGCCGATGCCGGGCGCTGTTCAAGCCACACCCCGCCGCCGGGAAGCCAGAAATCGGGCATTTCGGTCTGCCAGCCGTCAACTAACTTCTGACGGAAAATACCCAACTCATATCTAATACAGTAACCCATTGCAGGATAACTGCCTGTTGAAAGTGCGTCAAGGAAGCAGGCGGCAAGACGGCCAAGACCACCGTTGCCAAGACCTGCATCAGGCTCAAAATCATAAAGCTTATCAAGCTTTACCTTAAACTTTGCAAGGGCTTTCGACATTGTATCTGTAAGGTCTAAATTGTAAAGATTATTTTTGAGCGAGCGACCCATTAAAAACTCCATACTTAAATAATATACAGTTTTTGCTTCCTGCTCATCAACCGATTTTTTGAACTCTGCGCGGCGGTCATTCATAATTTCAAGCAAAACAAGCACGCAGGCTTTGTAAAACAGCTCGTCTGAAGCCTGCGACGGAGCTACACCGAAATTGTGTGACAGCTTTCGCTCAAGCATTGAAGCAAGCTCAGTAACAGTATATTTAGCCATAAAAAACATCTCCTCAATATATTTAAATATTCTAATCTATTATTTACATCTTAATAATACATTATTCAAAAGGTATTTTCAAGATGTAACTATAACTATATTTCCGATATTATTTGTGCATTTTTCATAAAAAAATATTATAAATTGCTGAAAATCATCTTTTTTTCGTTATTTGGCACAATATTAAAGCTATTTTTATTCGTAATAAAAATTCAGCTAAAAATAAACCTCCCTTTATACAAGGGAGGCACATACAATGTTGTTTACACTTCGTCCGGGCTGTCGCACTCAAGGTAATCTCCCTCAAGGCGGTTTTTGTTGGCGAACCTATCAACTACAACAAGCGCGCCTATTACCGCGGTAAACACAGCGAAAGCAGACATCATAAATTTTAAAAATCCCTTCATACGATAAGCACCTCTTTCTTTACACATTATATCAGTAAATTACAAAAATGTCAATTAATTATCACATAAACGGAGCAAATATATGCAAAATCGCCTGTTTAAAACGCATAAGTACGGGTCGTTTCTTCCATTCTTCGATTTTGATTTCCTTGGATTTGGGCAACACGCTTTCAAATTCCCTTTTAATATCAAGGACGGTGTTATTATCACATATCCATACTCCGCATTCAAAATGAAAAATAAAGCTTCTGTAATCAATATTAACCGTACCCACGGTGGCTATCTTGTCATCAGAAACGAAAAGCTTTGAATGAATAAATCCGGGCGTGTATTCGTAAATCCTGACGCCTGCCTCCAAAAGCTCTAAATAATTGTACTGTGTAACAGGGTGGACATACCATTTATCAGGAATATATGGGGTTACTATGCGCACATCTATGCCCGATTTTGCCGCCATTCTTAAGGTAGCTATCATAGTATTATCTATAATAAGATAAGGTGAGGTTATATATACATACTTCTGTGCGTTGTTAAGTATCTGCATATAAATACCCTCAGCAGGGTTTTTATCGTTAAGCGGGTCATCACAGTACGGTAGTACAAAGCCATCGTTCTCAACCCTGTAATCCGCTAAATAAGCGTTAATGTCAAGCTGTTGCTTAGTGGTAAATTCCCACATACACAGGAACATCGCAAGAAAGCTTCTTACCGCCTCACCCTTTATCATTATACCGCTGTCGTGCCAATGTCCGAAGCGAACCATACGGTTAATATATTCGTCCCCTATGTTAAAGCCGCCCGTAAAGGCAGTCTTGCCGTCAATCACCACGATTTTGCGGTGACTGCGGTTATTCATAAATATGTTCATAGAAGGCTTTATGGGATTAAATACCGATACGGAAATACCCTCGACGCGCAGATTGCTTATAAAGTTTTTTCGTTGCCGCTTTATAGAGCCGAAATCGTCGAATATTATTCTTATTTCAACCCCCTCTTTTACCTTGCGTGAGAGTATTTTATGTATTTCGTCCCACATATACCCCTCCGCAAGAATGAAAAATTCCATAAAAATGTATTTTTCGGCTTTTGTAAGCTCAAGGAGCATCTTTTCAAGTATTTTTTCACCCGGCGACAGATATTCCGTTTCGGTATTGCCGTAAAGCGGGTAGCCCGATTCACCCGAAAGATAGTCCGCCTGACGGGAATGGAAAATATCATAATAACGGAGCTTGTCCCTGACCTTTTCATCCTCCTTAAGATAGGGCAGATAATGAGACTCGCACTTCTCCATCTTTTTACGCTGATGAGGCATAACTCTGCCGCCGCCCCATAAAAGATAAACCGATATACCGAAAACAGGAAACACCAGAATGAAAATAATCCACACAATTTTATGGTCGGGATTTCCCCGTCGGTTTAACAAAAAGACAACGGTTATTGTACCTGCAATCATTGAAAGAGCGTATAATGACGCCGATTTTGCGGTAATATCGTAAAGCACATAAAACAGAAAAACCAGTTGCAATAAAAGCAGCAAGGCAGAAATAATAATTCTTGTCTGTATTCTTATGCCGCGCTTGCGTTCCGACATTCATTTCACCCCGTAAAAAATATTTTAGTTATTATAACACAAAAGGAAAACTATTGCAAATATTATAAATTCTTGAAAAACCGCTTGTTATCGACAGTATTTTTTGCTATAATAAAAGAAAGTAAATTACGGAGGTGCATTTTTTTGGTTAACGAAAAATATAAGTTATGGTGTGAAAAGGCCGTAGGCGACCCCGATCTGATAAAAGAGCTTGAAAGCATTAAGGGCAACGAGGAAGCGATTTCCGATGCTTTTTACAAGGACCTTGAATTCGGCACGGGGGGACTGCGCGAAGTTATCGGCGCAGGCACAAACCGTATGAATATATACACTGTAGGCAAGGCTTCTCAAGGACTTGCTGCATATGTCAATTCGGTATCCGAAAACGGCAGAATCGCCGTTGCCTACGATAGCCGCATTAAAAGCGACCTTTTCGCTAAAACAGCCGCCTCTATTTTCGCGGCAAACGGTATTAAGGTTTATATTTACAAGGAGCTTATGCCTACGCCTATGCTATCCTTTGCGGTAAGAAGACTTAAGTGCGATGCGGGCGTGGTTGTAACCGCAAGCCATAACCCCGCTAAATACAATGGCTACAAAGCTTACGGACCCGACGGCTGCCAGTTAGGACTTGAAGCGGCTGATTATGTTTTGTCCATAATGAACAAGGTTGATATTTTCGATGATGTCAAGACTCTCGATTTTGATAAAGCGGTATCCGAGGGTAAAATCGAATATATCGGTGACGATATTATTGAGGAATATTTAAACTGCGTGCTTGCCTGCAGAGTAGCACCCGAAGCGGATGTTAAATCCTTGAATGTTATTTATACTCCTCTTCACGGCAGCGGTAACAAGCCGGTTAGAAGTATTTTAAAGAAAATCGGCGTAACAAATGTGACAGTAGTGCCAGAGCAGGAGCTGCCCGACGGCAACTTCCCGACTGCCCCTTATCCTAACCCCGAAATCCGTCAGGCGTTCGAGTGCGCCTTAAAGCTTGCAAATGAAATTAAGCCTGAATTACTGCTTGCAACCGACCCTGACTGCGACCGCGTAGGAATAGCGGTACGCGATGGCGAGGAATATAAGCTCCTTTCGGGCAATGATGTAGGCGCTTTATTACTTGATTTTATACTTGCGAGAAGAACCGAGAACGGCACATTACCCAAAAACCCGATTGCGGTTAAGACCATAGTTACAACCGAGCTTTGCCGCAAAATCGCCGAAAGCTACGGTTGCGAGCTTGTAGATGTGCTTACCGGCTTTAAGTTTATAGGCGAACAGATAACAATGCTTGAAGAAAAGGGTGAGGAAAACCGCTTTGTCTTCGGCTTTGAAGAAAGCTACGGCTACTTAGGCGGCACATATGTCCGCGATAAGGACGCGGTTATAGCTTCAATGCTTATCTGCGAAATGGTTGCATACTATAAAACGCAGGGCAAAAACCTTATCGAGGTGCTTGACGGAATTTACAAGCAGTACGGCTATTACATCTGCACGCAAAAGAGCTTTACCTGCGAGGGGGAAAGAGGTATGAAGCAGATTAAGGGTATGATGGAGGCATTAAGAAATGATACTCCGAAAGAGATAAACGGCTCTGCGGTTGTTAAGTTCGATGATTACGAAACCTCCGTAAGCCATGACCTTAAGAACGGGTGCGAAAATAAAATCACCCTTCCGCGCTCTAATGTGCTCTGCTTCTATATGGAGGACGGCTGCTCCTTAATCGTGCGTCCCTCGGGCACTGAGCCTAAGATTAAGCTTTATATCGGCGCGGTAGGAAAAACCTATTCGGAAGCCGAAAGTAAGCTCCAAGGCCTTACCGACAGCGGCACAACGCTTTTGGGATTTTAACGGATAGATGAAAACAGGCGGACTTCTCTAATCAGAGAGGTCCGTTTTAATGTATAATCTTGCTAAATCTGTATTACTGTGCTATAATAATATATATTTTTATATTTTGATTGCGGAGGAATATGATGTCTGCTAAAATTTACGGTCTGTCGGACGGAGCGGAGGGCTTGTTTATTAAAAACGAGCGTTTTAACACAACCTCTGTTTCCTTTAATTTCTATCTGCCTATGTCGGCGGATACTGCGGCTAAGTATGCCCTTTTGCCGTTTATGCTTACCACCTGTGGCTCAGAGTTTCCCTATTTTTCGGTGCTTAATTATAAGCTGAGCCGTCTTTACGGTGCAAGGCTTGACGCATCGGCGGAAAAGCTCGGGGACTATCAGCTGCTAAGAATGAGAATATCGGTTATAAACGACAAATATACCTTTGAAAACGAATCTCTTTTAAGCCGCGCTACCGATATGCTTTTAAGCCTTATATTTAACCCTAAAGCGGAAAACGGCGCTTTTTGCGAGGAAGATTTAAACCGCGAAAAGCGCAAAGCTATAGAACACATTAAGGGCGAGATAAGCGAAAAGCGCATTTACGCCAAAAACCGCCTTATTGGAGAAATGTATAAGGGTAAGTCTTACGGCGTACCTAAATGCGGCACGGTAGAGGATGTGGAAAAAATAACAGGTGAAAGTCTTTATAAGGCTTGGGAAAATATGCTTAAAAAAGCTTATATCAGGGTGCAGGTAATCGGCGCTTCATTGCCGCCCGGATTTTTTGAAAGTACCTCAGAAAAGCTGAACGGCATAGACCGTAAAGAAATAACCGACTGCAAATTTAATGAGCCGACATATGCCGCAGAAAAACCGAATGAAGTCACCGAGAGAATGGCGGTAAAGCAGGGCAAGCTTGTAATGGGCTTTTCCTCCGATATGTGCGGGGACGATGACAATACCCTACCGCTTATGGTTATGACCGATATTTTCGGCGGAGGCCCTTACTCAAAGCTTTTCTCGAATGTAAGGGAAAAAATGAGCCTCTGCTATTACTGCTCAGCTTCCACCGTACGCCAAAAAGGACTTGTAACTGTGGATTCGGGCGTTGAAGCAGAGAATGCAGACAAGGCAAAGCGTGAAATTTTGAATCAGCTCGACGCTGTCAAAAACGGAGAATTCACCGATTTCGAGTATGAAGCGTCACTTAAAAGTATCCGTGATTCACTTAATTCTTATAATGACAGTCAGGTTACGCTTGATACCTGGTACGCATTAAAGGCGAACAACAAAAACCTCTACTCACCTGAAGAAATAGGCGAAAAAATTTCGGCAATCACCCGTGAGGACATAATAAACGCCGCAAAGGGCATTAAGCTTCATACGGTTTACAAACTGCTTCCAAAGGAGGAAAAGTAATGCAAAAACAGGTTTTTGAGAGCGATATCGGTGAAAGCTATATCAAAGCCGTTCACCCGTCGGGACTTAAAATTTACATTTTAGAAAAACCGAAATACAATTCCGCCTACGCGGTTTTCGGCACCAAATACGGCTCTATTGACACCTGCTTTTCGGTAAACGGCGAAAAAACGCAGGTGCCCGAAGGCATAGCACATTTTCTTGAACACAAGCTTTTTGAAAGCGAGGACGGCGACGCCTTTACCAAGTACGCCGCAACAGGCGCTTATGCCAATGCATATACCTCGTTTGACCGCACCTGCTACCTCTTCTCCTGCTCGGATAGATTTTACGATAATTTAGGTATTCTGCTTGATTTTGTACAGTCTCCCTATTTTACCGCCGAGACCGTGCAAAAGGAGCAGGGCATAATCGGTCAGGAAATACGAATGTATGATGACAGTCCCGAATGGCGGGTTATGTTTAATATGCTGCTTGCAATGTACAAAAACCATCCTGTTAGAATTGATATTGCGGGCACTGTCGAATCGATAGCCGAAATAGACGATAAATTGCTTTACAAATCCTATAACACCTTTTACAACCCGTCCAATATGTTTATATGTATTGCGGGAAATGTCAACTCAGAAAAGGTTTTAAGTCAGATAAACGGTGCTATTAAAACAAATGCGCCGATTGAAATTGAAAGAATAGGCTGCGACGAGCCTGACGAAGTCTGTGAAAGCTCAGTCGAGCAAAGGCTGGCTGTGGCTCAACCTATGTTCTGCTTCGGCTACAAGGAAAGTATGGATAAACCCGAACGCACGGTAAAGGAAAAGGTGCGTACCGCCCTTTTGCTTGAAATAATCGCGGGTGACTCCTCTCCCCTATATAAAAAGCTTATAAACGAAGGTCTTATAAACGACGAATTTTCCTTTGAATATTTCACGGGCAACGGCTACTCCGCGGTAATATTTGAGGGCGAGTCAAGCGACCCTAAGAGGGTTGCCGAGGAAATTAAGGCAGAGGTCACTCGCCTTAAGTCTGACGGAATCGACAAAAAGCTCTTTTCTGCCGTCCGTTGCGGAATGTACGGGGAGGCGGTGCGCTCCTTCAACAGCGTGGAAAGCGTTGCGACCCAGCTGGTCACCTGTGCTATGTCCGACAGCGGACTCTTTGACGAGCTTAAGTATATAAAATCAGCAACACCCGAGAAGGTTTACAAACGGCTTTCCCTGCTTGATAACGATAAAACCGTGCTTTCGGTTATAAATCCCGAATAAGGTGAAATATATGAGCTATGAAGTAGTAATTTTCGGAATAAAGCTTACCCTATCCCCCGTTGCCTTCTCTATACCCTTAGGTTCACGGCATTGGGACATTTACTGGTACGGTATAATAATCGCGATAGGCTTTTTATTGGCCCTTGTTTACGGCATAAAAAACGCTTCAAGGTTCAATCTGGACACCGACCGTATGCTTGATGTTGTCTTGGTCGCAACCCCCGTTGCGATCCTTTCTGCACGCACTTATTATGTGATTTTTGACGGTGAACCCCTAAACGGAATAGGTGACTTTTTTGGGTTTGGCAATTCCTCGGGCTTTGCAGGGCTTGCAATTTACGGCGGCGTTATCGGGGCTTTTGTCTCGGGCGCGGTTATGTGCAAAATCTGCAAGGTTAAAATTCTCGATATGTTCGATATTGCCGCAATAGGCTTCCTTATCGGTCAGGGCATAGGGCGTTGGGGGAATTTTGTAAACCAAGAGGCATACGGCTCATTTACAGGCAGCAGCTGGTGGGGTATGGAAAGCACCAAAACAATCGCCGAAATGGGCGAGGGTCTTGTTCATCCCTGCTTTTTATATGAATCCATTTGGTGTATTGCAGGCTTCTTTATACTTAATTACTTTAGCAAAAAGCGCCGCTTCAGCGGTCAGATTTCCCTTATGTACTGCGTGTGGTACGGCTTCGGCAGAGGTATAATAGAGATGTTGCGCACCGACAGTCTGATGATAGGCAATATCCGCGTTTCCTGCCTATTGTCCTTTACAATCTGCATTGCGGGTGCGGCTTTGCTTACAGTAATGCTAAGGCGCGCCGCCGAAACCGGCGAGTACAGCACGGTTTTTGCGGAAAATGAAGAAAGCGAAAATATAACAGAAGAAATAAAGGAAGATGAAAATGAGCAGAATAATTGACGGCAAGGTAATCTCCGCCGCGGTAAAGGAGCGGGTAAAGGAAGGCGTTGCCGAGCTTAACAAAAAGGGCATAACGGTAGGGCTTGCGGTTATAATCGTGGGCGATGACCCCGCGTCCAAAATATATGTTGCAAACAAGAAAAAGGCCTGCGAGGCGTTAGGCATTATCTCCGAGGAGTACGCTCTGCCCGCAAGCACTACCGAAGAGGAGCTTTTAAAATTAGTGGACGAGCTCAACCATAAAAAAAGCATTAACGGCATACTTTGTCAGTTGCCGCTCCCCTCTCATCTTGACGAAAAGCTTATAATAAATTCCATTCTGCCCGAAAAGGATGTAGACGCCTTCCATCCCGCAAATGTCGGCAGAATAATGATAGGCGACTTTGATTTCGTCCCCTGCACCCCTGCAGGAATTATGGAAATGTTGGCATATGAGAACATAAACCCCGAGGGAAAAAATTGCGTGGTAATAGGTCGCTCTAACATTGTAGGCAAGCCCATGGCTATGCTTCTTCTCCACAAAAACGGAACGGTCACTGTATGCCATTCAAGGACAAGGAATTTAAAGGAAATATGCAATAAAGCCGATATTCTGGTCGCGGCGGTAGGAAAGGCGAAGTTCGTCACCGCGGATATGGTAAAGGAAGGTGCGGTGGTAATTGATGTAGGTATGAACCGCGTTGACGGCAAGCTGTACGGCGATGTGGACTTTGAGGAGGTTTCCAAAAAAGCTTCTGCCATAACTCCTGTGCCCGGCGGCGTAGGACCTATGACCATTGCAATGCTTATGCAAAATACCCTTACTGCGGCTAAAAAGCAAAACAACATTGAATAATATTAGGGTGATTTTTTGATTAAAAAAATTGTTTGCGCCTTCTTAGCGGTTTCAATGCTCACCGTTTCTGTTTTTGCGGCAAGCGGCTTTGAAATTACCGCTCCAAAGGATTTTTACAGCTATCAATCAGGGCAAAACGCAGAAAATGCCGCTAAAATCCTCGGTATGACCGCCGATGAACTTGAAAGCTACTGCTCGGATAATGGCATAGTATTTATTGCCGTGAATGGGGACAACACCAAGCAAATAAGGCTCTCGGTTACCGAATCGGCGTTTTCAGGGAGTATAGGCAATCTTTCAAACCTTTCGGACGATAAAATAACGGCTCTGATACCCGATATCACGGGTGTAAGCGGCGGCGAAGTACTTGACAAGTACGGTCAAAGGTTTATAAAAACCGCCGAAGCCTTAAGCGATTCGGGCGGTGAGTACAACGTTATAAATTATGTCACGGTTGCGGCTAAAAAGGATTATGTTTTATCCTTTTACACCGCCTCTGGGACAAGCACCGACTATGCGGTGGAGGTTTTCAACAGCTTTTCTTCCGAGGATTTTTATAAAGAAGCCGACCGAAAAAGCAATTTCGGCTTTGTAATTATCGCCGCGATAGTTTTGTTAGCGTTAGGCTCTGCCTATATAATATTCACCCTTGTACGGGATATAAAAAACGAACGCAATGAAAAAAACACTTAAAAACGGTGCTGTAAAAAACCGTATCCGAAAAACGGATTAATTATGGTAAAATAAAAATACAAGCTCGGCAAAAGCAGGAAAATAAAGCTTATGCCGAGCTTGCTTGATTTTAGGCGGACAAATCGGGGTTTGTAGGGATAAAGATTTAGCAACCACCCTTGCCTCCCTCTGACGAGGGAGGTGGCTTTTTGCGTAAGCAAAAAGACGGAGGGAGAGAAATGAAACCGCATAAAAACGCAACCTTTTCTCTCCCTCAGTCTCGCTTTGCTCGACAGCTCCCTCGTCAGAGGGAGCCG
>JBGUUB010000071.1:0-1789 GCA_045133355.1 Acutalibacteraceae bacterium
CATATCGGTTCAATGGCGTATATAGTCAGAAATTTTGAAATCGGCGAGGTTTATATGCCAAAGGTCAGCACCGGCAGCAAGGTTTACGAGGAGCTTCTCAAGGCACTAAAAAACAAAAAACTTACCGCAAAAAGCGGCAAGGCAGGAGTTAATATTATTGACGACAGCGATAAAAAACTAAAGGCGGATATTATCGCTCCTGTAAAGCTCGATAAAGAAAACCTCAACAACAGCTCTGTTATAATAAAAATGACTTTTAACAGAACGTCGTTTCTGTTTACGGGCGACGCCGAAAAGGCAGAGCTTGCCTCGGTTAAATCGGATATGAGAGCCGATGTTTTAAAGGTAGGTCATCACGGCAGCAGCTCTTCTACAACAAAGGATTTTCTTAACAAGGTCAATCCGAAAATCGCGGTCATTTCCTGCGGCGCCGGTAACGATTACGGCCATCCTCACAAAAATACATTAAAGCTCCTGAAGCAGGCGGATTGCGAGGTTCACCGCACTGACAGGGAGGGTACCGTGTCGGTTACATCCGACGGAAAGAATTACGAGGTTAAAAGCGGACTCAGCTCGATAGCGAGGGCAAAATAATGAAAAAGTTTACAGTTGACAGAATTGAAGAAGGAAAGGCGGTTCTTGAATGTGAGAACGGCGATATGGTGAACCTTGACCTTTCGGTACTTCCGAAAAACGTGCGCAAAAGGTTAAAGGACGGCGATATACTCAATTTTGAGGAAAACAGTTATTTTTTGAACAAGCAGGAAACTCAGGAAAGAAAACGTCGCATAGAAAAGCTGATGAGCGAAGTTTTTGAGGATTAGAAACGAAAGGAAGGGGAGAAACGGTTGTGAAAAATTTTATAATCAACTCAAAAAGTGATTTAATAAACGCGGTTGGGGAATACGGTTTTCTGCCCTTCTTTTCAAATTCTATAGAGGGCTTTTCCGTTGAGGAACACATTAATCCCAACTGCTGGTACAACAGCCAAAGCGGCGTATGGAACGCATGGGAGTGGAAGGGACCGGTTATCAGGGAAACAGGCTGTGCTTACGGCAAGTTTTTTGAGAAAAAAGCCTGTTATGTCAGTCCGGAATGGTTCCGTGAGCTTGCCAATTACCGCCGCGACGGTTACGATTTTGACGCGCTGTACGACGACGGACTCGCCGCTTACCGCGATAAAGTCCTGTATGAGCTTGTTGAAGCCAATTCTCCGGTATTGTCAAAGCAGCTCAAAAGCATCGGTAATTACCGCAAGGGAGGAAACAAAGGCTTTGAAACAATTATTTCACGGCTTCAGTACCGGTGCTATGTTGTAATCAGCGATTTTGTTTATATGAGGGATAAAGCAGGCAACCGTTACGGCTGGGGCGTCGCGGAATATTCTACACCCGAGAGCTTTATGGGCGGGAGCTTTACCGAGGGTGTATACAGCAAAGCTCCCGTTGAATCATATGAAAAAATACTTAAGCATTTTGAAGAATTGTTTCCCGGAGAGAATTTAAACAGGATTAAAAAATTTATTGGCTAATATTGTTGTCGGTATTGCAAAAATCAGAAAGATATGGTAATATAGTGGACGGTTAATTGGATTGCTTTAAGCTGTTTTGAGCTTTCGGCAATTTAATTAATCGGTTGTTTTTATGTTAATCACAGGCAAAAGCTATAGGCTTTATCGTAAAAGCATAAAACAACCTTCTATCCAATCCGGTAAATCGGAGGTGAATGATATGCAGAATATGATAAAAAGAATTGTAGAGGCGGACAACGAGGCGAAGGCGCTTGAAGA
>JBGUUB010000072.1:0-10968 GCA_045133355.1 Acutalibacteraceae bacterium
AATGAGGTTGTCCCTCTTATACAAAAGGCTTTTAAATACTTTCGTTTTCCTCAAGTCGGTAAGCCTACTTTAAGTACTAATGTACAGCGTTTAGATAAAAATTGTGATGTTCGCCGTCATCACGATTCTAAAGGTAAGGTATATTATAACTGTACTTTAGGAAATCACGGCACACGGTTCGGTATGTTTCGTTGTTATAATAAGCTTGAAGAAGTTTTAAATGGTCGCCTTGCTGAATTTTCCGATGTTATCTTAAAAGATTATGGCGTTAAAGATTACTGGTATAGGCTTGAATATGAGCTTCACAAAGAAAATGCTTGTGCTTGTTTCAATGCTTGCTTAGCTAATGCCGAAAATGAAAATTCTGTTTTGTCCTTTGAAAGCATTTTCGCTTCTGCTCTTGAGCGTGTTTTTACTATTGTTTATTTAGATAAATTAGTTTCCTCCAAAAATTTAAGCTCTCTTTCTTCTGTTGAATGGGACAATTTCTGTACTTCTGTATTGTCCAACTCTGAATATTTAGTATAATTAAGGGGAGCGAAAAAGGTTGCTTTTTATGATCTTAGCATTTAATCTGTTTAATTTGATTTTATATGATTTATAGTTTAAGAAGCAGCTAATCAAGTAAAGCAATCTGTTTTCAAATTCTTGACAAAATATTTTTTAAATATTATAATTTATGAACGGTGTGCACGGCTTTATAGCTTTAGCACGCCGCTTTTTGCAGAATGATAAATTTTTAGATATTCGGGAGCGTTAGTTCAATGAACAAGGATTTAACAACAGGAAAAACCTCTGCGGTGCTTTTTAAGTTTTGTATTCCGTTATTCGGAAGCATAATTTTTCAACAGCTATACAATATAGCCGACAGCTTTGTGGCGGGAAAATTTATCGGTGAAAACGCTTTGGCGGCGGTCGGAAACAGCTATGAAATAACTTTGATTTTTATTGCTTTTGCGTTTGGCTGTAACATAGGCTGTTCGGTTATTGCAGCACAGCTTTTCGGCAGTAAAAGATTCGCCGAGATGAAAACCTCCGTATACACAACGCTTATCGCAGGCGGCGTTCTATGTGCGGTTTTAGTGGCTGTCGGAGCAATTTTTTGCACTGATTTACTGCATATAATTCATACGCCCGAAAATGTGTTTGCAGACTCAAAGCTATATCTTGATATTTATATTTTAGGTCTTCCTTTTGTATTTTACTACAATATTGCAACAGGCATATTTTCCGCGCTCGGCGACTCAAAAACACCTTTCTTCTTCCTCACCTGCTCTTCTCTGTCAAATATTGGTATAGATATTGTATTTGTTACGGTGCTGAAAATGGGAGTCGCGGGTGTTGCGTGGGCAACATTTATTTGTCAGGGCATAAGCTGTATTTTGGCGCTCGTATTTGTTTTCAGGCGGTTTACCAAAATTAAAACCGAAGAGAAACCGAAAATTTTTTCCCGCCGTTTGCTTGTGAAAATCACAGTAATTGCCGTGCCGAGCATATTACAGCAAAGCTTTGTATCGGTCGGAAATATTATAATTCAAGGAATTATTAACTCCTTCGGCTCGGCAGTTATGGCGGGCTATTCCGCCTCAATAAAGCTTAACAATCTTGTGATAACCTCGCTTAGCACCATCGGAAACGGAATTTCAAACTTTACCGCCCAAAATTTTGGGGCTGGAAAAACAGGCAGAATAAAGGAAGGCTGGCGCGCCGGCGTAGGCCTTGTTTGGCTTATTTCTATCCCCTTTTCCCTTATCTATTTCTTTGCGGGCAAATACCTTGTATACATATTCCTCAACAATCCAAACGGAACCGCAATGCAGGTAGGCGTGGAAATTCTGCGGATTATAGCGCCGTTTTACATTACAGTAGCCGCAAAGCTTGCAACGGACGGCGTATTGCGCGGACTTGGCAAAATGAACCGATTTATGGCGGCTACCTTTACCGACCTTCTGCTTCGCGTAATCCTTGCCTTTGTTCTTTCAAAACACCTTGGGGCGACCGGTATATGGCTCTCGTGGCCCATTGGTTGGAGCGCCGCGACCGTTCTTTCGCTGATTTTTTACAAAACACTAAAGCTTGAAAGGGTCACCGATGACAAAATTTAAAATCACTGCCGTTTTTTTTAGATTATCTCTTGTCTTTTAGAAAGAAATTTGATATAATACATATGTATGGTCGAATTTTGTAAATACGGCTAAAATAGCACGGTGATTTTCACCGCGCCACCGAAAGGAGTACATATATGAACTATTCAAAAGAAGTAGAAAACATGTGTCCCTTAGCAAAGGGCGCATACCATGGTCCTGCTCCGATTCCTGAGGAGGGCAAATGGGTACAGGCTAAGGAAGTAAAGGATATTTCCGGTCTTACTCACGGTATCGGTTGGTGCGCTCCCCAGCAGGGTGCCTGCAAGCTCACCCTTAATGTTAAGGACGGCGTTATCGAAGAGGCTCTCGTTGAGACTATCGGATGTTCCGGTATGACCCACTCTGCAGCTATGGCTTCCGAAATTCTTATCGGAAAGACCATTCTTGAGGCGCTCAACACCGACCTTGTTTGCGATGCTATTAACACCGCTATGCGCGAGCTTTTCCTCCAGATTGTTTACGGTCGTACTCAGACCGCATTCTCCGAGGACGGTCTGCCTATCGGCGCAGGTCTTGAGGATCTCGGTAAAGGCCTCCGCTCACAGACGGGTACAACCTACGCTACAAAGGTTAAGGGTCCCCGTTACTTAGAGCTTGCCGAAGGTTACATCACCAAGGTTGCCGTTGACAAGGACGACACCATTATCGGTTACAAGTTTGTTCATCTCGGAAAGATGATGGACATGATTAAAAAAGGTATGGACGCTAACGAGGCTTTAGAAAAAGCAAGCGGCCAGTACGGACGTGTTGATGACGCTGCTAAGCTTATCGACCCGCGCGAAGAATAAGAGGGAGGTAAACTTATAATGGCTTTATTTGAGAGTTACGAAAGAAGAATTGACCAAATCAATGCCGAGCTTGCCAAGCACGGTATCTCCTCTATAGAAGAGGCTAAAGAAATCTGCGACAAAGCAGGTGTTGACGCTTACAACATCGTCAAGGGAATTCAGCCCATCTGCTTTGAGAATGCTTGCTGGGCTTACATTGTAGGCTGTGCTATTGCTCTTAAGGACGGCGTTTCAAGCGCTGCTGAGGCTTCTGAGAAAATCGGTCTCGGTCTCCAGTCTTTCTGCATCCCCGGCTCTGTTGCCGATGACCGTAAGGTTGGTCTCGGTCACGGAAACCTCGGTGCAATGCTTCTCCGCGACGAGACAAAGTGCTTTGCTTTCTTAGCAGGTCACGAGTCCTTTGCTGCGGCTGAGGGCGCTATCGGTCTTGCAAAGAGCGCAAACAAGGCTCGTAAAGAGCCACTCCGAGTTATCCTTAACGGTCTCGGAAAAGACGCCGCTAAGATAATTTCCCGTATCAACGGCTTCACCTATGTTCAGACAAAGTTTGATTATTACACAGGTAAGCTTGAAGTTGTCGAGGAAATTGCTTATTCCAACGGCGAGCGTGCAAAGGTTCGTTGCTACGGTGCGGACGATGTTCGCGAAGGCGTTGCTATAATGCATAAGGAAGGCGTTGATGTTTCTATCACAGGAAACTCCACCAACCCGACCCGCTTCCAGCACCCTGTTGCAGGCACATATAAGAAAGAGTGCATTGAACAAGGCAAGAAGTACTTCTCTGTTGCTTCCGGCGGCGGTACAGGCCGTACTCTCCACCCCGATAATATGGCGGCAGGCCCCGCATCCTACGGTATGACCGATACTATGGGTCGTATGCACTCTGACGCTCAGTTTGCAGGCTCCTCCTCTGTTCCCGCTCATGTTGAGATGATGGGACTTATCGGTGCCGGTAACAACCCGATGGTTGGTATGACTGTTGCTTGCGCAGTTGCAGTAAACGAAGCACTTAATAAGTAATTAATAATTTGCAATGCATAATTTTAAGGACTCAGGGATTTACCCTGAGTCCTTTTGCTATTCTGTATAAAAGCAATCCTCTTGCCATTTTTGAGGGTTTGTGTCGATATAATTCCAAATTTTCAGATAATCATTTTCTCCGCGAATTATATGGTCGTGGAAGGAGCGTTGCCAAAGTGTTTTCCGTATTTATGCGTGTGAACGATTTGAAATTACCGATTATATCGTAAATTTGTAGGGGAGGGTCTCCGTGCCCTCCCGTTAGGTTTGTAATAATTAAATGTATGTGATTTGTCATAATTACAAATTTATCGACCGCTATGTTATCGTAATGACAGGCAATATATTTAATCGACTCATTTAGAGCTTCACCGATTGGTGTTAGCTTTGCAATCGGGAGGGTGCAGAGACCCTCCCCTACAATGTCGCATAAAATATTCTGCTTTTTATGGGTGCAGATAGTAATAAAATATGCTCCGTTACTGCTATAATCATAATTTTTCAGTCTCGTCGGTTTTCGTATGGGTAAATCCATTCTAACTACCCCTCGGTTATATTAAACCGTTTCAACCTTAATTAAATTGGTATTCCCCGACTTGCCGTTTGTAACGCCGCCGGTTATTACAATCTTATCCCCGTCATTAAGCTTAAGGGTTTCCTTGGTAAGCTTTTGCGCGCTGTAAAACAGCACATCGGTCGAGGGATAGTTCTCACACATCACGGGGGTAACGCCCCAAGAGAGTGACAGTTTGCGCCAGGTTTTTTGGTCGGTGGTAAGACCGACAATGTCTACAGGCGGACGGAAGCGCGATACCATTCGGACGGTCATTCCCGAAAGACTGCAAACCGCAACCGCCTTTGCGTTAATATCGATCGCCATTCCGCAGGTAGCGTGGGATATAGCATCTACGGTATTTTTGATTTTAAACTCCGATGAAAGGAAACGCTTTTCATAGTGAATGGTTTTTTCAGCGCTTTCGGCAATTCTTGCCATAGTCTCAACCGCTAAAACGGGATATTTTCCCGCGGCGGTCTCGCCCGAGAGCATAATCGCGCTCGTACCGTCGTATACGGCATTCGCAACATCGGAAATTTCCGCGCGGGTAGGTCTTGTGTTGCTTATCATAGATTCCAGCATTTCTGTGGCGGTGATAACCCGCTTGCCGAGCATTCGGCATTTTGTGATAATTTGCTTTTGTATGGCGGGAAGCTCCTCAAACGGAATTTCCACACCCATATCGCCGCGGGCAACCATAATCCCCGCACATTCTTCGCAGATTTCCTCGATGTTGTCAACACCCGAACGGTTTTCAATTTTAGCGATAAGCTCGGTTTCCTTTGCGCCGATTTCTGTAAGAAAATTCTTAACATCAAGCAGGTCCTGCTTGCATGAGACAAAGGAACAGGCGATGAAGTCTATCCCCTCTTTTATTCCGAAAGCGATATCTTCCTTATCCTGCTCGCTTAAATACTTCTGCTTTAAGGTTTTATTCGGAAAGCTCATACTTTTACGGTCGGAAAGCTCGCCGCCTACGACAACCTTACAATTCACATCGGTATTAGTAGTGCTTACCACCTCGAAGCTTAAAAGCCCGTTGTTTAAGAGTATTTTATCGCCCTTTTTAAGGTCGTTTGGGAGTCCCTTATAATTAATGGACACTCTTTTCTCGTCGCCCTCGATTTCATCTGCAGTAAAGGTAAAGCTATCTCCCTCTTTTAGGGTGATTTTACCGTTTTTAAAGGTTTTAATACGGTATTCAGGACCTTTGGTATCAAGCAAAATAGCGATAGGTAAGCCTAACTTTTCCCTCACCTTTTTAACAAGGTCGATACGATTTTTGTGGTCTTCGTGGGTATTGTGCGAAAAGTTAAGCCGCGCAACATTCATTCCCGCCTTGCACATCGCGGTTATTGTAGCCTCGTCAGAACAGGCAGGGCCTAATGTACATACAATTTTGGTTTTTCTCATTCTGCATCACCCTTTAATTTAGTGTAGTTTTCCGCTATCTCTTTTTCCTTGTCACGCATTGCGCAAAGTGTCATATCAAGCAGCTTATCAAGCTCCCAACCGAGCATTTCGGCACCCTTTGAGATAATGTCACGCGAACAGCCCGCGGCAAACTTTTTATCCTTAAACTTCTTCTTTAGGCTCTTAAGCTCCATATCGCTGACGCTTTTTGACGGGCGCATCAAAGCCGCCGCACCGATAAGTCCCGTAAGCTCGTCCGCGGCGAAAAGTACCTTTTCCATCTCATGTTCAGGTTTTATGTCAACCGTTATTTCATAGCCGTGACTGCATACCGCGTGTATTAGCTCGTCGGAAGCGCCTATTTCAGCCAAAAGCTCGGGCGCTTTTATACAATGCTCGTGTGGGTATTCTTCAAAATCAATATCGTGAAGAAGTCCCACAAGCCCCCAATTATCGGCGTCATCACCGTAACCGAGCTTTTCCGCATACCATTTCATAACGCTTTGTACGGTGGCGGCGTGCTGTAAATGAAAGCTGTCTTTATTGTATTTCAGGAGCAGTTCTACTGCCTGTTTTTCGGTAATGTTTGTAAACATTTCCAAATTCTCCCCCATTTTAAATTTATGCTTTCATTATAACATCAATTTACTGTAATAGCAATAGCTTATCCGCAAATATAGTCAAATATATTATCCGTAAAAAGGATATGTATATACCGAATATTAAGACATAAAGTAAAATAGGTTCTATTCCTAATGTTGGGGTTTCAACAATTCTCGCCTCCCTCTGACGAGGGAGGTGGCGCGGCTTTGCCGTGACGGAGGGAGAGAAGGTGTAAAGCTACAAGAAAATGCAACTTTTTCTCTCCCTCAGTCTCGCTGCGCTCGCCAGCTCCCTCGTCAGAGGGAGCCAAATGAGACCCCCAACTTTTGCAAAAGAACCGTAAAATAATCGCCCGACGAAATGTCGGGCGACAGCTCTACATCAGTTCTCCATTTGTTTGCCTAAGAATGAGGCGGCAACGGTAGCTAATTTAATATCGCTTTCCTTTGCGCTTTCCCCGTCTGCGGTGGTTAGGACTACAGCTCCGCTTACATCTCCCGCCGCTATTATGGGAGCGGCAACAGCAATGTTTTGGTCTATACCCTCAATGGCGGGAACTGCGCTTTCGGTCGGGTAAACCTCTACCCTTCTGCCCTCCATAATATCCTCAACATTTTGCGTAACACGGCGTTCAAGAACTTCTTTTTTCGAAATTCCCGAAGCGGCTATGCAATGGTCACGGTCACAGATAAGCACCGTTAAATCAGTAGCTGAAGTAAGCGCGTCGGCATACTGCGCCGCAAAGGAAGAAAGCTCCCCTATCGGTGAATATTTTTTAAAAATAACTTCGCCGCCCGAATCGGTGTATATTTCAAGCGGGTCGCCCTCTCGAATACGCATTGTGCGGCGAATCTCTTTAGGTATCACTACCCTGCCCAAATCATCTATTCTTCTCACAATTCCAGTTGCTTTCATATATAAAAACTCCTTTGTTGGTTTGATAACACTGTTATTATCTGTCAACAAAGGAGATTTATACTGTTAAAAAAGATTATTTGTATTCTATCCACATAGCGATTGTGCTTTTTTCGGGATTTTCGGGAACAATAAGTTTACCTGATAAAATCTCATCATGCACTGTCATCATGCGAGTATTTAAAATCATCATTGAAGCGCAATATGAAAGTTGCTTTTCTAAAACAGGATGACTATATCTTTTAAGAATTTTAATTGTATTATCAAATGCAGCTTTAAAACTTTCTGTAAGTTTTTGTGCTAACGGATGAGAGTGTAAAGCATCTATACATTTTTGCTTTGCATCGCCCTCTAAAACCAAAATATCAGAGATAATATTTCCGACCTCATCCAAGTGAGCAAACCGATTTTCAATGTCTTTCCAGATTAGTTTTTCTATTTCGGAAAAATCAGAATAACGGCGATTGTTTCTCAAAGAATCGACAAGCAAACGTGCTGAAGCTCCATCCATTTCGCCAGCTCTTTCCCAAAGATTTAGAGTATCATCACCGATTTTATATGCGAAAAACATTGCCTTTTTATCTTCAAGGCCGAATCCGTTGTGCCCCATAGCCGTTTTTTCGGGCAACTCATACTGTTCAAATCCCATAAAGCCCCACGTTTCGCCGTTAGCACGTTTTTCGGGATAATCAATATCATACAAGTCAAGGCTTTGAACAAAGCAATCTACCGCAAAAATCACCGCCCACCATTTTAAGTCATTATCACTCATATTATTTTTAACGATTCCAAGTTCGCGAAAACGAGCAATCGAATCGGTAACAATAGTATCTATCATTTGGCTTCGTTCTTTTGAATGTTCTCTCTGAGCTTTCCAAATCTCATATTGACATTCTTTACTTGCAATAAAAATGTTTGTTACATATTTATTGCCAACCTTTTTAAGAAGTGTTGCATCCAAAAGCAATTCAACTTCCTCTTCCATATAAGGCATGGCAACTCCACACTCAATAGCCAATTGTTCTATTGTAAGAGGGTTATTATCTAATTCAAGTAATATATTTTTTGGCAAGCTTCTTTGGACGGCTTTCCAAGGCAAACCGCTCGGCTGACTACCACTTGCGGCAAAATCAACGTTTTCTGGCTTGTAACTTCTGATACCAAATTCTCTTGACAAGTTCATACCTTCTTTCAAAATTTTTCTTGCACGTAACAGTTTAGACTTAACTGTGTTTTCGGGGAGTTTTAAAGAAACGGCAATATCTTTGATTTTTCTGTCTTCTATGTAATAGGCAACTACAATATTGCGATATTCCGATGAAACAAAGGCAAGCTCTCGCCTGAGCAAACTTAAAGTTTCGCTGTCAATCACTTTGTTTTCAGTATTTGCAGTATTGTCTAAGATTTCATAATCATTAACATCCGAGTTGGCAAACAATTCGTTTCGATTATTCTTGTTTCTCACCCACACACTATAACGGTTACGAGCAATACCCCAAACCCATGCCTCAAAAGTTTCAGGCACATTACCTCTCTCGAGCGAAGTAATAATATTAAGCAAAATATCTTGAGCTAAGTTTTCTGCTTCAAAACTGTTTCCAGTCTTTTTAAGACTGAAATAAAACAGCTTATCCATATAATTTTGAGTCAGCGAATTTAGGTATTCCTCTTGTACCGATTTTTCTATTGCCATTTTCTTTAACCTCCCTTCACTTATATAGTGTTGCAATTTTGAAAAAGGTTGCAAAGTTTACATGTAAATTTTAATATAAAAATAGCCTGCTTTATAAGCAGGCTATATATAGATATCTATTTCCATTAAATTTTACGTGGCCCCGAACGTTCAGAAATTGCGATGATTTTGCGAATCATACTAATCCCTCCTTATACATAATATGCTCCGCACATTAATTATAACACAATTTTCACAAAAATCAAGAGGTTAAATTATTTTTATCTAAAGTTATTGATACTCCATCTCCTGGTAGCATCCAACCAACTACATTCACATCTATGTCATCTATATCACTCATTTTTTCCGTTTTCTTTAAATTCCATCTAGGTACTGGTCCATCAGCAGTATCCATAAAACAAAAAACATTAGGATCTGCTGAAAAATATTTATTGTTATAAATAAAAGAAAACTCATAATTTGAACATGGGAAAGAGAGCCGATTGGAATAGGATAAATCATCATCTGGTACAGTGGATATGAGAGAAAGGCTAATTACCAAGTCGCTATCGGAAAAGGTTAAATCTTTTTTCAATTCTTCTGGTATTTCTTCTATATAATATTCAATTATGTATCCAGAACCATCATCTTCTACTTTTCTTTGAGACAAAGAAACTTTATCTGCATACTGATTAGAGCCAACCGATAATTTTTCGATTTTTAATCCATTGTTCGGTTCGTCACCAAAATATGATCTCACTTGTGAATTTATATCGAAATAAATAGATTCATTTGGATCTATATGCGATACAACCAAATTGTAATTAATATACTTTTTAATACAATTATTATCAACATCATATTCGCAAAAAATTTCACATGAGTAATTCTTGAAAAAACACTTTTTTACCAAAGGCTCAATTTTTTTCTTAACAAAAGTATATAAACAATCCGGCTGTGGTTTATAACCATTATAAATCAAATCGTACTCTAATTTATTTATTAAATCTTGTTTTTTCTTGGTTGATAATGTTTGTAAATATTCATCTTCAATCAAAACATCTTTTATATTGTTCTTAAAAAAAGAAACAACATCAAAACATCCATATATAACTGTACCTAATCCCAAAGTAACTCCCATCATTAAAAGTTGCAGAAGTAATTCATAGATACTAGCTAAAAAATTTCCCTTAAAACTATCTACATTATATATGAGAAAAAACAAAAGCAATAGACAACTAGTAACAATTAACAATCCATTTTTTACTATTGGAATACGAAAGAAACAACAAATCTTTTTTATTCCTTCCGCAAACCATTTTCCCAGTTTCTTAAACATTAACATCCCCTCTATTAATATTATATACCAATAAGAAATAAAAGTAAAGGATATGATTGGTTGTATTTTCCATTTCATCTTAAATACTTCAACGATTTACAAACTGCATCAATATAAATCGCATGTCCAAATTTTCACAAAGATGAGTCCAAAACCCGTTTTTGACACCAATGCGTTCAGTGGGGCAAACCGGCGAAAGCCCTAGTGTTTATGCGGAGTTCAGACGGTTTGCCCTATTATAACGCATTCCTCAATTCTACGAACTATTCCTGTGGATTTCATATATTTTAATCCACTTATTTTATAAATTGTGATTCTATTATTTGTTAAATAAGGGGATTTATACTGTGTGATTTTACTTTATAAATGTTTGTATTAAAATTTCCTCCAGACCATTTTATTTACAACGCCTGTGTAGGACTGAATTATTTTTACTACCTTTGTAGATACATTTTCCTCAACATAATCGGGTACGGGTATGCCAAAGTCACCGTTTTTGTTCATTTCGACCGCCG
>JBGUUB010000073.1:0-1694 GCA_045133355.1 Acutalibacteraceae bacterium
GTTTATGGATCAGCTCAGCTTCGGCGGAGTGAATCCGAATGGTACTACATCGAAGCCACTCAGCAAGGGTTACTTGCGATTGTTCTCCGCCGTTCTGCAAGGAGCGTTCCGCTTTGCAGTATTTCCCAAGCGGATGATTTCCTTTAACCCGATGCAGTACGTAGTATGGCGCGGCAAAAAGGACGATTACGAACTGTTCTCGGATGATAACGGAGAGATTGCTACCATACCGACACTAACTCACGAAATGTATCTGAAACTTGAGGATTTTCTAAAAGCCAAGAATAACCCTGCTCTGCTCCCTATACAGATCGCTTATTACACGGGACTTCGCATTGGAGAGGTCTGCGGACTAACTTGGCAAGATGTAAATCTTGAAAAGCAGTATCTTACGGTGCGTCGCAGTATGCGTTACAACAACGCAAGGCACAAAACGGAGATAGGGGCTACCAAACGCAGAAAAGTCCGAACAGTGGACTTCTGCGACACCTTGGCAGAGATTCTACGAACGGCCAAGCTTGAACAGCACAAAAACCGTTTCAAATATGGCGAATTATACCGCCTCAATTATTACTGTGAGGTTAAGGAAAAAGACCGCAATTACTACGAGGTCTATACGCTATCAAGAAACGAGAAGATTCCTGAGGGATACAAGGAGATATCCTTTGTATGCTTAAGACCAGACGGAGCGTATGAATCGCCAAGCACGATTGGTATTATGTGCAAGAGAGCAAGCAAAAAGGTAAAAGGCCTCGAAGGATTTCATTTCCACCAACTGCGACACACATTCACAAGTAATCTGCTCTCAAACGGAGCAGCACCGAAGGATGTGCAGGAGCTTTTAGGTCATGCCGATGTAAGTACCACGATGAACGTTTATGCTCACTCTACAAGAGAAGCAAAACGTACTTCCGCAAGACTGCTCGATAAGGTGGTTGGCGGATAAAAACAAAAACTTTCCCTTATTTTCGCTCATAAGGGCAAAAACAAGGGAAAATACATAACAGTTGAGTTTAAAGTTGCTGAAAAGCCCAGTAATATCAAGGTTTTTAGAGTGTAGGACAGTTAATGTCTGATAAATTTATATTTGTCGATGAAAATATAGTTGCAAATATTTATATGGACCGTACTCACTATTTTACATTAATAGATAAAAGCGGAAATTATCTTTTTGAGCCTATTAGGATTCCGGATGGATTAGATGAAGTTGTTCATACAGAAAAGTACATCTATATTTATTCAAATGATGTATTAAACGAGGAAAATTTATTGCAGATTTATGACTTAAATGGTAATAAATTACTTGAAACCGAGAAAATGAAGGCCGGCGAATTTATCATTGGTGATGATATAATTGTAATGTATCATCCTTATATGGTACATAATGAAAATACTGGAACTAACGAATTGAAGACAGAAGTAAAATATTATGATATGAACTTTAACCAGTTGTTTAATTAGGGTGTGTTTTAAAGCGCAAAACTTTATACCCGAAAAGGTATATGCAAGTCTAAATTGCTTGTAATATACCTTTTCGGGTATATTATTTTAATAAATCTCTTGACATTATACCTTAAAGGGTATATTATATGAGTATAAGATGAAAATAGGGAGATAATATATATGAATCCGATTGCCGAATTTGTTAAAAAAAGCAGAAAAGAAGCAGGACTTACCCAAGAGGAGTTCGCCAT